>CAYUMH010000013.1:0-59119 GCA_964445775.1 uncultured Terrimonas sp.
CCAGCACAGGGCTGCCGTTTTCACTGTCTACGATGGTGTTCTCAATATCTGCGGTAGAACTTAATAAGCCGAGGCCGCGTACTACATAAGCCTGGCCGTTTTTTTCAATAATATCACCGCCTACATTCAGGTTGCTGCCCGATACTTTTTCAAATACCTGCAAGGGGGTAAGGTTAAACTTCTGTAGTCTTACCGGGTCCACACTGATCTCGTATATCTTTTCCTGACCGCCAAAAGCCACTACATCGGCTACACCGGGCACAGCCCTGAGCTGGCGGTCCACCACCCAGTTTTGTAAGGTAAGCAGATCGCGGGTATCCCGTTTATCACTTTGTAAGGTATAACGGAATATTTCTCCGGTAGGACCATAGGGCGGCTGTACATCCGGCTCTACATCGTCCGGTAATTGTACATTGCGCAACTGGTTATTGACCTGTTGCCGGGCAAAGAAATCTTCTACCTCATCGTCGAAGATGATTTTAATAACCGACAGGCCAAACATGGTGACCGAACGTATGCTTGATTTTTTTTGTACACTGTTCATCGAAACTTCAATGGGGGTGGTAACAAAACGTTCCACTTCCTCGGCGCTGCGGCCGCTCCATTCCGTAACAATAATGATCTGTGTATTGGTTACATCGGGAAAAGCTTCAATTGGTATTTTTGAATAACTGTATATGCCCGCTATCAACACGATCAACACCCAGAAGAAGGTGAAGAACCTGTTTTTAAGGGAGAAGGCAATTATATTTTTTATGAATTTGTTCATGGTAATTTTTTGTTTGCGTAGAATAGACTTCGGACATCAGATTTCAGACTTCAGATAGCAGACTTCGGACATCAGATATTAGACTTCAGACTTGAGATATAAGACATCAGATAGCAGATTTGAAATATCAATAATTACCTAACCCCCTAAGGCGGTATAGATCAATAACTGGTTTTGGGTAACGATCACTTCGTTGGGTTCCAGCCCGGATTTTATATAAGTTGTTTCATCCGTTTGTTTGTAAATACGCACTTCCCTTATTTCAATATCATTCCTGTTCCGGTATACCAATACCCATGTTTTGCTTTTATCAAAAATGATGGCCCTGGAGGGAACTGCTAACATTTCCTTATGCTCCCTGTATTGCAGTGAAACCGTAACACTCATTTCGGGTTTTAATGCCAGGTCATCGTTGGCAATACGTATTCTTACTTTCATGGTCTTGGTCTCCGGGTCAAGCATGTTAAAGATCTTGTCCACCTTACCGGTAAATACCCTGTCAGGGTAACTGATGGTTTTAATGGTGGCGGTCATGCCCTGTTGAATAGCAGCAATATCACTTTCATTTACATTGGCCATTACCCATACTTCGTTGATCTGTGCCACCGAAAAAAGATTGCTCACATTCTCGCTGTGCAGCAACATATTTGGCGTTACATTTTTTTCAATGATGAAACCGCTGATGGGGGAGCTTACATTATAAATGGATCCTTTACTTAACCCGTAAATACTATATACTTCTTTGATCCTTTGTAAAGCGGCTCTTGATTTTTCCAGTTCTTTTTCAGCCGCTACCACTTCTTTTTCGGAACTCAGTTTACCTTCAAACAGGTCCCTGGCCACCTGCAGGTTCTTTTCTGCAAGGGCAATATCATTGACCGCATCCAGCCGTTGATTTTCGTAGCCTGCCACTTCCTCACTGCGCATCACGGCTAATACCTGGCCCTGTTTTACATAATCGCCCAGCTCTACATTTACTTTGGATACATAACCTCCTACAACAGGAAACACCTGCGATAATTTGTTATTATCGGCAGTTATTTTACCATAAAGTTTCAGGTTACTGTTTACGGTTTCACTGATCACAGTATCAAAAGCCGCTTTGGCGATCATGGTGTCGGACAGGATATTGGGATTTACAGGCTCTTCGGCCTGTTTGCTTTTGCAGGCAAATACGGTTGTTGCCAATACAAAAAATAATATGTTGATATTCGTTCTCATTTGATTGTTTGCTTTTATAAGTGTAGTTAAAACCTGTTAAAATACCGGTGATGCCGTTACATAGTTGATAGTTTCGGCAGCGGTGATCAGCTGTTGTTGTACCCGGTATAATTCTGCTGTTGTTTCGTTGTAGGATTCAAAAAAATCGACAAACTCCAGCAAGGTGATATTTCGTTTTAAAAAATTATCACTTACGCCTTTTAAAACATGGGTAAAATCCTCATTGTAAATGGCCGTGGTTTTATCGTATTCGTTAATACTGCGTCCCATGTTGTACCAGGCTGTCCTGGTTTCGGCAAACAGGTTTTGTTGTACCAGCTCGCTGTTTACGGCAGATTGTTTTTCTTTTGCCTTTGCCATTTTTATATTACCCTGGTTACGGTTCCATACAGGCAGGGGAATGCCCAGTTTAATATTGTACTGGTTCCGGAAAGCATCTCCCTGCTGGTCGTAAGCAGCACCGGCAGTGAGGTCGGGTACGGCCATGCTTTTCTGGTATTTTACTTCCAGTCCTGCAATGGTCTTATTTAACGTACCTATTTTCTGATCGCTGCGATGGGTAAGTGCCTGCTGCTGTAGTATATCCAGTGCCGGCAGGCTGGTATAGTTTTGCCAGTTTATATTATCAAGATCGGGAACAACAAACTGATCCGTTAACAGCAATACCTGCAATTCCTGCTGGGCCTGTAGTATGTTTTGTAATACCTCGCTTTTATCATTGGTCAGTTTTATGTAAGTTGATTTTAACCTTACAACATCTACCAGCGGAATATTTCCTTTTTCGGCCTGGCGTTGGTAGGAGCTGATGATGGTATCTAACAGGACCAGTTGTTTATTGTATTTTTCTACTGTTTTTAAGTGAAAGTGCACCGTATATAAATTAGTGCGTAGGTTGTATTTAAGCTGCCGTACCAGGTCTTCAAATTCCAGCACAGCCAGTTGGGTATTATGTTTGGCTAATGCCATTTCGTTCTTTCTTTTGCCGCCCAGTAATAATAGTTGTTCAATGGCAAAACCTTTTTGCCCCGACCTGTTGTTATAAAATACTTTACGGGTATCGGTATCGTACCCGTGCAGGTCGGCCGAAAATTCAGGATTGGGATAGAGTTTTGCTTGTATTTCCAGGGCTTTGGCCGCATCAATATTATATTGTTCTGCTGCCAGCAATAAATTCTTTTTTACAAATATTTCTTCTGCCTGCGATACGCTTAAATGTAAGCTATCGATGGGTTGCGCATAGGTGAATGCCGCAACGAACAGGCAACTTAATACGGTGAGTACCAGTTTCATTGATCAATGTATTTAATCGGTAATAGATATGCCTGCACCGGATATGATCACCTGGTTTTTTGTTTACAGACTTGCCTGCACCAGCCTGTTGTTATACAACAATACGGGTTATGGCATTCCTGCTGCTGAACGGAGTGCGTCACAATACTGTGAGTGCAACAGTAACCAAAGGGAACTGCAGCCGGGTAAACAAAAAATGTAGATGATCCTGCAATGAATAGGGCAGGCGATGTAGTTGCTTCAGATACAGTAATACTATAGGGTATATGTCAATCAAAAATGACTACCCATGTATTATGTATAAAGCTATTGATCAGGCAAGGTCCGGAGGCTGAATCAGTGTTAATGCATAGCCCTGGGGTAATAAGGCGTTTTCTGGTGTAACAGCATATTTCTTTGCTGTGGCCAGATCAGCCGGGGGATTGTTTTTTTCTTTACGAGGAATAAAAGAAAAATCGAAAGTGCTTACTTTTTTAATGGTTGTTTGCTGGTCTTCGCTGGTATTATCCGGTATAGGGTTGTCCATATCGGTAGTGGTACTTACCAGTAACTCTATGATACTTTCCATCTCATAATAATCCTCTGTATCCGTATCGGCATAATGTGCCTGTGAGAGGGGGATAAACTCTTTAAAGTCAATACTGGTGTTAAGCACAGAGAATGCCACCAGCCAGAGGGCTATATTTCTGAAAAAATTGTACAAAAAATAAAAATGCGCTGCAAAGATATAGCGGCCATGGAAAACGCAGATGATTATTGTGTTAAAATGTTAATCGTTTTTAACAGGAGGTTTTTCTTTTGCTTTATTCTTAATGGATTGTTCCAATAGTTTTTTCTCGTCGCGGTTTCCTTTATTATCAAGTATGGGGACTTCAACGGGTGGCTTGCCTAAAAAAGGATCGGCGCCTGTCATATCTATTTTATAATCAAATACTTTTTCAACATGCACCCATTTGCCTTTCTCCCACCTGAATCCTTCATTATCGCCATCGGGCACTAATGTCCAGGGATTATCGGGCTCATCAGATTCTGATATCAGGTGGTCGATCAGGATAACATTTTCTTCCTTCAGGAAATTGGCCAGCACCCTCGCGTCTTTTTTATATTCCAGGGAAAAACGGAATGGTTTATTACGTTTTCTTGCTTCGCTGGAAAAACTGAAAAAGTCGCCGCCGAATATAGGCTCACCATTGGCATTGAAGTATAATACTTCGATCCATTTTTTACTGCTGCGTACACCATGACCATCAAAACCAAACAAGGTATAATAATTCTTTCCGTTATAATCGGTCTTAATGATATTGTAATACACCGCACCGATCCAGTTATTGCGGTTACGGGCAGAGTCCATCACATCATCAGTAAATTCAGAAACATCTCTTAAGGGGAATAATTTCAGCGAGCCATCGCGGGTACGCATTTGTATAGCACCGCGCTGGCGTCCGTAATAATTATCATATTGCAGGTTCCAGGTAAAAATGCGGAAGGTAGAGTCGGGGGCATATAGTTTGGATACGCCTATCACCGAATCAAAAGGGTAATAAAAGGAGTTTTTTATCTGCAGGCTGCGGATCAGCGTTTTAACAAAAATACTGTCCGATACCATCCGGTCTTCTGTGAGTGTATCAGTAATTAAATACCGGGCATATTCGGCCAGGGAGTCCTCTTTCACCTGTAATTTTTTCCTGTCGGCTGCCGTTATGTTTTGTGCAGCAGTAATATGGTATATGCTCATGCATACCAGGAGAAAAGAAAAGGATAATAGTTTACAATTTACTTTTTGCATTTTTTACGGGCTTTACCTGCTGAATGGAACTACAAAATTACACAAACTGTGGCTAACCGGCCTTTTTAAGCCGCATTAACCGGGTTTATTGCGTGTATTTTAACAGTTAAACTGCCTGTTAAACGTAAATGAGGCCCAAAAAGTATGTACCCGGGCTATTGTAATGCGGCAGCAAACTGTGCCAGGGTTTCAAACTGCCAGTCAACCTCCGGGTGGGGCAGTGTGTAAGGCGGGTTGGTTGTAGTAAGATAAACTGTATACAAACCGGCATTACGGCCCATCTGCATATCGCTGGGATTATTACCTACCATGATGGCCTTGTTCATATCAATCTGCGGAAAATCTTTCTTGGCGGCAAAAGCCATACCCGGGTTGGGCTTACGCATGGGGTCAAAATTGCTTACATCGGTAGCGTAGTAAAAATGATCAATACGGCCACCACCGGCTTCAATTTCGGCTTTCATTTTTGCATGTACTTCATGCAAATCCTGCAGGGTCATTAAACCCTTGCCCACACCACGCTGGTTAGTAGCTACCAGCACCAGGCCAAATTTTTCAGTAATGGTTTTAATGGCTTCCAGGGCTCCGTCGTACAACCTGAATTCATCAGGCGTAAATACATAACTGCCCACTTTATCGTGGTTAAATACGCCGTCGCGGTCTA
The DNA here is from genome assembly GCA_964445775.1 of uncultured Terrimonas sp. GTDB lineage: Bacteria > Bacteroidota > Bacteroidia > Chitinophagales > Chitinophagaceae > Terrimonas. The sequence continues at coordinate 5,731 of CAYUMH010000013.1, forward strand.
AAAAAATGGTCCAGGATGCGTCCAGGTCTTTCAGTGCTACCACCGGTCTGGCCAGGTCCTGCTGGGCCTGGTTATAATCGGCTGGTATACCAATATCAATAAAATAAGCCTGTTGTACCTGTCCGTATAATTGTCCCTGTGAATATTGTTTTTCTAAAAAATCAGTTTCAAACGAAAACTTATCGGGCCAGCTTTGGGCCTTAAAACCTTTTACCCGCAACAGGTAACAACCGCCATTGATAAGGCCGTTATCGTAATGTTGCTTTTCTTTAAAAGCGGTTACCTGGTTGTTATCATTCAGCTCTACCACGCCATAACGTTCAAAATCCTGCATGGGTTTTAAGGCCAGGGTGCATAATGCGGCTGTGCGGGTATGTTGTTTGTATAGCTCGTCAGCATTTATTTTAAATAATGTATCGCCATTGGTAACCAGTACATCCGGTTCTGTGGCCTTGCTCAGGGCCAGGGCAATAGCACCGCCGGTCCCCAGGGGGGTATCTTCTACCACATACTCATAGGAAAGTGAGGCAAAACTTTTTTCCAGGTAGGCCAGTATCACTTCATGTTTATACCCAAGTGAAAAAATAAAACGTTGTACGCCCTGGCTGCGTAAATAATTAATCACGTAAAATAAAAAAGGACGGCCGGCTACGGGCGCCATACATTTAGGCAGATCGGGTACTGCTTCACGCAGGCGGGTGCCAAGGCCTCCGGCCAGTATAATTGCTTCACGGCCATTAAAATTGGGTATAGAACGGTCTGTAGTATCAGGCATTGCTTGGATAAATAAAAGTGGATATTATGCCGTCCGGCCAAAATATTTTTCTTCAACTAACTGGCAAATAATGTGGCCAATTAAAATATGACTTTCCTGGATACGTGGTGTATCGGTAGAAGGAACATTCAATAAGTGATCGCTTAAAGATTGCATCAACCCGCCTGTCATACCGGTAAGCCCCACGGTAGTAATACCTTTTTCACGGGCTACTTCAAAGGCTTTAATAATGTTTTTAGAATTACCCGAAGTAGATAACCCTACCAGCACATCACCTTCCTGGCCAATGCCATCCAGTAAACGGGCATATATTACATCGTAACTATAATCATTACCCACTGCTGTTAAATAAGAGGTATTGCAGTGCAATGCTTCGGCCGGCAAGGCTTTGCGGTCAATATAAAATCTTCCCGAAAACTCGGCTGCCAGGTGCTGGGCATCGGCAGCGCTGCCACCATTACCGCAGAAATAAACACGGTGGCCTCTTGTAAAAGCTTCTGTAATAATATCAACAACGGCTGTTATACTGTTAATTAGGGTTTCGTTGGCCAGCAACTGTTCCTTCACCTGTATAGAAGCCTGTATGATCTCCTTAATTTTTGTCATGGCTGTAAAGGTACAAATATGCAGTTAAATACTCCAGGTTGTAAGGCCGTGTTCTACAAACTGGTAACGGCGATGGCGTCCGCCAAATTGCTGTAGCGCATCAATCACGGCATGTTTATTCGATCCCGGGCAATAAAATATCATAAAGCCACCACCACCGGCGCCGGATATCTTACCACCTGTTGCACCCGATTTTTTAGCGGTTTCATATATTTCATCCATCAGGTTATTGCTGATGCCTTCGGCCATCTTTCTTTTCTGCTGGAAACCAAAATCAAGGATTTCACCTATCTCATGCAACCGGCCTTTGAGTAAAGCCTCTTTCATCATCAGGGCCTGTTGTTTTAAATGGTGCATGGCCTCTATCGATTTTTCCTGTTTGTTCACCACATTATTACTTTGCTGCTGTATGATCTTGGCCGATTCACGGCTGGTGGAAGTGTAATATAATAACAAGTTATTCTCCAGCTCAAACAGGTAACGTTGTTTAATACGCAGGGGATTAACAATTACACGGTCTTTTTCATAAAACTCCATATAATTCACACCGCCAAAGGTAGCGGCATACTGGTCCTGTTTACCACCTGCCAGGCCCAGGTCCTGGCGCTCAATTTCATAAGCATAATGTGCTATATCGTACTCACCCAGGGGTAATTTTAATAACTCGGCAAATACGCCTACAATGGCCACCACCAGGGTAGAGGAAGTGCCCAGTCCCGATCCGGCAGGCGCGTCTACAAAAGTAGACAAACGAAAGCCGGTCACATCCATACCATAATCACGCTGAATACGGTTGTACACACCTTTTAACAGGTCAAGGGTACCATCTGTAGGCAGTGCTTTGGCAAAATCAAAACTTTGTTCTTCCTTCCGGTCTACGGCACGTAAAATAATTTTTGGTTCATCCAGCAGCTCAATGGTGGCATGGGCATACAGGGATAAAGTAGCATTTAAAATAGCGCCGCCATACAAATCACTGTAGGGGCTAACATCGGTGCCGCCTCCGGCAAGCCCGATACGTAAGGGCGCTTTACTTCTGTAGATCATATGACTAGGTCGAATATTTTAGTTTTATGTTATCATCGTTCCGTACCCTGGCCAGGCAACTGTTGCGCCTGCCCCGACGACTTCGAATGGTTTTCGAAGGGAACTCGGGGTCGCACACTTCAGCTGCAACAATACTACCCGTCAGGGCCTGGCAGGAGCACAAAAATAGTTGTATTTACCATATAGCAATTGTTTAAAAAAAATGCGTACAACTAACGGGAAATAATAACTTTACAGGGAGTAAAACAAATCTATTATGGAGTTTGCGCCCATACAGGCCTACCTGTTCACCGATAAAGGGAAAGCGGTAAAATTTAAAAAAACGGTCAGTCACCTGACCGATCTGAACGGAAGGTCACATACAAAATACCTTACCATACCGGCAGGGGCTATCGGGCAGGTATTCTCCTGCCGTGGTTTAACCATGACCATCGGCTTCCGGAAGGATTTTAAAGCAATAGATCATGATGGCTTTGTGAACAGCAACGATTATACTTATATAATAGAAGTATATAACGACTTCAGCAGTTTTGATATTGAAAAAGGATAAGGATCTGCCGCCTGCTCCCATCTCCCGGCAGCTTTGGCCATATCAATAGCCCTTTGTCCGGGCGGCATCATCAGGCCTTCGGCAATCATTCTTTCGGCTCTTTCTATATTGGGTTTGCTCCACCGGCTGGTCTTTTTGCGGGGAGTAAAAGTGAGGTAATAACTTTCTTCATCCCGGCTTTTGCATAAACTGTCAATCCAGCCAAAACAAAGTGCTTCTTCGGTTGCTTCAATAAGTGTAACACCCGGGGTAAGACTTTTTTTATGATACAGGATCAACCATACCGAGGTCTCCTTTTCTGCGTTTTTCAACAACCATTTGCGCCAGGCTTTCCTGTTTTTAGCATATACAACTTCTTTACCGTCTTTTATTATTTCCATATTCTGTGTTTTACAACCTAAAACTAAATATGGCCAGTGACGGCGGTATGTCAGGGGTGACAGCTATAAAAGATAATAAACGGAAAATTATTTGCCAACCTTATAACTGTACCAGGGCATTTACCAGTTTATCCCAGCTGTACTGTTGTTTCTCTTCCTGTATATAGGGAATGAAAAAATCCTTGCCTTGTTTAAAATAGGTTTCAATACCATCGGCAATGGCGGCCGCATCCGGGGCAGTAACAATGCCCACTTTGCCGTGTGGTACCAGGGTAGCCAGGCTGCCAACATTGGTTACCACCATCGGCGTTTCAAAATGATAGGCCAGGGGAGTTACCCCGCTTTGGGTGGCATTGCGGTAAGGCTGTATCAGTACATCGGCCGCACATAAATAATACTTTACTTCACTGTCCGCAATAAAATCGGTCTTCAATATCAGCAGGTCGGCTATATCCAGGTCTTTGATCAGGGTATGGTAGCGTTCTGCATCTTCATAAAACTCACCGGCTATTAATAATTTAAAAGGTAAAACAGGTGAATTGCGTTTTTTCAAAAGGGCTACCGCTTCCAATAACATATCCAACCCCTTGTATTGACGGATAAAGCCAAAGAACAGTAATAATTTACCGGGGTTGCTGATCTGTAAATGTTGCCGGGCTTCGGCCGATGGTATAATGCTGCCAAAATTATCATACAGCGGGTGTCTTACCAGGGCGGCGGGCTTGCTGGTATCAAACAAACGCAGGTCGGCCATTACTTTTTCACTCATGGTCACCACCGCATCGCAGGCCTTTAAAAAATAACGGGTAAAAGGTTTATCGCCGGGACGCTTTTCATGGGGTATAATATTATCGGCAATACATACTACCCGCGTATGCCCGTTCTTTTTTGCCCGGCGTAAAATAGTGCCCAATGCAGGTCCCATTAAGGGCAGCCAGTAACGGACAACTATTAAATCGGGCTTTTCTTTTTTTAAACGGTTGCCGACCTTAATCCAGTTTAATGGGTTGATGGAGTTGATCACTGTATGAATGGTAATGCCTTCAGGAGCCGGATCGGTGCTGAACTGGGATTTACCGGGGAACAAAAACGAAGGGTATTGCAGCGAAAAAGAATAGATGCTACAGCTATGTCCTTCATCCTGGAAAGCTTTTGCCAGCCTGTGGTTAAAAGTGGCCAAACCGCCACGCAGGGGATGCCCCGGTCCGATAATTACAACATTCATACGCTGTAAAGATAAGTATTGCACCCAGATTGATAGAGCAGATCTCGTATTATTACTGTACCGGCTTAGCTGTTTTTTATTTTATATCTCTTTCATAAACAAGGCATAAAATTGCAATTCCTCCATTTTCATTTTATCTTCATCTTCGCGGAATATGTTTGTAATGTCAAGTTTGAGATTTATTTAATCCTTAAAAACAACATTATGAAAACAACGATTTTAGCAACGGCATTATTATTGTCAACAACTATTATGGCACAACAGGCCTCTGTTAATACAACGGCTGATGTAAAAGTGAAAGCAAAAACTGAAGCCAACGGGCAAAAAACAGTAGCGGCAAATGGCCAGGTACAGGCCAACCAATCTGTGGAAACAGCCGGTACCATTCAGGCGGCTAAGGAAGGCGTAGCTACCACATCCGGTAAAGTAAAAGCGAAAGCAGAACAGGGTAAGGAAAAAGCGAAAGCAACGGTGCAGCAAACAGCTGCGGCAACAAGTGAGTTGGTTGAACAAACCTCCGTGAGCTCCGATATACAATCGAACGTAAATGTAGTGGCCGGTAAAAACAACCCGGTGCAACTGACGAGTGACCTGGCTAACAGTACTACGGTATCGCCTGCTGCAATAAAAACAGCGACTACCGGTAATAAAAGCATAGAAGCGCCCGTTAAAAATATCCAGACCAGCTCTGCTACCTTATTGTCAAATGGCACCATGGTACAGCCTAAACCCCTGGCAATAAAAAACAAACTGATCACAACGAATAGCACCCTATTAAAACTCAAATAAAAATGCGGGAGTCCGCCAGCAAAGGCGGATTCCCTTATTATCATGAAGAAGCGTCAATATCTTTTAAACCGGTTCATTGTTTTACTGGCCGTCTCTTTACTGGCAACAACCCTCTATGCCCGTGAAGGCAAGCCTGTGCTTATTACTGCCCGGCCTTTCAGTATTGCATTAACAGATACGGTACCACCGGTAAAAAATGCACCACCGGTAAAAACACCGGAACCCGAAGTAAAAAAGGATGTCCCGGTAGTAGTGGTTGACGCAAAGATCATCAAGGAAGTTCCCAAAGCCCGGAAGCAGATCAAACCCAAGGTAATACCGGTTGTCCCGGTTAAAGCACCTAAAGTGATCAAACCGATCATTAAAAAAATCGGTGTCATTCTTCCATAAATCAAAGCCAGCATCATGAAACTTTTTATAATCATTGGTATATTGTTACTCAGCCTGCAGGGCATGGCCCAGCAGGACAGCACAGCGGTGGCGGATAGTACCGAGCCGGTCAAATCGACCTTTACCATTGGCGCCACTTATGTTAACAATGCCGATTACTACGGGCAAAAATCGGTTGAGAAAATGCCCTATGTTGCGGCGGCGGCAGTCTATCAGCATAAATCCGGACTTTATGCCACGGCCATGGCCTACCGTTTGCTGAACGATTCGCAACGGGTAGTGTCCGCATCAGCACTGGGCCTGGGTTTTACAAAAGATATCGGTAAACGTTTTAACCTGGACCTGAGTTACAGCCATACTTTTTACCCGGCCTTATCACCTTTTTTGCAGGCTGCCAATGCCAATAATGCCAACCTTGGTATCACCTATACCAATTGGCTGGCCATATCGGCAGAGGTGGATTATGCATTTGGTAAAACCAATGACGTCTTTGTAACAGCCGGGTTGAGCAAATTAATTTCGCTGGGCAGTATTACACCCAAAGACCTGGTAACCCTGCAACCTTCGGCAAAAGTAACAGCCGGTACACAACGTTTTTATGAAACTTATGTAACGGAAAAAAATATCCGTGATAGTATATTAGGGGTTATTCCCATACCACCCATATTCGGGCAGCCGGGTACTGAGCCAACCACCACTACCACCGTTTCCAGCAGTTTTGATTTGTTGTCTTATAACTTTAAATTACCGCTGGCCTATAACCGGGCACACTATATGGTGGAACTGGCCTACCAGTTATCTTTGTTATCGGAACGGGCACAAACAGGAGCCGGTAAATTAAATTCATTTATCAGCGCCAGTTTTTATTACCAGTTTTAAACAGCAGGCATGAAAGTACTAATTGTAGAAGATGAAAGAAGCATGGCGCTGGAGATGGAAGCATTCCTGCTGAAGAGCTATCGCTGTGACTTGGCTTTTACAGCACGGCAGGCTATGGCACTCATTGGTGAGAACCAGTACGATTTTATTTTACTGGACCTTGGCCTGCCGGATAAAGATGGTTTACTGGTGCTGGAACAGGCCAAGAAAAATTGTCCGCAGGCATCTTATATTATTCTAACGGCCCGGGGTAATCTCGAAGACCGTATCAAAGGGCTGGACCTTGGGGCAGATGATTACCTGCCCAAACCTTTCTCCTTACTGGAACTGCAATCACGTATGCATGCTATTTCCCGGCGAAAATCGGGTTTGACTGATTCGAAAGTAATGCTGGGCGATTTTCAGGTGGACCTGCAACAGCGGGCCGTTTTTTTTGAAGGACTGGAAGTGGGGCTGTCCAAAAAAGAGTTTGACCTGTTGAACTATTTACTGTTACATAAAAACCGCCCCCTGACCCGTATGCAGTTAAGTGAACATATCTGGGGAAATAATATGGACCTGGATGATTATGATTCCAACTATATTGATGTACATATTAAAAACCTGCGGAAAAAAATGACGGCCTATGGTCCGGTGGAATGGTTACAAACAATACGTGGCATCGGCTATAAAATAAAGCTCTGAATTTGAAACTGCTTACTAAACTCACTCTATTTGTCACTTTGTCCAAACTGGCCATCGTGATCTTATTTGTTTTACTCCTGCCTTTACTGGTGAGCAGGGTGGCTTTTCAATACACCAACTACTACCTGCAGCAACAAAAGAAAAAAGTGTTGAAGGTAATTGACCGTGACGGACTGGATTATTATTTCCAGGGCGATTCCAGTTACGGCAGTTATACCATGTTGAAAGAGGAATATATATCCCTGGAGCCGGTAACACAAACCATCGCCGATACCATACAAACCTCGCAGCGCCTGGTAGAAGGCGATACACTTACTTACAGGGTATTGAACCATGAATTTGAATACCAGGGGAAAAAGTATATGCTGGAAGTAGGGAAGACCATCGCTACTATCGATCAGTACAACCGTCCCTTACAACGGATGGCCCTGTACATACTGGGCGGGCTGATCGTGCTGACCATCCTGGCTGATCTTATCTACACGAGGTTGCTGTTAAAACCTTTGAACGTTATTATCCGATCCAAGCTGGTGAACCAGCAATTCCCGTTTACGAAAAATCTGCAACCTATTAAAACCAGTACTTCTGACTTTCGCTACCTTGATCAGTCCCTCATTAACCTGATGGGTAAAATACATGAAGACTTTGAAAGGGAAAGGGCCTTTACCGGGAATGCCTCACATGAGCTGCTGACGCCTATTACCATTTTGCAAACCAAGATGGAGAACCTGATGATGGAGGACCTGGATGATGTGGCCCAGGATAAACTGGTGGCCATGATGAAGACCCTCAACCGGTTGAAACGCATTGTAAACTCTCTATTACTCATTTCCCGGATTGAAAATGACCAGTTTGCTTTGACCGAACAGGTAAATCTGGCCGAGCTGGTGAATGAAGTGGTGGAGGAATTGCAGGACAGGATCAACGCTAAAGAAATTGAATTGACCATACACATGCAACCTGTTGCGCCCTTACAACAGGTGAACCGTGATCTGCTGTTTCAACTGCTGTTCAACGTGATCAACAATGCCATCCGTTATAACCGGCATGCAGGCAAAATTAATATTACCGGCACTGTTGCAAATGATAAATATGCCCTGCGTATTGCCGATACCGGGCAGGGCATTGCGCCTGCGGCCATCCCTACCTTATTTGACCGTTTTCAGCGTGCAGGGCAAACGACAGGCGAGGGTTATGGCCTGGGGCTTTCTATTGTAAAAGCTATTGCCAACTATCATGATATGGGCCTGGCTGTTGAGGCCGTAGAAGGCGAAGGCGCCACTTTTACCATTCTGTTTAATATTCAGTAAATTTGGTTAGCCCTTAATTTGGGACATACTTCATTACCATTTATTCATTCCTGTAAATCAATAACGATGCAGTTCACCGCTTTACGCCCTATGATCTCTACCGACCAACTGGAGGAGACTATCCGTTTTTATACCGAGCTTCTTGGTTTTGTGTTACGGGCTAAGAATGAGGAATGGGGCTGGGCCTCTTTACAAAGGGACAATGTGGCCATCATGCTGGCAAAACCCAATGCTCACCGTCCTTTTGATGGCCCTGTTTTCACCGGCAGTTTTTACTTTAATACCGATGAAGTAGATGTGTTGTGGGAAAAGCTGAAGGATAAAGTGAAAGTATGTTACGAGATAGAAAACTTTCCATGGGATATGCGTGAGTTTGCTATTTATGATAACAATGGTTATATCCTGCAATTTGGCCAGGAGATATCAACCCATGATAAATAAGCCGGGATACTTTAAAAACTGTAAATTACCTTCATTAAAAATAAGATTGCATGCCTACAGATCGTCGGGTCTTTTTGAAACAATTGGGAATTATTACAGCCGGTGCCGGCTCTCTTAGTTCGCTGCCTTTTGTAGCCGAAGCTTCGCCCATAAAAAAATCATTCTTTGAAATATCGCTTGCGGAATGGTCGCTTCACAAAACTTTATTCAGTAATAAGATCACCAACCTTGATTTCCCGCTTATTGCCAAAAAAGAATTTGGTATCAGTGTGGTTGAATATGTGAACCAGTTTTTCAAGGATAAGGCAAATGATAAAACATATCTGAATGAGTTGCTGAAACGTTGTAAGGATAACGGGGTAAAAAACCACCTCATCATGGTGGATGGAGAAGGTGGACTGGCTAACCTGGATGAAGCTAAAAGAAAACAGGCGGTAGAAAACCATTACAAATGGGTGGACGCGGCAAAATATTTAGGTTGTAGCACTATCCGGGTAAACAGTTATGGCGAAGGCAGTGAGGAGGACGTGCAGCAAGCCGCCATCGATGGCTTAAGCAGACTGGGGGAATATGGCGAAAAAGCCGGTATCAATATTATTGTTGAAAACCACGGCAGTTATTCTTCCAACGGTAAATGGCTGGCCGCAGTAATGAAAGGGGTGAATAAGAAGAACGTAGGCACTTTACCCGACTTCGGTAATTTTTGTATCAAACGCGATGATAAGGGTTGTGCAGAAGAATATGACCGGTATACAGGAGTAGCAGAATTAATGCCCTATGCAAAAGGCGCCAGCGCCAAAACATACGATTTTGATGAAGCAGGTAATTGTATTGAAACCGATTATAAGCGGATCATGAAAATTGTGAAAGCATCCGGCTTTAAAGGTTATGTGGGTATTGAATATGAGGGCGGTAAGCTGGATGAGTATACTGGGATTAAAAAAACAAAAGCACTGCTGGAGAAAATTGCTAAAGCGATTTAATTAAAATATTCGGAAAATATATTTCTATGTCAGTACGCAGAAGCTTCTCAATTTGAGAAGCTTTTTGCTTTATGGGTGGAAACCGATTCCGCCTTGTTCTAAATTCAGACGGGTATATTAACAAAATATTAATTCAACTTTTTCTCTTACCCAGTTTTCCCTTTCTGTTCGTACTCCCTTTATACAATTCACGTATTAAAATTATTACATTGGAGATCACCCATTCGCTGTTAAAAAAATATTTTGAGGGTAAGGCTACACCTGAAGAACAGGAAGTGGTAGAAAATTACCTTGCGGGTAATGATCATGCAACACTTGATCGTTTCAGGGAATCAGTAAAACTTGCTTCGGGACTAGAGGCGATAAAGCCAGACAAGGATGTTACCGGAAAATTAATCAGGACCCCGGTTTTCCAAAAACTAATAACTGCTGCTGCCATTATTGCTGCAATAGTATCTATTACCCTTATATACCAACTGGCTGGTAATAGCACCAAACCTGCGGATAAGCAATTGGTAAAAACTGCAAGTCCATGGAAACTGCTTAAAAATGATGAAAACAGGATAAAAAATATCCGCTTGCCTGATGGTACCACTATATGGATGGATACGAATACTGTAATTGGTTATCGTGATGATTACAATGAACAGGGGAGGGATGTGTTACTGCAGGGCAGGGCTTATTTCCAGGTAGCAAAAATGCCGGAAAAACCTTTCAGGGTGTATGTTGATAGCCTGCGTGTAACAGCCTTGGGTACAGCATTTAACATTGACCACAACACCTATAAAAACCTGGTTAAAGTAAGTTTAACGGAAGGTAAGGTATCTGTAAAAGAATCGCTTCATAATAAAGAAATAATACTTACACCTGGTTTGGAAGTAAGCAGCCAAAACGGAATCCTGAGTCCGGTGCATGATTTTGACCTTAGCATTATAAGCATTTGGCGAAAAAACAGCCTTCATTTTGAAGATGTATCTCTCGCTTATGTATTTAAGTGCCTTGGAGAAAAATACAATGTAAAGATCAATTACAGGCTGGCCGATTTAAAAGGAATAACATTCTCAGGAACCCTGAAATGTACAGAAGAACTCTCGGATATACTGGAAGGTTTGGCCCATGCTAATGGCTTTAAAATAGAAAGACAAAATAATAGCACGTATAAAATATATAAATAAACAACAGCGCATGGCCATATAAAAAACAAGGCACTGCTTGCGACAATGCCTTGAAAATAAAAGATAAATAAAAATTAATCTTTCAATTTAAAATCAGTATCACAAAATTATGAATTTTTCATCACATTGTTTTGTAAAAAAAGCTATACTATTTGTTATTATCAGCACCTTATTCTTTTGTCAAAAAAGCTATAGTCAAAACTATAGTAAACTGAAGGATAAGATAACCATTTCAAAAAAGATAAACAACTCTGCTGCATTTGTTAAGTTATTACAACAGCAAACATCATACACCTATATATTCAACGAAAAGGCACTGGAAAAACAAAGTCTGAGTTATACTGGACCCGGTGAAAATACTTTGGGTAATATGCTACAGTATTTACACATAAAAACGGGACTTGATATTCAATTTAACGGCAATGTTATTTCCTTTTTTGTAAAGGAAGTTTCAAAAGCAGCAGGAGTTATATCCGGAAAAGTATTGGATGAGGAAAATGGAGATGTTCTCCCAAATATTACACTTGTTATTGGCAACATTACCCTTACCTCAGATGTGGAAGGCAGGTTTTCAATACAATTGCCTCCGGGTGTATATACTGCAGAGCTGAGCGGGGTTGGGTATCTTTCTAAAAAGATCACCGAAATTACGATACAGGATGACCAGACAACGGCTTTGGATATTACCTTAAAACGCGGCCAACAAGTGTTAAGCGGGGTAGTGATTACATCTACTATGAAGCGGGAAGGAGTCAGTGCATTATATGCCCGGCAAAAAAACAATGCTGCCATTACTGATGGTATTAGCGCAGAACAGATTGTGCGTACTCCCGATAACAATGCTGCCCAGGTACTGAAAAGAGTAAATGGAGTAACAGTACAGGATGATAAATTTGTTACGATCAGGGGCCTTAGTGAACGCTATAATAATGTGATTTTAAACGGCGCTACATTGCCCAGTACGGAACCCAACCGCCGTAACTTTTCTTTCGATATTATACCCAGCGGCCTTATTGATAATATTGTTGTGAATAAAACCGCTACCCCTGATATGCCTTCTGAGTTTGTGGGAGGATTGGTACAGGTAAATACCCGCAGTATACCCGAGCGGAATTTTTTGTCTCTTACTGTTGGTTCAGGTATTAATTCCAACAGTGTAGGTAAGGATATGTTAAGTACCAAAAGAGGAAAAAAAGATTACCTGGGTTTTGATGATGGTACCAGGAAGTGGTGGAACAAGAGTTGGAATGTAGATGAATACCGGCAGGTAGTTGCGGGTGGCGATAAAGAAAAACGTTCCGAAATGGAACGCAGGATACCTAATAACTGGGGCTTGCGTACCTATGCATACTCACCTGTACAGGATTACCAGGTTGCTTTAGGACGAAAGCTGTTGTTTAAAGATAATAAGTCTTCATTGGGTATGACACTTGCTGCTACTTACCGTCACGAAGAAATTAAAACAGACGAATATTATTATTACCCCAACTATTTCAGATTTGATAACCCCTCTGCTACTTACAATTTTAATACGGCAATTGGTGCGGTAGCTAATATCGGGTTTAAAACAAAAGGACATACACTCGCGTTTAAAAATCTTTACAACCATCGTTTTAATAATGAAACCACGGCTTATTATGGTACCGACTGGAGCTCATACCGTTCCCCGATGTTACGCTATTTGAATATAGCCCTTATTAATACACTGTTACAAAACCGGTTAGAAGGCGAACATTTACTGGGCAAAAAATTAAAATTTGACTGGGGGGCAGATCATATAGAATTAAAACGAGACCAACCCGATACAAGGAGTTCGGAGGGCAGGTCTTCTCTTGGAGACTTTGATAATCATGTAAATGTGCCCGACCAGTACAGGTCTTACGTTTTAAATGATCAACTGGGATTTCTTACCCAGGGAATTAATATATACAATGCCACATTTGCGGAACAGCGAAACAACCTGAATGCTAATATCACACTTCCCTTAGAAGTAGCAGGTTTGACACAATCGCTAAAGGCTGGTTATGCCGGCATATTCCGAAATGCTTATTACAGAAGCCAGGCGCTTCGGACTTTATATTCACCCTCCGCAAAAGCCGGTAGTCTTGACAGCCTTGTTTTTGGTAAAGCAGATTATGAACTACATACACCAACATTCTTTCAACCCGATTTATTACAATACTATCAAACAAGCTCAGGAGGACAGGGCGGGTTCAGAGGAGATGATTATAGTGGCAGGCAGCAGATACATGCCGGTTACCTCATGGCTGACCTGAAATTCTTATCCGCTTTCCGGTTGATTGGCGGCGTTCGGGTGGAAAGAAGCAATATGACCGTTACCGGAACAGGATACAGATATGAAACAGGGCAATCAGTAGACACAACTACAAACTATAAAAAAACGGATTGGTTGCCTTCAACTAACCTGGTATATAGTTTAACACGAAAGATGAATATAAGAATTGCGTATGCTAAAACCCTGGCAAGGGCAGAGTTCAGGGAGCGGGCGCCATTTGTTTATTATGATTTTAGAGAGGGTGTAGACTTTACCGGAGCAAAAGGGCTGAAAGATGCCGTGGTTGATAATTTTGATCTGCGTTATGAGTATTATCCCGGGCCTGGAGAAATACTGTCCTTATCGCTTTTTCATAAAAAGTTTAAAAACCCGGTAGAAGTGGTGGCGCATTACAGCCAGTCAACCACACCTAATTTTTTCTATTATAACCTAAGTAGTTCTACAAATACAGGCATTGAACTGGATATTAGAAAATCGCTGCAATTTATCAACCCGGCTAGTCGCTGGTTGCGCCATATCATTATCAATGCCAACGCTTCCTGGATGAAAGCCAATGTGAAATATAATACTGAAAGCCTTACAGCAGCACTTATGGGTGTTGAAGTGGATAGTTCTATGTTAACTGATTCCCGAAACCGGCCTTTACAGGGACTTTCGCCTTATATTATCAATGTGGGTATTGGCTATTTCGGCGATATGATCGGCATTAATATCAATTACAACCGGTATGGTGAAAGAATTGTATTTGGCGGGTTTTATCCACAATACGATATGTACGAAAAACCCAGGGATGTATTGGATATACAATTAAGCATGGCATTGCTGAAAAAAAGATTATTGGTACGCCTCAATATCAGCGATCTGTTACAGCAGGATAAGATCATTTATACTAACTGGGGCATAAAAGCATTACCTCTTGCAGGTTTTGGGGCCAAAGATAATTATGAGTCACGCCCGCTGGAAGAAACCCTGGGCAGCAAAAAATATGACGATGGTGATTATATACGCAGGCGTTCTTTTAGCGGCCGTAACCTGAACGTGAATATTACCTATAACTTTTAAGAGCACATTGTATTTTAAAAAAATAAATTTCTAAAAATTTCAATTTAAAAATCAGTTATGAAAAATTTATTCCTTGCGACAGCAGCGCTTTCCTTATTAATGTTTGGCGCCTGTAAAAAAAATGAAATGCCTCGTGTTGAGAAAACTGTAAAGGCCGGGGTATTACCCAATGGATCGACCCTGCCTGGTATTATTAATACCAACACTGAACTGGTAGCCGGTGGTACTTATTATATTGATGGAAAAAGTTATGTTGTACCTGGCGGAGACTTAGTGATTAATGCAGGGGTGACCCTCAAAGGGATTAAAAAAGCCTTACCCGCAGATGCTTCTGCCCTGATTGTTACACGTGGCGGACAAATACATGCAGATGGTACCAGTGGCACTATTATTTTTACATCTAACGAGGCGACTCCGGCTGTGGGTGACTGGGGTGGAGTAGTAATATTAGGTCGGGCAACTACCAATCAGCCAACCACCACTTCTATTGAAGGTATTAACCTGCCATCACTTCCTCCGGGAGTAGATGTAGGTTATGGTGGTAGTTCACCAACTGACAATTCAGGTGTATTTAAATATGTACAAATACTGTATGCCGGTGCTAACGTTTCTACTAACAACGAGTTGAATGCCCTTACCCTGGGTGGTGTTGGTAGCGGAACTGAAATTAACCATGTGGAAGCTTCTTATGGCAGGGATGATGCTTTTGAGTTTTTTGGCGGCACAGTAGATGCATCTTATTTAGTATCGGTTAACACAAATGACGATATTCTTGATTTTGACCATGGATACACTGGCAATATACAATATGTACTGGCTCTTCGTAATTCGAGCGCACCCGGCTTTTCTTTTAATGACGCCAATGGTATTGAATCAGATAATGCTGCTGATGGTGCTACGAATACTTCATTATCACCTAAAACCAATGCTAATATATCTTATGCTACATTTATCGCTGGTCCTACAAGTGCGTTTAGCGGAACCAGGAGTGCAGCACGCCTGAGAAGAGGTAGCGGCTTCACTATCAGCAACTCTATATTTTCCGGATACAGTACAGGTATTGAGGTTGAAGATATAGCTTCAGGAAGTTTTAGTGGTAACGTAGTACATGCTTTCACTAATCTTGGTACTGTACCAGGCGGTAATACTACTTATTTAAATTCGTCTAATTCCAATGCGGCAGCAGAGATTAATTTTGCATTACCATTTACCCTTGGTGGCAGTTTTGATCCTGCGTCTCTTAACCATTCATCCGTTGGTGCTATTATTTCCGGAAACTACTGGTTTGCAGGTTGGAGTACACTTTAAACCTGATAACTGGTTATAGACTTATATACAATTCCGGTTCTCCAGGAACAACTACAAAGATCGACAGTTGAAGTAATTTAAAATACAATGAACTTAAACAGGTAATGCTAAAAACATTACCTGTTTATTATATTAAATACTCTTTAAGTAAAAATAAACTTGCGTTCATGAAGGTTTCTCTTGTAACAATATTAGCAGTATTGCTTTTTATGCTCCCGGCCTGTAAAAAAGAGGGGATAATGTTAAGTCAGAAAGAAGTAATGCAGACCTCGGTAAGCAGCTTTTGGATAGATCCACAGTTTAGAGGGATTCTTAGCATTAATGGTAAGGTGTTGATTGATAGTATTGGTGCTACAAGACACAGCTCCGGTAATATCATAGTAGAAAAAATGCCGGGCACCCAAAGACTTCAATTAAAAAATCTGAAAGATGGGAGTTTTTTATTAGATACCTTATTAAAAGTAGATGGCGCTTTTCTCTCCCTGCGAATTTTACATTTGATAGCAGATAGTAAACCAATAATTGAGATAAACCCGGTTATTACACCCCCAACATTGGATAAACGGAATTTCGGCTTTGTTTTCTCAGACCCTGTTCTGCCTGATGTTATTACGATGGAAGTTTATAGGGTAACGACCATCAGGGGAGGTGTTATAACAGCAGGAGGAGACGTGCCCGCAGGCGTTTTTGAAAATCTGCAAAAGGGAAAGTTGAACATGTTTGAAATAGCGTATAACGGGCTTCAGAATGCGATTTTTCTCTATAAAATAAAGGATGGCCTTACCGGAACATATTTACCCAATGGTAATGGATTTAATGGCAACGGAAGCAGCTCCAACAACAGTGCGAGACTGGCAATTAATTCTGGTGATGCGAATTTTAAAAACTTTATCACTACTATTTTCGATGTTAAAACCTATGTAGCCACGGGTGCACTCAGGTATGCATCTGACAGGCTTGTTTCTTATTAGGAGCAGGAAGATTTTAATGTTAATAATTATGACAGGTTGTAAGATATATACTTGTATTTGTGTTTTGTTATTGCTTTTTTCCTGTAAGAAACGGGATTTACAGGTTGAGCCTGCAGGAACGGTAACACAACAGGAGGTTAATGACTGGATACTGGAAAACATGCGTAACTATTATCTCAATAACCAATCCTTGCCGGCACAAGCATCAAAGAGTGAAGAGGCAATTACGTATTTTAAAAGCCTGCTTAGTAGGCAAGATCGTTTTTCTGCCATTTATGATAGCAGGGACCATGGTACTATACCCAGGGGCATGTTGCGTTCTGTTGGTATAGACTACTATGTGATAACATGGCCTGCCGCTCCGGGAGGCGCCATTGGTATTATCAATTTTGTAATTCCAGGTACCCGTGCAGCTATTTTAGGTTTGAAACGGGGCGATTATTTTACCCGCATTAATGGCAAAACACTTACCGCCACTAATGCAGAACAACTAAGTAAAGAGCTTTTGGAACAAGCACGGGGTAATATTACACTTGCCAACCTTGGTATGAATGAGCAACCGGTTGAAACCGGCACTGTAACGCTGGACCTGCGGACTATAGTTGAGAACCCGCTATACCTACAAGCCGTTTGGGATATTGAGGGTAAAAAAACAGGATATATTTTCCTGAATGGTTTTGATGATTTTTATAATCAGGCTATCCTGGATTGTTTTAAAAAACTTAAGCAGGAAGTCGTGACTGAATTAATAATAGACCTGCGCTATAATCCCGGGGGTAGTATTACAGCTGCAACCTTATTATGTGCTTTGATTGCACCGGGTATAGATGAAAATAAGCCGTTTATTCAATATACAGGTAATAATAACCTGAAAACAAAAATGTATACGTTTAAAGATGTATTAACTGTACCGTCAGAGGGTAATAGGGTGATTAGTTTTAACGACCTTTCCGCAGGTCGTTTACAATTGCCACGTGTTTTTGTTTTAAGTACCGGTATCACAGCTTCGGCGGCGGAAGTAGTGATCAACAATTTGAAACCCTATATGCGGGTGGCGCATATAGGTGAAACCACATATGGGAAAGATGTTGGGGCTATCAGTATTACTGACAACCGCGAACCGCAGCGAATACCCTGGGTATTGCTTCCTGAAACTTATAAACTGGCTAATGCAAGGGGTGAGGGAGGCTATGCACAGGGAATAGTGCCGCAGTTATTGGTAGATGAAAAAACGCAACTACCTCTTTTGCCCGTTGGAAGTAAAGAAGATCCGTTGATCGATAAAGCGTTAAGCATCATCACTGGGCAAACAGCCATGCCCAATCGCTTATCTATCCGCCGCAAACCGGATGTTTTATTTCATTCTATGCAAAAGAAAACTTCGGCTTCTAATCTTGTCCTGTCATTACACCAATAGCCAACCGGGTGTCTGGTAATAATACAGGTTAATCAGAAACGTGTGTTCAGATAAAAAAGCCACCATAAAAATGGGAGAAGGTTTTTGGCATGTATATACCTTTTAAGCATACCTGAGGTTTGTTTTAAATGAGAGCGTACGGTATCTACAGAGATATTCAACATATCTGCAATTTCCTTATGCGTGAAGCCATGAAGTTTGTTTAAAGAATATACTTTTCTTTTCTGTTCAGGGAGGTTTTCAATAAAGGTGTTAAGGTTGTTCAGCCAATCTTTATTGGAGAGTATATTGTCCGGAGTACTGGAGGTATCTGCTTCCGGACTTATTTGCCGCACATCCAGTTCATACTTTCTTTTAAGTATATAATGTTTCCTGGTTTCATCAATTTCTATTCTTTTTGCTATTACAAACAGCAACGTAAAAATATCATCATTCCTTTCAAAATCTACCCGGTTCATACTTTCCCAGAGTTTCATGAAAGTCTGCTGGGTAATATCCTGTGCTCTTTGCTGGTCTTTTGTAAGCACAAAGGCATACCTATACAGTTTTGCATAGTTATCGGTATAAATTTTTGTAAACAAAAAATTATTGTCCATGCCGGCGGATGTTACAGCGAAATTAAATAAGGCATATTAACTATATATTAACTCTTGTAAAACACATATTATCTTTTATATAAAGAATTACATTTTTGACGCGCCAGATTTAGCTTCTTAAATAGCTGGGTTTCTCTGGAGGGAGATCTGATAAATGATAATAAATTATTATTTGTTTTAATCTATTAGTCATTTACTTTTTTGCATAATTGTACCATCTTCATCATTGTTAGTATTTTGCAACGGTAAAAGGAATTAGTCGTTTTTATTATCAAGGAAACTCGCTTTTATGTATTAACAGGTGGATATCGATGGCAACATTTTTGTGTGGGTTCTTTACTAAAAAAGGCGTTTTGCATTTTAAGTTTTTTTATCTTGCCATTTGGACAATGGTAATAACTGGTAGTTTGTTGTACATCAAAGAATAAAACAGTATGGCTAAGAAGAAGGAAACACTCCCTAAAAATTTTGACGAATTAATTAAGGAAAACAATATAGAAAATCTCAAAAAGGTTTTTGATACCTGTGAACCGGATGCAAGAGGTGGGTATGGTAAACAAACCGCCCTTAGTATTTATCAGATTCCCGATGAATTAGTTCGTTGGCTGGTGGAAAAAGGAGCAGACCTGGAGGCAGTGGATATTTATGAACGTACGGCCCTGCATAACCACAGCATGATGAGGAGCGGTAATATTGGTGTTTTTTTGGCATTGGGCGCTAATGTAAATGCAAGAGATAAATATGGCGATACACCTTTACATTTTGCTGCGGGAAGTGGTTTTAATGTCGATGCGGTAAAAAAACTTCTTGCCTGTAACGCTGATGTTAATAGTTTAAACGCAAATAAACGAACGCCTCTTGAACATGCCCTTGCCAGGGCAAATAATATTGATCTGGTGAACCTGGCAGAGATATCAGAACTCTTACTCCGGCCGGGTATTGAGATAAGTTCAAAGATGAAGGAAGCTGTCATTCGTATTGGTGAAAATTTTGAATTTCATCGTGAAAATTTCAATAAAGACTTTCTTCCGGAAACAGATAAAGCACTTAGCCGGCTTTACGAAATATTTGATGTTACTCCGGTGAAGCGGCGTATTATGCACGATGGATCTTCTCCCATTAATGTAAAAGGAACAACCTGGCAAGAACAGTTTGAAGCACTATGGGAATTGTTGGTTCCATCCGGGGGCAGTGCCAAAACGGTACAGGGAGAGGTGGTGCGTATTGCAGGAAAAGTAAGGGACGAGATTTACAGGAATGGTGGAGGTAACTGGGATAATGATTTTCGAAAAATGCTGGATGCGTATCTTTTGTACCTGGCTTCAGGAAATGGGTTACCCGCTGCTGACATGGAAAAAGCAAACCAGCTAATCCCCGGCATACGTAAAAACGGGTATGCTGATGATCTTAACTTCTTATGTGAACTGGCTACAAAATGGGTTTTGATTAATCCTGATCCGGTTGAACTTGAAAAGCCAGGCTACAAGCGGTAGGCCGGGTGTGGAGAAGTCCCGGAACATTAGTACCGCCTCAGGTTTCAAAATTAAACTGACTTTCTAACTTCAAACGCTTTAAAATAACCGATCGTAAACGTTCTTCATTTTTGTCACCCCAATTTCCCAAAGTAGCAATTACAGGAATGAGCGTTTCACCAAATTCGGTTAAACTGTACTCTACTTTTGGCGGCACAACCGGGTAAATCTTTTTGGTGATCAGTTCGTGGTCTTCCAATTCCTTTAACTGAATATTTAGTACCCGCCTTGTTGCATCGGGAATTTTTCGTTGCAGTTCACTCGGGCGCCTATGCCCTTCGTTGATAAACCACAACAAACGGATCTTCCATTTTCCATACAGTACTTCGCCTATTAAATCCAAACCACAATTCAGGTTCGGTATAATCTTTCTTTCATACATCAGACAAATGTAAACCTATGTTCCAAATTGTGCAATAGGGGAAAAATTTATCCCTATCCGAATCGTAATGCCGTACTTGTGCGAGGGGTACATAAGTCCCAACTTTGCCTGAAATAATTTAATCAATGGAACAACAATTTAATTTCGACAATGAGTTATCGGGCAAAATTGCTTTGGTAACCGGCGGTACAAAAGGAGCCGGAAAAGCCATTGCAGAAAGGCTTTTACAGGCTGGTGCAACAGTTATTATCACGGCAAGAAACGCACCCGAAAAAGAAAACAGCAAATTGCATTTTATCGCAGCTGATTTAAGTAAGGCAGCCGAAGCACAAAAATTAGTCAGCGAAGTGCTATCGAATTATGGGAAACTGGACATTCTTGTCAACAACCTTGGTTCTTCCGAAACACCTGCTGGTGGCTTTGCGGTATTAACTGATAAAGATTGGGAACTAACCCTGCAAGCTAATTTACTGGCTCCTGTCCGGCTGGACAGAGGTTTTTTACCACAGATGATAGAACAAAAAAGTGGGGTGATTATTCACATAGCTTCTATCCAGGGTAAACTGCCCCTTTTTGATGCCACTTTACCTTATGCCGCTGCAAAAGCAGGATTGATCAATTACAGTAAAAGCTTATCAAATGAAGTTACACCAAAAGGAGTTCGAGTATTAACCGTTTCGCCGGGCTGGATCAGGACGGAAAATGTAAAAGTGTTTTTAGAAAGAATTGCTCTGAATTCGAATATCTCTATTGAAGAAGCCCAGCAAACTGTGGTGAATGCATTGGGTGGAATACCCTTTGGACGACCTGCAGAGCCTGAAGAAGTGGCTGAATTAGTTGGTTTTCTGGTTTCACCAAGAGCCGGTTATTTAACAGGAACAGAATTTGTAATCGACGGCGGAACTATTCCGACCATTTAATAATTTTTAAAACTTAAAGACAATGAACTTACCAGCAGTAGTGACCGAATTAATAAAAGCACAAAACAATTTTGACAGCACAGCTTATGCAAATTGTTTTACTGAAACAGCCGTAGTTTTTGACGAAGGAAAAAACCACAACGGCAGAACAGCAATAAAAAGCTGGATAGACAAGGCCAATAAAGCATACCAGGCGGTAATGAAACCCCTGGAGTATTCAGCAACCCAAAAGACATTGAAAACGGAAGTTTCAGGGACCTTTCCCGGAAGCCCGATTATAATGACTTATCATTATGAATTTGAGAATGGATTAATTCAATCGTTGAAAATCGTGTAAACAAACGCTTCAATACCCTGATCGGAATCTTTGCGCATAACAATTGCATGAACTTTTAAACAAAGTAAATCAGGACGTTTAAACAAAGTTCAGACACAGATCCCTGGTTAGTTTTGTTCCATCAAAAAACAATTAAAATTTTAAAAAATGGAACAAAATAATTACCAGGGTGCGCTGCAGCAGTCGCTTAATTCGGGGTTTGACGCAAAGTCTACCGCTGAAGATGTGATCAAAGGAATTGATCTCAAAGGGAAAACCGCCATCGTCACTGGCGGAAATAGCGGCATCGGTTTAGAAACGGTAAAAACGCTTGCCAATGCCGGCGCAACAGTCATCGTTCCGGCGAGGGATATTGATAAAGCCAGGAGAAATCTGGCAGGAATCGCCAACGTGGAATTAGAACAATTAGATTTGGCAGACACTAGTTCGATTGATGATTTTGCAGCAAAATTCTTAGCCTCAGAAAGGCCCCTGCATTTGTTGATCAATAACGCAGGAATCATGTGGGTACCGCTTCGGAGGGACAGTCGTGGTTTTGAATCGCAACTTGCGGTAAATTATTTGGCCCATTTCCAACTAACGGCGAAATTGTTCCCGGCCTTGAAAAAAGCAAACGGGGCAAGAGTGGTCAATGTGTCTTCCGGCGGACACCAGTTTTCAGACTTTAATTTTGAAGATCCTAATTTTCAACACAGGGAATATGAAACATTGCTCGGATACGGACAATCTAAAACCGCTGTCAATCTTTTTTCTCTGGAATTAGACAACCGTGCAAAAGCATTTAATGTGAGAAGTTATGCTTTATGTCCCGGTACGGTTGGTGAAACCGAATTGTCGAGAGAAGCGCCCTTGGATCTATTTCAAAAACTAGGTTATGTAGATGCGGAAGGGAAATTATTACCCGAAGTGAAAGCATCCTTAAAAACCATTCCACAGGGAGCTTCTACAACCGTTTGGTGCGCTACAAATGCTTTGCTTGAAAATTTGGGCGGGATTTATTGTGAAAATACCGATGTCGCGGAGTTGAATGCTGATGTGTCAGTTATTGGCGGTGTAAAAGCCTATTCTTTAAATGAATCCAGTGCAAAGAAATTATGGAAGCTGAGTGAAGAAATGACAGGAATAAAATTCGACCTGAACTGATATTTGTAACTTTACGTAGTACAGAAAAAATATGGAGTACCAGGTAAATTATATCAATCCCGAAATTAAGCTTTCCTGTTACGAAGGAAAGTTGTTCAAAACCGAAGCAGCATTTGACGATCATTTGCTGGTTTGGTTGATTTCGGGCGAAACGAAAATTATACAGGCCGATGAAAGTTTTGTGTTTGGGGTGGGAAGTACTTTTTTGATCCCGAGAAACCAATTGGCCACCATCATTAATTATCCTAAAGATGGATTGCCGCACAAAGCCGTTGCGATGCACTTATCGGCAAAAAGGCTCAGGGAATTTTATAATGACACTCACACAAAGTCAAAAACCGGTACAGGAAAAATTATCCGGTTTAAGCAACATCCGTTATTGGCAAGTTGCCTGGCTTCGTTGATCCCGTATTTTGAAATGCAGCAAAATTTTCCTGAAAACATAGCTTCATTGAAGATCAATGAAGCTATAAATATTCTAAGGACCATCGATGGAAATATAGATAGTATCCTGAATAATTTTGAAGAACCGGGTAAAATTGATTTGGCGACTTTTATGGAAAAAAACTTTATGTTCAATATGCCGTTGGGAAAATTCGGGTATTTAACCGGGCGAAGTTTAACCACTTTTAAGCGTGATTTTTACAATATATTCCATTCCACACCGCAACGATGGCTCACCAAAAAACGCCTGGAATTGGCTCATTACGAACTTACGGAGAAAAATAAAAAGCCTGTTGATATCTATTATGAAATAGGTTTCGAGAATTTATCTCATTTTTCCTTTGCTTTCAAAAAACAGTTTGGATACAGCCCCTCACAACTATTGGAACAGAAGTTTTAGACAGCTTCAGGTTGAACGTATTTTTTGTCAAAATAGGGTAGAAAACAAAAAATCTTCTCAAATCTGAGAAGCTTTTACGGACCGGAAGGTTTTACGTAATCGATATCTTTCTTTTGGACAGTACAGCTGGCAAAAATGGACCTGTCCTTTCTATACTTATTTCATCAGGTTCTTTGGAAATAAATTCGGAAAAAAGAAAATTGCCATAATCTCCGCATGAAGTTTTTTTGTTTCTTCTTTAGAAAAAATTATCGTCAATGATCTTTTGGCAAACTACTGAGTCTTTTAATTTTCAGTTCAAGCAGGTACTAAAGTAATTTGTTAGCGTTTAAGACTCATTCTTATAAACATCCTTCCCGATTTTATATTCCTTTAATTTTCTTAATGAGTTTAAGGCAAAGAGGGCAAGTGTTTCCAGGTTATAGAGATCTTCAATACCATCAAGC
Organism: uncultured Terrimonas sp.; assembly: GCA_964445775.1. GTDB lineage: Bacteria > Bacteroidota > Bacteroidia > Chitinophagales > Chitinophagaceae > Terrimonas. The sequence continues at coordinate 30,219 of CAYUMH010000013.1, forward strand.
TTTTTAAGATTCTTTGAATAGATAATATTGAGATGTTTGATCTGTTTTTTCTGATCTTTAGGGTCACGAAATAATAACGAACGATTGCCCCAAAGCATTGTAGTCTGCTTTTGAACAATTTCACTTGCTAAACCTTTAATTCTCTCATAATCCTCATCGACGTTTTCAATAAGGGAGAATTGACCATTTTATTTTATGATGTATTCGTAAGTAGTAGTAGCGCTTAAAATACCGTTCGATGTTTCCTGCCTGCTGGTGGGATAGCCATTGGCATTGGCCACAAAAGTGAATGCGTAGACATAGGTGGTGGGGCGTGTGGGATCATCGTACTCTATAGTAACCAGTTTTTCTATTACATTGGCACTTGTAGAATAGGGAGTAGCAGGGTGCACCATTTTTTCAGGATTTTTAATATTGCCATAAGTGTAAGCATTGTCTATCCAAATATTTCCTCTTATATCATATAGCTTTATACTGCCAATATTCTTTTTATCTGCGGTGTAGGTAAACAAGCGTTTACTGCTGCTGCCTGCTTTAGAAGTCAGCACTTCTTCAATCCGGTCATCGAAATAACTATAGGTTCTTTTCTCATCCATGCTGCCATCTGTTGAGTACTTCTGTGAAGAAGTCATCCGGTTTTGATTATCATAGGTATATTCAGTTTTTAAACTGCCGCGATTAGGAAATTTTTGAGCCGCAATATTTCCTTTGCTGTCATACGTATAGGTAATGAGCTGCTCATTCGCTGTTCCCTTGTCTTCAAGCTCACTAATAATACGCCCATTAGCATCATAGGTATATTCGGTTACCATATTGGAACCGTCGTATGTGTAAGTGGTATTGGTACGGGCCAGCAGGATTTTTTGTTCCTTGTTGGATACATTATTATCTTTTTTTTGACAAGCTATCAGTAGCACAGTTAAACTGCACATTATAAAAAGTATGTTTTTCATCAATATATTTTTTAATTTATCAATTCCCGGTAGGTATAATCATATGTATATACGGTAGTTGATTCAACAGTCGGATAGTTCGTATATGTTTTATAGGTGTAGATAACTTTAGATTTAGTACCATTGGCTGCATATACATTTTCATATTCGTGTGTTGAAATTATTTTGCCTGCAGCATCTTTTGTTTCGGCGCTTAGTACATTCCTTTTATTTACAAAAGGCTGTGTGCTGCTAAACGGCCCCGGGATCGCCATTTTATTATCATAGGTAAATCGGGTTTCACTCTGTAAAACATCTGCAGCATTATAAGCACGAGAAAGGGCAATGCCGGTTTTATCTGCATTGTAATAATCTACTATTGTAATGGTAATAGCATTGGAGGCGTTGTACGATTCTGTTACAACCCTGTCAGCATAATATTTATATTGTTTGGAACTGAGTGAACCACCGGAAGGATAGGTACTCACCAAACGCTTTATGGTACCATCTGTGTTATAATAGTAAGTGGTCGTTGCATAAACACCACTTAATATACGCTTAGATATTTTGCCTGCAGCATCGTATTCCACCGTACCCTCATAATTGGGGCTGGTGGAGGTTGTGGTCACGTAACTTTCACTAATTACTTGGCCCGTGCTATTGTATCGGTAATTATTTGTATAGGTGTTTGTGCCAGAAGTTTGTACCGTTTTTTCTAGCAGAAACGTTTTTTGCTCTGGCTTTTCTATACTTTTTTTGTCTTTTGAGCAGGAAAACAGCAAAGGGCTTATGCTAGCTACAGCTATAAGAAATAAGCTAAAATGTTTCATCAGGGTAAGTTTAAATGGTGCTAACTAAAATTTGTTACATCAAACTTACCGCTGCGGCACAGCGCTTACCAATTCTTATTGACGAAAGTGTAATTTAAATTGACGAAAGTAAATGAGGTCAACTTTCCAGGGGAAAAGTAACTTCTACTAGTGCCCCCTGGGGCAGGGAGGTAAATAAAACAGTGGCCTTGATTTTTTCAGATAACTCTTGCACTAATTGTAAGCCCAGCCCATTAAGTGTTTGCGTGGTACGCCCAAGCTGTACCTGCTTTTCATAATCTTCCTGTGCAAAAGCATTACCGCTATTTTGGATAGATAATGTAGTCTTGCCGTTTTGAATAGATGTGTTTACAATAATCATTTCGCCCAGTGGTGAAGCCTTGATGGCGTTTTGCAAAAGATTGCGGTAAATCGTTTGCAGAAAATTTTCATCGGCCAAAACGAGGGTACCTGCCACAATATTGTTTTGTAACCGGATGTTTTTTTCTTCCAGGTGCAATTGCAATAGCAGTTCTACCGGTTGCAAGGTGGGTAATAATTCCACTGGTAGTATATTGGGTTTTAGTGTACTCATTTGTGTTTTACTCCATAGCAGCAGGTCTTCCATTGTTTCCAGCAGCGACTCGGTGGCTGTTTCCATTTTGGCAGCACGCTCCGCTTTTTCCTGCTCATTGTGCACATTTAATTTTTGCAGTTTTAAAAACTGGTATACCTGCTTCACCGGGCTGCGCAGATCATGACCAATAATGCCAAAGAGTTTAGCTTTCGTATGGTTGGCTTCTTCCAGCTCATTGTTCAACTGTGATAGCCTTTTGTTTTTATTGTTCAGCACATCTGCCGTTCTCTTCTTGTTCCTGTAAAATATGACCAGCATAGTGGCAATAATACCCAAGAGTAAAAGCCCGGAAATGAACCACAGTCGCTGCTTTCGTACAAATCCCAGGTCTTTTTGCTGTGCCTCGATCTGTTGTTGCTTTTCTTTATTTTGAAATTTAGCTTCGGCATCGGCCATGCTTTTTTGTATGTCCACAGCATATAAAGAATCACGTATAGGCAAATACTTCTCATAATACAATGCTGCCTGTTGCCATTGGCCTGTACCGGAATAGCATTTGCCCAGTTCACGCAGGACATTACCGTATTGTTCCGGCCCCTGATCCGGGCCTATTTTTTCGGCGTTCTTCAGGTAGCCGAGTGCAGCAACGTAATCTTTTGCAGCCACCAGTGTTTGCCCCATTGCGTAATTAAAGGAGGTGATATAAATGGTATCGGTAACAGATGCTCCTATCAAGGATTTTGCAATATTCATGTACAACAAAGCGCTGTCTACTTGTTTATTGCTCAAATAATAATCTGCAAAAGATAAATCAGCCAACATCCTGATGTCCCAATTGTTATTTTTATCTGTAGGCGGGCCATATTCTTCCTGTGTAAACTTGGTTAGCGAATCATAATAAACTCTTGCCATAGCCGGTTGAAATAATTGCAAATAAGCATTGGTTGTATTTTTGTAATAATGAATGATGGCGGTTCTATAACTATCAAGAAGTATTTTTGATGGAGCAAGATATTCCAATGCTTTTTTAGGTTGCTGCAATTCTAAATATAATGCTCCGATGTTGATATAACACACGCCCATATTAGCCGAATCTGTTCCTGCAAATTTCCCCAGAGCCAATCGCTTTTTATAAATTTCAAGATCTGCAAGCAGTATGTTCATTTGTTGCTCACGCCGTCCCAATGTTTCATAATACTTATTAAGTGAATTATACAATTTTTGTTTGGTAGCATCATTACGTGTGGTATCAACAATATAAAGAACCTCTTTGGCAGTTTTGTCGCGCTGCTGTGCATAACCATCCATTGCACTATACATATATAGTAAGCGATCCAGCCCGTTTATTATTCGCTTGGGACGGTCGGCACGGCGAGCATAGGCCACTGATTTTTCCAGGTGAAAAATAGATGAGTCTCCATTGCTGCCCTGGTAATAGACTCCTATGTAGAAATTGAATAAAGACAAATTATAGTAGTCATCTGCAGGAGTAACTTGCAGGGCATAACGGGCTGTTGCGAATGTTTTTTTATATTCTTCTACTCTATTTAAAGAATCGCAAATATCAGACAATGCTTTAAGCCGTTCCTTGGAAGTTTTGTACTTCGTTGCGTCAAAACCTGATACAGCTAGTTGAGCTGCAACACCACCAAATGTTACAAAACAAAGAAGAGCAAGCAAGGCGTTTTTCATTATCTGAAGATTTCATTTTTGATGGTATCCTTATAAGTTTTGCCAATTGGAAGAGCGATATCACCACAAATAATCTCTTCGGCTGCGTTAAAGCCGCGGATCTTATTTTTGGCTACCGCGTAACTGCGATGAATACGTAAAAAGCTGTTTGGTGGCAATTTGGTTAAAAAAGTATTGAAGCCTACCAGTGTAAGGTAGCTCTGGCGAATAGTAACTACTTTGGTATAGTTTTGCATGGCTTCCAGGTAGATGATTTCATGAATAGGAACTTTTATCCTGTTGCGTCCCTCGCTGATGAGCAGCGTTTCTTTTTCCTGCGATAGTTCGTAGGTAGCTGCTTTTTGCCTCATACTCCAGTAATCCTTCAGCCGCTGCGCCATATAGGTAAAACGCTTTTCCGTAATGGGTTTCAGTATGTAATCAAAGGCAGATAGTTCAAAGCCTTCCAATGCAAATTCGGGATGAGAGGTGACAAAGACAGCCAGTTCAATTTTATCTCGTAAAATTTTCAAAATTTCCAATCCCGTAACACCTGGCATTTCTACATCCAAAAAAACCAAATCAGGCTGTAACGAAATTATTGCCTGAAGACCGTCCGAGGGAGTAGAATAACTACCGACACAGGTCAGTGCTGCCTCAGCTTTTATATATTCGTTCAATAACAACAGATCATCCTGTTCATCATCAATATATATGCAGCGGATATTACCGGTCATTTGGGGGTGTTTAATGCCCTCAAATATAGCTAATAAGGAATTCAGTTAATGCATGGCAATATAATATAGCATTGGAAATCAAGACTTGAGATGGAAGCAAATGGCTGTAAGACCGCTTAGAAAATGAACTGGTGTTCGTAACACCTTTGGTATTAGGCGAATAGATTACCCTTTTCATTGCATCCTGACATTAGCTAGTAGTGTGAATGTCTTTGATTTTGATGTGATGCTTATTATTGATGAAGGATAAATGAGAAAAATCGTTCACACTTAAATTACTTTTCGATTGCGCTATATCCCGGCGAAGTAGTTATCCGGCATAACTTGAGCAGTGTTTTCTTTTATAACATCCTCTTTCTGAGGCAGCTGTTCGAGAGGCTTTTCCATATTGCTCATTGCCGGTTTTACAGGGGTAAAAGTGTGCAGGAGTTGAGATACTATGGTGGTATGCTTGGGATGGCACGCTTTGTTGACTTTGATATTCTCGTAATTGGCGGTGGATACCCTAATAAGGGTCTGGCTTATAACCTTTTTTAGCAACAGATTGAAAGATAATAATTTGATGGCCTGGGTGAGTTCCAGAAAATTCATCTTATCAAACCTGCGGGAAAGGATAACCCGTTCTGTAACCCACAATTACTCAAGGCATTTGGATAATAACTATCATGTTCCTGGCTGACGGAAATTAGCTTGACATTAATGGCCGAAACATTAATAAAACCGAACTTCATATGGTAATAATCAAGGACGGATGAACGATCGGCCTGTTTATTTTAAAATGAAGAAAACTTATTATTTCTAACAATGGTAACAGCCTTGCTTTGTACAATTGCTGTATTGGTTAGCAACAAACGAAGTTGAGTTGAGGCTAAATATAACTCGCATGCACAATGATTACCGCATATTGACCATCAACGGAGGTTCATCCAGCATCAAATTTGCCGTGTACAAACCGGGTAAGCAATTGAAAAGCGTCTTAAGGGGAGAGATAAAAAATATCGGCACAGCGAAATCAGTGCTCAGTTTCTCTGATTCAGAGAGTCAGGAAGAAAAGACGTTGGATGTTAAAACAAAGAACCATCTTGAAGCGGGATATTGTCTTTTAGATTGGTTGCAAAAGCAAGAAGGGATTGGCCAGGTAAAGGTAGTGGGACACAGAGTGGTTCAAGGACTTCAGCATACGGCCCCGGAGTTAATTACGCCAGGTTTAATCAACGAGTTGAAAAAGGTAAAGGCTTATGCCCCTGAACATTTGCCCGCTGAAGTAAAATTGATTGAATTATGTAAAAAATATTACCCAGACATACAGCAAATAGCATGTTTCGATACATCATTTCATGCTGCGATGCCTGCTGTCGCTAAAATGTTACCGCTTCCGCGCCGCTTTTATGAAACGGGTATCCGGAGATACGGCTTTCACGGGTTGTCTTACGCTTACGTTATGGAAGAGTTGGCAAATACTTACGGACCAGCTGTGGCTGACGGTAAAGTAATAATAGCCCATTTGGGCAGCGGAGCAAGTCTTACTGCCGTCCTGGATGGGAAAAGTGTTGATACCAGTATGGGCTTTACACCGACATCCGGTATTCCCATGAGTACCCGTAGCGGTGACCTGGATCCCGGCGTGGCCTGGTACTTAATGAAGCGTGAAAAGCTAACACCCCAAGCGTTTAATCAAATGATCAACCATCAATCAGGTCTGCTCGGTATATCAGGAGTGAGCGCAGATGTACGTGAGCTGTTGGAAGCAGAAGATACTGACCCGAAATGTGCAGAAGCAATTGATTTTTTTTGTTACCAGACGAAAAAATGGATCGGGTCCTTTATCACTGTGTTAAGAGGTTTGGAAACACTGATTTTTACAGGCGGCATTGGTGAGCATGCCGCGCAGATTCGCAGCAGGATTTGTAACGGTTTATCATTTTATGGAGTAGAGTTGGATGAATTAAAAAATAAGAATAATGAAGTTGTTATTTCCACTGCCAATAGCAGGGTAACCGTAATGGTTATAAAAACCAACGAGGAGCTGATGATTGCAAAATCAGTAGTACGATGGATGAATTTCTCACCTAAAAATATGTAGCCATGGATACAGTTATGCATGCTGAAGAGCCGGATGATATGTCACCGGAGTTATTGTTTAAAGTAGATGCTTACTGGCGGGCCGCAAACTACCTTGCGGTTGGACAAATTTACCTACATGATAACCCGCTTTTGAGGGAGCCGTTGAAACCCGAGCACATTAAAAATGTATTATTGGGACACTGGGGAACAACGCCGGGACAAAACTTCATTTATGCCCATCTTAATCGTGTCATTATACAGCATGACCTCAATATGATCTACATTTCAGGTCCCGGGCATGGAGGACCTGCTATCGTTGGGAATGTATATCTTGAAGGAACATATAGTGAGGTATATCCGGAGATATCCCTGGATGAAAGAGGGCTAAAGAAATTATTCAAACAATTTTCTTTTCCGGGTGGAATCCCCAGTCATGTATCGCCGGAATGTCCGGGTTCAATGCATGAAGGCGGAGAGTTGGGCTATTCATTAAGTCACGCTTTTGGAGCCGCATTTGATAACCCCGACCTGATTGTAAATTGTATTGTAGGTGACGGAGAAGCGGAGACCGGTCCGCTGGCTACGGCCTGGCATTCCAACAAATTCCTCAACCCTAAAACAGATGGGGTTGTACTGCCCATTTTGCATTTAAATGGATATAAAATAGCCAATCCAAGCATACTGGCACGCATAGGTAACGAAGAGCTGGAACATCTATTCAAGGGCTACGGTTGGAAACCCTACCTCCTTGAAGGAGAGGATCCTATGACGATGCATCGTAAAATGGCTGTTTTACTGGACGAGGTGATAGCAGAAATAAAACGCATAAAACGAAAAGCGAGTGAACAAGATAGTCTTGAACGCCCCTGCTGGCCCATGATTATTTTAAAAACACCCAAAGGCTGGACCGGTCCCAAGTTTGTAAATAGGCTGCCGGTAGAAGGTACTTTTCGTGCACATCAGGTTCCCATCACTGCCCCTGCTACCAATGCGGAACATTTAAAACAATTGGAACAATGGATGCGGAGTTATAAGCCCGAAGAATTGTTTGACAAAGAGGGGAAGCTGATTCCGCAGATAGCAGCGCTGGCGCCCACCGGGGAACGACGCATGGGAGCTAACCCACATACCAACGGTGGTTTATTGTTACATGACCTGCTGATGCCGGATTTCCGGGACTATGGCTTTCCGCTGAAAGCGCATGGGGAACAGGGGCCTGGGGACACATTGGTCTGCGGTTCCTTTATAAGGGACATTATCAAACTAAACCAGGCAAAACGGAATTTCAGGGTGTTTGGCCCGGATGAAACCCTTTCAAACAAATTAAGTGCAGTATTTGAAACAACCAACCGTCAATGGGGTGGGGAAACATTGGATACAGACGAGTTTTTAAAAAAGGAGGGCCGGGTGGTGGAAATGTTGAGTGAACACCAGTGTGAAGGCTGGCTGGAAGGTTATTTGTTAACCGGGAGGCATGGCCTGTTTAATTGTTATGAGGCTTTCATACATATTATTGACTCTATGTTTAATCAGCATGCCAAATGGTTAAAGGTAACAACAGAACTGCCATGGCGTAAAAAAATAGCTTCGCTGAATATACTGTTGGCTTCACATGTGTGGCGACAGGATCATAACGGCTTTACGCATCAGGATCCGGGGTTTATAGATCATGTAGTCAATAAGAAGGCATCTATTGTCCGGGTATATCTCCCGCCCGATGCCAATTGTCTCTTGTCCGTTATGGACCATTGCTTTCGCAGCAGGCATTATGTAAATGTAGTGGTGGCGGGCAAACATCCATCTCCGCAGTGGCTTACTATCAGCGAAGCAGTGGTACACTGCACCAAGGGAATTGGTATATGGGAATGGGCAAGTAATGATAAGGATGTTGAACCGGATGTGGTGATGGCTTGTGCCGGCGATGTTCCTACCCTGGAAACGTTGGCAGCGGTGTCCATACTTCGCGCAAGGATGCCTGTATTGAAAATACGTGTAGTGAACGTGGTTGATTTGATGAAACTCCAGCCGCAAACAGAGCACCCACATGGCTTAAGTGATGCTGATTTTGATGCCCTCTTTACTAAAGATAAACCAGTGATTTTTGCTTTTCATGCCTATCCCTGGCTCATTCATCGGCTCACCTACCGGAGAGCGAATCATGATAATATCCATGTTAGGGGATACAAAGAAGAGGGTACCATCACCACACCCTTTGATATGACGGTACTTAATGAAATGGATAGGTTTCACCTGGTAATAGATACGTTGGATAGATTACCGCAGCTAGAAGATACTGCCAGTTACTTGAAACAGGAAATGCAGGATAAGTTGATTGAACACAAACATTATATCCACACAAACGGTATCGATATGCCGGAAATAAAAAACTGGAAGTGGGAAAGTCAATAACTGGAATAAAGAGAGGTCTTCAATCAATAAACAGGATATTGCTATTTACTGGGTGTTACTGATTCTCTAAAACTCAAAACGGTTGAAAGATCTGGGACGCTAATATCGGCCTCTCTCATAGATGAAAGAGAGTTAATATTAAGTAGCAGAAAGTACGCATTATATAACTTTAAACGAGGTAATAACAAATGAAATCCACTGCATTACCCGATGCCCTTGAAACTTTCTGGAGTCTGAAGGCCGACCAGGCTCTTGCTGAATTATCTGCTGTAGAGAATGGGCTGTCTGGTGAAGAAGCAAATAAGCGGTTAAAACAATATGGATTGAATACATTAAAAGCACGTTCCCGTACGTCTTCGGTTATTCTTTTCCTGTTACAATTTAAAAGTCCTGTTACCTTATTACTGATCGGTGCTGCTTTACTGTCCCTGGTATTAGGCGATTTTGTCAATGCCATGATCATACTATTCATTACCCTGGTAAGCAGTATACTGGGTTTCTGGCAGGAGAAAGGTGCAGCCAACGCTGTAGCGGAGCTGTTGAAAATGGTACAAATTAAATGTTGTATTGTAAGAGATAACCAGGAAGCTGAAAGACCGGTAGAACAGGTGGTGCCGGGAGATATAATCGTGTTACATGCAGGCGATCTTATTCCTGGTGACTGTTTGTTACTCCAGTCAACGGAATTGTTTATTGATGAAGCGGCTTTCACCGGCGAAACCTATCCTGTAGAAAAAAATGTGGGCATTATTGCTGTAGATGCACCTATTGCCAAAAGGAGTAATTCCCTTTTTATGGGTTCTCATGTTATCAGCGGCAAAGCAAGGGCATTGGTCATTAAGACAGGAAGGCAAACGGAATTTGGGAAAATATCAGACAGGCTGCGAACCAGAGTTCCGGAAACAGATTTTGAAAGAGGGATCAGGCATTTTGGGTATATGTTGATGGAGATTACCCTGGTATTGGTGATCATTATTTTTTGCATTAACATCCTGCTGCATAAACCTGCGCTCGATTCAATACTGTTTTCCCTGGCATTGGCAGTGGGGCTTACTCCACAATTGCTGCCGGCAATCATCAGTATCAATTTATCGGTAGGAGCCAGGGCAATGGCAAAGAACCAGGTAATTGTTAAACGACTTTCTGCTATTGAAAATTTCGGGAGCATGAATGTGCTCTGTTCTGATAAAACCGGTACCATTACCGCAGGGAAAGTAACACTAAAAGATGCATTGGATATTAACGGTAACCACTCTGAAAAAACACTTCATTTTGCTTGGTTAAATGCTTCTTTGCAACAGGGGTTTAATAACCCGATTGACGAAGTAATTAAAAGCAGTTACCATGGCAATGAAAATGAATTTACAGTTCAGACAGAAGTGCCTTATGATTTCCTGCGAAAACGGCTTACGGTGCAGGTACGCAGCAGCAAGGCAAACTTTGCAGTTACAAAAGGAGCATTGAATGCCGTTATTGGCGTTTGCGACAGGGCGGAAACCACCGAAGGCACTTTACTGCCTATGGCGGAGAAAATGGGTGCAATTAATAGCGAATACCAGCAATTAAGTGCCGCCGGTTACCGGGTATTAGGGGTAGCTTATAAAAACAGCAGCGGAGAAAAGAATTTTACCCGCGAGGATGAAAACAATATGATTTTCCTTGGGTTTATTACGTTATTTGATCCACCCAAACAAGATGTTCAACAGACAATTCTTGACCTGAAGGCCCTGGGTGTACAGCTTAAACTTATTACTGGTGATAATGCATTGGTTGCCCATAGTCTTGCCAAACAAATAGGGATACAGGAACCTGTTATTATTACGGGAAAACAAATGAGAGAAATGAGTGAAGGCGCCTTGTTTCAGCAGGCCATTCATACCGATATTTTTGCTGAAGTTGAGCCTAACCAGAAAGAACGGATTATTTTATCCCTGAAAAAATCGGGGAACGTGGTAGGCTTTATGGGCGACGGTATAAACGATGCCCCTGCATTACATGCTGCCGACGTGGGCATTTCCGTTGACGCGGCAGTTGATGTAGCCAAAGAAGCCGCCGATATCGTGTTATTAAATCAAAGTCTGAGTGTATTGGTAAAAGGAATTGTTGCCGGCCGGAAAACCTTTGCCAATACCATGAAATATATTTTCATGGCAACAAGTGCGAATTTTGGGAATATGTTCAGTATGGCCGGGGCCTCATTATTCTTATCGTTTTTACCGTTGCTGCCCAAGCAAATTTTGTTGACCAACTTACTGACAGATTTCCCGGAAATGGCTATCGGAACGGATCGTGTTGATGCGGCTGCTGTGGATAAACCGCATAAATGGGATATTAAATTCATACAACGCTTCATGATCGTATTTGGCCTGATCAGTTCGGTTTTTGATTATATTATGTTCTTTATCTTGTTACATGTAATGAAAGCCGATGAGCAAACCTTTCAAACCGGGTGGTTTACGGAGTCCGTTGTGTCTGCTACACTTATTGTCTTGGTAGTACGTACACGCCTGCCTTTTTTCAAGAGCTTGCCGGGTAAATATCTAAGTATTGCTTCGGCACTTATTATTTTATTGGTGCTTTTACTTCCCTGGATGCCCTTTGCGCCGTTACTTGGTTTTTCCATCCTGCCGCCGGGTTTTTATATTTGGATGGCACTGGTAGTTATCGCATATGTTTTCTCGGCTGAAATAGCAAAGAAATGGTTTTTCCGGGCCGGGAAAAATCGTGCCTGAATAGTGACTGCTTTTTGTTTTGCAATAATTTGTGGATATAGTAATCGCTAAAAAGAGGTTTCAAGTATTTCCCCTGATGGGTACCTTTTTTTGTTGCGCTTTTAAGATCCTTTAAGAAATTAATTTTTTTACCGATGCCAGAAAATAACATTAAAATAGAAGGACTAACAAACGAGCAGGTAATTGTTTCCAGAGAAAAGTTTGGGCGGAATGAATTGCAGTTTAAAAAAGAATATCCTGTTTTGAATGCCGTGAAAGGGTTGGCAAAAGAACCTATGCTGATATTGTTATTGACGGCGTCCGTGATTTATTTTATTGGAGGAAATATAGGGGATGCAATATTTATGTTGTTTGCAATTGTTTTGGTTTCCGGTATCTCGTTGTACCAGGAAGCCAGAAGTAGAAATGCCCTGGAACAGTTAAAGAAGTTCACAAAAGCCAAATGCAAAGTAATAAGAAATGGCCTGGTTGTGGACATAAATACGAGCGAGCTGGTATTGGGAGATAGCCTTTTGGTGGAAGAGGGAGAATTGGTTGCTGCAGATGGTGCAATTGTACGTTCCAACGACTTTTCCCTGGATGAATCCATATTAACAGGTGAATCCTTCGCTGTCGCTAAAGATAAAACCCAATCTGACAATTATATTTTTCAGGGGACAACCGTTGTAAGCGGGTCAGCTATTGCAACTATCACCTCTATTGGTAATAATACGCGGCTTGGGAAAATTGGTAAAAGCCTACAAAACATTCATAAGGAAAAAACGCCTCTGGAACAGCAGATCAACAATTTTGTAAAGATAATGGTGATGGTGGGTGCTGTTATTTTTCTGCTGGTATGGATAGTCAATTATGTTCATTCGAAAAGTATGCTGGATAGCTTGCTGAAAGCGTTAACCCTGGCCATGAGTATCCTGCCTGAGGAAATTCCGGTAGCTTTTACCACTTTTATGGCTTTAGGCGCATGGCGACTGATGAAATTGGGTATCGTGGTGAAGCAGATGAAAACGGTAGAGACCTTAGGCGGTGCTACGGTCATTTGTACAGATAAAACCGGTACGTTAACAGAAAATAAAATGAGCCTGGCAAAACTTTTTGTGCCAGACGCTCAAAAAGCGGTCACACCTGATGACAGGTTAAACGAGAAGGAAAAATCATTGTTGGCAGCGGCGATGTGGGCCAGTGAAACTATTCCTTTTGACCCCATGGAAATAGCGCTTCACCAGGCTTATGGGTTGATAACGGAGGAGGATGAACGGCCGTATTTCAAAATGATTCATGAATATCCCTTGAGCGGTAAGCCGCCTATGATGACGCATATTTTTGAAAATAGTTTGGGTGAACGGGTTATTGCGGCTAAAGGAGCACCGGAAGCTTTGTTAGCGGTCGCTAGTATGACGGAACCTGAGCTAGAAAAAGTTCAACAGGTGATTGATAGTATTACCGGAGAAGGGTATCGTGTATTAGGTGTAGGCACTACGCTGTTTAAGGGAAATGATTTTCCGCATACACAGCAAGAATTTAAATTCGACTTTTTAGGAGTTGTCGCATTTTATGATCCTCCCAAAGCGAATATTCCGGAAGTGTTACAAAAGTTCTACCAGGCGGGCATCTCAGTGAAAATTATAACCGGCGATAACGCCGCTACAACTACCTCCATTGCAAGGCAAATTCGTTTCCGCGGTTATGAGAAACACCTGAGCGGTGAAGAACTGATGTCAATGGAGGAAAGAGAACTGCAGCAGGCTGTGGCAACTACCAACATATTTACCAGGATGTTCCCGGATGCAAAATTTAAAATCATCAACGCTTTAAAGGCGAATCGTGAAATTGTAGCTATGACAGGAGATGGTGTGAATGATGGACCTGCTTTGAAGGCCGCACATATTGGTATTGCCATGGGGAAGAAGGGCACGGAAATCGCGAAACGGGCGGCATCTTTGGTGCTGATAGATGACGATCTGTCGAAAATGGTGGATGCAGTGGCGATGGGACGAAAAATTTATACGAATCTCAAAAAAGCGATTCAGTATATTATTTCCATTCATATTCCTATTATCCTTACTGTTTTTATTCCCTTGATGCTGGGATGGGTTTACCCTAATATTTTTTCTCCGGTACATATTATATTACTGGAACTAATTATGGGACCTACCTGCTCGATTGTGTATGAAAATGAGCCGATGGAACCCGATGCGATGACAAAAAAACCTCGACCCTTCAGTAGTACTTTTTTTAGACGCAGGGAATTATCAACCAGCGTACTACAGGGATTGGTTATAACTGCCGGCACCTTGATTTGTTATCAGTATGCTGTAAATGCTATGTTCAGTGAAGCAGCTGTCAGGACAATGACTTTCACTACTCTTATTACGGCCAATATTTTTCTGACACTTGTAAACAGGTCTTTCTTTTATTCTTTGTTTACAACACTGCGTTACAAAAATAATATGGTATTGATAATTATGGGCGCTACAGTTTTTATTCTTTTTTTAATCTTATATGTAAATCCGCTGACGGCTTTCTTTTCTTTTGAACGGTTGAACATTCATCAGTTGCTTTTGAGTATAAGTATTGGCACTATAAGTGTGATATGGTATGAAGTTGTTAAATGGGCTAAGCGCAAACGAATTCGAAAGGTCAGCCGGTAATCGTAAATTCATCCTGTTGCGTACAAATACGAAAATACGGTAAAGACATTGTTTGAATGAATAAATAAGAATTTGGGAATTCCTGTTCCTTTAGCTAGCAATGAATATTGCTTCTTTAGATGGATTTTTTAGAGAGTAGCCACTATTTATTTACTAAGCCTTTAAACGAGCTATAATAAAAAATGAAATTGATAAGAAGATAGTTTGTTATCATTCCGGATATATCATACATTGTTTGCGGAAGTCAACATTGCTATTCGTGAAGTGACATTATGGGAACCTTTGAGCGAAGTATTAAATGTTTCGAGTGACTAGGGTGAAAAAGTTTACTAAATAGCCCATGTTTTTTTGGAATGACAAAAAAACAAATCAAGCTTCTCTTTTTCAGAAAAATCGATAATTCCGTTTTCAATATCGGGGGCATTACTGTTATTTCATTGTCAATCCTTGCCAGACCACCTTTTGTTTTGCTAACATCTAAATACAGTTTATGTATAAGCGGTATGTCATTTATTATTGTTTCCTTAATACGTATGTGTTCTTTATTCATGTCAAGGTTTTCTTACTAAGACTTTGGGAGCGTTAATTTACATCAATGTTTATAGGAAAGCAATGGGACTACTCAGGAAATTATATAATCTACAATCGCCTGCGAATGTATTTTCGTCGTGTCAAAAACGGGTACAGTAAAATCATCCTGGCTGATCAGCATCGGGATTTCTGTGCAACCTAAAATAATGCACTCTGCACCCTGTGCAACCAACTCATCTACAATTGAAATGTACCTGGTCCTGGTCTCGGGGTTGATAAAACCCACTCCCAGTTCTTCTTTTAAGGTGTATTGGATATAATCTCTTGTTTCTTGTTTTTCGGGGATGAGTACCTCGAGGCCATACGCTTCCAGTTTATTTCTGTAGAAATCCATTTCCATGGTAAACTTAGTTCCCAGCAGGCCTGTTTTTTTATAACCCTCTTTGCTTATCGCTTTTGCAGTTTCTGTAACTATATGTATAATCGGCAGCTCAACGGCTTGTTGAAGCCGGTCAGCAAACAGATGTGCAGTATTGGCACACAGCACAATACTATCTACACCGCTTCGTTTGAGACTTTCGCAGGCATTCAGCAGCAGTGCAAAAGAATTGTCCCAACCTTGCGCCTGCACATCCCCAAAGTTTAAAGAGTAAATGATACATTCAGCAGCGTTCAGCCCTCCCAATTTTGCATGCACGCCCTCATTGATTAACTTATAGTAATCCAGGGTTGAGACCCAGCTTATTCCCCCAACCAAACCTATTTTCTTCATATATTCTTACGGACTTTTTATTTGAGCCATTACGGCTATTACTTTTAACACCTGGCTTCTTCATGTCAGGCCTTCGATGAGCAATCCTTATCACTTATTGTTCTGTTATATATCTTCCCCGCGAATAGTTATTATCTGGTATAGAGATGATCAGGAAAACTATCAAAGGGGATAAAATTGCCAGTGGCAAAGATATTTGTTTTGGAACACATTTGTCAATACAGCCCGCCTTGAGAACATCTCCGGCGAAGGAGGTGCTGGGGGGCAGGCAAGGAGCATGTCCCCTAATATAATTGCTTAGAAATGTTTAACTCTTGCCATGTTAGTTGAAAAGGGTTGTGGGATTGATCATTTGGAAAAAACATAATTTTTGTTTGTTAGGGGTGAATGTAGTTTTTCAACCGTTGCCTATTTTATGCCTGTTGCTTTTTGTATCGTTGCAGGGTAGCGCTCGCCTGCAATTTCAATGGTCGCCAATGCTGCATTTATATTGTTTAACTCCTCGTTGCTCAATGAAGTATTAACGGCACCTATATTTTCACACAAGCGGTGTAATTTTGATGTGCCGGGAATTGGTACGATAAAAGATTTTTGCGCCAGCAACCATCCAAGTGCGATTTGAGCAGGGGTTGCATTTTTATCTTTAGCAATAGAAATAATCAAATCAACTAATTGTTGATTGGCTTGCCTGTTTTCTTTACTAAAACGTGGAGACATGTTTCTTACATCGGCTTTATCGAGTTCAGTGTCGGCATTTATTGTTCCGGTCAAAAAACCTTTACCTAACGGACTGAAAGGAACAAAGCCAATTCCCAATTCCTCTAATGTTGGAATAATCTCTTTTTCCGGGGCACGATAAAACATTGAATACTCACTTTGTAGTGCAGTTACTGGTAAAACTGAGTGTGCCTTACGAATGGTTTCTGCATTGGCCTCCGATAAACCAAAGTACTTGACCTTACCTTGTGAGATCAAATCCTTCACAGTTCCTGCAACCTCTTCAATAGGCACACCCGGATCAAACCTGTGTTGATAAAACAAATCAATCACATCTGTTCTTAACCTTTTTAAAGAGGCTTCTGCAGCGGCTATAATATTTTCAGGGCGACTGTCTAAACCCTGCCTGACATCACCTTTTTTAAAACCGAACTTTGTAGCGATAATCACTTCTTTGCGCAAAGGCGCTAATGCTTCTCCAATCAGCAGCTCGTTGTCGCCATAACCTTGTGCAGTGTCAAAAAAAGTAATACCATTTTCAACTGCTGCGCGTAAAAGTTTTATGTTTTCTTCCTTGGCCGGTGCATTGGGGAAACTTAATCCCATTGCGCCAAATCCTATTGCAGAGACTTCCAGCCCGCTGGTTCCTAATTTTCTTGATTTCATTTTTTCTTGATTTTTAAAATTGAGAGGACAAAGATTGTTCAACAAAAAATGAAATCATTTGCCATTTGGCAAAAAGCAACTTTAATGGATATTTTTTCTTATCCGGCTCAACGAAGATTGGGTAATGCCCAGGTAAGAAGCAATGAATGACAGCGGTACACGATTAGTTAAAGTTGGAAACTTCTCCATAAAATCAAGGTAGCGGGTAGTGGCATCCTGAGAAACCAACTCGCTTCTTCTTTCAATTTTTTCACGATGATATTTTGTCATTATTTTTTGGAGAATAGTTTCCCAACCAATGATGGTTTCTGCGATTTCTTTCCAATCCCGCTTTGAAAAAACAACCAGTTTGCATGGGGTAATAGCGGACAGGTATTCGGAAGGTGTAAAAACCTCATCAATAGTATTTCCCGATAAAATCAGGTGGTTTTCATCAATAAAATAGCGGGTAATTTCTTCGCCTTTGTTGTTGTAATAAAAAACGCGGATAACACCTTCGGTAAGAAATCCAACCTGTTTGACAACTTTGCCGGCTTCCCAGTAAAAGTCGTCTTTTTGAAGGTTCAATTCTGTTACTTTGCCTGCAACAAAGTCTATTTGTTGTTGATTTAGATTACCGAATTGTAAAACATATTGAATGAATTTTTCCATAAGTAAAGTTAATAATTTTAATTAACTGGGTATTTGCCATTTGTTAAAAACCGTTTGTATTCCTATCCGCTATACAATGTTTAATAGCTTACTGATGGCGTGACTGCCTTTTGAATAATACTATTACACTGTCAACCATCCCACGCGCTACGGTTATTTCAGGTTATAATCCTTTTTTACCTTCAAGCCAATAACCCTGTGACAATATTTTTTCCATCTTTTTCTCTTTCAAAACTTTTCTAAAGGTTTGAATCGATTTTACATTTCCTGTTAAAACAAAGTTGGCGTGCAGCCAATCAGTTGTTTCAAAAACAGGTAAATTCCGGATCCAATTTTCGTTACCGAAGGAGTCGTTTTTGGGGAATGTTGTATAATGTTCTAATCCTAATAGTTGGGGAGCGTTGCTGTTTTCTTTGTCTAGCTGAAAATAGTATTGAAATTGATGGTTGTTTTGTTTTAAGCTGGGCAGTATAGAACAGGCAAATCCCAAAGAGGTTTCATCGCCGAAAATGAATTGTTTTTTTACATTTGGGTTGTACATTTTTTTTCCTCTTGCCGGACTGATGTACAGCTCATCATTTGTGGCTAAGCGATCAATGTACCTGCTTCCTACACCGTTTCCGTGAATATGGAAAACCATGTCGAAAATGCCGTTTTTATTATCATAATGGACGACTGTATAGTTTCTTAATTCCGTTTCACTTACCCGAATAACGTTGGCGTATCCAATCGAAATATCCTGTTTGAATGCGTTTCCCTGAAAGCGTATTTTCTTTATATGCGGGCTGATATAAGTAGTTTGTAAAACTTTTACATTTGGACTAAGGACCCCCTCCAGTAAACTACTCATCCACTTTGGTATGCTTGAAATCATTGCGTGACAATTTAATTCGGGCACAAAGCAACGATTTAGTGGTGGTGCCGGCAAGCGCAATTCATTGTAACTATTGGATTAATCGAGGTTTTTACTGCGAAAGTTGGTTGCGCTCATACCTGCAACTTTGAGGAATAGGCGTGAAAAATAAGGGTAATCGTCATAACCGAGTTCGGCAGCGATTTCTTTTACTGACTTGTGGGAGTGATACAGTAACCGTTTAGCTTCCAGGATAATCCGATGTTGAATATGGTATGAAACAGGATGGCCTGTGGCGTTCTTTAAGCATTCGTTTAAATAGGGGGTAGAAATATTTAAAGCTTTTGCATACTCGCCTGGCCGTTTCAATGTTGTGAAGTTGCGGTCCAGTTCGGCTTTAAACATTTTTGAAATAGTTTCAAACCGTGTAAGCTTTTCAACGGGCTTCTCCAGTTGCAGATATTCAGAAAGCATCAATCCTACCAATGTATTGCAATTATCTTTTAATAAATTTTGATATAATTTATCATCCTTTCGTTCAAATACTTTTATGCAAAGAGTAGCTGCATCTGAAATTAATGACAAATTTTGCGGATGTAACAGTAATGGTTTTGCAGGAACAATGTCCTCCAGTAGGTTAATATATTCAGGATGTAAATTTTCATTGGTAATAAGTAAACCGGAAATGGTTGTGTTGGTTGTTTTTATAAAGCGATGTACCTGATTGGGGTGAATGTAGAAAATGGCTGATTTTTTTATGTTGTATTTTTTAAAATCAACTTCAAAAGTGGTTATACCTTCTTCCTGTAGAACAAAGAAGTGAAAATCATGTCGGTGAGCATTGCTTGCTTCTTCCAGGGGTATTGTCTTGGAGGACATTCTGCCCACTATAATACCAGTATTATGCCCTGATGGCATGGTGTGTACAGGAATGGGGTATGATTTTTTAGCCATTTAGGGGACTTGATCGGGTTGGCACAAAGATAACTATCTCAGTTGCATGTAAGTTAAACCGAGTTCCCTTTTCATAATTTAAAAAGTAAAAGCATGCCAAGGGGCCAGTTCTTTTTTATTTGTAGGATTTTACTGAGATTGCAAGAAATAGGATTTAATATGTTTCGTCATATCGGCTCACGAAGAAGTTATATTCATAATCTGCGCCTGGCTGTACTGTTGTGTTTTACAGCGGGGTTTATCAATGCAGCCGGTTTTTTGGCGTTTCAACCCTTACAACTAATGTGACAGGGCATGCTGCTATTTTGGCTGTAAGGTTTGCAGAAGCTGATTTTAGGTCCGTAATTATAGTTTTTCTTTGGTTACTACTTTTTTTTGCCGGGTGCAGTTGTTTCCAGTTTTTATATTAATAGTGTGGGCAGAAATAAAGTGTACGCCTATACTTTACCTATGATAGTGGAGATACTTATTTTAATGATGATAGTTCTTTTTGGCCATCATTACGATAAGACCATTATAAAGCAAGAGTTTTTTGCTGGAAGCCTTTTATTTGCTATTGGGATGCAAAATGCAATGGTGTCCATGGTTTCAGGATCAGTTGTAAGAACGATCCATCTGACCGGTATATTTACAGATTTGGGAATAGATATATCTATATTAATTCATACTGCAAAACAGTCAAGAGACGAGGTAGGGAAAAGGATTTTCTTAAGGCTGATGATTTTTTTGTTCTTTCTTGGTGGAGGTGTGGCAGGTGCTCTGCTCTATCATAAGATTCAATATACAGCCTTTATAATTCCTTCGGCTATACTAGTTATTACCATTTTTTATGATTATTTCCGGGTATATCGGAGTCGTTTGTGGCTTCATTCTCGGAGTGAAAATCGTTGTTAACAAGTTTGGATTTAAACGCTATAAACTGGAGACGTATCTCAATTTTTGCAAAACATACGCTATTAATGCCCAGGGTCAATACATCCCAGGCATAATTCATAAAACCTGATGGGCTATGAAAAAATAACTACAGATATTCTGAGCAGATCTAGGTATTTATCGGAAACAATATTGTAATTTACTGATGAGGGATCAAATACAAGCAAACAGGGTAGTTTGTAAGGGTATTTCCTATTATTTAGGATAGGAGACTTATACATTTAATTAATATGTCAATAATGAAGGAGTTACTTGATAAAATATCTAAGATTGAACATGGTTTTAAACATATAATTGAAGCCGGACAAGTTATACTACAGGATGGCAGTCTTGATCATTTTCAACTTGCGGAGAATTTCATTGAAGACAAACAATCCTACCAGGTTAGGATGCTTGGGACTTATTTACTGGGTGAACTTGCAGTAACAAATAAAAAGGCTTTGCAAGTTCTTGAAAAGGCAGTTTCAAGGGATGAAAACTGGAGGGTGCAGGAAATGCTAGGCAAAAGTTTTGACACCTATTGTAAAAACAAAGGATATGAAAAAGCGCTTGCAAAAATTGAGTTTTGGATAAAGCATAAAAATAGCAATATTGCCAGAGCGGTGACGGAAGGGCTGAGGATTTGGACGGGCCGTGACTTTTTCAAAGAAAACCCTAAAACAGCCATTGAATTAATCAGTTCAAATAAAGGAACAGAAAGTTTATACTTACGCAAGTCTATCGGAAATGCGTTAAGGGATATTAAAAAAAGCTTCCCGCAAGAGATCAACGAAGAAATCTCCAAGTGGGACATGAAGGACAATAAGGTTGCGTTTATTGTAAACTTAATTAACAAATAGAGATAATAGCTCAGGGTACTTTTAAGTAACTGATCTTATGTGACTTGTTCCTATTTAAAATTTGCTATCGAAGAGCTACGCCCTATCTATCAAATTGCTTGGTGCAAATCCGAATTGCTTTTTAAAAGCAAACGAAAAATGAGACAGGTTTTCAAACCCTACTTCGTAACATACATCCAAAGGCTTTTTCTTCTTTTCAGTGAGTTGATAGTAAGCCAACTCTAGTCGCTTTTTTGTTAACCAACGTTGGGGTGTCATGCTGAAAGCCTTTTTAAAATCACGTTTAAAAGTCGTAAGACTTCTACCTGTTAGATAACCAAATTTTTCTACCGGCAAGTTGAACATAAAATTCTTTTGCATGTATTCAACCAGATTGATCTTACCTGGTTCTTCGAAGTTGGCGAGTATTTGGTCAATGTCTTTGTCCAACATTCTGAGAATACTGATGGCTTCCGTAATCTTAATAGAAGCGATATCTTCCGGTATATCCTTCATGTCAAAATATGGAATCAATGAAGCGAGGCAACTTTCCAATAATGGATGATTGTTAAAGCTATAGATTTTTTCTGCCTGTAACGGCTTGGGTTTTATGTTTCTACTACTATAAAAATGTTTAAGTCTATGTACCGATAAGTGCATTACTACCGTTTTATGCGGCTCTCCATTTTTAGGATAATTAATGATGGTGGCTAATTGATTCCGTGGAATCAGGAAAATATCGCCTTTCTGGAACAAATAGGTTGCATTTGCTTGAACAATCTTGGTTTCACCTGAAATAAACCATACCAGCATGTGTTGGTCAAACATGATATCAGATTTAAAAAATTTATCCTCATAACTGGAGAGCTTTATATCTTCAGTTAAAAACCGGGCTTTATATTCCATGATTTTGTTATTTTAACCGGAAATCAATGTACCAAAAATAAATAATGCCACATATTTCCACTTTATTTAAAGGGCAACCTCGAAAAGAAAGGAAAAAAAGACTAATACTTATTTTCCTTTCAGACTATCCGGCACTATATTGATTGACCACCATCAACTAAAAAATTAGCACCGTTTATAAAGGAAGCCTCTTCGCTTACCAGGTAATGGATCATACTGGCAACTTCTTCTGCTTTACCCATTCTTCCCAGGGGAACGCTTTGTAATAATTGATGTTCCAGGGTTTCATTGAGGCCAATTTTGTTCATAATTTCTGTGGCTATGGGCCCGGGGCTTACCGTATTTACCCGAATTTTCCTGGATGCCAATTCCAGCGCTGCAATTTTCACGACCGCATTTATCGCCGCTTTGCTTGCCGCATATACTGAAGCAGTCTGTGGCGATATTGTAGCTGATGTAGAAGAAAGCATTATCACTGTGGCTTCATCATTGAGCAAAGGAATAAATCGGCTCAACGTAAAGTAAGCACCTTTAAAGTTAATATTCATCATTTCATCAAACTGGCTTTCTTCAATCTGTTCAATAGTGGAAAAGGTAGTAATGCCGGCATTGATCACGAGGATGTCAACTTTTCCTACCTGCTCTTTAACCTGTTGAACGAGGTTTTCAATCTCAGACAATTTCGACTGGTCTGCCACCAGGCCTTTTACCTGAAGTTCAGTTGAAGCTCTTTCCACAGCCTCTTTTCTTCTTCCTGTTATAATGACAGCAGCGCCGTTTTCATTTAATCTTTTTGCTGCTGCATACCCGATGCCGCTATTACCACCGGTAATCACAGCAACTTTATCTTCTAACTTTTTCATTGTTGTATGTTTAATAAATTAATCAATATTTCATGGCAACCCTGTTCTCTAACTGGTGTTTCGGGGGTAGCGATGGTCCTGGTCTGAAGGTATTGTTCAAAATCTTCAATATTCTTTTACGCTTGGTTACACAGATCTGTGGTTACCCTAAATAGCCCAAATCATTTTACTTCATCGTATGATAGGCTAGGGAATGGGGCGGAAAAGGGTTACAGATCGAATTTAATACCAGTCATCTCCTCAGTAAGCGTCCATAATTTTTTTGAACTTTCTTCATCCAATGAGTATGGATTTACACCTTTTTGTGTAGAAATGTCAGCGCATAATGAGGCAATATCACCGTCTTCACAATAAACCCCACCAATATTGCTTAATAATGGGCTGGTGGCACACCAAACCGTTGTGGCAGCACCTTGTGAAACTGTTTTTAACGATGCCGCTACTTCCGGCAGCATATTACCCTCGGCATCTACAAAACCCATCTTCTGAAATAATTCTAAAGGAGCTTCTCTTCCTAATTCGGTTCCGCCGATAGAACCCGGGTGTACGGCATAAACTCTTGTATTGAACGAGCGTGTACGGTTGTTCAGCTCCATTGAAAATAGGTTAACGGCTGTTTTTGATTGGCCATATCCCTGTAATGTTTCATACTCTCTGTGCAGAAAATTTGGGTCTTCAAAATTAAAAGGGGCAAAATGATGTCCGTGGGAAGAGACATTTATAACCCTGGCTCCGTTCGCATTTTTTAGAGCAGGCCATAGTCTTGCTGTGAGATGAAATTGTGCTAAATAATTTGTTGCTAATTGGGATTCAATACCGCGTTCATCCCTGCGTAACGGCACCCACATGATTCCTGCATTATTAATCAATATGTGCAGGGATCTGCCTGAAGCCAGGAAGTTGTTGGCAAATGTGTCAATAGATGCGGGCGCCATTAAATCCATTATTTCAATCTCCACATTGGCAATACCCTGTAGATTCATTTTTGCTTTTTCAATATCCCTTGCGGGTACAATAACTGTTGCTCCAGCGGCAGCAAGCGTCCGGGTCGTTTCCAGCCCGATACCTGTACTCCCTCCGGTTACAATAGCAATTTTGCCAGTTAGGTCGATGTGTTTGATAACATCACTGGTAGTTGATCTTTTGTTGAAGCCTGAATCGATTGGTTGCTGTAAGGCTCCTTGATAATTGTTCTGTTCCATTTTTTATTTGTTTTGTTGGAACAAAAGTAGCAAGCTTAAAAACTGATAGCTTTGTTTAAAAGGCCTAATTTGCTTTGTTTAAAAGGCCTCTTATTGAGATACAAGTATAGAATGGGGTCATGTTATATTATACCTGTCAATAGAGGCTCTATGTGACTTTTAAAATTCAATGATTATTTCGTTTATTATACTCTCGAACTTGGCTTAACAGTAAATTAATAATGCAATGGTAGTTTTGCGGACATCATTAAGTCCGATGGATGCGATTTCCGTAAATATAGTTCAGGAACATATTACAAGATGGCTTTATGGCGACGATACAGCTTACCGTCACGTATTTGACTACTACTACCCCAAACTATTACCTGCATGTTTTAAATCGATCCGGCAACGGGAGGATTGTGAAGAAATTGTATTGAATGTTTTTATGAATATTTGGCAACGAAAAGAGCAGTTGAGAAAGGTGGAAAATTTCGAAAACTATCTTTTCCGTTCTTTAACCAACCAGATTTTCGACTTTCAACGTAGAAGGATCATGAAAACGGAAGATATTGAGTTACAACCATTATCAAATCTTGGTAGTACCAGGCACCCGGAATTATCTTTTAAAGAACTGCAAAGTCTTTACCTGGAAGCCTTGAACAGATTGCCTGAGAAACAGCGAATCGTTTTTTTAATGAGTCGGGAGCAGGGTTTAAGTCAAAAACAGATAGCCGAACAAAATGGTATTGCTATAAATACCGTGAATAACCATATAAAATCTGCGATGAAGAGTATGCGCAAGGAGTTGGGCGAATATTCTGAAGCCTTGCCTTTAATCGTATTCCTGGGGGCTTCCAGCCTGTTGCAATAATCTTCCTGTTGTGAACTTTGGGTATTTCACATTCAATTTCCTTGAAATAACATAACGGGTATATTTTCTTTCGTCAACCACGCTGCTATGGATTGTTCATGTTTCCCGTTCCAATGTTAAGGGAATATTATCATTGATTGTTTCCTGACTATTTTTTCAGTTAAGTATAGCTGTTCATCACTTAAATACACGTCCCTGTATATAGGCTGTGTTGTTAAAGAGCCGTACAAATAAATGTAAGTGATATATGAACAGACCAGGTGAAGAAGCGTTGATCCGGTATTTCCGGGGACAGTGCTCCTCTGAAGAGGACAAGCTTATTGAAATATACCTTGCTATGAATGTTGACAAGGAATATGTAGCAAATTGCTTACAGGAAGCATTTGGCAATTTGGAAAACGAGCATGACCCAGCCATTGACCGCAAGGAATTGGACCGGGTTTGGACTTCCTTGGTCAACAGGCAACAGCAAGCCACGATAACACAGTTAAAGCCCCGCCGTCGCTGGTACGCTTATGCGGCAGCAGTCATCTTTTTTATCCTTTCTGGATATGTATTCACCCTTCTAAATACACCTGCAAAGTCTCCAACGCAAAGAGAAATAGTGTGGCAGCAATTTAGTGCTGAAGCAAGACAGATAAAAAAAATACAACTGCCTGATAGCAGCCAGGTGACACTGTTTGCCGGGGCTGTTATTGAACTGCCGGAAAACTTTGGTGATAAAGAGCGGAACATAAAGTTAACAGGTAGGGCTTTTTTTGAAATAACGCATAATGTAGAAAAACCTTTTTATGTAACGGCACAAGGGCTGACAACAAAAGTGCTAGGGACTACTTTTGAAGTGAACGCCCCTGGTGGAAAAGAAGCTGAAAACATTATCACACTGCATAGTGGAAAAGTGAGCATTCAAAAAGAGGGTAAAGAAATCGCTATGTTAAACCCGGATCAGCAAATCCGCTTTCAAAAATCTACAGGGCAATATAAGATCACCAATGTAGAAGCGGCATACACCATCGCCTGGATGAAGGGTGAATTCGACTACGACCAAGAGGATTTACAGACCATTTTCCATGATCTTGAAAGTTGGTATGGAGTAAAATTTATAAAGCCATCCCCTAATTTACTAGCCAGGAAAATAACCATCAGCTTTAAGGGACTACCGATTGAACGTGCAATGTTAATGCTTTCTAAATCTGCCGGGTTCAGTTATAGCAGGGAGGGAAGAGATCAGATCATTATTAAAGAAAGGAGGACTATGGAGTAAGGCTAGGGAGAAAGGCTACTAAAAAACCGCCTTGCAGCAACAAAGCGGCTCAATTATCTGCTGTTGAAGCAGCTGATAACACGTTAAACAATAATCGGAGAAATCCTCCAAAATCGTTATGCAAATATGAAGCAAAATCTAACATGTTTATTACTTTTTTTTATTGCGATATTCATCTTTAAGAGTGGTATAGCACAATTGCCAGATAAACAACTAATATTACCAGAAACTGAATTAACCGGACTAACGCTGGTAAAAGCGATTAAAAATCAGGTCGGCCTGCGGTTTAATTATGGCGAGACCGTTAATGCAAAACTGTCTAAACCTGTCAAACCGGGCAAGCGGCAGATTACTGTTAAGGAAGCACTTGAATTACTTCAAGTGACTTATGACATAAGGTATGAGGTGAGTGGTGAGTATATAACGTTACTTCAGCAAACTACACCGACCCAGGCTCCGGCTGTTCCAAAAAAGGAGACTGGACGTGTTACCGGTAAAATTATTGACGAGGAAAACAGTCAACCCATACCTGATGTGAGTATCCGGATCGGGGGTAAGGGGGCTTCCAGTAGTATAGATGGCTCTTTTAACATCACGTTGCCAATCGGTAAATATGAAGCCGAGATATCTTCTGTAGGTTACGGCACTAAACAGGTCACCGATATACTGATAAAAGGCAATGAGGTGTTTGAGTTGAATATAGCACTTAAAAGAGAGAGTAATACATTATCAGGTGTGGTGATCAAGTCTTCTGCGTCAAGGGAAAGTATCAATACGCTTTATACCCGTCAAAAGAATGAGGCTGGTATATCAAATGGGATCAGCCGGGAACAAATATCGGCCCTGCCGGATAAAAATGTAGGAGAAACACTTAAGAGAATTTCAGGTGTAAGCACCAATGACAATCGCAGGGTTGTGATAAGAGGAATAGCAGAACGCTACAATCTGGCGATGATGGATGGCGCCATCCTGCCCAGCACCGATGTGCAGGTAAGGGATTTTGAATTTGATATTATACCGAGCAATCTTATTGACAATGTAATAGTGTCTAAAACCTCTACGCCTGATATGAGCTTTGGCTTTGGCGGAGGATTAGTGCAGGTGAATACGTTTGCGATACCCAATAGTAATTTTACAACCATCGGTATGGGTTCGAAATATGTTAATGGTAGCACCGGTAAAGATTTTCTGGGTTATGGCCGCGGACAAAACGATTACCTTGGTTTTGATGATGGAATCAGGAGTCATTTTCCCAAAGATATCATGGTCTTTACCAATCACAATTACAACCCCCTCAACCCCAGCACTGTCCCACCTGCTGGAGTTACTGCTATCACACCGGCAATGATTGCTGAGCAAAACAAACGCATCGGAGGTCTGGAAAGAATGGGTACCCGGACTTATACTACTGCGCCTGGGCAAAATTACCAGTTTAGCCTGGGGCGTAGTTACAATATTAAAGACAGCCGTTTTGGTTTTGTGGGTTCGCTTAGCTATCGTAATGAGCAGAATATTGAAGACATCCCGCATTTTGCCCGGGGTAATTGGGAGAAAACTGAAAACCGAACTTACGATGTAGAAACAGGCAAGGAAAAGGACCCTACTTTCGCCAACCAATATAATTTCAGTACAACCTGGGGAGCCCTCCTCAATTTTGGCTATAGCTCGAAGAACCATAAAATAACATCACGCAATTTCTACTCCCGTGTATTTAACAACCAGTTTTCCCGTATTGTGGGATGGGGCAATGAGATTGGTTTTAGCGATGGCATTCCTGGTATTCGCGAATACGATCGTCCCAAGTTTATTGACCTATTGCAAAACCGTATTAATGGCGAGCATACTTTTGGCGCCTTCCGATTCGACTGGAATATAGCCCGCAATAAACTTGTTAATCTTGAAAAGGATGCTGTGGAGGCCTGGCTGATGCCTACTAAAACGCTGAATGGTATGGAGTACAATGTCACACCGAGTAGTGTCACTAATCCCGGAGGCGGCACTTTCAACAGGGCACAATACAAATACGATGAAGAAAATAAAACTGCTGAAGCGGCCTTGAATTATAATTTCAACATTAGGGGTTTAAAGCAGATGGCCAAAGCCGGTTACCAGTACCTGCATCGTGTTGGTACATACGACTGGACCTTGCTGCCTATTGGTACTGTACAGCCAGGGGGCGTTTATCCATTTGTGCCTGTGCAGGATTGGGGTAAATACCTTGAATTTAAAGATCCCTCAAGAGATTTGTTTTATTACCCGGCAGGGTTTTCTAACAATGGATACAAAGGGCAGAACACCAATCAGGCTGTGTATGCCATGCTTGATAACCGTCTTACTAA
>CAYUMH010000014.1:0-58863 GCA_964445775.1 uncultured Terrimonas sp.
TTTGTTAACTATGAGCGCAGGTTTGGCGATCATAGTATATCAGCAATGGCTAGTGTAGAAAGAGCGGAAAATCAGTGGGAAGACAGGTACCAGATATATGATAACCCTATTCCGGGTGCCTATAATGGAACATCAGTATCGGCTGGTACATTAAACACTTCCAACTCCATCACTTATCGTACAGAAAGCGGTAGTTTGTCCTATTTGGGCCGCTTAAATTATAGCTATAAAAACAGGTATTTATTACAATTTGTTTATCGCCAGGATGCTTCTACCAGGTTTGCACCTGAAAACTACTGGGGTTCATTTCCCGGCATTTCAGCTGGCTGGGTAATATCGGATGAGAACTGGTTCAAGGATAATGTATCCTGGATGGACTACCTGAAACTTCGTGGTTCACTGGCCCGTACAGGTAATGATAACGTGAAAGCCTGGAAATGGATGCAACTGTATAAGGCGGAAACGGACAAAGGAATGGGTTTTGGTTCTAATGGTGGTAACTACACTACAGGTATCACCCCTGAAGCTTCTCCTAACAGAGATGTTAAGTGGGATCGTACCACACAACGAAATGTAGGTTTAGATATGGCATTTTTCCGGAACAGATTATCCATTGCTCTTGATGGTTATTACAATACAACCAGCGATATGTTAACTGATATGACCGGAGCCATTAATGTACCTATCTCTGTGGGTGGTGCTTTTGCCGAACAAAACTACAGCGGTGTTAAAGCATGGGGTACTGAAATTGCCGCTACCTGGAGAGATTCATACAAAGACTTCAGTTATTCCGTTGGTATGAACTTTGGCCTGGGTGATAATAAGATCAGTAAATACTTTGAGCAGCCATTTGATTATCCAAATAAAACAACTACAAGAAGAGAAGTTGGTCAGTCAACCATTAGTCCTATCTGGGGATTCAAAACCTGGAAAGGTACTTCAGGTGGTGATGGTATGTTACGTACAGATGCGGATATTGATAACTACTGGGCTTATTTGACCGACCTGGCCAACAAATCGGGTGTGGCTGGTGCAGTACCTAATTTCATGGGTATTACCAATAAGTCGCTGATGAAAAAAGGTATGTTGGTGTATGAAGATGTGGCGGGTGCCCTTGATGCCAATAATCGTACTATTGCGGGACCTAATGGTATTATTTCAAAAGACCAGGATTATGTGAAACTGAAAAAATCGAGCCGGTCATATGCTGTTGTTACTAATTTAAGTGTAGGTTGGAGGGATATTTCTCTGACTGCCCAGATTGCCACTTCATGGGGCGGTGCCAATTTCCTGGATTATATTAAACAGGGCACAAGCAGTACACATAGCTTATGGTCGCATCCAATTTACCTGACTGACATGTATGATTCGGCCAGTAATCCTAACGGTAAATATCCTAACCTGGCTTATTTTGACCAGTTTGGCGGTACCAATTCAGATTTCTTTATGCTCTCTACTTTCCGAATGGTAATAAGGACATTAAGTGTTGGTTATTCCTTACCTAAAGCATGGGTAAACAAAGCTAAAATTCAGAGTGCCCGGGTATTTATTTCAGGTAATAACCTGTGGGACCTGTATAATCCTTATCCAAATAGGTACCGTAACATGTACGATGCGCCAAATGTGGGTTATCCAACATTACGAACATGGGCATTAGGGGTAAACGTAGGGTTCTAAGCATCTTAATTTCAAACTTTTTGATTACTTGTATTATGAAAAATAAAATATTATACCTGGCCTCTTCACTTTTATTACTGACAATGGTAAGTTGCAGTAAACGTTTCCTGGAGGATATGAAGAGCTACGATAAATATGACGAAAGCATTTTTACGAACGAAGCACAGACAGGATGGTATATTGACAGGTTATACAACTACTATTTTGTGAGTTACCGTAACCCCTTACAATCTGTAGTAGGTCTTTATAACGATAACAGGTCAAGAATGACAGATGAGTTAGGCGGTACCGTTATTAATTATACAAACCCGAACATTTTATTACAGCTGGCAACAGATGCCGATACTTATTACGGCAATGCTGTAGGTACCGGGGTAACCAATAACCCATATACCCGTATCCGGTTTGCAAATTTTTTAATAGAAAAAATTGAAACAGTTGGACAGGTATTACCGGAGGAGTTCAGGAAAACGTCAAAAGGCCAGATGTACTTTTTAAGAGCGCTGCAATATTATGACCTGGTACGTATTTATGGCGGTGTACCTATTGTTACAGAGGTGCAAAATGCCAGTTCAACTGATGAATCGATCAGGCTTCCCCGGGCAAAATCATCTGAAGTATTTACACAGATTGTTAAAGACCTTGATTCGGCGGCAAACTTGTTGCCGATGATATGGAGTGCCCCTACTACCAATTATGGTCGTTTGACAGCAGCAGGTGCTTTGGCTATGAAAAGCCGTGTTTTATTAACAGCAGCCAGTCCTTTATTTAATACAGAATGGGATAACCCCGGAAGTGAAAAATGGCAAAAAGCTTTACAGGCAGGTTTAGAGGCCGAAACAGCTTTGACAACAGCCGGCTATGGTTTGTTTGGTGCTAATGCAAAAGATTGGGCTGAAATGACATTCAGAAATGATAACTCATTTAATAAAGAAGCACTGATGGTTAACTTATTGTCCACAAACCAGACCAGTTCTGCGGGGTATAACAATTCCTGGGAGCAATCGGTACGTCCCCGTGACCACAATGGCGGTGGTGGTGTTTCTGCAACAAAAGAAATGCTGGACCTTTTTCCATTGGCAGACGGCACCCGTCCCAATGCTTCAAATTACAAAGACACTTTCTTCTTTGAAAACCGCGATCCCCGGTTTTATCGCACATTTGCTTTTTCAGGTGCAAAATGGGGTATAAGAACGAATGCCAATAAATCATCCTGGTTTTACAGGTGGAGGCCAACGGCAACTGGTACACCGGTATATTTTAATAATAACCAGACCAACAGCCCGGCAGTTGTTCGTAAAATGTCTAATCCCAATGCCGATTCAACTTTGTTAACATTCTCGGGAACAGATATTTTCGAGTACAGGTATGCCGAGTTATTATTGAATATTGCCGAATGTTATGCGGCCACTGGTAATATAGCCAATGCTGTAACCTATATTGGTAAAATACGTCAGCGTGTAGGCATTCCATCTGCAAACAATTATGGTGTGGGTACTCCTGCAGACAGGTATGCGGCTATTGAGGCATGTTTGTACGAACGCAGGGTGGAATTGGCCTATGAAGGAAAACGTTTCTGGGATCTGCAACGCTGGATGTTATATGGGAATGATAATGAGACCGGTTATAACACCTGCCAGAAATTGGGCATCGCTCCGTTAAACGGAACAAAGCGCAACGGCTATTACTGGCAATCTAAAACTTTTGTAAGTACTGATCCTTTAACCGCTGCGGACAGAAATATTTTAATTGATCCGGATGCTGGCAATTTTGCTACAGAAATAGCGAAACTGAAGGCGGTGTACCAGGCAAAATTAGTAATGACCTCATTAGACCAGGAGTGGGATCGTGTGAACAATTTACCGGTAAACATTTTATTCCGTCCACATTATTACCTGTCTGGTTTACATGGTACTTTACTGGCCAATAACTCCTGGTTACAGCAAACAAAAGGCTGGCTGGATTATTCCGGTGGCCAGGGTACCTATGATTACAGGCAATAAGAGATCAGGTAGCAGTGTTTTGAAATAAATTAAGTACGTTAAAATAAAGAAGGGAGAAGTTGACAGACAACTTTTCCCTCCTTTTTGATATCTGTTAGTTGTATTCAATCATTTTAAATATATCATTTGTTGTAAGGCGGCAAATGAGCCACGTGAACATGAAAAAAATTGGACTGTCTCTTTTCGCATTAGTAGCAACCATCTATGCTTCGGCACAATACCCGCAGGTATCGGCTGAGGATAAAAAGAAATCAGATTCATTAATGGCTGCTGCCGTTCGTCATTCCGACTCGGCCTGGGCTGTCGCTTATCCTATTATCCAGCAACAGGCTAAGGAAGGGCGACCTTATATTCCCTGGGCTTCCCGTTATGATGAGTTGCCACATGCTGATATTCCCGCTTTTCCCGGCGCGGAAGGCGGTGGTAAAATAAGTTTTGGCGGCCGTGGCGGTAAAGTATTTGTGGTGACTAACCTGAATGATGATGGCCCGGGAAGTTTACGCTGGGCATGTGAGCAGGGTGGTGCCAGGACAATTGTGTTCAATGTAGCCGGTATTATTAAATTACAAACACCTTTAATTATCAGGGCGCCTTATATCACCATTGCAGGGCAATCAGCCCCCGGAGATGGTGTATGCGTTGCAGGAGAATCGGTGTGGATCAACACCCACGATGTGATCATCCGGTATATGCGTTTCCGCCGTGGTGAAACCTGGGTAGGCCGCCGCGACGATGCTATTGGAGGTAATCCTATTGGTAATATCATGATCGATCACGTAAGTGCTTCCTGGGGTTTAGATGAGAACATGAGCATGTACCGTCACATGTACAACGACAGTACAGGAAAAATAGAAGATAAATTCGGTACGGTGAATATCACCATCCAGAACTCTATTTTCAGTGAGGCATTAGATACCTGGAACCATGCTTTTGGCAGTACCTTAGGCGGTGAGAACGCAACCTTTATGCGTAATCTCTGGGCCAATAATGCAGGCCGTAACCCATCTATCGGCTGGAACGGCGTGTTTAATTTTGTAAACAATGTTGTATACAACTGGGTACACCGTTCCATTGATGGCGGAGACTACCGTGCACAGTACAATATTTTCAATAACTACTTTAAACCTGGTCCGGCTACGCCCAACAACAATGTAGGACATAGGATTTTGAAACCGGAAAGCGGACGCAGCAAACTGCCTTACAAAGTATACGGACGTGCTTATGTAAACGGCAATATCATGGAAGGCCACCCGGAGATCACGAAAGACAACTGGAACGGTGGTGTACAAATAGAAGAAATGCCGAACACCGGTGAATACACCGATTATATAAAAGTGAACAAACCTTTATTAATGACAAAGATCCCGGTATTAACTGCCCAACAGGCAAAGGATTATGTACTGGCAAATGCCGGCGCTACTTTACCGGTTCGTGATGCGGTGGATCAGCGTATTGTAAAAGAAGTAGCTACCGGTAAAGCAACCGTATTACCCAATGTTAAATTACCGGAAACGCAATTTAAACATCGCCGTCTGCCGATTGACTCGTATAAAATTGGTGTAATTACCGATCCTTCACAGGTTGGTGGTTATCCAGAGTACAAGGGTACACCGTATAAAGACAGTGATAATGATGGCATACCCGATGACTGGGAAAGGAAAAATGGTTTAAATCCAAACGATCCGACCGATTCGGCAAAATATGCGAAGGATAAAAGTGGTTATACCAATATAGAAGTGTATTTGAACAGCATCGTTACAAAAGCTAAAAAATAATTTGTAGTGATCACTACAAACAGTTCTTCTTTTATTAATGAATGTATAGGTTACCGGGCGTTGGTAGTGGGTGTAGCCAGCTGCATAGCTAATGGCATCGGCTGTTGCGTCGCACACTTGTGCACCAGCAACTTTACTCAACATGATGCCTGGGTTACTCCGGCAAGCCGGTGGTACAACTGGTATCAATGCTGGGGCAAAAAATTATGTCCTGTGTTTTAAACAGGTCGCCCGGTAACACTATACAATAATAGCTGCCTGACAAATTCAAAGGCAGGAATCGGCCTTTTTTTGGCAACTTTGTACAGGTATAACTATTATTACATCATCCGGGGAGTTACGAGATAATATGAACTGAATAGCTGAATGGCGAATAGGTATTGTCTCTCTCATAAAACCATAAACAGGTTTATTGTGAAAGCGAAACAATTGTACATATCAGCCTTACTATTTATTACCGGTAGTTTGTATATACCCGCTGCCCGGGCCCAGAAAGAAGCCAAACCTCAGCCTCCGCTCTCCTTTACTAAGAATAAAGCGGTATATATTGCCGATTCACTGGGTAACCGGATTCCAGATTTCTCCTATGCCGGGTATAAAGCCTCAGAAAAAAAAATACCTGATATCCCCGTTAAAATAATAGTACCGGTTACTACTGGTGATGCTACCGGCCGCATTCAATCGGCTATCGACTATGTAAGCAAATTACCTGCTGACCAAAATGGTTTCAGGGGCGCTGTTTTATTACAGTCCGGAACTTATATGGTGGAAGGCGCACTTCGTTTACACAGTTCAGGTGTGGTACTACGGGGTAGTGGGGTAAACAATAACGGTACTATACTGATAGGTGCCGGTAAAAGCAGGGCCACATTGATCACCATTGCCGGTACCGATAATAAAAAATTACAAACACCTGTTGTTATTACCAGCGATTATGTTCCGGTAAACAGTAATACAATACAGGTAACAAATATTTCCGGTTTTAAAAAAGGAGATGCCGTACTGATAAATCGTAAGGGTACTAAAGCATGGATCGACCAGTTGGGAGCCGATCATTTTGGCGGGGGCATTACCTCCCTGGGCTGGAAGCCCGACCAGCGCAATATTACCTGGCGCAGAACTATTACTGCTATTTCCGGCAATACCATTACCCTGGATGCTCCCATCACAACAGCGCTTGATAAAAAACAGGGTGAAGCTACTATCACCGCCTATACCTGGCCAGGCCTGGTACAGGATTGCGGGGTAGAAAACCTGCAGCTGGTTTCGGAATATGATAAAAACAATCCAAAGGATGAAGACCATCGCTGGATGGCCATTGTAATGGACAATGCCAGTGATAGCTGGGTAAAACAGGTAAGCTTCAAACATTTTGCCGGTAGTGCGGTGGCCTTGTATAGCAATGCCTCAAAAATTACGGTGGAGGATTGTATAGCCCTGGCGCCGGTGTCAGAGATCGGTGGTCAACGGCGGATCAGTTTTTTTACTGAAGGACAGCAGACCTTATTTCAACGTTGTTATACGGAAGACGCGATACATGGTTTTGCAACAGGATTTTGTACACCCGGTCCCACCGCTTTTGTGCAATGCGAAGCAATAAATGCGCTGGGTTTTAGCGGTGGCCTCGATAGCTGGTCCTCCGGGGTATTATTTGATGTAGTGAATGTAGATGGCAATGCCATTAGTTTGTTGAACCGTGGCCAGGACGGACAAGGCGCCGGCTGGAATATGGCCAACAGTGTATTATGGAACTGCAGCGCCGCCCGTATAGATAACTATCAACCGCCTGGCGCTCAGAACTGGGCTTTCGGCTCCTGGAGCCAGTTTGCCGGCGATGGTTACTGGAACGAATCCAATAACCATTTACAACCACGCAGTTTATTTTACGCACAGTTAAAAGAAAGGTTACAAAACTTACCCGATACTAGACAACAGGTACTGGAGATTGGCACAGAAGCCAGCAGCAGTCCGTCTGTGGAAGTGGCCATGGCTTTAACGAAAGAAGCGCTAGCCCCGCAAATAAGTTTACAACAATATATTCTTAATGCTGCTGATCGTACACCGGTTGATGTAAATGTGAACAACAGTAAAACAATCGACCAGGTTGGACTTAATACAAAGCCTGCAAAAAAAACGGCCGCTGTCTTAGCGGTACAACAGGGTTGGATCACAAGAGGTAATGCCGTATTAGTGGGTAATAGTATCAGTTCTCCCTGGTGGAATGGCAATGCCCGTCCCTATGCAACCGATAAAGCCCAGATGGCCATAACCCGTTTTGTTCCAGGTAAAACAGGCAATGGATTAACTGATGATTTAAATGAAGTAACAGACTCCATGTTGGCAAATAATACCATTGCCTTTGAACAGAACTATGCTCTGTGGTATGACAGGCGAAGGGATGATCACGAACGTATCCGCCGTATGGATGGCGATGTATGGCCGCCTTTTTATGAAGTGCCATTTGCGCGCAGCGGTAAAGAGCTGGCCTGGGATGGGTTGAGTAAATATGACCTGACAAAAAACAATAACTGGTACTGGAGCCGCTTACAACAATTTGCCAACCTGGCCGATGAAAAAGGATTACTGCTCATTCATCAAAACTATTTCCAGCATAATATCATTGAAGCCGGCGCCCACTATGCCGACTTTGCCTGGCGTACGGCCAATAACATAAACCAGACAGGCTTTCCGGAGCCGGTACCTTATGCCGGTGATAAACGCATCTTCATGGCCGAACTGTTTTATGATACCACAAATGCCGTTCGCCGCCGGGTACACCAGCAATATATCCGTCAGTGCCTGGATAATTTCAGTGCCAACAATGGGGTGATCCAGTTAATAGGCGAGGAATATACCGGTCCTTTACATTTTGTGCAGTTCTGGTTAAATACCATTCGCGAATGGCAGGTTGAAAAAAATAAGAAAGCTATTATCGGTTTAAGTACTACCAAAGATGTGCAGGATGCTATTTTGCAAAATCCAGCTTATGCCGATCTTATTGATGTAATAGATATTAAATACTGGCATTATCAAACCAACGGGGAACTGTATGCACCGCAAGGCGGACAAAATTTAGCACCCCGTCAGCATGCCCGTTTACTAAAACCCAAAGGTCCTTCTGCGCAACAGGTGTACAGGGCAGTATCGGAATATAAACTACGTTATCCCGGGAAAGCTATTTTATACTCGGGCGATGCGGCCGACCGGAATGGCTGGGCTGTATTAATGGGAGGAGGTTCTTTGGCAAATGTAAAAATCAAAGATCATGATTTTTTACAGGCTATCAGTACCATGCAGCCGGTAACACAATACACCGATAAACAATGGATACTGTCAGGTAAACAAACGGGTATGGTAATTTACCAGGCGGAAGGCAATAGCGTTGAGGTGAATATCAATGATAATATCCGGTACGACATTATTTGGGTAAATACCAGCGACGGCACTATTCAAAAAACAAAACAAATTTATAAAGCAGGCTCGGCCAAACAGTTTACCATGCCCGGAAAAGGCAATTGGGTATTATGGCTAAAGAAAAAATAAACAGATGAGAATTATTACAGCAGTACTTTTTTTGTGTGTAACAGTCCTTGCACAGGCGCAGTCTTCACTACCGGTAATAAAAATATCGGCCAATAAACGTTTTTTCCAAACAGCGGATGGTAAACCTTTTTTCTGGCTGGGCGATACCGGCTGGTTATTATTTGGTAAACTGAACAAAGAAGAGGTATTAACTTACCTGGATGCCCGTCAGCAACAGGGCTTTAATGTAATACAATCAATGGTATTACACGAAATGACTGTTGCCAATGTTACACTTGGCCCGGCCCTGCTTAATAAAAATGCCGCAACACCTAACGTAAAGGAAGGCCCGGATAATGATTACTGGGATAATATAGACTTTGTAGTGACAGAAGCTGGCAAACGTGGTATTTATATGGCCCTGGTACCGGTTTGGGGTAGTAATGTAAAAGGCAAACAGGTATCAGTAGAACAGGCCAAAGCCTATGGTAAATTTTTAGGCGAGCGTTATAAAAAATATAGCAATATTATCTGGTTGAACGGGGGTGATGTGCATGGTACCGATATAAAAGCTGTATGGGAGGCCCTGGGCGCCGCGATCAAAAAATATGACCCGGTACATATCATGACTTATCACCCGCGTGGCCGTTATTCCTCCAGCGAATGGTTTCATCATGCTTCCTGGCTGGATTTTAATATGTTTCAAAGTGGTCACCGCAACTACGTACAGGATACCAGCAAGAATGATAAAAACCATTATGGTGAAGATAACTGGCGTCATGTACAGCACGATTACAACTTGAAGCCGGTAAAACCAACTATCGATGGTGAGCCCTCTTACGAAAATATTCCGCATGGTTTACATGACAGCCTGCAACCACGCTGGCAGGCGAGTGATTTAAGACGTTATGCTTACTGGAGTGTGTTTGCGGGCGGAGCCGGTTTTACCTATGGCGAAAACGCTATCATGCAATTTCATACAAAGGGTGATAAGGATGCGAATTATGGCGTGACACAGGGCTGGCGCCAGACCTTACAGGCTCCGGGCGCTAACCAGATGAAATATTTGAAACAGCTGATCCTCTCCAGATCTTATTTTGACAGGGTGCCGGCCCAGGAAATTATTGTTGATAACAACCAGGAACGATACAATTATATACTGGCAACAAAAGGTAAGGGTTATGCCATGGCCTATACTTATACCGGAAGAGATTTCAGTATCAATTTTGCTAAACTGGGGTTCAGTCCCAAACAGGCATATTGGTTTAAACCGGCTACCGGAGAACATACTCAACTGGCATTAACAGCCAAAAAAGGAATAGTGCGTTTTGATCCGCCGGGGCAGCCGGAGAACGGGAATGATTGGGTATTGGTGTTGGAGTAGTTAATGGTTCATAGTTCATTGTTAATAGTTCATGGTATAGTTACGGCGTTAACAAATTTTTCCCTCTGTGTACCGCTGTGGTTTAGTTGTGATAGAAAAAATACAATTGATTGATGTTGTTTTTTAAGAGAAATATTTTTTTATGGTTGGTGGTATTGGTGTTTACAGCCTGTGCTAACAAAGCCTACCTGTTTACTTCCTTTCATGAGCCGGCAACGGACGGCTTACGAATGTTGTACAGCTATGATGGTTATACCTGGACCGATACGGATACGGTTTTATTAAAGCCCGCTATTGGTAACCAGAAAGTAATGCGTGATCCGTCGATGGTGCAGGGGCCGGATGGGACTTATCACCTGGTATGGACCACCAGCTGGCGGGGCGATAAAGGTTTTGGTTATGCATCTTCGAAAGACCTTTTGCATTGGTCGGAACAAACAATGTTGCCGGTGATGCAGCACGAGCCCACCACGGTGAATGTTTGGGCACCGGAACTGTTTTATGATGATGAGGGCAAACAGTTTATTATGATCTGGGCATCCTGTATCCCCGGACGTTTTGAAAAAGGAATAGAAGCCGATAGCAATAATCACCGTATGTACGTGACCACTACAAAGGATTTTAAAAACTTTACACCTACACAGCTTTTTTTAGATCCCGGCTTTAGTGTGATAGATGCAGTGATTGTTAAAAAAGCGAAAGCCGATTATGTATTGGTATTAAAAGACAATACCCGGCCGGAGCGGAACCTGAAAGTAGCTTTCAGTCATTCGCCTTTAGGCCCCTGGAAAAATGTATCAGCGCCTTTCACTGATAATTTTACGGAAGGGCCAAGTGTAGTGAAGGCAGGCAAAGAGTGGCTGATCTATTATGACTCCTACCAGAAAAAAATATATGATGCACATAGTACGAAAGACTTTATACATTTTAAAAGTATCACTGATAAAGTAAAAGTACCGGAAGGGCATAAACACGGCACCATCGTGCCGGTGAAGAAAAAAGAGGTAAAGAAATTTTTGAAACAGCTTAACAAATGAGAGCAGTTATTGCAGCAATATTATTAGGTACCTGTGTAACAGGTCTGCAGGCACAGGATACTGTGCGTTATGTGGGGAGTACCTTGTCCAATATCGATTATCACCACGGGCAACTGACACCGGCAGTGGGTGTACATAATATCCAGACCTTTCGAGCCAACAGGGAACATGCGGATTGGGCAGGTGGTATGAACTGGACTTATAATCACCAGTCCATGATCTGTTACTGGAACAATACATTCTATATGCATTTTCTCAGTAACCCGGTTGGTGAACATATTGCTCCGGGAAAAACTTTTATACAATCATCAAAGGATGGGTATAACTGGACCAATGTACAGGTATTGTTCCCGGAATACCGCATACCGGATGGTTTTAAAAAAGCCGAGGGCAATCTTGTTGCGAAAAATATAGATGCGGTAATGCACCAGCGGGTAGGTTTTTATGTGGCTGCTAACGGCAAACTATTGGCTCAGGGTTATTATGGTATTGCTTTGGATGCAAAAGATGACCCCAATGATGGTAATGGTATTGGCCGTGTGGTACGGGAAATTAATAAGGACGGCAGTTTTGGCCCGGTTTATTTTATTCGCTATAACCACGGCTTCAATGAAAAAAATACCAGCCTGCCATTTTATAAAAAATCAAAAGACAGAGCTTTTATAGCCGCTTGCGATGAGCTAATGTCCAAACCCCTGCAAATGCAGCAGTGGGTAGAAGAGGCTGACAGGGATGATATATTGATCCCTTTGAAAAAACAATTTAAAGCATTCAGTTATTACCATTTACCGGATGGCCGGGTGGCCGGCTTTTGGAAATATGCGTTGACCAGTATCAGTGATAATGATGGTAAGACCTGGAAATACAACCCAACAAGGGCCCCTGGTTTTGTTAATGCTAACGCCAAGATATGGGGGCAACGAACCAGCGATGGTAAATATGCCACCGTATACAACCCTTCTGAATTTCGCTGGCCTTTGGCGGTTTCAGTAAGTGATGATGGCCTGAACTATAAAAACCTG
This sequence comes from uncultured Terrimonas sp., assembly GCA_964445775.1. GTDB lineage: Bacteria > Bacteroidota > Bacteroidia > Chitinophagales > Chitinophagaceae > Terrimonas. Next base: position 12,421 of record CAYUMH010000014.1, read on the forward strand.
TTACTGGTAAACGGGGAGATCACTTCCATGCGTTATGGGGGTAACTATAAATCTTATGGTCCGCAATATGTACGCGGTATACAGGAAGGAGAAGGCACACCGCCTGGTGGTAATATGTGGCTGACCTATAGTGTAAACAAAGAAGATATCTGGGTGGCATCGGTACCGGTGCCGGTTGTATCGGAGGTAAAGGAAAATATTACGGAAGATTTTGCAAAGCTTGCACCGGCAGATGCATTGAAATATTGGAATATATACAGCCCGATATGGGCAAGGGTAGGTTTGGAACAATGGAATAATCAACAAACACTTACTTTAAAAGATGCAGACCCTTTTGATTATGCTAAAGCCGAACGGGTGGTGCCTGAATCGGTGATCAGCAGGATCGAGTTCAGTGTAACACCGCAGCAAAAAGACTTTGGACGGCTGGATATAGAATTCCAGGATGCTAAAAACACCCCGGCGATCCGTTTTTCGTTCGACTCTACCGGGAGTATTATTACAAAAGCGGGGTACCGGGATAAGGGCCTGGCAAAATATGAAGCGGGGAAAACTTACCATTTCATAGTAGAGTTGAATACCAAAACGCGGTTTTATACCGTGTCTATCAATGGCAGCAACCCTAATAACAACCTGGTATTTGCACCGATTACAGCTTTACACCATGTTAGTTTCCGTACCGGCGGTGTAAGGCGTTTTCCCAATGCAGATACACCTACTGATCAGTTGTATGACCTGCCCAATGCAGGGGAGAAAGAGAAGGAAGCGGTGTACAGGCTATCATTTTTTAAAGCGACTAAACAATAAATAATGCGTTTGACCTGGATTATATGGATGAGCTGTTGTTTTGGAATGGTGCAGGCTGTTGCCCAACCAAAGGCAAAACCTTATGTGCTGAAAGCTGCAGATTATAAACATTATGTAGACTATTTCAATGGCATGGAGGATGAGAATATAGCCCAGGCCATACCCAACGCCGAGTCCTGGAACTGGATGCAACAGAATATTCCGCTGTTTGAATGTCCGCAGCAGAACTTTGAAGAAATGTTTTATTACCGCTGGTGGACATTGAGAAAACATATCAAAAAAACAGATCAGGGTTTTGTGTTGACGGAATTTTTGGTGCAGCGCTCTTATGCAGATAAATATAACCTGATCAGCAGTGGACTTGGGCACCATATTTATGAAAGCCGCTGGCTGCATGATAAAAAGTACATGGATCAAAACCTGCTGGTATGGTACCGGGGTAATAATGGCAAACCTTTGAACCGGCTGCGTTTTTACAGCAGCTGGAATATTGATGCTATTTATAACCGTTTCCTGGTAAACCAGGATATTGGTTTTATCAAAGATCTTTATCCCGACCTGGTAACTGATTATAAAGCCTGGGAAGCGGAGAAGAAAGGAAAGGACGGTTTGTACTGGCAATTTGATGTAAGGGATGCGATGGAGGAAACGATCAGCGGTGGGCGTAAGGAAAAAAATCCCCGTCCCAGTATCAATGGCTATATGTATGGTAATGCTATGGCGTTATCTAAAATCCTGAATATTTTTCACCAATACGAAGCGGCATCCTTGTACAAAGCCAAAGCTGATACCATCAAACAACTGGTGCAATCGGAACTATGGAGTACAAAAGACCAGTTTTTCGAAGTGCGTAAAGAAAAGGGTGATACCCTGGCCAATGTAATGGAAGCTATTGGTTTTATTCCCTGGTATTTTAATTTGCCCGATAGCAATTATGATGGGGCCTGGAAAAAAGTAATTGATCCGCTGCATTTTTATGCGCCCTTTGGACATACTACGGCCGATAGGAGTCATCCGGAATTCAGAACCCATGGCTGTTGTAAATGTGAATGGGATGGAGCCGTATGGCCTTTTGCTACGGCGCAAACACTAACGGGTATGGCCAATCTTTTATGTTCGAACCGGCAATCATACGTGGCTGATTCCAATTATTTCCATATGCTGGAAAAATATGTGGAGTCACAATACTACCGGGGTCGCCCCTATATTGGAGAGTACCTGGATGAAAAGACCGGTTACTGGTTAAAAGGCGATGAGGAACGCAGCCGTTACTATAATCATTCCACCTTTAACGACCTCATCATTTCGGGCCTGGTAGGTTTAAAACCAAGGGCAGATAATATGGTAGAAGTCCACCCTTTATTACCGGCGGGTAAATGGGATTGGTTCTGCCTGGATAATGTATTGTACCACGGGAAAATAATTACTATAGTTTGGGATAAAACCGGAACAAAGTATAAAAAAGGAAAAGGCCTGATTGTATGGGTGAATGGGAAGAAAGTGGCACAAAGTGAGGAGTTGAAAAGAGTGACGGGGAAATTATAGAATGATGAATTATGAATGTTGAATTATGAGTGATGAATTATGAGTGTTGAATTATGAGTGATGAATGTTTTGGTGGCCTTGGTTCGTGGCCTCGGTTCGTGTCTCACGAACCGAAAGAAGCGGGGGATTGTTCGTGAAACAAGAACCAAGGCGTTGAAAAAGGTGAATAGCATTGTTATTCGGGTGTAACGAACCCGAAGCTGTAATTATGAAAACTAGTTTTTTGTTATCGGCAATAGCAACACATATGATCGTCCCTTGCGACGCTCCGTTCATCGTTCGGTTCTTTGTTCATCTTCGAGATGCGTAGCCTTGGTTCGTGTCTCACGGCCTCGGTTCGTGTCTCACGAACCGAAAGAAGGTGAATATGGTTCGTGAGACACGAACCATGGCATACGGAGTCTTCACTACCTCGACGAAGGAGAGGGACCAAGCGTAAGTAGGAGTATTACATAATGCTGAATAGAATTACCGAACGTACAAGTGAGTGACACAACGAAAGATGATAGTAGTAATGCAGCTGGTAACATAATAAAAAATAAAGCAAGAGAAATAAACGAGATGCGGATAGTTGTTTTATGGATAGCGTTTTTGTTTTCTGTTTGTCGTGTAACCGCACAGCAAACAGAAAAGCTGTATTTATCCGGCAGGGGTAATGATGATATGGTGCAATGGGATTTTATGGTGACCGGTGGCATGAATGCCAGTAAATGGAGCAAGATCGGTGTCCCTTCCTGCTGGGAATTACAGGGCTTTGGCAAATACGATTATGGCTTTGCAAAGGATAGTGTAAGAGGAAAAGAAAAAGGCTTATATAAACATCATTTTGATGTTCCGGCTACCTGGAAAGGGAAGGTCGTCAACATTGTTTTTGAAGGGGTGATGACCGATGCGGAAGTGAAGATAAATGGCAAGCTGGCAGGACCGGTACACCAAGGCGCTTTCTATGCCTTTAAATATGATATCAGTAAACTGGTAAAATATGGAAAACATAATTTGCTGGAAGTAACCGTATCCAAACACTCGGCCAACAAAAGCGTGAATGAAGCCGAACGCCAGGCAGATTACTGGATATTCGGTGGTATATTCAGGCCTGTATGGCTGGAAGTATTGCCTGCTGCACATATCAGTGATATTAGTATTGACGCAAAAGCCAACGGAACTTTCTTGACAAAATTCGCTGCCGGTAAAGCCGATAAGGTAACCGTAAATATTTACGATACCCATAACAAATTGGTAACAACGGCTGATGCGACAAATGAGGGCCAGTACCACACCGTTCAATGTACAGTTAGCAACCCCTTACTATGGAGTCCTGAATCACCTTACTTATACCGGGCAGAGTATGTACTGTATAAAGAGGGTAAAGCAGTACATACGGTCAGTGAAAAATTCGGTTTCAGAACGGTTGAGGTAAAACAACGGGATGGCATTTATGTGAATGGGGTGAAAATGAAATTTAAAGGAGTGAACCGCCATTCCTTCAGACCGGAGAGTGGCCGTACGACGAGTTATAAAAACAGTGTGGAAGATGTGCTGCTGATGAAGGAGATGAATATGAATGCTGTACGGATGGCACACTATCCTCCTGATGATCATTTTTTAACCGTGTGCGATTCGCTGGGTTTATTTGTTATTGATGAACTGGCAGGCTGGCACGGGCATTATGATACGCCTACCGGTAGTTTACGGGTAAAGGAAATGGTGGAGCATGACCGTAATCACCCATCGGTTATTATCTGGGCCAATGGCAATGAAGGCGGGAGTAACCCGGAACTGGATCATTTGTTTGGTCAATATGATCTGCAGAACAGGGTGGTGATCCATCCCTGGCAATTAAGGAATGGTATTGAGACCCAACACTACCGGCAATACAATTATGGCGTGGGCAATTTTGAAAATGGCCGCGAGATTGTTATGCCCACCGAATTTTTACATGGCTGGTTTGATGGCGGTCATGGTGCGGGGCTGGAAGACTACTGGGCTAAAATGTGGAACAACCCTTTAAGTGCCGGCGGTTTTTTATGGGATTTTGCAGACCAGGGTGTAATAAGAAAAGACCTCAATGATTCAATAGATACCGATAAACACCGGGGAGCAGATGGAATAGTAGGACCACATCATGAGAAAGAAGGTAGTTTTTATACCATCAAAGAAATATGGAGTCCCCTGTTTTTTGAGCGCAGGGAAATAACAGCTGCTTTTGATGGTCATTTGAATATAGAGAACAGGTACCATTTTACCAATGCCAATACCTGTACTTATTCCTGGAAATTAAAACGCTTTACAGTCGCCGGTGAAAAGGAGCTGGCAGGTAAAGCCGTTGCACCCGATATTTTGCCTGGCCGGAAAGGCGTTTTACAGTTATCGCTTCCGGCAGATTGGAATACTTATGATGTGTTATATGTAACAGTGACCGATAAAACAGGCATGGAATTATTTACCTGGAGTTTTCCTATTGCTACACCAAAACAGAAAGCAGCGGAACTGGTAAAAGTTACTGCTGTAAAAAATGCGGTAACCATTGCAGCGCAGGCATCCGTATATGAAGTGAAAACAGGCGAAGTAACACTCTTATTCAATAAAGCAGATGGTTTGTTAAAAGAAGTGCGTAATGCCAAAGGCATCGTGCCTTTATCAAACGGTCCGGTGGTACAGGAAGGCGCTAATAATTTTGCCGGCTTATCCTATGCTTTTGATGCGGACAAAAACCTGGTTATCAGTTCAACCTATAACAAACAAAAAAGTTTTAATACCCTGCAATGGACCATTCAAACAAATGGATGGATACAATTGAGGGTAAATTATTTTCCCGATTCCTTACATACAAAAATGCTGGGTATCAACTTTGATTTGCCTGAAGAAAAAATGCGCTCGGTTACCTATATGGGTAAAGGTCCGTACCGGGTATGGAAGAACAGGTTGAAAGGTGGCCGTTTTGATGTATGGAATAAAACATACAATAATACCGAGACCGGCGAAAGCTGGATCTATCCTGAGTTTAAGGGTTACCATGCTGATTTTTATGGTGGGTTTATTAATACTGAAGGCCAAAGTTTTGCTGTAGCAACAGAAACGGAGGACCTGTTCCTGCGCCTGTATTCGGCAAAATGGAAAACGGATCAATGGCATAATTATGAACCATGGTTCCCTTCGGGAGATATTTCCTTTATGCAGGCGATTCCTTCCATCGGTTCCAGGACACAGACAAGAGAAACAACCGGCCCGATGGGTTTAGATAATATTTACTACGATTACGAGAAAGACCCCACCAGGGCCTTAAAAATTGTATTGTGGTTTAACTTTAGCAGCAGACAATAAATGAATATGAGATTTGTTTTTATCATACTGGCTTTTATAGGTTATAGCAGTGTTACTGTGGCGCAGACAGCCGTACAGCAATTGCTTACAGAACAGCAATCACACCCCATAGGTATTGCCACCACGCAGCCCCGGTTCAGCTGGCAGCTGGCATCGGAACAAAGAGGGGTAAAACAACTGAGTTATGAGATACTGGTGGCCAGTTCCCGGGCTAACCTGGAACAAAACAAAGCAGACATCTGGCAATCAGGTGAAATAAAATCAGACCTCTCTGTGCTGATCCCTTATACTGGAAAACCCCTGGCTTCAAATATATATTACTACTGGAAAGTAAAAGTAAAAACCAATAAAGGGGAGACAATAGAGAGTAAACCTGTTTTCTTTACCGTAGGTTTTGTGGACCCCAAAAACTGGAAAGCCAAATGGATAGGTTATGATAAAGCATTTGCCTGGGACAGTGTTACACAATGGTCCCGTTTATCGGCCCGTTACTACCGCAAGGAATTTGGTACGGCTAAAAAAATAAAAAAAGCCTATGTTAACCTGGTAGGACTGGGTATGTACGAACTGCTGATCAATGGTAAAAAAATCGGCGACCAGGTACTGGCGCCGGCACCAACTGATTACCGCAAAACTGTATTGAGTAATACTTTTGATATTACAGAGCATATAATACAAGGCAAAAATGCCATTGGTGTAGTACTGGGCAATGGTCGTTTCTTTACCATGCGCCAGAACTTTAAACCGCAAAAGATCAACACTTTTGGTTTTCCCAAACTGCTGCTGCAGTTGGATATGATTTTTGAGGACGGCACTAAACAGACCGTTATTACAGATGAGACCTGGAAATTTACTGCTGACGGTCCCATACGTACCAATAATGAATACGACGGTGAAGAATATGATGCCACCAAAGAACTGGGTAACTGGGCACAGACTGCTTATAATGATGCGAAGTGGCTTAAGGCAAATATAGTACCTGCACCAACGGGTGTTATTACACCACAGCCCAACCGGCACATGAAAATAATGCAGCGCATACAACCGGTTGCTATTAATAAATTAAACGGCGATAAGTATATACTGGACATGGGGCAAAACTTTGCCGGCTGGTTACAATTAAAAGTTAAAGGCGAAAAAGGCCGTAAAGTGATGCTGCGCTTTGCAGAAAGCCTGCAACCGGACGGATCATTATATATGGCTAACCTGCGTGATGCCAAGGTAACCGATATCTACACATTGAAAGGCGAGGGCGAGGAAACATGGCATCCTGCTTTTGTATACCATGGTTTCAGGTATGTAGAAATTACCGGATGGCCCGGTACGCCTGCCACCGATGCATTTGAGGGGCATCTGGTGTATGACCAGATGCAAAGCACCGGGAATATTCAAACTTCAAATGAAACCATTAACAGCATTGTAAAAAATGCATGGTGGGGTATTGCCTCCAATTATAAAGGCATGCCGGTTGATTGTCCGCAACGTAATGAACGTCAACCCTGGCTGGGCGACAGGACACAGGGTGCTTATGGTGAAAGCTTCCTGTTTAATAATGGTGCTTTATATGCCAAATGGCTGGATGATATTCAGCAGGCACAAACGGCAGAAGGAGCCATACCCGATGTAACACCGGCTTACTGGAATTATTACAGCGACAATGTTACCTGGCCGGGCGCTTATATCTTAATAGCTGAAATGTTGTACCAACAGTTCGGTGATCAGCAGGTGCTGGTAAAACATTACCCATCTATGAAAAAGTGGATGGACTATATGCGCGGCAAGTACTTAAAAAATAATATTCTTACCAAGGATAAATATGGCGACTGGTGTGTACCGCCCGAAGATTTGAAAATGATAAAATCGCAGGACAGTACCCGTACCACTAATGGGCAGCTGATTGCAACCGCTTATTATTACCGTCTATTACAGATCATGAAAAACTTTGCCGTGATCACCGGTAATAAAAGCGATACCCTGGCCTATGTAAAACTGTCGGCAGATATAAAAGACGCTTTCAATAAAAAATTCTTCAAAGCCGATGCGGGCTTATATGATAACGGCACCATTACGGCCAACTTATTGCCTCTTTATTTTGGCATAGTGCCGGCCAATAAAAAAATGCAGGTAGTAGAAACCATTGCCCGTAAATTAAAAGCTGATAACATGCATATCAGTACCGGTGTGATCGGCACGCAATGGCTGATGCGTGGACTGACACAGCATGGCCTGGAGCAGGCGGCTTTCATCCTGGCATCCAACAATACCTATCCCAGCTGGGGCTATATGGTACAACAGGGCGCTACTACTATCTGGGAGTTGTGGAATGGTAATACGGCGAACCCGCAGATGAACTCACAGAATCACGTAATGTTATTGGGTGACCTGCTGACCTGGTTGTACGAAGAAGTAGCCGGCATTAAAAATCATGCATCGGGTATTGCCTTTAAAACAATCAGCATGAAGCCGGCACTCCACCAGCAATTACCTTATGCCAATGCTGCTTATCAATCGCCTTACGGCACCATTATATCCGATTGGAAAAATACCAGCGAAACATTTACCTGGAAAATAACCATACCGGCCAATACAACGGCCATGGTACAGATACCGGTAAAAGAAAAAGCCAGTATTATGGAATCCGGCAAGCCTGCCAATACAGTTAATGGCCTGCGGTTTATAAAACAGGAAAAGGGATATGCCATATACGAGGTACAAAGCGGGGAATATTCTTTTGAATCAAAATGATGAATAAGGTTATGAAAATAAAATATATCATTACAACGATGGCCTTGTTTGGTGTGGTGCTGGCAAAAGCACAAACCGCCGATGAGCAATCGTTAAAGAAAGCTGCCGAATGGACACAAGCCTTACAGTTAAATAATGCAGCAAAAGAAGAGGCCGTGCAGCAGGCTGTCGCCACGCATTTAATGGCAGTAAAAAACTGGCATGATGCACATCCTACTACTGTTATACCTGATGGCATTAACCCGGCTACCGGTAACAAACTGAGCGACCTGGATAAACAGGTGATACTCTGTAGCGCCCAACCAGCTGCTATTCGCGAAAGTCTCCTGGCAGTGTTACAAACAAACTTAACACCAGCGCAGATAGAACAGGTATTGGACGCCTATACAATAGGCAAAGTAGCATTTACCATAAAAGGGTATGAAGCTATTGTACCCGACCTCACAGAGAAGGAACGTGCAGAGATTACCAAACAATTAAAACTGGCAAGGGCTGAAGCTATTAGTTATAAGAATATGAAAGAAATATCGGCCATCTTTGAAATATACAAGACCAAGTGCGAGCAATATTTAAATAATAACGGCCGCAGCTGGAGACAACTGTATAAGGCGTATACCGATAAGGTAAAGGCGGAGAAGGCGACAAAGGAAAGGAATTGAGGGAATAGTATTCAGATATTAGTATTTAGATAATAGAATTCAGATATTAGAAATCAGATATTGGTATAGAGATAAGAATAAAAAACAGCTGGCTACATTAACATAGTTATACATCGAATTATGAAAAGGATTGTATCATTAGTATTGTTGGGCATTATATGTCATACTGCCTGGGCACAAACAAAATGGAAGGATGGTATTTTGGTGGATGAATTCATTTACACCAAAGCAGCCTTTCCTTCTGCGCACGCGGCCACTATAGTAGAAACGCCCAAGGGCCTGATGGCGGCCTGGTTCGGTGGTGCCAGGGAAGGCGCACCGGATGTAGAAATTTATATGAGCCGGCTGGAAGGCGATGGAAAATGGACGGCGCCGGTATCCATTGCCAATGGTATTATTAATGATACCCTGCGTTACCCATGTTATAACCCGGTATTATACCAGGTGCCGGGCGGCGAGTTGATCCTTTTTTATAAAGTAGGTCCTAAAGTTGCCGCCTGGGTGGGTTGGATGAAACGTTCCTTTGATAATGGGCAGACCTGGACCAAACCTGAATTATTGCCGGATGGTGGTTTAGGCCCCGTGAAAAACCGTCCCGAGCTGATCGGCGATGAACTGTTCTGCCCCTCCAGCACTGAAGTAGGCGGCTGGAAATTACATTTTGAAATAACAAAAGATAAAGGCAAGACCTGGCGTAAAATAGGGCCGCTTAATGATGGCAAAGAGATCAGCGCTATTCAGCCCAGTATATTACGCCATGGTAAAAATAAATTGCAGGTACTATGTCGTACCCGGCAGCATCATATCGGGCAGGCATGGTCATACGATGGCGGACAAACATGGACTGATGTAACTTTATTAAAAGCTTTACCCAATAACAACTCCGGTACTGATGCCGTTACCCTGAAAGATGGTCGCCATTTACTGGTGTATAACCATGTATTGCCCGATACTACCTGGGTAAAAGGCAAAGGCCCGCGTACACCTTTGAATGTAGCCCTTTCGAAAGATGGCAAAACCTGGTATGCGTCGCTGGTGCTGGAAGATTCGCCTATCAGTCAATACTCTTATCCATCTGTTATTCAATCCAGCGACGGCATGGTACATATTGTGTACACCTGGCGCAGGGAAAGGATCAAGTATGTAAAGATTGACCCCTCGAAACTGAAGATGAAAAAGATAAAGAACCAGCAGTGGCCCGGCGGGCAGGCTAAGTTAAAGGAGTTTGTGATGGAAGAATAAAGGTCAACGGCCTTACCGTTGTAAACGATTAGTTTTTGCTGTATGAATAATTTGCCCATTATTGACCTTGTGATCATTGGAGCTTACCTGGTAGCTATGGTATGGATCGGTTTTTATTTTTCGCGTAAAAATAAAAGTGCCGAGCAATTTACAGTGGCTTCCGGTAAAATACCCGGATGGGCCATTGGTTTATCTATCTATGCTACTTTTTTAAGCAGCAATACTTTTTTGGGCGTACCGGGTAAAGCCTTTGGCGGCAACTGGAATGCTTTTGTATTTAGTTTATCCATGCCACTGGCTGCATGGTTAGCGGCAAAATACTTTGTTCCATTTTACCGGCGTACCGGTGAGGTATCGGCCTATACCAATTTAGAAAAACGATTTGGTCCCTGGGCAAGAACTTATGCGGTAGTCTGTTTTTTATTAACGCAGTTTGCCAGGATGGGTTCCATCTTTTTCGGAATGGCGCTCAGCCTGCAGGCCCTGACCGGTTTTTCAATGGCTTCCATTATGCTGGTGATGGGCATCTGTATTATTTTTTATACAGTGCTGGGTGGTATTGAAGCGGTTATATGGACAGAAGTGGTACAGGGCATTATTAAAACACTGGGGGCCATACTCATATTGTACCTGGTGATAAAAGAGATACCGGGCGGGGTTGATACGATATTGGAAATAGCAGGGAAAGATGATAAGACAAGCCTGGGAAGCATGTCTTTCAACTTTACGGAATCAACTTTTTGGATGGTATTGCTGTATGGTTTTTTTATTAACCTGAATAATTTTGGTATGGACCAGAATTATGTGCAGCGTTACCATACGGCTACCTCACAAAAGCAGGCTGCTAAATCGGTATGGTTATGTGTGGTATTATATGTACCGGCTTCCCTGTTGTTCTTTGTTATTGGTACGGCTTTGTATGCTTATTACCAGGTGAACCCGGGTATGATTGAAACGGTAAAACTGACCACGGCTGCCGAAAGACTGGGTAGTGGTGCGGGTGCGGCACAGATCAGTGCCATGGCGGCACAATTGCAACCTGCTGATTATGGCGATAAGGTATTGCCACATTTTATGGTCACTACCATTCCGCAGGGGTTGGTAGGCCTGATTGTTTCAGCGATCCTGTCAGCGGCTATGAGCACCATAAGTTCAGGTATGAATGCATCGGCCACCGTATTTACCATTGATATTTATAAAAAGTATTTTAATAAGAACGTATCGGAAAAGGGACATTTGCGAACACTGTATATAACAACGGTGTTGGTGGGGTTGATAGGCTTATGTACCGGCCTGGCCATGATAGGCAGTAAAAGTGTATTGGATGTATGGTGGGAGTTGTCGGGCATTTTTGCCGGTGGTATGCTGGGCCTGTTCCTGCTGGGTTTGATCAGCAGGCGTACGAAAGGACAGGAAGCATTAACCGCGGTGATCATTGGGGTGATCGTTATTCTGTGGATGAGTTTTTCGGACCGCTTACCGGCAGACTATGCGTTCCTGAAAAATCCATTACATAAAAATATGATTATTGTGGTAGGTACGTTGACTATTTTCCTGACAGGGATGTTGCTGACAAGGTCACGTAAGAAAACAAACGAGGACCGCATTCACCATTCATAATTCATCATTGATAATTCATCGTTCATTAATGAAACTTTATAAAACAAAAACAGGTATCGTAGTTGATTATGAAGGTCGTTACTATGCCCTCCCCGAAACGGATTGGGATAAACTCATCAATCAACCGGCATTATACAACTGGTTGCAGGAGTCCATTGCTACGCTTCAACCGCATGTTGATCCACTTATCACAAACGATGTACTGGTACCCATTGGTTCACAGGAAGTATGGGCCGCGGGCGTAACTTACCTGCGTAGTAAAGTGGCCAGAATGGAAGAGAGTAAAGAGAGTGGCGGCGCAACTTTTTATGATAAAGTATATGATGCCGAAAGGCCGGAGATCTTCTTTAAGGCCAATGCATACAAAGTTATTCCGCATAACGGTAAAGTCCGTATACGGAAGGATAGCAACTGGAACGTACCCGAGCCGGAATTAACACTGGTGATCAACAACAGCGGCGAAATAGTGGGTTATACCATTGGAAACGATATGAGCAGCCGCAGCATTGAAGGCGAAAACCCCTTGTATTTACCCCAGGCAAAAATGTATGATGGCAGTGCTTCCGTTGGTCCCTGTGTTTTGGTTACGGCAGCGCCGATTGATCCTTCAACGTTGATCTCTATTATTATCAAAAGGAATGGTACAACAGTGTTTGAAGGCAATGTGACCATTGATAAAATGAAAAGAAAGCATACGGAACTTGGGGAATTTTTATTCAGGGAGTACAGTTTTTCAACCGGGGCTTATTTAATGACCGGTACCTGTGTGGTGCCGGATAATGATTTTACCTTACAGTCCGGTGATGCAATACAAATAACCATCACCGGCATCGGAACATTAATCAATACAGTCGCATAAACATACACTTATGGTAAACGATAAAAAATTTGTCCCGGTAATGATCACTCCCTTCAACCTGAAAGCAAAGGTGGATTTGGATGCTGTATCAGCACTGATTGATTTTTACCTGGCTGCAGGCGTAAAAGGATTTTTTGCCAACTGTTTAAGCAGTGAAATGTTCAGCATTTCCGAGGACGAACGCCTGGAACTTACCCGGCATATTGTTCAGTATGTTAACGGCCGTGCCCCGGTGGTGGCGACAGGTTCCTTTGGGTTAACGATTGAAGATAAAGCTGAATTCACCAAACAGATATTTGATACGGGCATTGACGCGGTTATCATGATCACCGGTCATTTTGCCAAAGTAAATGAAGCAGATGAAGTGTTATTGCAGAACTTTGATACCATGCTTTCGCTTACCGGTAATATACCCTTAGGTATGTACGAATGCCCGGCGCCTTACAAACGTATACTCAGCGCCCCGGTATTTAAACAATTACTGGATACCAACCGCTTTGTATATCATAAAGACACATCCATTTTGCCCGAAAATGTAAAAGTCAAACTGGATATTACAAAAGATAATGCTACGCTTGAATTTTATGATGCGCATACGCCTAATGCTATGTTCTCCTTACAGAATGGTGCCAGGGGTATGTCGTCTATCTCCGGCAATTTTTATCCCGAAATATTGGTGTGGATGTGTAATAATGCAACTAACCCTGAGCGGCAGGAAGATATTGCGTGGCTGCAAAATGAGTTAACGGCTGTTGACCCCCTGATACATATTGCCTATCCCATGGCAGCCAAGTATTTCCTGGAGAAAAGAGGATTACCGGTAAGACAGATCAGCCGTTCGCATATTTTACAGTTAACCCCGGAGCAGAAACAAACCCTGGATGATATTCATGCAAAATTCCTGCATTGGTGCGAACGCTTACAGATTAAACCTGCAATAGGATGATTGAAGTTGTTTTATTCATTACTAATTATTAATTACTAATTAAAAATGAGGTTTTTATTTTTTATAAAACTGGTATTGTGTTTATGTTGCAGCATGACGATGTTGGCTCAAAACAACAACAGCGACAACCAGTTTAAAAAAACGCTGAAGGAAGTATTGGAGGATATTCAAAAGAAATACGGCGTAAAAATAAAATACGATGAAAAAGCAGTAAAGGATAAATGGGTGACCTATGCCGACTGGCGTTACCGGAATGATGTGGACGAAACCCTGCGCAATGTACTTTCCATCTTTGATATGAAAGTAAAAAAAGAGCAGGACAAAGTGTATAAACTCAGCGATTTTGAATATTACCGCTGGCTGCCACAGGAAGGCTGGGCCGAGCTGGACAGGATTGCCGCACAATACAATAACCTGCATGAATGGGAAGTGCGGAAAGAGCAATTAAGGACTTGCATAAAGGAACAACTGCAACTTGCTGCTTTACCTCAACAGCCTACGCTTAAACCTGTTCTTACGCCCGTTAGAAAATTTAAAGGTTATACCGTACAAAATATTGCACTGGAAATTTTACCCGGTGTGTGGATCAATGGTTCACTATATAAGCCTGAAAAATACAAAGGCAAAATACCGGTTATATTAAATCCTGACGGGCATTGGCAGGATCACCGCTATCGCGCCGATTGCCAGCTGCGTTGTGCTGCATTGGCCCGTATGGGGGCCATGGCCATCAGTTATGATCTGTTTGCCTGGGGCGAATCGATGTTACAATTTCAATACGAGGATCACCGGCGAAGCCTGGCCATGACCATCCAGGCATTAGGCGCTATAAGAATATTGGATTACCTGCTGGCGCAAAAAGATGCGGATAAGGATAGGGTAGCTATTACCGGTGGTTCGGGTGGCGGCAGTCATACGGTACTAATGACGGCTATTGATGAGCGCATCAAGGTATCGGCTCCCGTAGTCTCTTTATCCTCTTACTTCTACGGCGGTTGTCCTTGTGAAAGTGGTATGGATATATTCAGTTGTTCGGGCCGTACCAATAATGTGGAAATAGCAGCCATGGCAGCGCCTAATCCCCAGCTGGTGATCAGTGATGGCGGAGACTGGACCGATAAAATGCCGGAACATGATTTCCCCTACCTGCAAAAAATGTATGGCTGGTATAATAAAAAAGATAATGTGGAGAATGTACACCTGCCTGCAGAAAAACATGATTTTGGTATCAATAAACGTACTGCTGTTTACCGGTTTATGGCCAAACACTTACAGTTAAATATCGCGGCTATACAAAATGCAAAGGGAGATATTGATGAATCGGCTATAACTATAGAACCCAAGGAAGCCCTGTATGTATTTGGTAAAAATGGCGAACAATTGCCGGCACATGCCGTAAAAGGTTTTGATAACCTGGAGAAACTGTTTTACGCAGAAGTGGAGAAGGCAAAAGCCAATCAGCGGTACAAGATCGGGTTGATTGACCTGATGTTATTAAAACGACAAAAACTAAGTGCCATTACTTTAACGGCCGAACTTAAAGCGGACGGGGTGGAAGTGGATATGGGCGGCCTGGGTAACAGGCCTACATTTGATAACCAATTAGCGATTGACAGTGTAAGAACTAAATTTTTACAAACAGCAAGAGAAAATAAGGTTGAAATTTTTTCACTGGCCATGACCGGTTATTATGCCCAGGCATTCTGTAGCAGGCCCGAATATAAACAGAGCATTGCCGGTTGTATTAATACCATGAGGCAGATGGGTGTAAAACATGCGTTCCTGCCATTGGGTGTTCAATGTGACCTGCGGAAAGAACCCGGCCTGAGAGCAGCTGTGGTAGAACGCCTGAAAGTGGCCGGTAAAATGGCGGAAGAAGCAGGTGTGGTCATTGGTATTGAAACAGCTTTATCGGCTAAAGAAGAAGTACAACTGCTGAAAGAAATTGGCTCTCCTGCTATTAAAATATACTTCAACTTCTCTAATCCTTTAAAAGAAGGCCGTGACCTGTTGAGTGAATTAAAAATATTAGGCAGGGACAGGATCAGCATGATACATGCTACCAATAAGGATAGTGTATTACTGCAGGATGATAAAGAACTGAACCTGTACCAGGTAAAGCAAACACTGGATGCCATGGGCTGGAGTGGCTGGCTGGTGATAGAAAGAAGCCGGGAAGCAGCAAGAGCCCGGGAGCCTAAATACAATTACGGCGCTAATACCGCTTACCTGAAAAAGATATTTCAACAATAAACCGGTTATGAATAATTTAGCCTGTAAAATAATAAGCGGTTGAATACGGGAAATGCGAAGCTGAAATGGTTTACAGGCGGGTTGTTATTTGCAGCGTTGTGGGCTTCGGCCTCAGCCGCTACTAAAATAGGGTTACTGGTTGCCCAGCCACTGGTGATTGCCAGTGTGCGGTTCGGTATGGCAGCCCTCATCATGTTACTGATAGCCCACCTGCTGATGCGGGAAAAACTTCCCTCAGGCAAACAATGGCAACAAATTGCCATTTACGGCTTATTGAATATTACTATTTACCTGGGTTTATATGTAGTGGCTATGAAAACCGTATCGGCAGGCATAGGCTCTTTGTCTACTGCCATCAACCCGGTCTTCATGAGTGTGATGTCGGTGTTCTTCCTCAATAAAAAATTAACGGCAACTATTATACTGGCCTTACTTATCTGTTCGGCCGGGGTGGTTTGTGCCGCCTGGCCATTATTTGGTGAAGCGTATGTAACACCCGGAGGCCTGGTCATTTTATTTTTCAGTATGCTATCTTACTCTATTGCTGCCATTTATTTCTCTTCAAAAAAATGGGACGGCCTGCATCTCTTCACTATCAACGGCTGGCAAACCTTGCTGGGTGGTATATTTTTGTTACCCATTACCTTGTTTTATTATCAACCGGACCTTAATCATTTTAACCAATCGTTCTGGCAAAGTGTTGGCTGGCTGGCCATACCGGTTTCTATAGTAGCGGTACAAATATGGTTATGGCTGTTAAAAACAGATGCGGTAAGGGCAGGGTTATGGTTGTTCCTGTGCCCGGTATTTGGATTTGCCTATGCATCCTGGTTGTTAAAAGAACCGCTGGGTATCTATACCATTATTGGAGTGGTGTTGGTATTGGTGGGGTTGTTATTGTCAAGGTTTGATGCAAAAAAGAAAGCGGTAAAGGGCTAATGATGGTAAAAACTATTTGCCTGCTTTGATGATTTTATTGTCCCGTTCTTGTTGTTAACATGCGACCCGCTCCGGGGTCGAAAATGTTTTTATCAATAATGAATCTATAAAGTTGTGATGCCGAAGGCATCAGACCGTATTATCCGGCAAGCCGGATTACGTCATGCCGACGATAGGAGGCATCTCCTGCTACACAGCCGGTGTCCGCCCCGGAAGGGTAGAACGTTACTGATAATGGATGAATGATAAGTCATGTTACAAGAGTAGCATATAATACAATATTAAAGAAATAGGGTAACGGGTAATATATCGCCATATCCTGTAGGGATAACACATTTATAGCAAAGTTGCGGTCGGTGTAGCATGTTGCTGATAATGGATGATAAACCTTGTAACAAGAATAGTATATGATACGACATTGAAGAAATAGGGGTAACGGGTAACATATCGCCATATCCCATGGGGTTAACACATTTATAGCAAAGTTGCGGTCGGTGTTGCATGTTGCTGATAATGGATGAATGATAAGCCTTGTAACAAGAATAGTATATGATATGACATTGAAGAAATAGGGGTAACGGGTAAAATATCCCCATATCCCGTAGGGATAACATATTTATAGCAGAAAAGACGGGTGGGGTGCTACCGACCCCGGCGGGGTCGCATATTATCGGTACCATTTAATATAATGTTATTATCGCTGATACCCCTATTTATGATCAACATACATAAGATTAACTTAACCCTATTTTATTAACAGGGTAAAACAAACAATATAAATACTGGTTATATTTGATGGCTATTGCTAACATTGGCTGGCATATTTAAAACACAATTTTACCCATATGGAACCAACTATTCTTTTAGAGGCGATGAATCTTTCCGGCACACTCCGGGCCATTGTAGAACAAACGGATACTACTGTTTACCTGTACATTCAACCTCACCCCGACCTGGCCGACCAATACCCCCTGCGCAGCAGCTGGGTACGCAATTTAACAGCCGCACCCGAGGAGTTTGATTACGAATCCATGCAACAGGGCCTGGCCCCTTTATTGCCTGCAATACATTGCGCACACCCTGAAGGAGCGGCGCCCATAGAAGAAGGCGGACTGACGTTAATATGGTCGGAAGCTGAGGATGGAGCATCCTTATTATACGATGAGGAGATCATTGCGATTATCCCGGGTTGGAGCCTGTATATGGAAAACCCTGTGACCTATGCAAAAGACTGTATTACAGAAACCAATACCCTGTTTCCTTTAACTGCCGATAATGTATTAATAGAAGCAACTTATAAAGCACTGGAGTTTATTGATCAATGGACAGAAGACAGCTCACCCTGGCCCGCTACACAGGAATATATACTGGGTAGTTATGAAAAAGTATTTGGTCCGCACCATCAGTACTTTGCCATTGATGGCGGCACCTGGCCACCCATGGCCCTGGTATCTTTTAAATACGAAGACCTTTATGTGTTTTTATCCGTAGGTATTTCACAACGTCCTATGCCCTGGGTGGATTATTTGTATAGTGATACGGCCACTGCCTATCGCCGGATGGAACTGGGTATAGCCGTACAGCAATCGCTGGGCGAAGGTTTTGCCATGGAACTGGCACAAGGTATTGCAGGTCTGGCAGGCATGCCCTGGCGTAAGATCAGCTGGCTGGGTGAAGGCCATACCATCAGCTCCAATGCGGTAAAGCCTCCTTTTGAAAGCCTGATCCTTTCTTCCGCTTTATACAATGGACCAGCCCTGCCTTCGCTGGAAATGAATGGTGATAAAGTAAACATTTACTGGGCACAACCTGTTACGCAGGCAGAAAGGGAGTTTGCGCATAAAGAGCCTAATGGCGGTTATCCATTGATTGAAAAAATGATCAACGCCGATATCAACTGGGTGATTACCGGTAACAGGCCACCGGTGGTATAGCCTGCTGCAGTAAAATAGTAAAATATGACATCATTTTAGTAGATAATTACATTGCAGGGCTTTTTAACTGCCACTAATTTTACTGTATAAATGAGTGACAGCTGTTTATTCCAAATAACAGCGGTTGATAAAGAACGATTAGCTAAAAAGCGTTTTTTGATTTGCACATGGGCCATTTACTTACCCGTAAGCGCTGTTCAATAGTACAGCCATAACAAATCAGCATTCGGTTAATCAGGTAGAAGAGAGTAATCATACACGCATTTATATTTTTTTTCGACAAACCGGCAACGATTGCGCTAAGCGAACAAGAGCCGGGGAGTAGATACACAATAATACAATTTCACACCGGCTGGTGTAAACGATATTTATCTTTTTAGTATGGCAATTTTAACAAATCTACCGGGGTTTCTACCCCGGTTTTTTTTATGAAAGCCAATAGCAGCCTGCTTGTACGGGAATGACAGGGTTAGATATTTTTTAGGGTTACCGGCTGTAGTAACGCTGCTCGTCGTCCCTTGCGTCGCACACTGCATCCTCCGGTTCATTTTTCATCAACGGGCGGACGGTTCCGGGCAGGGATTGAAGCGGTTACCCCGCAGCCGGTGTGGGGCTAGGCAGCAGGGGGCGAGGAGTAATAGCGTAAAGCCCGGCCCGTACCGGGAATAAGGCGAAAGTATGATGCTGTTTAATGGTTGCCGCCACCGGTTTTCCCGGTACGGGGCCCGCATAACAGGAGCCATACAAAGGAATGCCCTGTACAATAGTAATATATTCCATCTTTATAACTAATACATACATTTTTCAGGCCGGGTAAGGGGCCTACATTTAAGTTTCTAATTGCCTGCTGGTTAAGTGTTACGGCACAGGATTAATATTTGTAATAATGAAACGATTGCCCTTTTGCCTGTTTGTGCTTATTTTACTATTTGCCGGATCGTTACGGGCAACAGATATTTATGTATCACCACAGGGTAACGATAACAATGATGGCAGCATCAATAACCCCCTACAAACTTTACAGGCAGCCATTAAAAAGGCAAGAGAATTAAGACGTTTACAAAGCCTGGATATACAGCAGGGCATCACCATTCAATTACAAAAAGGTATTTACCATGTTTACGAAACCATCGCTATCTACCCCGAAGATGCGGGCACGGCACAAAGTCCATTAGTGATCAATGGTGCAGGCATGGGGCAAAGCATTATCAGCGGTGGAGTGGCAATAACTAATTGGAGCAGGGTAAATGTTACAGTAAAAGAATTACAGGCTGGTGTTCACCAACACTTATGGGTGGCAGATATACCGGTAATAAATGGTGTGCCGGTATTGTTTCGCCAGTTATGGGTAAATAACAAAAAAGCTACCAGGGCAAAATACTTTAATGGTAACAGTATGGGACGTATACTGGCCTGGAATAAAACAGATGCCAGTTGTAAAATTTTACTGCCGAAGCCTGTACAATTAAAACAGGCATCACCTGCGGAATTGTTTATTCATCAATGGTGGGCCATTGCTATGCTGCGTATTAAACAGGTGAAGTATAACAAGGATACGGCCAATGTTTATTTTTACGAACCGGAGCGTACAATACAGAACGAGCATCCCTGGCCAGCGCCCTGGATATCGAAACATACCGGCAATTCGGCCTTTAACCTTACCAATGCCATTGAATTTTTGGATGAGCCGGGCGAATGGTACCTGGATGCAGCTGCTAAAAAAGTGTACTACTGGCCTTTGCCGGGTGAGCAGATGAACCGTACGGCAGTAACAGCGCCTTTTACAGAAACCCTGATAGACATAAAGGGTACAGCGGATAAACCGGTGCAGCATGTATATATTAAAAACCTGCAGCTGGCACATACAGGTTGGCAGCGCCCTTCGGTATATGGACATGTGCCGCACCAGGCAGGTATGTATATGACAGCAGCTTACAAGTTAAGACCAGCCGGAACGACAGAGCGACCGCAATTGGATAACCAGGCCTGGATAGGCCGCCCTGCAGCAGCTGTACAGGTAAACTATGCGGCTAATACAGGGTTTGAAAACTGCCTGTTCACCCAAATGGCATCTACGGCACTGGATTATCATGCCGGTGTTTATAATAACAAGATAACGGGCAATGTATTTAAAAATATTGGTGGCACGGCCATTATGGGTGGCGTGTTTGCAGAGCCTGCAAGGGAAATTCATACGCTCTATTATCCTAAAGACAGCAGTGTTTATTGCAACGGGCTTAGCATAACCAATAACCTGGTAACGGATGTGACCAATGAAGACTGGAGCTGTGCAGCTATTGCTTTAGGCTATACCAGGAATTCGATGGTGGCCAATAATCATATTGAAAATACATCGTACAGCGGCATCAGCATGGGTTGGGGTTGGAACCCCAATGAAAACATGATGCGACATAATACCGTTAAAGCCAATCGCATTGTGCTATATGGCAAACATAATTATGATTGTGCCGGTGTGTATACTTTAAGTGCCCAGCCAGGATCGGTGATTGAAGAGAACTATGTGGACAGTGTATACAAAGCACCTTATGCGCACCTGCAATCGCATTGGTTTTACCTGTATACCGATGAGGGGTCGTCGAATATTACGATCAGGAATAACTATAGTCCGACACCAAAATACTTACAAAACAACAATGGCCCCGGCAACAGGTGGGAGAATAATGGTCCGCAGGTAGCGGCCGCTATACAACAAAATGCAGGCTTGTTGAATAAAGATTTATTACAGTATGCCAAAGGATACGATAAGGCCTATGCCATTAACGAAGAACACCCCGAAGTAATTGAAATAATTGTACACCCGGATAGTGTATTGAATATACAGCAATTGAAAACCTTTTTGCACCAATACCAGGTAGACAGTAATGCTGTGTACCAATGGAAAAACCGTTTTGTGGTATATGCCCGTATGCAGGATGTGGGCGTGATGGAAGGCCGGATACAGAAACGTTTTCCCGGCACAACCGTAAAAGCCTATTACGACCTGTTTTATCAGTACAATAAAAAACAGCATTGTAGTGATAAAGAGGTGGCAGCCGAATGGGATCATTTTATTATTACTGCCAACCTGGTGACTGATCCTAAACAACAGCAACAATACCTGGATGATCATGCCACTCAATTTGAAAAATGGCCCGAAGTGGCAAAGGGTTTTTGTAATGCCGGCTTTCAGCAATTACTGCTGTTTAAACATGAGAGGCAACTGATGTTAATTATCAGTGTACCCAAAGGAAAAACACTGGCCGAGCTGGACCCGAAGACAACAGAAAATAACCCGCGGGTGCATGAGTGGAATAAAAGAATGAGCCGGTACCAGGAAGGTATTGAAGGAGCCGGGAAGGGAGAAGTGTGGGTGGAGTTGGAGAAATTATGAATGAGGAGTTATGAATGATGAATGATGAATGGGAGTTTGTAATGGTAAGGGGCGTTGATATCGAGTATAGTATTTTTTGAAATAATAATGGAAAATTATAAATGATGAGTTATGAATGATGAATGGGAGTTTGTAATGGTAAGGGTCGTTGATATCAGGCATAACATTTTTGAAACAATAACGAAAAATTATAAATGATGAATGTTGAATGATGAATGGGAGTTTGTAATGGTAAGGGTCGTTGATATCAGGCATAACATTTTTGAAACAATAACGGAAAATTATAAATGATGAATGTTGAATTATGAATGGAATGCAGCACTTGTAAGAATCCTTAGGTAGCGCGAAGTTGTTTTTGAGCAGTAACTAAGCAAAAAAGCAGGGTCCGTTAATTCATAATTTATAATTCATAACTCATAATTCATCATTCACTAACTCATAATTAAAAGAACATGTTAAACGTAGGCATAGTAGGATTAGGCGAAGGGCGCAGCACCATGTCGGCCGTACTGCAAAGTGATAAACTGAATTTAAAACTGGCCTGTGACCGGGATGCGGAACTGTGTAAAAAGCGGGAAGCGGAATTTGGCTTTAGTGAGTATACACAGGATTATAATGACCTGCTGAATGATAAAGCAATAGATATTATTGCCATTTATACCCCGGATCATTTGCATGCCACCCATATTAAACAGGCTTTACAGCACGATAAACATGTGGTGTGTACCAAACCTTTTATTGATAACCTGGCCGATGCGAAAGAGCTGCTGGAACTACAGGCTAAAACGGGTAAGAAAGTATTTGTGGGCCAGAGCTCCCGTTTTTTTGAGCCCTACAAAAAACAACGCCAGGATTTTGAAGCCGGGATAATCGGTGAGTTGATCACTATCGAGAGTCATTACAATGCCGATCACCGCTGGTTCCTGGAGAAAAAATGGGCGCTGGAAAACTCCTTTAAATGGTTATATGGTGGTCTGAGTCACCCGGTAGATTTTATACGCTGGTATATGCCCGATGTGGAAGAAGTGATGGGATATGGCATGATAAGTAGTAACGGTAAAACCGCCGGTTTAAAAAATGAAGATACCATGCACTTTATATTCCGTGCAGCAGATGGCCGTATTGCCAGGGTAAGCGGCGCTTATACCGGCCCGGTACAACCCACACAAAGAGAAAGTGGCATGAGTTGCATTTTACGGGGTACCGAAGGCGCCAGCCAGGCCGATTACCATGAACTGCGTTATGCCGTAACGGATAAAACCGGTGAAGAACGCATTATTACCTGGGGCGACGCAAAACTGAAACATTATTTCCGTTTTGAAGGCCAGAGCCATCATGCGGGCGAATACCAGAACTACCTGGAATACTTTGCTGACTCTATTACCAATGATTTTACTGCTTATCCCAATATGCAGGAAGGTATCGGTACGGTTGCTTTGCTGCAGGCTATGGATAAAAGTCTTCAAACCCGGCAACCGGTGAAAGTGGCGGATATATTGGCGGCGTATGGACTGTAGAAATTATGAATTAGGAATGATGAATTATGAGTTATGAATGAACAGAAACGATTAACTAATAACAAATAACGATTAACCGCTTGAATACAATCTACGATAAACTAACAACCCTCGACTTTGCCATTGTAGCCATCTACTTAGTGGTATTGCTGGGTATTGGGTATTGGGTAAGCACCAGGCAGAATAAAAAAGAGGAAACCTTATTCCTGGCCAATAAATCGTTGAACTGGTACAATATCGGCTTTAATATGTGGGGCACCAATGTAGGCCCTTCATCCTTGCTGGCATTTGCAAGTATCGGTTATACGGCCGGGGTGGTTGGAGGTAATTTTGAATGGTATGCTTTTGTGTTTCTGTTACTGCTGGCGATGGTATTTGCACCACGTTATATTGCCAGTAAAGTGAGTACCATGCCCGAGTTTATGGGTAAGCGCTACGGGAAAAGTACACAGGATATACTGGCGGGTTATGCGTTAATAAAAATACTGATCAGCTGGCTTTCATTGGGTTTATTCAGTGGTGGTATACTGGTACGGCAGATATTAGGCATACCCATGTGGCAGTCTACCATAGCACTGGTGGCATTTTCAGGATTTTTTACTTACGTAGGAGGACTGAAAGCTATTGCCAAAGTGAATGTTTTTCAAATGCTGTTGTTGATTGTTGTTTCGCTGATACTTACTTTTTTAGGCCTGGAAAAAATCGGCGGTATTAAAGCCCTGATCGATCAGACACCGGGTCATTTCTGGAACCTTACCCGGCCTGCTTCCGATCCCGGTTATCCCTGGCATGCTATCTTATTAGGCTATCCGGTTTCGGCTATCGCTTTTTTCTGTACCGATCAGAGTATGGTACAAAGTGTACTGGGTGCAAAAAATTTAAAGCAGGGACAACTGGGCGTTAATTTTATCGGCTGGCTTAAAGTATTGGCATTGCCCATGTTTATCCTGCCCGGTATTATCTGTTTTGTATTATACCCCAATATTGGTGATGACAAACTGGCCTATATGACCATGGTCACCAATCTATTTCCTGCGGGGATGAACGGCCTGGTGATATGCGTGCTGATTGCAGTACTGGTAGCCACGATCGGCTCTTCGCTTAACGCCTTGAGTACCGTATTTACAAAGGATATTTATGTGAATAATATCAACCCTTCGGCAACGGTGAAGCAACAGATAAATGTAGGCCGTATGGTGGTTATTGCGGGTTGTGTACTGGCCGTACTGATGGCCATTGCATTGGATAATGTAAAAGGGAAAACGCTGTTCGATATATTTCAATCTATTTTAGGCTACCTGGCGCCACCCCTGGCAGTCACCTTTTTATTGAGTGTTTTCTGGAAACGGACTACTAAACTGGCGGTGAATATCATTTTATCTTTTGGTTCGGCGGTCAGTCTCTTTGTTGGTATTTTAAACCTGTGGATACTACCACCTGACCATGAAACAGGTGCCAATACCTGGTGGCCGCACTATTTCCTGATATCGTTTTATTTATTTGCTTTTCTGTTGGTAGCGGCGATACTGATCTCCCTGCTTGATAAAAAGAAAGTTACGGCTGCTATTGAAACAACACCATTACCTAAAACTGATAAACAGGTGAAATGGTTGTTTGCCGCCCTGGGGCTTGTGATAGTTTTACTGTACATCATCTTCAACGGACATTAATATGATAGGAATGAAAAAATTGCTTGTTATTTATTTTTTACTGCTGCTGACAGGAGCTTCTGTTTCGGCCCAGACTGCCACCTGGATCTGGTATCCCGGTGATTGGGAAATATCATTATCCAATAAAACGCAGAACCGCCGTACGGAACGGGGTGTTTTCTTCCCGGTGTTCTGGAAAATTGACAACCATTATGTACTGATGGACTTTCATAAAGTATTTAATCTTTCCCAACCGGAAGAAGTAAAAATTTATGTGGAAGGGGAGTACAATGTAAAACTTGATGGCAAGGCTTTTGAAGGAAGTCCTTCAACCATTACCGTTCCTGCCGGTAAACATAAGATCAATATTAAAGTGTTTAACCAGCAACAGGTGCCGGCCATATTTGTGCAGGGTAAAACGGTTGTGTCTGATAATAGCTGGCTGGTAACTTTTGAAGATAAGGAGTGGATTGATGAAACCGGTAAAACCTCTGATATCTCGGCTACCAAATGGCTGAATGCTGGTAGTAGTAACTTAAACGATCCAACCAAATTACCATCTACCTATTCTTTACCGGTAAAGCCTGAGCTCGCCTTAGCTATAGAGAGAAAACAGCAGGCATTGGTAGCTGATTTTGGTAAGGAAACATTCGGTTTCTTAAAACTGCATGGTGTGAAGGGTAAAGGTAAACTGACTGCTTACTATGGCGAGTCAAAAGAAGAAGCGCTTTCGCTGGAACATTGTGAAACATTTGACCGGTTAACAATAGCTGCAACTACTAAACAGGATACTGTTATCAGCCTGTCAAAAGCATTCCGTTTTGTTAACCTGGTACAGGATGCCGGTATATCGGTTGACTCCGTCTCCGTTTTATACGAATATGCCGATATCAGTGATAAAGGTGGATTCCGTTGTTCGGATGAGGAGCTGAATCGTATTTACGATGTATCAAAATACACCCTGCACCTGACCACCCGTGAATTCTTTATTGATGGTATTAAACGTGACCGGTGGGTATGGAGCGGGGATGCCTACCAGAGCTACCTGATGAACTACTACCTTACCAACGATAACGAAACGGTAAAGCGTACCATGTATGCGCTGAGAGGAAAAGACCCGGTTACGGCGCATATCAATACCATTATGGACTATACCTTTTACTGGTTCCTGGGTATTTATGATTACTACCTGTATTCCGGTGATAAAAGCTTTATAGCGCAGAACTATGACCGCATGCAATCGCTAATGGAATATTGCCTGGGACGCAGGAATAAGGATGGTTTAATGGAAGGCCTGCCAGGTGATTGGGTATTTATTGATTGGGCAACGGGATTAAGCAAGGCAGGTGCGGTAAGTTTTGAACAATTGTTATTATGCCGCAGCCTGGAAACCATGGCTATTTGTGCAGCGCTGGCCAATGACAAGGAAGGTGCTGCCCGTTATAAAAAAGAAGCCGAAGGCTTAAAAAGGAAATTATTTGATTATTACTGGAATGAGACCAAACAGGCGCTGGTACATAGCCGCGTAAATGGTACGCAAACGGATAATGTTACCCGTTATGCCAATATGTTCTCCATCTTCTTCGGTTACTTTTCGGAGCAACAAAAACAGGCAGTGAAAAAATCGGTGTTGTTGAATAACAATATCCAGAAGATCACTACACCTTATATGCGCTTTTACGAATTGGAAGCATTGTGTGCGATGGGCGAACAGGCTTATGTATTAAAAGAAATGAAGGATTACTGGGGGGGCATGTTGAAATTAGGGGCTACCAGTTTCTGGGAAGAATACAATCCGGATAAAACCGGTGCCGAACATTATGCCATGTATGGCCGTGAGTTTGGTAAAAGTCTTTGCCACTCTTGGGGCGCCAGCCCTTTGTACCTGTTAGGTAAATATTATCTCGGGGTAAAGCCATTGGAACCGGGTTACAGTCAATATGAAATAGTGCCGCAACTGGGCGGATTGCAATGGATGGAAGGCAAAGTGCCTACGCCGGATGGCACGATTGAATTAGCTGTGACGACTAAACAGATCAAAGTAACCGGAGCCGCCGGAACCGGTTTATTAAAATTCAGCAGTAAATCGAAACCGGTTTGTAAAGAAGGAATAGTGAATGACAAGGGAAACGGCAATTACGAACTCTCTATTGAAAAAGGAAAGACCTATACCGTTAAGTATAAATTGTAAGTACCGTTAAAGATATTCAGTTATGATGAAACGATATATGGTGATGGCAGCAGTATCGTTATCCTTACAAGGGATAGCGCAAAATGGCCTGCTTAATACTTCTCAGAGTACAAAAGCAAAGATGAATTCGGTTGGACTGAGTGATGTACAATGGACAAAAGGCTTCTGGGCCGAGAGGTTTGAGACCTGTAAGGATGTAATGTTGCCGCAGTTATGGGAGACTTATACCAGCAAGACCATGTGTTACTCCTTCCAGAACTTCAGGGTGGCAGCGGGATTGGATACAGGTCGTTTCCGTGGCCCTTCTTTCCATGACGGTGATTTTTATAAGACCCTGGAAGCGGTAGCGTCGATGTATGCCATTACTAAAGATAAAAAGCTGGAAGGCTGGATGAACGAAGCAATTGAAGTAATTGGTAAAGCTCAGAAGCCGGATGGATATATCTACACAAAGAGCATTATTGAACAAAAGAAAACCGGCCAGGAAAAAATGTTTGATGATGTACTGAGTTTTGAGGCTTACAACTTTGGCCATTTAATGACAGCCGGTTGTATACATTACCGGGCTACAGGACAAACCACTTTATTAAATATTGCCAAAAAAGCAGCTGATTTTTTGATTGGCTTTTACAACACCGCTACGCCTGAACAGGCACGTAATGCAATTTGTCCTTCTCATTATATGGGCCTGGTAGAGCTTTACCGTACTACAGGAGAAAAAAAATACCTCACCCTGGTAAATCATTTAATCAATATCCGCGGCACAGTTGAAGGTACAGATGATAACAGCGACAGAGCGCCTTTCAGGGAAATGAAAAAGATAGTGGGCCATGCCGTAAGGGCCAACTACCTGCTGGCAGGGGTGGTAGATGTATATGCGGAAACCGGTGATGAAACCCTGTGGAATACAACCCTGAAACTATGGGATAATGTGATGCATACGAAGATGTATGTGACCGGTGGCTGCGGTGCGTTATATGATGGGGTGTCGGTTGACGGTACTTCGTATAAACCGGATACGGTACAGAAAGTACACCAGTCTTATGGCCGTGATTACCAGTTACCCAATTTTAGTGCACATAACGAAACCTGCGCCAATATTGGTAATGTACTCTGGAACTGGCGTATGCTGCAGGTAACCGGAGATGCAAAATATGCCGACATTGTTGAACTGGCTTTATACAATAGTGTACTAAGCGGCGTAAGCATGAAAGGCGATGCCTATTTTTATACCAACCCATTGGCGACTACACAAAATTATCCTTATCATTTGCGCTGGGAAGGTGGCCGGATTCCCTATATCAGTAAAAGCAACTGCTGCCCGCCGAATGTGGTACGCACTATTGCCCAGGTAAACAATTACATGTACACTACCGGTGATAATGGGGTATATGTAAATCTATATGGCGGTAATACACTGTCAACCCAATTAAAAGATGGCCGCACAATAAAACTGGAACAAACTACGGCTTACCCCTGGAATGGGCATATTAGTTTACAAGTGAAGGAAATACCTGCAAAGGACTATGCAGTTTACCTGCGTATACCAGGCTGGTGTACTAACTATACTATTAAAGTAAATGGAAAAATAATTAAGGCCCCGGTAAAAAATGGGTATGCGCAATTGCTGCAATCATGGAAAGCCAATGATAAAATTGAACTGCTGATGGATATGCCTGCTACTTTGCTGGAATCAAATCCGCTGGTGGAAGAAACCCGTAACCAGGTAGCCGTTAAAAAAGGACCGATTGTGTATTGCCTGGAAAGTGCGGATATACCAGGACAGGATATTTTTGATATTGCTATTCCCTCAGCTATTCAATTACAACCGCAACCTGTGAAAATAGAAGGCGGCCAGGTAATGGCTTTAACGGGAAAGGCAAAACTGCTGGCCAAACACAATTGGAATAATCAATTATACAAAGCGATCAACAACAAGCTCCAGCCGGTTAACATTACACTTATTCCCTACTATGCCTGGGCTAATCGCGGTAAAACGGATATGACGGTTTGGATGCCATTATTAAGATAAAATACAGGATGATGAAGTTGAAAATAGTTAGTGCTTTTATATTGGTGGGTATGGTGAATACAGCAACGGCACAGCTGGTGGATAAAACCCCGGCGGCAGTACCTGTTGCGCCCCGTGTGTTTGACCGGGAGCCTTATGAAGATCCTTATGTAAGTGGTATTAACCGGGAGCCATCGAGGGCAACGGCTTATTCCTTTGCTTCGGTAGAAGATGCCTTGCATAAAACAAGGGAACAAAGCGGGCGTTACCTGACCTTGAATGGCGATTGGGATTTTGCATTTGCCTTAAAGCCCGGTGAGGAACCACAGGACTTTTATAAAAGCCGTGTGCAGGGCTGGAAAAAAATACCCGTGCCTTCCAACTGGGAAATGCAGGGCTATGATAAACCCATCTACAAAAGTGCAGTGTATCCTTTTCGTCCGGTTAACCCGCCTTATGTACCAAAAGATTATAATGGGGTAGGTTGTTACCAGCGTACATTCAATGTACCGGCCAACTGGAAGGGTATGAATATTACCCTGCATTTTGGTGGCGTGAGTTCGGCTTATAAATTATGGATCAACGGGAAGTTTGCCGGTTATGCTGAAGATAGTTTCCTGTCCTCCGAATTTAATATTACACCGTATTTGAAAGATGGGGAAAATATAATTTCTGTTTGGGTGATCCGCTGGAGCGATGGCAGTTTCCTGGAAGACCAGGACCAATGGCGGTTGAGTGGTATTCACCGGGAAGTATATTTAATGGCCGAACCTACCATGCGTATCAGTGATTTTTATTACCAGGCCAAACTGGATGGGCAATACAAAGATGCGGTGTTGAGTATCCGGCCGCGTATTGAAAACCTGACCGGTAGCCCGCTTTCGGGTTATACCGTAAAAGCGCAATTATATGATGCCAATAATAACCCGGTTTTAGCAAAAGCATTAAGCCGTTCTGCCGATGAGATCATTAACGAAATTCACCCGCGCCTGGACCAGGTAAAATTTGGCTTGCTGGAAACAACCGTGACGGACCCGAAGAAATGGAGTACCGAACAGCCTAACCTGTATAAGCTGGTGATTAGTCTTGAAGATAGTACCGGTAAACTAGTAGAGGTTAAGACCTGTAAACTGGGTTTCCGCTCCATTGAATTCAGTAAAGAAAACAGTAAACTGCTCAT
Organism: uncultured Terrimonas sp.; assembly: GCA_964445775.1. Lineage (GTDB taxonomy): Bacteria > Bacteroidota > Bacteroidia > Chitinophagales > Chitinophagaceae > Terrimonas. The sequence goes on from CAYUMH010000014.1 coordinate 43,230, forward strand.
CAACGGTAAGCTTACTTATCTCTATGGGGTTAACCGGCCCGATCACCATCCTGTTAAAGGCAAAGCATTAAGCCGGGAAGATATTTTGCAGGACATCACCACCATCAAACAATTTAATTTTAATACCGTTCGCTTAAGTCATTATCCTTCCGATCCCTACTTACTGGATCTCTGCGATGAATTCGGTATCATGGCCATTGATGAGGCCAACCTGGAAACACATGGACTGGGTGGTAAGCTGAGTCACGATGCGGCCTCGGCCGGCGCTTATATAGAAAGGGCCAGTCGTATGATATTGAGAGATAAAAACCATCCGTCCATTATTATGTGGAGTTTGGGTAATGAAGCGGGCAGTGGGCCCAATCATGCGGCCATGGCAGCCTGGGTAAAAGATTTTGATATTACCCGTCCCCTGCATTATGAACCGGCAATGGGTGACCGTAAGTCCCCGGGCTATATAGATCCTTCCGATCCACGTTATTTAAAAGCCAATGATCATTCGCACCGTATACAAAACTCCCTCGATCAATACTATGTGGATGTGGTGAGCCGTATGTACCCGGCTTTGTATACTGCACCATTATTGGTGAACCAGCCTAACGGTGATAAACGCCCCATTTTCTTTTGCGAATATGCGCATGCCATGGGCAACAGTGTCGGTAACATAAAAGACCTCTGGGATCAGTGGCGCAGCCTGCCCCGTGTGATTGGTGGGGGTATCTGGGAATTTAAAGACCAGGGTCTGCTGAAAAAAGATGAAAATGGCGTGGCTTTCTATGCCTATGGCGGCGACTACGGCGAAAAGTATTTTGACAACTTTACCATTAAAGGTATTGTTGCTTCGGATGGTCGTCCTAAAGCAGCCATGTATGAATGCAAGAGAGTATTTCAACCCATTGAAACAACCTGGGCCGATTCGGCAGCATTCATCCTGAAAATTTATAACAGGAGTGCTGTGCAAAATGCCAATGTATTTACACCGGTATTATTGATAAGAGAGAATGGAAAAATAATAATACAAAAAACATTGCCGGTGATTGACCTTGCTGCCGGCGCTGATACCCGTTTAAACATTGCTGCTTACTTACCTAAGTTAAAAACAGATGCTGAATACCATGCCGATATACAATTTCAGTTACCAGCGGCTACAGCCTGGGCGCCGAAAGGATTTGTGATGGCATCGGATCAGTTGATAATTACGGGAATTAACAAAACTGAGACAAACTTTAAAGCCGGTACAAGACTGAAGTTTACGGAAACGGCAGATGCTATAGAGGTACAGGGTAAAGATTTTACTATAAAAGTGAAACGTACCGGCACGGGCGGACTTTATTCCTATAGCTATAAAGGCAAAGAACAACTGGCACAGCCTTTCATTCCTCATTTTACAAGACCCCTAACCGATAATGATAAAAGAGGCTGGAAACCGAACCGGACTTTAAAACAATGGTATGAAGCGGATATAAAAGTGAGCAATGTTACCCAGACGGTTAACAGTAAGGGCGAGCCGGTTATTGTTACGGATTATCGTTTAATAAATGATAGCGCCCGTGTACAGGTTGTATATACGGTAGCAGACAATGGTGCGGTAAAAGTAAACTATGAACTGACGGTTAAGCCGGGCCTGCCCAATATTCCTAAAGTAGGTATGCAAGGTGGTATTCATAATGCCTATCAAACTATTGAATGGCTGGGTAAAGGTCCTTTGGAAAATTATATTGACCGGGCTCATGGTTTTGATGTGGGTATTTATAAAATGGATATTCACGATTTTATGGAGCCTTATGCTGTACCACAGGAAAATGGTAACCGCACGGATGTGCGTTGGATGTACCTGGGTGATCCCAAAACCAATGATGGTTTATTGGTAGTGGCTGATAGCCTGTTAAGCATGAGTGCCTGGCCCTATACGCAGGAAAATATCCAGGGCGCCAAACATACCAATAAATTACAGGCCGCCGGGTATATTACACTGAACATAGACCTGAAACAAATGGGTGTAGGTGGCAACGACAGCTGGAGCCCGGTGGCAGCGCCCCTGGAACAATACCAGTTACCGGCTGCCAACTATCAATATGCTTTCTACCTATTGCCCTTTAATTCAAAAAAATCAAATCCGGCAACAGGCGTTAAATTTGTACAATAAGCATGAAAAGAATTATTGCGATCATCATCATCATCCAGTGCAGCTTGATAGTAACGGCACAACAACCCGTGCCGCAGGCCGATATGCAAAAGATATATGAGGAGGTGAAAACGCCCTATAAATATGGACTGGTGGTGGTGCCTGATACCGGTAAAAAAATAGACTGTCCCTCGGTATACCGCCAGGGTAAATACTGGTATATGACCTATGTGGTGTTTGATGGCCGTGGTTATGAAACCTGGTTATCACGCAGTAAAAACCTGCTGGACTGGACAACCATGGGCCGTATCATGAGCTTCACAGACAGTACCCGCTGGGATGGTCATCAACAGGCGGGTTATATTGCTTTACAGGATTATACCTGGGGTGGCTCCTACAAATGGCAGCAGTATAACAATAAACACTGGCTGTCTTACTTTGGCGGTAAAGACCGTGGTTATGAAGCGGGACCTTTATCCATCGGCATTGCTCATTCATCAAAAGCAATTACTAAGGCCAATGAATTTGAAAGAATAGATCAGCCGGTACTCACGCATAATGATCCGGATACCCGCTGGTGGGAAAATAAAAAGTTATTTAAAAGTTCGGTGATCTGGGATAAGCATCAAACAACGGGTTATCCCTTTGTGATGTATTACAATGCTAATGGTGATAGCAGCAACAATACGCCCAAATGGCGCTGGTTTGAACGTATTGGCATGGCCGGCTCACATGATATGATAAAATGGGAACGTATTGGTGCGGACCCGGTAGTGCATCATAAAATTGGGATAACCGGTGACGCGGTAATTCAGAAAATAAATAATCTTTGGGTGATGTTCTACTTCGGCGCCTTCTGGGAAAACAGGAAGAACGATACCTTTAACCGTTTTGCCTGCAGTTATGACCTGGTTAACTGGACTGATTGGACTGGCCCGGATTTAATTAATCCATCAGAAGTATATGATGCCAAATATGCGCATAAAAGTTTTGTGGTAAAACACAAAGGGGTGGTATATCATTTTTACTGTGCGGTGGATAAAAAAGATAACAGGGGCATTGCGGTAGCTACTTCTGTTGATAAAGGAAAAAGTAAAGTGGTGTTCAGGTAGTTTTTTGTTGCCGATTACTTCCCATTACTTCCCAGCGGGGTCTTACTTCCCAGCCGGGTCTCCCGCAGGGGACCCGGCGTATAAAAAGCAGTTGCGAGAAAAAATTATAAATGAAATCTTTACGAAATATATTTTTATTATTCACGCTGTTGTTGTCTGTACATTTTTCGCAGGCACAGAAAGGTGAGGTTTTTACCCGTTTTAATAATCCACCTGACGCTGCAAAACCCTGGGCTATCTGGTACTGGCTGCATGGAGCAGTAAGTAAAGAAGGTATTAAAGCTGACCTGGAAGCTATGAAACAGGTTGGCTTTGGCGGCGCCTACTTAATGACCATCAAAGACACTAATGCAAAAATTCCTTTTCAGCCGCAGGTACGCCAGCTTACACCGGAATGGTGGGCAATGGTGCGTTTTGCTTTACAGGAAGCACAACGTTTGCAACTGGAGATAGGGGTGCATGTAAGCGATGGCTTTGCTTTAGCCGGCGGTCCCTGGATAAAGCCGGAACAGAGTATGCAAAAATTGGTATGGACCAAAACCTTTGTACAAGCCGGTCATGCTAAAAAGATTACCCTGCCGCAACCGGAAAGCAACGAAAATTTTTACAGGGATGTGGCTGTCTATGCTTATCCTGCTAATTATAAAAATCAACTTGTTGTAAAAAAACTAAAGCCGGTCATTACCACCAGCAACGGAGCCGATGCTTCCTTCCTGGCCGACGAATCAGCCACTAAACAAATATTCAGGGGTGATAGTAATTGCTGGATACAATATAATTATACGGAAGCGATCACTGTGCGGCAGGTAAAAATAAAAAAGCAGAACAATGCTTACCAGTCGCAACGTTTTATTATTCAGCAAAGCAGGGATGGTAAAAACTTTATTACGGTAGATACTTTACACCCGCCAAGGCATGGCTGGCAGGATTGGGATGAAGCCTATACCCATGCAATAAAACCATTTACATCAAAATATATCCGTTTTCTTTGGATGGCTGATGGTACGGAACCCGGTGGAGAAGACTTGGATGCCGCCAAATGGAAGCCGGTACTAAGGGTGCAGGGTATTTATGTAAGTGATGAACCCGTGATCAATAACTATGAAGGTAAAAACGGGAGTATCTGGAGAGTAGCTGCCAATACTACTATACAGGAAGTGAGTAATAAAGATGCCGTTCAGCAAAAAAATATCATTAATCTTACCGGTAAACTTGCTGCAAATGGCGAATTGAACTGGACACCACCCAGTGGTAAGGACTGGGTAATCGTGCGGATTGGTCATACTTCTACGGGGTATAAAAATAATACGGCCGGTGGGGGCAAAGGTCTGGAAACCGATAAATTCAGCCCGGAAGCCATCACCTTACAATTCAATAACTGGTTTGCTAAATTTTTTACAGAAACGGATCCTGTAGCCGCTAAAGCCGTGATCAAATATTTCCACATGGATAGCTGGGAATGCGGCAGCCAGAACTGGAGCACCCACTTTGCAGCGGAGTTTAAAAAGAAAAGAGGTTATGACCTGATGCCTTACCTGCTCGTGATGACAGGTACACCTGTTAACAGCGCTGCTGCATCAGAAAAAATACTGCACGATGTAAGGCAAACCATCACCGACCTGGTGAATGAAAAGTTCTACGGCACTTTACAAAAACTGGCCAAAGCAAAAGGCTGTACTTTCAGTGCCGAAAGCATGGCGCCTACTTTTGTAACGGATGGTTTGCAACACTACCAATATGCCGATGTACCCATGGGAGAATTCTGGCTTAACAGTCCAACCCATGATAAACCCAATGATATGCTGGATGCGATCAGCGGCGGACATATTTATGGCAAACAGGTGATAGGCGCAGAAGCGTTTACTACTTTACGTACTGACTGGGGCGAACATCCCGGTAACCTGAAAGCGCTGAGTGACCGGGCTTTTGCGGATGGTATCAACAAACTATCCCTGCATGTATTCATGCATAGTCCCTGGCTGGATAAAAAACCGGGCATGACACTGGATGGTATCGGGCTTTTTTACCAGCGTGATCAAACCTGGTTCTCGCAAAGTAAACCCTGGCTCGATTATTTTACCCGCAGCCAGGCTTTATTGCAGATGGGCAAGCCGGTAACAGATATTGCGGTGTTTACCGGTGAAGAAATTCCAAGGCGTTCTTTATTACCAGATCGTTTGATAAGCACCTTACCCGGCCTGTTTGGTGAGACTAAAGTAACGGCTGAGCGTATTCGCTTACAGAATGCTGGCCAGCCTATGCGCACCATGCCCGATGGCGTATCACATGCCGCTAATATGGCCGATCCTGAATTATATATTGATGCATTGAACGGCTACAAATACGATTGTTTTAACCCCGATGTACTGATACAGATGAAAGTGGTGAATGGAAGGGTAGTAACGCCGGGCGGTGCCAGTTATGCCGTATTAGTAATACCGGGTAAACATCCCCTGAATATAAACACAACGATGAGCGTTGCGGTGAAAAATAAACTCAAAGCACTGGCAACAACAGGAGCAAAAATTATTGTCGATGGTAAACTATATGGATTAGCCGGGGCCAACTTTATACAAACACCTTATACAGACAGCAGCCTGGTTAAGCTGGGTATTGCCCGTGATGTGGAAGTGCTGACGGCTAAAAATCAAATTGCCTGGACACATCGCAAAGAAGGGAATACGGATATTTATTTCTTGTCTAACCAGGTGGAAAAAGAAATAACGGCGGAAATAGCATTTAACCAGCAGGGCAAACAACCCTGGATCATCGATCCGTATACGGGCGCTTATTTTAAAGCACGTTATGGTTCGGTAAAAGGTAGCAAAACTCATATACTATTACTTTTACCTCCTAATGGCTCGGCCTTTGTGGTATTTGATGAGCCGGTTGAAAAAATCAGATTCAGTTATGACTATATTCCCTGTTTTGGATTGTCCGAAGAAAAACTATTTAACGGTAAATGGAACCTGCAGTTTAAAACAGAACCCCAACAATATACTTTAGATTCTTTAGTGAGTTGGACTGCCTTCCATGATACGGCCATTAAATACTATTCAGGTACTGCTTTTTATAATAATAACTTTGATTGGAAGGATAACGTAAAAGGACAGACGGTTAAATTAATTATTGATTCATTGTATAATATAGCCACTATAAAAGTGAATGGTATTGATTGCGGTACTTTATGGACCTATCCTTACCAGGTAGATATAACCAAAGCCCTTAAGCCCGGCACAAATAAAGTGGAGATTGAAGTGAGCAATACCTGGCGCAACCGCTTAAAGCTGGATGAGCAATTACCGGATGCACAAAAAAAGACCTATCATAATTCACCCTATTCTTTAAAAAACAAACCTTTGCTGCCTGCCGGTATTACAGGCAGTATAAAATTACTGGTACAATAATGAATCTGCTGCGTTACATACTGTCCTTTCTTATATCGGGTATTAGCATTATGGCAATGGCCCAGTTACCGGCTGCTTATAATGTGGTATGGAATAGCCAAAGCAAAAACGCGGGTGAATCCATGCCCTGTGGTGGTGGCGATATTGGCCTGAATGTATGGGTAGAAAATGGCGATCTCCTGGTCTATGCTGCTAAATCCGGCAGCTTCGATGAGAACAATGGTTTAATGAAAGCGGGTCGCCTGCGTATCAATACATCACCAGCTGTTTTTAATGGCGCAAGTTTTAAACAGGAATTGCATTTACAAGAGGGATATATCACCATTGATGCGGAACAGCAAGGTATAAAAACACAGGTTAAAATATGGGTGGATGTTTTTCACCCCGTAGCCAATATCGAGTTTAAAAGTAATAAACCGGTCAATGCCACTGTAGCTTATGAAAGCTGGCGTTACCAGGATCATGTATTACGTAAAAACGAAGGCTTTGGCAATTCCTGGAAATGGGTACTACCCAAAGAGCAATTGATCAAAAAAGATGAGATCGGTTTTGTAAACAATGGTATCGGCTTCTATCACCAAAACAAAGGGGAGACCATCTTTGATGCCACGGTGAAAGAGGAAGGATTAACAGCTGTTAAAGACCAATTATATAATCCATTACAAGGTTTAATATTTGGTGGCAGACTGGTAGCAAAAGATTTTATCGCAGCTGGTAACAGTGAAGGTGTTTATATCAATACCCCTTACAAAAGCTGGCAGCTGAAAACAAAAAAAACAACCCGGTCTTTCTCCCTGCAATTATACTTACTCAATACACAAACGGATAATATTACACAATGGCAGCGATCGGTGGACAGCCTGCAACAATTATACACCCGTATTGCCAACAAACAACCGGCACTCAACAAACAATGGTGGCAGCAATTCTGGAGCCGTAGTTTTATTTACACGGGCCATCAGCAAACCGATCCTAAAGCCTGGGAGATTGGCAAAAACTTCCAGTTGTTCCGCTATATGCTGGCCAGTAACAATAACAGTAAATGGCCTTTAAAATTCAATGGTGGGTTATTTACGGTTGATCCTGTACTCACCGATACCGCAAGAAAGTTTACACCTGATTTCAGGAACTGGGGCGGTGGGTTGCATACGATGCAAAACCAACGGCTTGTATACTTTCCCATGATTAAAAACGGGGACTGGGACCTCTTACAGCCACAACTTGAATTTTATATACGCCTGTTAAAAAATGCCGAACTGCGGACTAAGGTTTACTGGAACCACGGCGGCGCCTGCTTTACCGAGCAGATGGAAAACTTTGGTTTGCCTAACATAGCGGAATATGGCCAGAAACGCCCGGCCGGCTTTGATAAAGGGGTGGAGTACAATGCCTGGCTGGAATACCAGTGGGATACGGTATTGGAGTTTTGTTTAATGATCTTGCAGGAACACCAATACACCGGCAAATCCATTGATGACAAAATTCCGTTTATAGAAAGCTGCCTGCAATTCTTTGATGAACATTACCAGTACCTGGCACTGCAACGTGGTCGCAAAGCGCTGGATGGAAATGGTAGGCTGGTTTTATACCCCGGCTCTGCGGCCGAAACATTTAAAATGGCCTACAATGCTAATTCTACCATTGCAGCACTGCAGGTGGTGACAAAAGAATTATTACAGCTGCCTGTTATACAAAACAATGAAACAAGAAAGGCAAAATGGACAGCCTTTTTACATCGCATACCACCGATCAGTTTTACCTCCTTTAATGGTAAGCCAACTATTGCCCCGGCTATTACCTGGGAGCGTATCAACAATATAGAGTCACCGCAGCTATACCCGGTATATCCCTGGGGTATTTATGGCGTAGGGAAGCCTGGTTTAGACACGGCATTAAATACCTGGCATGATGATACCAGTGCCATTAAATTCCGCAGTCATGTGGGTTGGAAACAGGATAATATCTGGGCCGCACGTTTAGGTTTAAGTGAGGAAGCCTGGCGTATTACCGCTTTAAAATTGCAGAACAGCGAACGCCGTTTCCCCGCCTTCTGGGGCCCGGGTTTTGATTGGGTGCCCGATCATAACTGGGGTGGCAGTGGCATGATCGGCTTACAGGAAATGTTACTGCAAACTGAGGGAAAACGTATTTTACTCTTCCCTGCCTGGCCTAAAGACAAAGATGTACACTTTAAACTGCATGCACCCTTTAATACAACGGTAGAAGCGGAGTGGAAAGACGGTAAGTTGCAAAAGCTGGTGGTATTACCACTGGAGAGAAAACAGGATGTAGAGATGATGCCTCGATAGACAATGATTAATTATGAGTTATGAATTATGAATGATGAATTATGAATGGAGAATTATAAATTTTACGTTTTTTTACCCGCAGATTTTCGCTGATAAAACACACCGCAGATTTGCACAGATATATAAAAAATCAGCGATGATCTGCGTAACCCATCAGCGTCATCTGCGGGTAAAACTCAATTCATAAATCCTAATTCATAATTCATAACTCCCTACCACTCATCCGTCCTGAAACTCGACACCGGAAACCCTTCCGTGCTGAACAAATCACCCACCACAAAATCTTTAAAAGCATAACGTACCGCCACCGGCTCTTTCACTTCCGGTGCTGATACTACAATGTTGCCACGTACAATACTGGCTTTGGCCGGGCGGAAAAATTTATCGGCCCCTGCAATTTCAAACTGCAATAAGGGTTTCCCAAATGATGTAAAGCCATTTGGGGCATTATTAAAGCTGAGCGTGGCCACGCCTTTATCGTAGGTTACTTTGGCCAGTGAGGGACTGGTATAAGCAAAACCCTTCTGTCCGTAGGTTTGTGCCAGTGCCAGGTAGGCAAAACGTTTGCCGGCCACTTCTTTATTAGCGGGGTGAATACTATTCTCTTCACCGGCATCCAGTAATACGATCATACCACTGTTGCTGATCTTCTCAGTGGCCTTACGTTGTGCATCACGCAGGTAGGCCGAATTAAATTTGCCACCACTGTTATACGGAGGTAACTGCGCATAATTATAGGGTGCTATCTGGGCAAAATAAAAAGGGAAATCGCCCTGGCCAAACTCTTTACGCCATTGGTTTACCAAGGCCGGGAAAAGGGTTTCATATTGGTCGGGACGCTCATAATTACTTTCGCCCTGGTACCAGATACAACCTTTAATGGTAAAGCCGATAAAGGGGTGTAACATGCCATTGTATAAAGCAGTAGGGGTACGGTTATCGGGTTTATCGGTATCCGGTATTTTTATCTCTGGGAACAATTCCTGCAAAGTGGCTTTGTTCATCCAGGCTTCGGCTGTGGAGCCGCCATAGCTGATGTTTACCAATCCTACAGGCACTTTCAATCGCTCCTGTAATAACTTTCCAAAATGATAAGCTGTAGCGCTGAAGCCGGCCGTAGTTTCCGGGCTGGCTATCTTCCAGTCATATTTTTTTGAAGTATCCTGTGCGTTTAACTTAGCTGAACGGGGAACCACGTAAAAACGCAACTGGTCATTGGCACTGTTAAAAATGGCATCGTTGCTGTTTAAAACGGGTTGGTCCTTATAACCCTTCATAGGCATCTCCATATTGGACTGGCCGCTGCACAGCCAAACCTCACCTATTAATACATTATTCAGTGTAATAGCATCACCATCACTTATCCTGATGGTATAAGGTCCGCCGGCAACCGGGGTCTCTATCTGTGTCTTCCACTTTCCGCCGGCATCCGCTTTCACCGTATATTTCTTTTTATTCCATGAGGGTATAATGTTTACAGTGGACGAAGCTTTTGCCCGGCCCCAGATCGCTGCTTTTGTCTGTTGCTGCAGCACCATATTATCGCCAAAAAACCAGGGTAATTCAATGCCTGCCATGGAAAATAAAGGGGCCAGCATAAAAACCAGGGCCACCAAAACCACGCGGAAAAATGAGGATATAATCATGCGTTAAAATTAACCGATACGGGTATAAAAACTGTTATGGACCTGACAGATAATGTTAAAATAAAATAACCGGGCAGGGATAGTCAATTTTTTTGTAATTTTTGCCGGTTTTAACGGGATACAGCTGTATGAAAGAAGTAAACAAGGAAGGCTCACACAACAATATATGGTACGGCATGGGCCGTGAACGTATTGATATTCCCAAAAATATCCTGAAATCCCGTGTGCAGCAAAACCTGCTGTTACAGCATTTACATATCTGCTCTATCGGGCATTACCCCAAGGCCAAGGATCATTATACTTATCGCAAAAAAGGCTTGCCGGAAAATTTTATTTTTTACTGTGTGGATGGTCATGGCTGGTACCAGCTGAACGGGGTGCGGTATGAAGTAGGGCCGAACGAATTTTTTATCCTGCCGCAAAATCAGGAACATGCTTACGGCAGCAGCGACGAAAATCCCTGGAGTATTTACTGGATACATTTTGGGGGCACTTCCCTGCCTACTTTAAATGAAGTATATGCGGTTCAGCAATTCTTCAAGCCTTCGCATATTAAAAGTAACGATGAGATCATTGCCATCTTTACCCGTATTTATAAAACCCTGCAACTGGGCTATAGTATCGATAACCTGCTTTTTGCCAATATGTGCCTGGCACACTATCTCACCCTCTTTGTGTACAGTGAAAGACATAATGATAAGGTGGACAGCAATAACCTCGATTGTGTAGACAATGCTATTTTATACATGCGCGAACACCTGGCAGAAAATATAGCCCTGGGCGACCTGAGTAAAAATTATAACTACTCGGTGTCCAGGTTTTCCAACCTGTTTAAACAAAAAACAGGCTATGCGCCTATCGATTATTTTTTGCAAATGAAAATGCAGCGTGCCTGCCAGCAACTGGATTTTACCAGTCATTCCATCAAGGAAATCGCATTCAATATGGGTTTTGATGATCCCTATTATTTCTCCAAACGTTTCAGAACTATCATTGGCGTATCGCCCCGTAAATACAGGGCATTGAAAAAACAGGAGTAGCTAAATAGCTATGTGTATTTAGCGAGTTAACATGGTTGATTAACTTGTATGGGTATTATTTGCGGGGTAAATTCAGCTTATTGATTAACCTGCATACCGATCTTCAAACCAAAATCAAACAGGTTCTCTTTAACGGGGTATTTATTCTGGAAGCTGGACAGCATCTGGTAGCGGATCTGTGGGCCCACCTGCCATTGTGTTTTGCCTGTGCGGAAAGCGGCAAAGGTTTCAAAGCTGGAATTAACATTTACCCGGCGGATCAGCCAGGGTACTTCCACATAATGTTTATAATCCGATGATATCAGGTGTGAACGGTTACTGATCACATAAGTGGGTTGAATGGTGCCTGATACACCTAAATAAGTACGGTCATTACCAAACACTTTATACTCCAGGCCAATGGGTAATGAGGCGGAAAAATAAAAATTCTTGATCCAGTTGGCCTTATAACCGCTGAAGGTATTGTAATAGGTCCAGCTCGATGCAAAATTATTGCCGCTGCCATTGCTTACATCTACACTTGCCATTTGCGGATTATAAATAAACGCTTTTATATCGTAGCGGTTTACATTTAACTGAACCCCGCCTTTAACCTTTAACCGGTTACTTAAGGCGTATTTGCCGGTAAGGCCAAACTCCAGTCCCAGATCGGGCTTATGGGTTACGGCATTGTTAATATCATCGCGGCTGTTGGCAAAAGGATTATTATTCGGATTTAAGATAGACGAATTGGTATAGGTTTTATTCTCACCCAGTTTACGGTAACTGATGGATGGGGTGAAATGTAATTGCCAGTTAACCTTTTTCCAGAAATAACCTTTCGGGCGTTTGTAGCCATTCGTCACACTTTCAATGGTGGCAATATGAATAGGATTGTAAAGGGTGCTGTGATTCTCAATCAGCGAAAAACGCTGGGCATGCATAAAGCCTTGTTTAGGCGCCTTATGTTTTTGCATATCCGCTACGGCCACCAGTTCATCGGCAACAGGCTGTGTACTATCGGTGCCGGTTACTGATATTGTGGGTGCACTACTTCTGCGTTTTAACTGTGTAACCTGTTTACTGGTAATGCCCGAAGCCGGGTCGCCTTCATGATCCACTTTAGCCAGTAAAGGGTTGGTAGCAATATTATCGGTTTCGCTGGTTACAGTAGTAATGGCGGTAAACTGGGCAGCGCCTGCCGGGTTATAGGCCAGTACAACTGATTCGTCCACTAAACCGGGTATGGTATGAATGATGGAATTTTTATTGGCAGCCTCATGCCTGCGGCCGGATGGGGCCAGTATCTCGGGGTTATTGGCAGCAATAACCGGCTCTTCAATAGCGGTTACGGTCTTGTTTGATTGAAAATCATTTACAGGTACCTGTACCACTTCCGGTACGTTCACCTGTTTAACGGGGTAAGAAAGCATTACGGCGGTAACGGCAGTAACAGTAAGCATAAACAGGCCTATCAAACCAATTGCGTAAAACCTTCTTTTAATATGCAGGGTATCGTTAATACCTTTCCACACTTTTTCTGAAGGCAGCATTTGGTAATCATCAACGCTCTCTTGTAAAAAGCGTTCAAAATTCCTGTTATGATGCTCTCTATCCATAATCCAGTTAATGGCGCAAACAACTTGCTAATCAACGCTGGTGTACAGCGGCTAACCAGTCAACGTTTGGTTTTGGTTTTTGCATAATACGTTTATGCACTAATATATCTTCCAGCATGCTTTTGGCCCTTGTGTACTGGCTTCTGCTCGTGCTTTCTTCAATATTTAATAATTCGGCAATTTCGCGGTGGCTGTAACCTTCCAGGGCATACAGGTTTAAAACGGTACGGTAGCCTATGGGTAATAGTCTTATACATTCCACCACCTGTTTGGCCTGCATAATGGCCGGTATACTTTCCTCCCTGGTGTACAAACCCGATGCGTGAATAATATCTACGCTTTCATTAAACTTCTTATTCTTCTTCAGAATATTAATGCAGGTATGTACAATAATCCGCCTGATCCATCCTTCAAAAGAGCCACGGTTCTCAAAGCTGTGCACCTGCAAAAAAACTTTAATAAAGCCTTCCTGCAGCATATCCTCCGCATCTTCGCGGTTCGGTGCAAAACGATAACAGACGGCCAGCATACGGGTACTATACTTATTGTATAACTCCCGCTGGGCTACCGCATCATTTCTTAAACAGCCTTTTAATATAGCTTCCTCGGTCATATTGTGACGATGGTTGCCTGTAAGTTAGACATTTTTTTCAAACAAATGCTGCTTAGTTTCGTAGTTTTTCATGCTAAAAGCGGGTTAGTACGCAAAAAACAAACGTTTGAGTAATCCATAGGCTCAAAATATGTTATTTACAACTCATTCCGGGGCTGGGGGCTACAGTAACTCCGGTCAGCCACAGTTCCCCGCCCGGCTACAATCCGCCGGCTTTAAGGCCGCCGGTATTTACGCCTAAGCGGGGCAGCCCTTCAGCATCACCGGGCAATTGATCAGGCCAGCAAGCCCTATTGTTCAAAAGCCGGCTTAACGGGCAACTAACGCGTTTTAAACCAAAGATTTTGTCAATACATTTGCTGCTGGCATAATAACAGTACAGGCATTAAATGAAAAGAAACAAAATGACTTTCCGGTCTAATTTCAGGGCAATAGGGTGGACACTCGGTATTTTTTTGATGCCCTTGTTTTTATATGCTTACCTGCTGATAACATCCGGTAATACCGACAGTAGGAGCCAGACCAGTTTCGTATCGGACTTTTTAACTTTTTTTGCTGTTACCTCCTTTTTTTCCTTACCTGGTTTGTTACTGCATGTAAAGTATTACCTGCAGGACAAAGGCAAAACCTTGTTTTTTGAAAAAAAACAGGTTGAATGGACAGATAAAAATGGCACTGTTCAGATCCCCTATGCGGATATTGTAAAAGTGGAAAAACATTACCTGTACTGGAAATACTGCAATCCATGGGCTGAATACGGCTACATTAAAATAATACAGAAAAACGGCAGGTCAGCCCGGTTTACCACACTTACTTGTAATACTGATAGTGTTGCTGCTATCTTTAAATCTGAAAAAGTGGCTGTGGAAAATGTGGAAGAGGTATTTCCCTGGTAACTGATAACAGTTATAGATAATTCAAAAAAGAAGATGCAGATAAAGTGTAGGATAAAAACGATCTCAGCTAAATAGATGAACTGAATAAACTGTCGTTGAGGCAGGTGCATGAAATAAAAAAGTTTGAGCAAACTAAGGGCATTGGAGCTTATTTCGCTGGTTGTATTATAGTATGAATATTATGTATAAAAGGAGTGTCGAAAGGCAATTACTCATTTTGCGGCTTTTGTTCCTGGTATTGATTACAGGCTGTATATGGTGCTTTATGAGACAGCAGGAAGGTCTGGGGTATCTCCTCGCCATTATTCTCCTTACGCTAAACTTTATGGTTATTACGGGGCTTACTGTTACTGACGGGTCATGCTGCATAACAAAATACTATGCCTTTGCTCTAATTAAACAAACATGGCGTTTTAATAAAGGAGACAATATGCGGTTATCCTCTACGGACCCTGATTTTGGACAGGACGCAGAAAAGGTAGCTATAACGGAAGAGCCCGGGGAGCTGGGTTGTTTGTTTACTGTATTCTCATTTTTTGCGCCATCAATTATTACAAAGCGGCAATATGAAATGGAGCACCGGGATGAATATAATGACTCTATTAAAAAGGTTCGGGTACTACTGAGCCTTGCAGAACTAAACTATTTAAAAACATTTATTCATGAATAGTTTTTTATCATTTTTAAAAACGCCGGATGGAAAATGTAACGATTGACACCGCAAACAAGAGTTTGTCTGTTGCCCGGCTTTTACCTGCCCCGGTAGAGCTGGTATGGCTTGCCTGGACAATGCCCAAACATATTGCCAGTTGGTGGGGTCCGGAAGGGTCTACAAACACCATCCATACCATGGAAGTGAAACAAGGCGGTGAATGGCGGCTGACCATG
>CAYUMH010000015.1:0-35483 GCA_964445775.1 uncultured Terrimonas sp.
GGCATGCCTTTTATGAGCGACGATCCTGCATCGGCAGATTATAAACGTTACCACTATAATACCAACTGGCAAAAACAGGTGCTTTCGGCCAGCTCGGGACAAAACGGCTACCTGAAAGTAACCGGTGGTGATAATATTGCCATGTATGGCCTGACCATGGGCTTTTTAAATAATAAAGGCATTATTGATAACAGCACCAAGCTGTCCCGCTACAATATGCGTTTCAATGCCGACTTTAATATCAGTCCTAAACTAACCGCTAAATCAAATATTGCCTATACATTTAATGACCAGACTGTTGCCCTTACCGGCATTAATCAAAAGATCAATCCTTTACAGGCGGCTCTTATAAAATCACCTTTCTTACCGGTACGAGCTGTGAGCGATGCCGGTGTGGAATCGCCCAGTTTTGCTGATAGTGATATATTTGGTGTAAGTAACCCGGCGGCACTGACTTCAGACGCCACTGCTACTGCCAAGTACTACCGTTTCTTAGGTTCACTGGTACTGGACTATAAATTCTCTAAATACCTATCCTTTAGTAATACCCTGGCCATTACCATGGACAAGTACAGGGAAGAGTTTTTTATTCCTTCACTGGGTGTGGTGCCTGATACATTGGATAATGCGGTTGTTTTTAACCGTTCCGGTGCACAGGTGTTAAGGCTGTTCAATATTTCCAATGATGCCCGTTTAACGTATGACAGGATATTTAATAAAGCGCATCGTTTAACGGTACGTTTAGGCAACCGTTATATTACCAGCAAAACCGAGCAGGATTACGGACGTGGTTTCAACTCTGCTACCGACCAGATGAAAGGGGTGGGCTTTGGTTTAAATTCCTTACGCAGGATCGGTGGTAGCCTTGGCGGGTATAACTGGATTAATAATTACTTAAACGTAGAGTATGGGTATAACCAGAAATACTTCCTGGGTGTGAATGCCGCCCTGGATGGTTCTTCCAGGTTTGGTAAGGATGCGGAAAACAATGCCGTTAAGATCGGCGATAACAGTTATGCCTTTATGCCATCTGTTTCTGCTGCCTGGTTATTATCTTCTGAAAAATTCTTATCGGGTGTGTCCTGGCTGGAAATGCTTAAACTGCGTTCTTCTTATGGCTTAAGCGGTAATGACGATATTGGTGACTATACTGCCCGTAAATATTACACCTCGCAAAACCTCTTAGGCATGCAGGGCCTGGTACGTGGTAATGCAGGCAACGCCGCCTTACAATGGGAAACGGTGGAGAAGTTCAATGTAGGCCTGGATGCGGCTTTCCTGAAAGAGCGTTTAAGTGTGAGTTTTGACCTGTTCAGCAACCACACGAAAAACATGATCGTTTATGAAAATGCCCCAACTATCAGTGGCTTATCCTATATCGTTACCAACTCCGGCGCTTTAAAAAATACAGGATGGGAAGTAGCAGTGAATGGTAGCCCTGTATATACAAAAGACCTGCGTGTGGACCTGGGTGTAACCATTTCAAAATACAAAGCAAGCATTACCAAACTACCGGGCGATAATATTGAGACCGACTTTGCCGGCGCTACTTATTTAACCCAGGTAGGCGGGGCGCCCAATGTATTCTATGGTTACAAATCAAATGGTGTGTTTGAAAGCAATGCGGCAGCAGCGGCAAGTGGTTTAAGCATCCGCAATGCCGATGGAAGTTTAAGGCCTTTCACCGGTGGAGATATTCATTTTGCTGATCTGAATAATGACAAGATCATTGATGCGGCCGACAGGCAGGTAATTGGTAATCCTAATCCTGATTTTGTTGGTAGCGCTTATGCCAATGTAACCTGGAAAAATATAACCTTATCGGCCCTGTTCACCTTTGTTAAGGGTAATGATATTTATAACTATCCGCGTCGCATGCTGGAATCAATGTCAGGTTATGCCAACCAGACAGAAGCGGTGCTGCACCGCTGGAGAAACGATGGTCAGCAAACGGATATGCCTAAAGCTACTTATGGCGACCCAATGGGTAATGCCCGTTTCTCTGATCGCTGGATTGAAGATGGTTCTTACTTCCGTTTACGTAACTTATCGGTAGTATACAATATTCCTATAAAAGCGGGTTTTGTAAAATATGCAGCGGTATCTGTAACCGGTAATAACTTATTTACCTTAACCAGGTACAAAGGTTACGATCCTGAATTCAATGCTACTTCCAGCGTATTTGGACAAGGTGTGGATATGATGCTGGAACCATTACACAAAGTAGTACAACTGGGTGTAAGACTGGGTTTATAATTTTTGTTTGAAAATAATTTTTTGTTAGCCGGCGATCAATGGGTAAGTGAAATTGTATCAACGGCATTTGATAAAATACAACGATATGCAGCGGTTTAAGACTGTGAAATTATTAGGTTTGCTGAGCTTCTTCTTTATAGGCGTTTCGTCCTGTAACAAAATACTCGATGTTAAACCGGGCGATGTGCTGGTAGACGAAAACATGTACCAGAATGTGTACGATGCGGATGCCGCTATCATGGGCATTTATGGTAAGCTCATGAAACTGTCGGAAACCTATGTGGTATTAAACGAATTAAGAGCAGATCTTACCAGCGTTACCACCAATGCTTCCAACGACCTGGTAGAGATCAATGAACACCGGGTATCGGCAAACAATGCATATGCTAATCCCCGGCCTTTTTATGAAGTGATACTGTCCTGCAATGATGTGCTGAAAAACTTTACCAGCATGCGGCAGCAGAATAAACTAAACCTGGAGCAGTACTCCACCCGTTACTCCGATGTGATGGCGGTACGTACCTGGGTATACCTGCAATTGGGTATTCATTTTGGTTCTGTGCCTTATATTACCGATGCTATTGAAACGGTAAAAGATGTAAGAAACCTGAACAATGCGCCAAAAATATCTTTTGATGCGTTGTTAACGAACCTGATAGCCGATCTCACCAATGTACCTTACCTGGCACAATACCCGGCAGGCACATCCCTGGTAACAACAGTGGATGGCTGGAACACAGAAAAATTCTTCATCAATAAAAAAGTATTACTGGCACAACTGCATTTGTGGAAGAACAACTACCTGCAGGCAGCTACTTTATTTAAAGAAGTATTAGATGGCGGCGGTGCAACCGGTTATGACCAATACCGTATCCGTTATGCCGATGTAATTGATCATAATGACCTGTCGGTTGGTTATACCCGTTTCTTTGAGTGGGACGAAAACTCCCTGGTAAATACCAACACACAAGGCTGGCGCTCCATCTTTGCCCGTGGCCAGGATGCCATCTTTAACTGGGAGTGGGTTTGGTTCCTGCCTTTCAGCAAAGACTTTGCACCTACCAATCCTTTCATCGACCTGTTCTCTAACCGTGGCGGCAAATACTTATTAAAGCCATCGCAGTTTGCTATTGATTACTGGAACAGCCAGGAGCAGAAAAATAATTTTCCTTATGATGCCCGCGGTAAAAAATTCACCTGGCAATTATTAGATGGTCAGCCCGTAGTAGTAAAATACTTATACAACTATTTAGATGCAAATACTTACCAGCCCATTGATCCTTTGGCTAAAAACGGTAAATGGTTATTATACCGTGCAGCGGCTATGAACCTGGAATATTCGGAAGCGGCCAACCGTGACGGTTACACCCGCCTGGCTTATGCGCTTACCAACTCGGGCATCAATATCAATGGTGGCAGTACTTATCAAACACCCGAGCCTTACCGCTTTGATGCAAGGATCGTTAATACGCCAACCTATCGCGGACCATGGCATCGTAACATTGGTATCCGTGGCAGGGCCATGTTGAAATCCGATACCATCCCAACCAGTTCAGTTGCCGATAGCGTGCTTTTTGTAGAGAACCAGATCATCAGGGAAGGGGCGCTGGAACTGGCATACGAAGGAAAACGCTGGCCCGATCTGTTAAGGGTGGCCCTGCGTCGTAACGATGCGTCTTTCCTGGCCGATAAAGTATACCAAAAACTATTACGCGAAGGCAATGGCCAGGCAGCAGCGGTTCGTAACAAATTAATGAACAGGGATAACTGGTACTTACCTTTCAGGTTGTATTAACAAGCAACCTGTAGTATAATTTTTTATTACGCAGCGCTGCTATTGAAATAAAACAATAGCAGCGCTGCGTATTTTTATTAGGGGCTTTCGGCAGCAGTACAACCATCAACCCATATACGGCTGTACGCTTGTAGTGGCTGCCCCGCACCCAACCAGCGCACATAGCCAGCTACCGCTTCCATCCGCCAGCCCTTCAGCAATAACAAAGGACCGGGCAGTAAGGGATAATTATTTACTGGATTTATTATGATGAAGACATTAAGACCTGCTATATTTTTTATGTTGCTGTTGCTGACAACAGCGCAAATACTATTGGGCCAACAGGCCGAACAGCTATACCTATCCGGCACCGGCTTTGGTGATACAAAAACCTGGGATTTCTATTGTACCGGCGGCCGTAAAAGCGGTTACTGGACAACCATCCAGGTGCCGTCCTGCTGGGAACAACAGGGCTTTGGTAATTATAACTACGGGCGTGATTACAAAACCTTTGGAAAAAACTACCGCTTTCATGATGAAGAAGGTATTTATAAAAAGAAATTCTTTGTCCCCGCTTCCTGGAAAAATAAAGAAGTGTCCATTGTTTTCGAAGGCAGCATGACCGATACCGAAGTTAAAATAAATGGCAGATCAGCCGGTAATATTCACCGGGGTGCATTTTACCGTTTTGCTTATGATATCAGTGCTTTACTGGTACCCGGCAAAGAAAATCAACTGGAAGTCATCGTTAGTAAAATGAGCAGCGACAAATCGGTGAACAATGCCGAACGCCTGGCCGATTACTGGGTATTTGGTGGTATTTACCGGCCGGTATACCTGGAAATAAAACCCAGGGCAAATATTGCGCATGTAGCCATACAGGCAAGCGCCAATGGAAGTTTTACAGCCACTGTTGATGGCAAAGGCTTTATGGCCGGCTATCAATTGCAGGCAACCTTATATGATCCCAAAGGTAAACCGGTAACACAAATACAAAGGCCGGTCAATAATAAGGACTCCGTATTCACCCTGCAAACAACAATAAACCAGCCTCTTACCTGGACAAGCGAAACCCCATACCTGTACAGTGTAAAACTGCAACTGAAACAGGCGGGCAGGGTAATATACCAGCATGATGAAAAATTCGGCTTTCGTACTATTGAAATAAAACCGGGTCAGGGCATTTTTGTAAATGGCACCCAGGTAAAAATGAAAGGCGTGAACAGGCATTGTTTCTGGCCCGAAAGCGGCCGTACCTTAAATGATGCCATCAGCCTGCAGGATGTACTGTTGTTAAAACAAATGAATATGAATGCGGTGCGTTGTTCACACTATCCGCCCGATAAAAAATTCCTGCAATACTGCGACTCATTGGGCATCTATGTCATTAATGAACTGGCGGGCTGGCAAAAAGCTTATAGTACGGCAGCCGGTGAACCACTGGTAAAAGAAATGGTATTGCGTGATCGCAATCACCCATCCGTTATATTCTGGGCCAATGGTAACGAAGGAGGCACCAATAAATCGCTGGACGCACATTTTACTAAATGGGACCTTTCACAGCGACCGGTAATTCATCCGCATCACCGGCCCGGTAATGCTTTCAATTATATAGATACGGATCATTATGAAGATTATTACAGCACGCAAAAAAAACTGCAACACGATACGCTCATTTATATGCCCACCGAAATGTTACATGCCCAGGACGATGGGGGAGGAGGAGCGGCTATGAACGATTTCTGGGAGCTGCACTGGAACAGTAAAATATCCGGTGGTGTATTTATATGGGCCATGGTAGATGAAGCTATACAGCGTACTGACTTTAATAACAGGCTGGATGCAAATGGCCTGAATGCCAATGACGGTATCCTGGGGCCTTATCGTGAAAAAGAAGGCAGTTACTATGCATTAAGGGAAATATTCTCGCCCGTACAACTGGTGAACAAAAGCATAGATCAGTTGACCCTGCAGAACCGCTATCATTTTACCAACCTGAAAGCCTGCAACTTTAGCTGGCAGCTGGTTAACTATACCAAACCTTTTAGTACCAACGATACGGCATTTACCGTGCAACAAAAAGGAACCATACCTGCCCCTGATATAAAACCCGGCGATACGGGTATGCTACCCTTATCCTTACCCGCAGGGTACCGGCAATACGATGCGCTTATACTACAAGCTAAGGATAATGCCGGAAAAGAAATATACACCTGGCATATACAATTGAAAGCCCCTTCCGTAACTACCAGCGAAGTTATACGGGAGTTCACACCTAAAGCTCCACAAAAAATAATGGTGCAGGAAACTGATTCGGTGGTAAAGCTGGCTGCTGCAGATATAGCTATTACCCTGGATAAGCTAACAGGGCGGCTTACCGATGTAACAAATGCTAAAGCGGCAAAACTTTCATTCAATAACGGACCGCTATTGATCAACGGGCAATATACTATTAAGGCTACGGCCATTGAACAAACAGAAGACAGTGTTACAGTGAAATTTACTACCAGCGGTGCTATGCAACAGCTTGCCTGGACCATCTACCGTTCGGGCTGGTTGCAATTACAATATGAATATAACAACAGCGGACAGGCATACAATATGGCAGGCATTAGTTTTAGTTATCCTGAAAACTATATACTCTCTGCAAGCTGGTTAGGCAAGGGTCCTGCACGCCAATGGCGTAACCGGCTGAGGGGGACGGAAAAATCGGTGTATACTAACTTATACAATAATACACAAACAGGGTACAGCCCGGTTGTGTACCCGGAGTTCAAAGGTTATTTTGGTGATATCAGCTGGATGCAGTTCAATACCGTGGAAGGCAGTTTCCTGGTGGCAGCAAATGAAGCCGACCTGTTTGTACGCCTGTTTAACTTTTATGGGTTAACCGGCGTAAAAGGTACACCGGATGTGCCACCTGGCGATATCTCTTTTATGGACCTGATCCCGGCCGTAGGAACAAAACTGGCATTGGGAGTGAATAACAATACAACAGTATTAGGCCCACAGGGGCAATTACCGGTTTTAACCAACACCATAAAAAGAAGCCTGTTCTTTTACTTTGGTACGCCGGAAACAAGCAATAAAAAAGAAACCTATAGCAGGCCGGTTATTGATGAGGTTTTTTAACAATACCCATTCATATACCGGTAATGGTTTTAATATCTTTAACGCATTATATAGCAGCAATAAATTAGAAACCAGGATGAAGTTTGTACAAGTATTTTTTCTACTCTTAACGGCAGGTACGATTGTTGCACAAAACCCGGCTACACAGCGTAGTTTAAGGTATCGTCCCGAAGGAAATGATTTTACCATTGTAAACGGGACAAAAAAATTTAACCGTGCACTCTATGGTACCAATACAGCTTTCCGTGTGGAGACCGGCGACCTGCCGGAGTTTGCACTATACCTGCCCGGTGTAGGTGGTAACTGTAAAATAGGTATCACCACCAAAGATGGCATGAGCAAATGGCTGACAGCTGCAGCAACTATTAAAACCAGTTACAGGCCGGGAAGTATGTTATACACTATCAGCGATCCTTTATTAGGTAAAGGTCACCTGGAGCTGATTGTGCTGCCTTTGGCTACGGAAGAAGGGATGATCGTAAAACTTTCACCGGTAAACCTGGATGCAGGTATCACGCTTGCGGTTATATATGGTGGTGTTACCGGTAAAAAATTAAGCCGCGATGGTGATATTGGCGCTGATCCCGAATCTTCTTTCTACCTGAAGCCCGAATATTGTAAAGACAATACAGTTACGTTAGCTAAAAATAATTTCCAGTTAAACTATAATATTGCTAATAAAGGTACTACTACGGTTAATAGTGTATCAGGCGTGTTCCCTCTTAATGCCACCACTTTTGTAGGCAACGCCGTAAACCAGGAAGCGCCAATCTTCTTACGCTGGGGAAGCAAAAATGGACAGAACCGTGACCTGGAGATCGTTGCAGGCGAATGGAAATTAACCGGTCAGCCTACATACTTTGTGATAAAAAAAGGCGCCCACCTGGGTAAGTTAAACTATACCAGCCTGGCTAAAGATTTTGTTGCAGCTGAAGCGGCCCGTAAAAAAATTGCAGACCGTATTACGATTAATACTCCTGATAAATTTATTAACCCTGTTGCCGGTGCCTTGGCTATTGCTGCCGATGGTATCTGGGAAGATCCAACCTTCCTGCATGGCGCTGTTGCCTGGCGTATGCGTTTAAATGCCTGGCGTGGCGCTTATGCCGCTGATCCATTGGGCTGGCACGACCGGGCCAAAATGCATTTCAGCAGTTATGGTTTATCGCAATTAAAAACACCGGCCACCGGCCCTGTAGTGGCCGATACGGCTTTACATATTGCCCGCCAGCAGGAGAAAATAGGTAACTCCATGTTCAGCGAAGGGTATATTACCCGTAATCCCAATGGCGATGTACGTCCGCATCACTACGATATGAACCTGGTATTCATTGATCAGCTGCTGACACATTTTAACTGGACCGGTGATACCAATTATGTACGGGAGATGTGGCCCCTGCTGGAAAGACACCTGGCCTGGGAAAAAAGGAACTATGATGTAGATGGTGACGGTTTATATGATGCCTATGCCTGCATCTGGGCCAGCGATGGCTTGCAATACATGGGTGGTGGCGTAACACACTCTTCTTCCTATAACTACCGTTCCAATAAACTGGTAGCACAACTGGCTAAACTCATTGGTAAGGACGGCAGTCAATACGAGGCGGAGGCCAATAAAATACTAAAAGCCATGAACGAAAAATTATGGCTGAAAGATAAAGGCTGGTTTGCGGAGTATATTGACAAAATGGGTTTACAGCTGGCACACCCGAATGCAGGTTTATGGACAGTTTATCATGCTATTGATTCGGATGTGCCGACTACAGAACAGCGTCACCAGTTATTACGCTATGTAGATAAACATATACCGCATATACCGGTGCAGGTAAAAGAATTACCCAAAGAACAATTCTACCTGCTGGCAACTACCAACTGGCAGCCTTATACCTGGAGTGTGAACAATGTGGCTTTAGCCGAAAACCTGCATACGGCCCTGGCTTACTGGCAGGGTGGTGAAAGTGATAATGCTTTTTCATTATGGAAAAGTTCTTTAATGGAAAGCATGTACCTGGGCTCCAGCCCCGGTAACTTCCAGCAATTATCATCCTTTGATGCGGTGCGTGGCGAGTTGTACCGCGACTTTGCCGATCCGGTAGGCATGGCTGCCCGTACCCTGGTGGAAGGACTGTTTGGTATAAAGCCCGATGCTTTGAACAACAGGCTGGTGATCAACCCGGGTTTTCCTTCGCACTGGCCTTATGCCAGTTTAAAAACTACCTACCTGCAATTCGTTTTTAAACAAACCAATAATACCAGCAGGTACACAATAAAACCTTCCTTTCATAAACCACTACAACTGGTACTGGAATTGCCGGCACAAAAAAACAAAGTGTTGCTGGTGAAAGTAAATGGTAAACTGGGTGTGTGGAAATGGACCAAACAAAATACCGCGATAGAAATTGAAGCCGGTACCGGAAAACAACATGATATTGAAATAACCTGGGGCGGCGATACGGTACAACAGCCTGTAAAAGCGCAGCCCGAAAAAATGACCATACCGGTAAATACCGCATTGGTAAATATTACACCCAATACGGTTTTTGAACCGGTTAACCTGCAACCTTATTTCAATGATAAGGTAACGCAGATATTTAAGAACAAATACATGTCGCCAAGACCCGCTACGCCAACCCTCATGATACCCTGGCAGGGCATTGGTAACTGGTGTTATCCTTTAATAGAAGCGAATATTGATGACAGTGGTTTGCGCAAACTGGCGGGTGACAGTAATAAGATATACTTTAACCAGGTGCCTTATCAAACACCGGGTGGAAAGGAGCAATCAAATATTGTATATACCAGCCGTTGGGATAATTATCCTGATACGGTAACCATTCCTGTAAGCGGTAATGCTGTACAATTAAACCTGTTAATGGCAGGCAGTACCAATCACCAGCAAAGCCAGATGATCAATGCAAAAGTGATTGTTCGCTACCAGGACGGTACAACAGATAGTCTAAACCTGGTTAACCCGGTTAACTGGTGGCCGATTGAACAGGATTTTTTTGAGGACGGGCTGGCCTTTACTACCGGCGCTCCCAGGCCTTACCGTCTACTATTAAAAACAGGAGAGATCAGTGATCGCTTTAAAAACTATACCGGCATTAAAGGTTATTCTAACCTGGCCATTGATGGTGGGGCAGCTACCTTCCTGCAATTGCCTTTGCAGAAAAATAAAACCTTACAATCGGTAACGCTTACCACACTTACCAATGAAGTGGTGGTGGGCTTGATGGCTGCTACATTGATACGATAGTAAAATATTATACAGTAGTAAACAAAAAGGTGTACACATGGTGTACACCTTTTGTATATAAAAGCGTCGAAGGGTTAGTCTTTTAATTTCTCTACCAGGTTAACATACTCCTGCATCGCATCTTCCTTTGTTTTTCCTTTCAGATCGCTCCAGGCCTGGTACTTGGCTTTGTTTACAAAATCAAAAGGATTGGCCGGCGGCTCCGTGTTAATATCTCCTTCTGTGCCTTGTTTGTACAGGGAGTACAACTGTAATAAAACTTCGTTGCTCGGCTTGCTGGATAATTCTTTGCTTTCTTTAACTGCTTTTTCAAAAAGTGTTTGTAATTCCATACTATTAGGTGTTGGTAACGTAAATATATACTTTTTCGAATGTAGATGAAGAAAATTATTAAAGAGTTGTTCAGGTGAACAAATGTTTGTGCTTTGGAGAAAGGGTAGCTTTTAAAAAGAAACAGGTAATGAAAAGGTTATTATAACAAAGCCGGAGATCAGTTGTCCCCGGCTTTGTTATACTGTTCCAGGTAGTTGTTACACTATAGCCTGGCTGTGAAGCTGTTTATTTTAATACCTCCGGTATCACATCGCCAATACAACCATTAGGCATTTGTATTTGCAACAGGGCTGCAACAGTGGGGGCAATATCGGTCATATAGGTTTCGCGGTTTGTTTTGCCGGGCTTAATATTGAAGCCATACCATAACAAAGGAATATGTGCATCATAGGGGTTCCAGGCGCCATGGGTGGTTCCTGTTTTACCACCGTCAAAATACTGCGGCATAAATACAAACTGTATATCACCGCTTAGTTTAGCATTATAACCATTGGTTACACGCTCTTTAATTTTAGCGGGGATAGGTGTGCCGGCTAAATTATTCAGGTCAAAAGCGGTCATGATGGCCGGGTGTTGTTTTAATAAGGTAACTACCCATTTTTTAAACTCTTCTTCATTTACTTTACCACCTTCTAAAGAAGTATAGTCAACAAAAAGCTGGTAGTTGATCACTTTTTCAATCGCATTTTTAACCGCAAACTTAGCTTCTGCTTTTTCATTTACCCATTTGCGTACATCTTCATCATCAAACACGCCGGCAGGTATTTTATTCTCGGTCATAAAGCCCGGTACATGTGCTACGGCATGGTCGGCAGTTAAAAATAAAGTGTACTGGCCTTTACCTATTTTGGTATCCAGGTACTTTAAAAAATCAGCCAGGTCGCGGTCATAACGTAAATAAGCGTCTTCTATCTCAATAGAATTGGGTCCGAAGGTATGGCCGGTATAATCGGTAGCAGAAAAACTTACGGCCAGGAAATCGGTATTACCGGTTTGACCTAATTTCTCGCCTTCAATAGCGGCTTTGGCCATATCAAAAGTATAGGTATTGCCATAAGGCGTTTTTTTGAACGCTTCCCATTTATCAGCATCTTTTAAATTATTGGTGATATGGGGGAAGGTATTGTCCTCACCGTTTATCTTTCCTTCATAAGGCTTCTCGTCTGCCGTGCTTTGTGTATAGGTTTTGATATCAAATAAAGTATTCCAGTTCTGGGCCAGGTATTTGGCCGGCAGTTCTCTTTTATTAAAATTAACTACCCACTCCGGTAATGCATTCATGTAATAAGAACTGGTGATCCAGCCGCCGGTTTTATTGTCAAACCAATAAGCGGCATTGGCCGTATGACCAGCCGGTAAAATACCACCACGGTCTTTAATGGCAATACCAATTGTTTTACTTTTAAAATTGGTGGCTAAACGTAACTCATCGGTAATGGTAGTGGTCCATAAGTTAGCCGGTGACATTTTGCCTGCACTGGAATTACTGCCTACGCCTACCACCGTAGAGTCATCGGTGCAATACCAGGTTTTTTTCAGGTCCTTACGGTACCAGTTATTACCCACAATGCCGGTAATGGCCGGTACGGAGCCGGTGTACACACTGGTATGCCCTACAGCTGTATAGGTAGGGGTATAGGGAATGAAAGTATTTTCACAGGAATGGCCCTGTTGTAATAAACGTTTGAAGCCGTCATTGGTAAAACGGTCGTTAAAGCGGTATAAATAATCCCAGCGCATCTGGTCAATCATAATACCTACTACCAGTTTGGGACGGCTCACACCTTTGGCCGCAGGAGCCTGGGCCGACATATTGGTATAACTGAAAAGGGCTAATAAACTGAGCGCAATAAATTTCATACGTACAACATTTGTTGCAAAAGTAGGGTTTTGTTTACTATAGGAGTTGCAGAAAAAACAGGCATAACATTCAGTTAATGTGCTGCTGAAAAGCCTGCGGGTGAAGCAGTTACAGACTATTGTTGCGTGCTGAGTATTTTGTATAAAAGTATGGCCGTAATAATGGATAGCCCTGCTACAACATACCAGGTAATGGTAAAGCCGGCATGCTGGGCCAGGTAGGAGCCCCCGATAGGGCCAAGAGTTTGGGCTGCCGACCAGGCCATGGTATACAAAGCGGCATATTGGCCCCGGTTATAGGGTTTGGCCCTGGCTATCCAATAGCTGTTCATAAAAGGCATAGCATACATTTCACCAAAAGTGATGAACAATATCATGATCACGGCCAGGGAATATTCAAAGAAAGGAAGGTTCAGTAATAAAAAGCCAATGCCGGTTAACACCATCCCGATACTCATGTATAAAATATTACGCCCTTTTGTCTCCAGTTTGTACACCATCACCATTTCTACCACAGCAATGGTCAGCCCGTTAATGGCCATCAATGCACCAATAAACTGTTCCGAAAAACCTTTCTCCTTTTTCATGAATACCGGGAAATTGGTAAAAAGCTGGAAAAAGCAGGCCGCAAATAAGATGGTCAGCCCGATAAAAATTAAAAAGGTCTTATCACGGTAGGCAGAGCTGGTTTTACTATTCGCAAGGGTAACAGCTTCTTTTCTTTCTGCTACTATTTCTTTA
Source organism: uncultured Terrimonas sp. (assembly GCA_964445775.1). Lineage (GTDB taxonomy): Bacteria > Bacteroidota > Bacteroidia > Chitinophagales > Chitinophagaceae > Terrimonas. The sequence continues at coordinate 13,353 of CAYUMH010000015.1, forward strand.
CTCGGCTTTAAGTACAGGAACAATAAAACACCGGCTGATATATTGGTCACTCCATCAACCCAGAACAATAATTCATAACTATGTGCGGCCAGTACACCACCTACAGCGCTGCCAAAGGCCCAGCCCAGGTTAATGGCCAGCCGGTTAAGAGAGTAGGAGCGGGTACGGTTCTCTGGTTTGCTGAACAAGGCAATAGCTGTGGCATTGGCCGGGCGAAAGGCTTCATTCACAAAACTCAGCAGGAAGGTAAACAGGCAGATGAGGTAATAATCTTTTAGCTGTCCCAGTACAAAAAATAACAGCCCGCCCCCGGCAAGCGCCACCAGTTGCACTGGAAAGTGCCCCAGTTTATCCGTAGCCTTACCGCCAACATAGGCGCCGCAAAAAGCGCCGAAACCAAACAAGCCAAACACAATACCCGCATCGGCAATACTATAACCCATGGCCGGGCTGGTGAGGTAAAGGGTCATAAAGGGCACTACCATGGTGCCGGACCGGTTGATGAGCATGATCACCGATAACAGCCAGGTTTCGCGGGACAGTCCGCTATATGCATTTTTATATGTTTGTATGGTAGATTGTAACATGGGAAGGCCGGGAGGCCGCTGCAAAATTAGGAAACGGACTGTACTAAAATATAAAATAGGTTATACGGTAAAAAAGCCTTTTAAAACGTATTAACAAAATACCAATGGCGCTAACCGCACATTTTAGCTAAATTGCCCCTGTTTACTGTTTAACGAGGTTATGATTAGAAAAATTTTATTAGCGGCATCATTAGCGGCAGCCAATATTTGTATGGCACAGAAGGAGATATTATTTGCGGTGAAAGAACTGCCGGCCTATCACCCGCAGGGTAGCAATATATACCTTGCCGGCTCTTTTAATGGCTGGAACCCGGCCGATGAACATTATAAATTTATAAAAAACAAAGAAGGACAATATTCATTAAAAGTATTACTGTCTACGGGCAAATATGAATATAAAATTACCCGTGGCGACTGGGATAAAGTAGAAACGGGTAAGGCCGGCGCCAGCCTTACCAACCGCAGCCTGGAGGTACAGGATAATGTAACAGTTCCTTTATCCGTTACAGAGTGGGCCGACAGGTTCCCCGCTGTTAAAGCCAAAAGCACCGCCAGTAAAAATGTGCAGGTGCTGGATACGGCCTTCCTGATCCCGCAGTTAAAAAGAACCCGTCGCATCAGCGTTTATTTACCGGCGAGTTATGCAAAGGACCCTAAAAAGAAATACCCTGTGCTGTATATGCAGGACGGGCAGAACCTGTTTGATGAAGCGACTGCTTTTTCAGGCGAGTGGGGGGTAGATGAGTACCTGGATACCCAGACCTTTAAGGAATGTATTGTAGTAGCCATTGATCATGGCAATGCCAAACGTTTAACAGAGTATAACCCTTACAATAATGAGCGTTTTGGTGAAGGGGAAGGTAAAGCCTATGCCGCGTTCCTGGCCAAAACCTTAAAACCTTTTATTGATAAAAACTTCCGCACATTAAAAAGCCGGGATAAGACCTTTGTAGCGGGTAGTTCTATGGGGGGATTGATTTCCCTGTATGCTGTAATGGCCTACCCGAAAGTGTTTGGTGTCGCAGGTGTGTTTTCCCCGGCCTTTCATGTTGCCGGTGAACAGTTGCTGAAAGATATAGAAAGAGAAGCCTTTAAACAGGATATCCGTTTATTCTTTTATGCCGGTCGTATGGAAAGTGATAATCTGGTAACCGAAGTAACAAAAGTAGCCGACAAATTAAGGACCCACGATAATATCCGCATCTCCACCCTGGTTTCAGATTATGGTAAACATACCGAAGCCGATTGGCGGAAAGCTTTTCCGGAGTTTTATTATTGGTTAATGCGCTAACACACAGGCGCCTGTTGAGGAAAGTGATAAATGGATTTATGCCTGAAGGTGACGCAACTTTAAAAGTTTTTTACTAAGTTTATTATATGCGAAGGAACCTGTCAGTGACCATTCAGCTTAATACACCTTGTCATGAGGACTGGGAAAAGATGGATGAGCTTGAAAAGGGGAGATTTTGTAAGGTCTGTAATAAAGAGGTAATAGATTTTACCGGCTATTCCGATAAAGCATTACAAAACTTCTTTTTAAAACATCCTATTCTTGTTTGCGGAAGATTTACCAAAGAACAAACTGGCAGCGCATTATACTTTAATGAACCCGTGCGAAAAAAAACGGACCTGGTTGCCGCCCTAGCTGCTTCTGTACTGACTTTTTCCACTATTTCGGCAAATGCTGCCCCGGTTCCTTTATTCAATACACCGCTGGTGAACGCTGTCTTGCATAATGAACATGCTGTAAGATCACAAAATGATTCCACTATTATTAGCGGGAGTATAACGGACGCAACAGGAACACCCTTGCAAAATGCTACTATTGCTTTCGGGGATAAAAGATACATGACAGATGAAGTGGGGAACTTTCGTATAGTATTATCTTCATCGGAGGCTGTAAAAGGTATATTTATATTTTCATATGGAGAGCTTGTTAACGAGGTGAGGAATTATAACCCTGTGATGGGTTCTACTAATTTTTCCATCCGGTTACGAAAAGAGGCTCAACCCTCGTCATTTGTGAAGGGAATGCCTTCTATTATATTTACTTTCCCGGATTTAGTAATACCTCAATTGTTTAAAAAGGGTAAACTTAGCGATGATGGGATAATGGTCCTGGCTGAGTTGGCAAATACTTTACGTAATTTTCCGACCCTTGCGGTTAACATTAATACGCAGTACCAGCAATCAAAAAAAGAAGCTTTGGAGAAAGCAAGAAGATTAAAGCAACATTTAGTTGAGAAACAAGGTATTTCGGAAGACCGTTTATTGATTAAGGAACCAAAAAAGGTAAATACTAAAAAAGAGGTGGATATGATATCATTTACGGCAAATAATGAATAAACTTATTATTCCATTTAAGGAGAACAAGCGTAATAAATTTCCCGGCCTATAAAATTAAGCCGGGAAATTTACTTTATGATTGACCTATTGCCTTTGATAGGTCTCTTTTATCACGTTGCTGTCCTCGTCCCTGTAAGTTACTACCAGGTGAGTGCAGTCAAAGCTTTCGATATTGGAAAAGCCGCCATTTAGTTTTAATGATCTCCCGGATACATCCCAGGTGCCGCTTTCGTTATTATTGGGCACACAGCTTACGCCGGCATCGGTATAAATAAAGGTTTTATCTGCTTTCAGTTCGTTGATGTCATCCAGCTCACAGGGTTCATAAATATCTCGTAATACGTCAATCTCGTTACTGCCCTGTAATAATTTGGCGGCTACGATCTTGTATTTGCCGGCAATGGCCGTTACGGTCAGCTCACATTCTTTTTCATCATCTTCGCCGGAGCTTTTTTTACAGGCGGTGAACAGCAGTCCGGTTAATAACAGCAGGCTGATTAGTTGCATTTTGATTTGCATGGTCTTTTTATGATACATCGTAATACCGGGGTTAATGTCATCAACGGGAAGCAATATTATTTGTTTTTTATAATGGTGGCTGAAACTGGCTGGAGGTTGGTCGGTTTGCAGATACATAATAAACATTCGACCCCTCTGGGGTCGTATATCTTGCTGCGTATAGTGGTGTTATAAAGATGTTATCCCTCCGGGATAAAGAAAAAGAATAAGGTATTGCAGTTAAATTGTGCTATTGTCACCCGATGCCAGCGGCATGATATGTTTATAGTAGGAGCACAAGAGAAACGAGTTTTCGACGCCGTAGGGATTGCATATCCACGTTGTTGTTTTAGTAAATAATAGTATTGAATAATACCACAGAAGTGCATAAAGTTTTTTCACAGAGGAACACGGCGTTTCATCCGTTAAAAGGGGAATGGTGGTTGTAGTTTGGTTGTCCGATGCCAGCGGCATCAAATGTTTGTAGAAATGTACAACGAAATAGGTTTTCGACCCCGTAGGGGTCGCACATCAGCGTTGTTGTTTGCTAAATAATAGTTGAAATAATATTACAGAGTTACACAGAGGAGCACGGAGTTTCATCTGCTAATAAGGGAATGGTAGTTATGGTTTGGTTGCCCGATGCCAGCGGCATCAAATGTTTGTAGAAATGTACAACGAAATAGGTTTTCGACCCCGTAGGGGTCGCACATCAGCGTTGTTGTTTGCTAAATAATAGTTGAAATAATATTACAGAGTTACACAGAGGAGCACGGAGTTTCATCTGTTAATAAGGGAATGGTGGTTATGGTTTGGTTGCCCGATGCCAGCGGCATCAAATGTTTGTAGAAATATATGGCAAAATGAGTTTCGACCCCGTAGGGGTCGCATATCGGCGTTGTTGTATAACAATATTATAGTACAGCGGTTATTTATCCAGAAAAAATTGCTTCATACAATTGGTTTAAAAATGTTGCCTGCCCTTAATTATGTATATAGCTCAAAGGCTGCATCGCTTAGGCGGAAATATTTTGCAGGGTGGTAATGTGTGCGGGCAAAAATATTGCAGACGGGCGGTGGACTGCCGGTGAATAGCGATATGCAGCTGATAGCCCCTGAAAATTATAAAACCCGGTAGCAAACGCCCTCCAGTGCCAGGTGGGAATTGGGGAATACTTCACGGGCCTCGGTTTCAAACTCGTCCAGCGTATCATATTTGCTGCTGAAATGTCCCATTAATAATTTTTTTACCCCGGCTTTTTGCGCAATGGTGGCAGCCTGGCGGGTAGTGCTGTGAAAACGGAACTGGGCCAGGTCGCGCAGGTGATCGAGATAGGTGGTTTCGTGGTAGATCATATCGAAACCGGAAATATGAGGCAGCAGGCTTTCATCGTATTTGGTGTCGGCACAGAAAGCATAACTTTTGGGAGCCGGCGGATCGGCTGTTAAAGTAGCGTTTGGAATAATGTTGTTATCGGCTGTAATATAGTCCTGGCCTGCCTTCAGGGATGCGTAAAAACTATGCGGTACCTGTAAGGCCTGCACTTTATCGATTAATAATTTCCGGGGTGCGGGTTTTTCGGCAAAGGAAAAACCATAACATTCAATGCGGTGGTTGGTGCGGAAACATTTAACGGTACATTGTTCATCATCCACGAGTATCCCTTCGTTACGGATGGTGTGAAAATGTATGTCGAAGGACATGTGGTTATCGGCCACTTTTAATTGTAATTCGATCAGTTGCTGTAAAGGAGCAGGGCCATACACGTGGAGGTCCTGTTTGCGGCCTAACAGGCTGAATGAGTTGATAAGGCCGATCAGGCCAAAATAATGGTCGCCGTGTAAATGGGAGATGAAAATACGGGATATCTTGCTGCGCCTGATCTTGTAATTGATCAGCTGTATCTGTGTGCCCTCGCCACAGTCCACCATAAAATTATCATTGTTCAGGCTAACAATCTGGCTTGTGGGGTGCCGGTCAAAAGCGGGTACAGCGGAATTATTGCCTAATATGGTTACAGCTAACATGTGTTAAAGATAATACGATTGCCCTTTTTTTGCTAAAGACCGGTAAATATGTTTTTTTGCTGCACCGGCCGCCGTAATTATTTGAAGCTGGTTTATTTATAATAATTTGTGCTGGGCCGCTACTTTCAGCAGCTGCTGGGTATTGTTTACATTCAGTTTTTGCATCAGGTTTTTACGGTGGGTTTCCACGGTATAGGGACTCAGGAAAAGCTTTTCGGCGATCTGGGGCCCGTTCATGCCTTCATGTAAGAGGGCGATGATCTCTTTTTCACGACGGGTAAGCACCGGCGTACTATGTATGGCCTCGGATACGGTTTTGAATTGTTCCAGTAATTTTTGATTGGCCGATTTGCTGAGGAATATTTTATTGTCCATTACCTCGTCAATGGCCGTGAGCAGCTCATCTCTTTCCATGTTTTTAAGCAGATAACCATTACCGCCTTTGGCTAAAAACTGGGTAATGATGCCGGCTTCATTGGTAGAAGTGAGGCCGATTATTTTTACCTGTTTGTTTTTTTTGCGGATGGTATCGCATAATTCCAGGCCGTCAATATCGGGTAAATTAATATCCAGCAGGATAATATCGGGAGATCCGTTTTCGAGGTATTTGAGGGCTTCCTTACCTGTGGCCAGGCTGGCATCGATCTGCACATAACTCACATCTTTCAGCATCATGGCAACGCCGCCGCTCACTAAAGGATGATCGTCAATAATAACCAGTTTAATCATGGTACAACACTATTGCCATGAAAGTACACCGAAAATTGTTCGGATGCTAGTATAACCGGTAAAAACTTTTATGGTGCCGGCGGAACAACAGTTGTTAGTCGTTGATTAAAAAATCCATCATCACGGTAGTACCCACTTCCTGCTGCGAGTCGATGGATAACTGGCCGTTCAGGTATGTTACCCTGCTTTTTACCGATTCCAGGCCGATGCCGTTCTGGGCATCCCCGGCCGCGGTATTAAAACCACGGCCATTGTCTTCAACGGTAACCGACAGGCGGTTATCCTCTTTATTGAACTGGAGGATGGCTTCGGTGGCATGCGCATGTTTGATGATATTATTCAGGAGTTCCTGTACAATACGGTATAACATGATCTCAGTGGAGGGGTTGAGTCTTTTATCCATACCATATACCTGTAAATTGGTATGCAATAAACGGCCGGCATTAATGCTGCTGCATAATTCCTGTACTGCCGGTATCAGTCCAATTTTGATGAGTACTTCCGGCATCATGTTATGTGCAATACGGCGCACTTCTTCAGATGCCGTGTTGACTAATTCATAACTTTTAATAAAAACGGGGTTTTGCCCCAGGGCTTCCTGGTCGTGTTGCAGGCTGCTGAAATGCATTTTTACGGTAGAGAAGAGGCCGCCCAGTCCGTCGTGCAGGTCTTTGGCAATACGGGTGCGTTCAGTTTCCTGTCCGTTGATCATGCTCTGCATACTTACCACCTGTTGCTGCTGTTGCAGGAACAGGATATGCTGTTGCTGTTGTTCATTGTCTTTTTGAATGAGTAATTGCTTTTGCTTACTGTTTTTGTATAAAAAGAGAAGTAACAATAGTATTATACCTGCAATAGCACCACCCACGATGAGCCATTTATTGCGTTGTAAGATCTTTATCTGGTTCAGTGAGTTGGCTAATGTTAATTCGGTAATGGCTTTTTCCTTTAGCTGGTTCTGGTATTTGGCTTCCAGGAAATTGAGCTCATTGGTTTTGGTCTGGTTATAAATACTATCCGATAATGTATTGGCAATGGCATAAAAATCGGCAGCCTGTTGGTGAGCTCCCTGTTTATAATAACTATTGGCCAGGAGTTTACTCAGCTCCAGCTCCTGGTCGGTCAGCTGTTCGGCTTTACTTAATGTATAGGCCGGTAATAAATGACTGATGGCGCCGCTGGTATTGTTTTGTTGCAGGTAAGCATTACCCAGCTTGCTTTCTACGAAAACGATCTGGCGGTTATCTTCCAGCTGCCGGGCTTTTTCGAGGGCCTGGTTATAAAAGCCAATGGCTGTCGGTGTGTTTTTATTGTAGCTGAGTTCATAGTCGCCCTGCATATAAGCGGCCATATATTCGCCATCCAGTTTTTGGGCGGGACTTAAATTAGTTGCAGCCAGTAGTGCGGTGAGTTTACTGATTGTTTCTTTAATGCCTGCCTGGTTACGGGTATAACTATAAATATCATAAAACTGTGAATAGGCTGTCAGCTGCAGCGGCGCTTTCAGGCTGTCAAATATTTGTTCCACTTTTTGTGCATATTCAATGGCTTTATCCGGCATTTTAAGGCTCAGGTAATCGGTGGACAGGTTAATATAGATGGTACCCAGGTTGGTATAGTTTAAAGGTTGCTGTTGCTCTACCAGTTCCAGCGCCTGTAAGCGGTATTCCAGCGCGGTTTTAAAATCGCCGTTAACGGTGTAGATGCTACCGATATTAGAAAGTAGCATCATTTTTACTTTGTTGCGCTGGGTATTGTCTTTCAGGTTTCCGGCAGCGGTGAAAGCTGTATTAAAAGCTTCCAGGGCGCCGGGCCAGTTATTATTGTTTTTGTAAAAATTGCCGGCAATATTATAGCCCTGTATTTGCAGGGTAGGGTATTGCTGTATAGCGGGCAGTTGCTTAATACTATCCAGTACCCGGAAACCCTGCTCGGTTGCCAGTTTATGGTTTAATAAATAATTCACCCATTTCAAGGCTCCATAGATACGGATGCTGTCATTTTTTTCTGTCCGGAAACTGTTCACCAGGCTGTCCTCGTTGAGAGTTTGGGCTTTAAGTGTATATAATTGTACACTTAAAAAAAGTAAGGTAAGGCAGGTGGTTAAACGGCGAGGGCTCATGTAAATTTTATTAATGAATAAAAGTAGCCATTCTGGCCACTTTTTTATTACTTGTATTCAGGTATTTTTCAGACTGTTTTTTCAACCGGTTCAAGTATAGTTACCGGCCTCCCGGAATGTTAGGTTTGCTTTATCGCAAAACAAACACTGACATGAAAAAATCGGGGATCATTGGTATCGGGTTAACGCTCCTGTTACCTGTTATACTAACTGCACAGGATAATGCCGGCAATAAAGCAGGCCGGCTTTCGCCAAAAGAATTTTCTATCCCGCCCTCACCTGTATTTGACCTGATGGGCGTAACCCCTTCACAGATCAACAGGACATCGGATATTAAGGATTTTAAAGTGGACTGGTCATTTAAAGACTGGAAACTAAATCCTAACCTGGCCATACAATCGCAACCTGTATGGGAGCTTTTTTATAACCGTAAAAACCTCGACCGTTACCAGCGGGCATCGGCACTTATGCGAAAGCTGGCCTCTATTGATGTATCGGTAGGCACGGTGCAAAACGAAGAAAGCGATCGCAGGATAGGTTTTGCGGTAAAGATGAATATCATCCGGCAAAAAGACCCCCTGATGGCAACGGAGTTATATGAAGATATCGGCAGCCGTTTTACGGATGAAAAAGCACAATTGTTACAACAATTAAAAGAACTGGAGACAAAACTGGACAGCACGAAAAATATTTTAGAAAAACCGGAATTAAGGAACCAGATAACCGCAACCCGTGAAACATTACTTTCTCTGAATGCCAGGCGAAACGAGGAGATCAATAACCGGGCCGCCATATTTGTTACAGAACATTGGAATGCCGCATCCCTGGATATAGCTTTTGGCCGGGTATATACTTACCAGACGGATAGTGCCGGTTCGTTAAGAAAACTGCGCCTGAACCGCAATACCGGCATGGGCCTTTGGTTAAACGGCGGCTTTCCGCTGGGGAAGAAAATCATGGTATCGGGCCTGGCCCGGATCACCCAATACGATGAGCAGATTGATTTCCTGTTACGAGACCGCAATACCCTGGAAGAAACAAACGAAACAGCAGTGGCGGAGAATAATATTTATTCTTTAGGCATTAACCTCCGTTATGGCAGTCCCGTATACAGCTTTTTTGCCGAGTTTTTACACGAACGAAAATCAACCCGGTCGGCAGTAACGGCTTTACAAAAAACATTTGAAGAGCCGGCGGATATGGAGATTGTCAGCTCTTCGGTAAACTGGACCGTATTACATCCCAATAGTTTAACGATTGGCGGTGACTGGCGCATTGGCAAAAACCTGATGATCAATTATGGTATGCGCTGGGTATTTGATAACAAAGGTAAAACACAGGCTTTTATTCCTGTAGCAGGTATATCCTGTATGATGCGCTAATAATAATTTTAAAACTTAAACCTTAAATAAAACGTCTATGAAATCAAAGTTAGTATGGAGTATGGTAACAGCTGTGGCAATATCAGGTGCAACAGCTACCAATAGCCAGGCACAGGTAAAACCCCTGGTAAATAAAAAGCTGGCAACACCGGCTTTACAAAAGCAGTTTTTAAATCCCCGTATTCAGCCACAGACCTTACAGAATGTGCAGAAAAAAGAAGCCTTGTTAAACACTTTCAAATTCAGGGGGCAACTGGTAAAACCAGGTTCGGGTTTGGCTGTGAAGGGCAGTGAATTTAAAACAGTAAGGAATGGCAGAACGGTGGAAGTGGTGCCCAATGATGGTAATCTTGGTGTACAGGAATCGGAAGGTACGGCCAGTACGGTAAATGATAACGGTTCGGTTTGTACGGTACAGCAGGTAACCTTAACAGCAGGCTTTAACGAGTTGAATTTACTGGAACCGTCGGCTGCGGAAATATGGCCGGGCCGTATCATTAATATATCCTCGATGGATGAAGGTGCTTACCAGAGTTTCACCGGTTATACCAGCCGCAAGGACCTGAGTATTGCCCTGATCGCAGCCGGCACTTCCCGGGCGCCTATCATGAAAACAATCCCAGGTACGGGGGTTACCCAGGGCGCTGTTATTGAAAAGGTAAATGAAATTAAAAACTCCTTTGGCAGTAACCCTTTTGGCAGCCAGGGCTGGATGTTCGAGGATATTCAATACTCCAATATGGAACAGTTCTCTATTGAAGCCGGGTTGGGCGTTGTGGCCACACCCATTAACCTCGATATCAGGGCTACCTCAGGTGCCGGTAATGGTGTAAAAAAGAATAAGATCGTGTTGAAGTTTTTAAGAGATGCGTTTACTGTTAAAGTGGATAATGACCTCAGCGATGTGGTGGTAGCCGATAACCTGTCAGCGAATGCCGGTATTATTGCTACGGTTACCTATGGTTCTTTTGGTATTGTAGAAATTGAATCCGATTCTTCTTACAGTACGATAGAAGCTACGCTGAATGCGGCTTTCCAGGCTTCGCCAACAACAGCTATTGATGCTAATATGACATTAGAACAAAAGCAGACTATGAGCAGTATGTCCATTAAGGGTATTTTTAAAGGTGTGGATGGAAACCAGAGTCTCCGTAACAGTCTTACATTAGATGGAGTTCGCCGGATACTGACCAACGAAGTAACCGATTTTTCAGCCACCACACCGGTAGTGCCCATTGCATTTGGTATTAAATCGTTAAAAACCGGTGAAACCATGATGCTGAGAACCACCATGACCTATCCGCGCAGAAACTGTGTGCCTTTACCCGAAAAACCTGCGGATATAAAAGTGCGTATCAAGATGATTGCCTTTACTTGTCCAAAAGTGAATGATGGGTTAAGCAGCGATGAAGATATTTATGGAAAAATTATTGTTACTAATGGAACTAAAACTACGAATGTATGGGACAAATCATTATCGGCAAATGTAAAAGTAAAGGAATCGGTAAGGCCTTCGGATGACGGTGCTTATTCGCTGAATGGCCGGGCCACTGATTTTGTATTTACCATGCCCACCGATGCTACTTCATTGTCCAGGAATGAAATAACCGTGCGGGTGGAATTATATGATGAAGAATGGAATAAAGGGGTGCCATATGAATTCAGAACCATCCGGATCAAACATAAGGATATTTACAGTGTGCTGAAAAGTCCGACAACTGCTCCCGCCAGTATTGACTGGGATGCAACGGAGGGTATGTTTAAACTGGTAACCAACGAAAGGGGTAATACCAATAAAATTGTGACCTGGTTTGACGTGTATGAAGAGTAGTAGTTAATTAACATTATTTTTTACTGCTTCAAAAGGGCTATTCTCCAATGGGAATAGCCCTTTTGTTTTAGGACTACATGGTATTTGAGGTAAATGAACTGTTTTTTTGACTAAACCATTCATTGGCAGGCCCCATAATTTGCTAAACTTTTTGTAATGCTTTTTTGTTACTAACGCAAACTATCATTTGGTTCCTTAATTTTGCTCCCTGCTATGGATTGTACAACAACAAAGCTATCTTTTAAACAAACAGGCTACTTTTCGGCCATTGTTAACGATTATTTGCAAAATGCTGAGGCTTTACAACCTTTTTATGCTGCCCGTCCGGATGTGGAAGGGGTTAAACACGCTATTGCCAACCGGCAGGCTTTTGCAACCGACCGCAAGGCTTTGTTAACCGGGTTACAACAGCAGTATAATGGTTTGAATAAAACCGTTGAGCTGGAAAAAAATATGGAGTTGTTATTACAGCCCACTACATTCACCATTACCACGGCACACCAGCCCAATATATTTACAGGCCCTTTATATTTTTTATATAAAATAATACATGCTATCCGTTTAGCCGATAGCTGTAAAACCATATTTCCCGAATACGATTTTGTGCCTGTTTATTATATGGGCAGCGAAGATGCTGACCTGGATGAGCTGGGACATTATTTTATTGATGAAAAAAAATACAGCTGGAACACCCAACAAACCGGGGCTGTGGGTAAAATGATCGTTGACGATGCATTACTCGGTTTACTGGATGAAACCGCCAGCCAGGTAGGCGTACAGCCTTTTGGTAAGGAAATTATTGATATTTTAAAATCGGCTTATACTAAAGGGGAGACCATCCAGCAGGCAACCCTGTCATTAGTAAATACCTTATTCGGCCGTTTTGGCCTGGTGGTGCTGGTGCCTGATAATCCTGTATTTAAGCAACAGCTGATCTCCGTGTTTAAGGATGATCTTTACCGGCACAATGCTTTACCGCTGGTGGAGCAAACCGGTAAACGTTTACAGGATGCCGGTTATAAAGAACAGGCACATCCCCGTTCCATTAACCTTTTTTACCTGGCCGATGGGATCAGGAACAGGATAGAAGAAACAGGGAGTGGCTTTAAAGTAGTGGACACAGATCTGCAGTTTACTGCCGATGCTATGTTAGAGGAACTGGAACAACATCCCGAACGCTTTAGTCCCAATGTTATCCTGCGTGGTATTATGCAGGAAACGGTATTGCCTAATATCCTGTTTTTAGGTGGTGGCGGAGAGTTGGCGTATTGGTTACAGTTGCAGGGTGTATTTGCGCATTATAAAGTGCCCTTTCCTATACTGTTGCTGCGTAATTCTTTTTTGATATTTGATAAAGAGCAACGCAAAAAAATAGATAAACTTGGCCTGGAAGAGGCAGATATATTTTTACCCGAAACGGAATTGCTGAACAAACTGGTAAAACGCGATACGGCACATGAATTGAGCCTGACCAATGCCATTGAACAATTAAAAACACAATACCAGTTCATTAAACAACAGGCGGCAGCTATTGATATTACGTTGACCCGGCATGTGGAAGCCCTGCAGACAATAGCCCTGCAAAAGATTGAAAAGCTGGAGAAAAAAATGTTACGTGCCGAAAAACGTAAATTCGATACAACGCAACAGCAGATCAGGCAACTTAAAAAAGCCCTTTTTCCTCATCATAATCTACAGGAAAGGATAGAGAATTTTATTTCCTTTTATGCCCGGCACGGCGAAGCATTTATTCTGCAGCTGCACCAGCATTCACCGGCATTGGAAAGCGAGTTTGTATTACTGCAGGTAGATTAAAGACTATTGCCGGATATAGTTTTGCAAATGATCAATGGTTTCTTTTTGTGCCAGGATGGTTTCCTTCACTACATCACTCATAGATATGATGCCGGCCAGCCGGTCATTATCAAATACAGGCATATAACGGATATGCCGGTCCGTCATCAGCTCCATACAATATTCAATACTGTCGTTTGGTGAAACCCGGGGCAAGTCATCGGACATAATATCCGCTACTTTTGTTTCTGAAGAATTCTTGCCTTTCAGGATCACTTTCCGGGAATAATCACGTTCCGTCATAATGCCCATGTAGTTGCCATCTTTTAATACAACTACCGACCCGATATTATTTTCGGCCATTAATGTAAGGGCATCTACAACGGAGGTATCGGGGCTAACGGTGGCAAGCTGACTGCCTTTGCGGGATAAAACAGCGGCAACTTTTTTCATATTACAATCAGGTTTTGTTAGCTGAATATACTGAAAATTTGCCTGATGGATAAATAAAGTTGTACAGATGTTTAACTACAGAGTCGCTCAGAGGGAGGTCTCTGAGGAATACGTAGTTATAATTAAATATCTTGAGGAATAAGTGACAGTGCTGCAGCGTCATTGACTGTCAAAAGAATTATAATATAAGATGTGGTCAACATCTTTCACGCTGTGTTCAAACTCCGTGTACCTCTGCGATAAAATAAAGTTGGAAGAACCTGTAAAGAAAAAACTATTGATCAAATCCATTGGTAAAGCTGACCTGTAACTTTTGAGCCTTGGCTAATACCTCGTTCTGCAGATTGGTTTTATAAGTCTGGATGGCCTGTGCCACCGTAGCATCACTGCTACCAATGATCTGTGCCGCTAAAATGCCGGCATTTTTACCACCGTTCAGGGCAACAGTAGCTACCGGTACACCGGAAGGCATTTGTAAAATAGATAATACCGAATCCCAGCCATCGATACTGTTGGATGATTTTACGGGTACCCCAATTACCGGCAATGTAGTAACCGAAGCTACCATGCCCGGCAGGTGAGCAGCGCCACCGGCACCGGCAATAATTACTTTTAACCCGCGGGAAGCAGCCCCGGATGCATAATCCATTAAACGCTGCGGCGTACGGTGCGCCGATACAATGGTCAGTTCAAAAGGAATATTAAACTCCTTCAGTATGTCGGCAGCAGGTTGCATAACCGGTAAATCACTATCGCTGCCCATTATAATACCAACTTGAATATTCATGCTGCAAAGAAAAGAAAACAATCAGATACTCTGACCATACCGGCCAATTTGTTGAAAAGATTGCCCCAGGTATTCAATAATATCGCCTGCCGTCATGGCTTCCATACTTTTTGCAGCGGCAGCCAGGTCGCCGGCCAGGCCATGAAGGTACACGCCAAAAACGGCGGCATCTTCGGGACTGTATCCCTGTGCCAGTAAACCGGTAAGTAAACCCGTAAGTACATCGCCGCTGCCACCCGTGGCCATGCCCGCATTGCCCGTGGTATTATAAAATCCTTTACCGGCCGGTGTGGCAATAAAACTATGATGACCTTTTACAATAATGATACAGTTGAGTAATTGTGCTTTTTCAAGTGCTAACTGCTGCTGGGTAAAATTATTGGTGGTAGCGCCAAAAAGACGTTCAAACTCTTTAGGATGGGGTGTTAGTATGCTGTTGGGGGAAATTAATGTCTGCCAGCCTTTATGCAGACCCAGTATATTCAACGCATCAGCATCTATTACCATCGGGTGGCGGTACTGTTGTAATAAATGGTGTAAGGCGTTTATGGTTTGCGACAATGTACCAATACCGGGACCAATGCCAATGGATGTATAAATTTCTGTGTTAAATTCAAGTTCACTGATCTGATTGGATTCGGCATCGGTAATAACCATGGCTTCCGGTACACTGCCTTGCAAAATACTATACCCTGTAGCCGGTATGTAACAGGTAAGCAAGCCAATGCCGGAGTGTAAAGCCGCTTTTGCCGATAAAACAGCCGCACCCGTTTTTCCATAACTACTCGCTATCAATAAACCATGACCATAACTGCCTTTGTGGGCAAAACGTAACCGGGGTTTATAAATAGTGCCAATCAATGCCGCATCAATAATTTCAAAAGGTGTATCGGTTTGGTTATAATAATCGGGATCCAGTCCAATAGGTAACACATGTACTTCGCCAACGGCCCCTGCATTGTCGGCCATTAACAAGGCCCTTTTATAACCCTGGAAACTCAGGGTGTGTTGCGCCTGTACAGCGGGGTTATTATCGCCGGCCATATCGGCATACAGGCCGCTGGGCATATCAATGGCAACAACAATATTTGTAAGCGAATTAATATAATCAAACAGGGCCGCTGTAAAACCTGTAACCGGGCGGTTGATGCCTGTACCCAGTATAGCATCAATAATAATATTATCGGTTGCCACCAGGGGCAGCTCTTCGGGCGTTTCTATGAATTGGGCCAATCCGGGAGAAAGCTGTTCTAACCGCTCCAGGTTGGCCTGGAAATCGTAGGAGCCTTCGCCATCTGACCCGGCGATATACACAACTACTGAACAATTGCTGATAGTTAATAAACGGGCAATGGCAAGTCCGTCGCCGCCATTATTACCCTTACCACAGAAGATGGTATAAAAAACCTGTTGGGGAAAATGTTCCTGCAGCCACTGCACACAGGCTGTTGCCGCTCTTTCCATGAGGTCAACCGAAGTAATGGGTTCTTCCTGCATGGTATAGCTATCCCAGTCCCTGATCTGCTGTGCGGTAAAAAGTTTCATACCGGTAAATTAAGCAATTTATTATTGGTTTACCAGTGTATTTGTTAAACAGGCGGATGCTTACGGGGCTTACTTCTTCTTAACGGTTTTTTTACTAACGGGTGGTGTGGTCTTACTTTTTGCCGTTGCTTTTTTTCTCATTCTTTACCGCTGCTGTTTTTTTAGCAGCAGGCTTTTCCTTTTTAACGGGCTTTTGTTTGGGGGTGGGGCTAATCTTGGGTTCATCGGCCTGCTCTTCCTTTGCCGGTGAACGGCGTTGCTGGTAGTCGCCAAAAATATCATATAACTGGTGGCCCGCATTGTAAATATGCCGGTTGAATTTATTGCCCAGAATAATGATGGTGGCTTTTTCATCTGTGAGGCGGGCAAATGCCGGGGTAAAGCCATGCCAGCGGCCAAAATGGTAAACAACTTTTTTGCCGTTAGGTAACATTAACAAACGCCAGCCTAACCCATAATTATGTACACTGGGTTTTTCGTGGCTGTAAGGCGTAAAGGCCGAGTCCAGCAGGGTAGGGCGTATCAGTTGACCACTATACAATGCCTGGTCAAACTTTAGCATATCCTTAGGCGTACTATAAATGTTTTTATCACCATATGTACCTTCCAGGTGATCATCGGGCCAGAACTCGCGGTTTATTTTAAAGGAGGGTGTGGCATGGTTACTGTCGGCCAGGGTATACACATAGGTATGTAACATCTGTAAAGGGCCAAACACATGCTGTTTCATATACTCCGGAAAGGACATGCCGCTTACTTTCTCAACGATCATGGACAGTAGTACAAAATTGGTATTACAATAGCTAAAACCGCGGTTGGGAGAAAAATTAGGTTTTGGCTGCTGTTCATATAAAAACTGTAACATCAGGTCATTGGTCACCATGGTCTTTATATCCCACTTCTTGCTATCGCCCATAAAATGTACATAATCGGGTAAACCACTGCGATGGGTAAGTAACAGGAATACACTGATGTTGGGATAAGGAAAACCCGGGAAAAACTTACCCAGTGTATCGTTTAAGGAAAGTTTGTTCTGCTGCACCAGTTGCAATACGGCTGTGCCGGTCAGTGGCTTGGAAGTGGAAGCTAAATGAAAGCTGGTCGTGTCGGTAATACTGTCTTTCTTTCTCAGGTCACGGTAACCTACATAACGTTCGTAAACAATATTGCCGCCTACTGCTACCAGGCAGGAGCCGTTAAAGTCTTTATTCAGCAAATTGGTGTCTAAAAAATCCGACACCGCTTTGCCGTACCGGTCTAAAGAATCCTTGCTGATAGCTAAAGGCTCAGGCAGCTTAAATATAGTACTGTCAACTGTTTCATCGCTGTTGGGGGTAATGGCACCACAACCATAACTAACCATCGTTATTATTCCTATCCAGGCACTTTGCTTTATTCTTGTCATCCATGTCATATGTGCAAAAATAACAAGGCAGCACAGGCCATGATACGTTAATTTTTCCCCATTTGTTGAATAGTCTTAATAACTATATTTGCAACCATTATGGCAACCGCTCAACAGACCAGCTATCCAAAAGAAAAAATAAAGGTGCTGCTTTTAGAAAACATCAGTGACCTTGCAGTAAAAAACTTCCAAAGCCAGGGATATGTTAATGTAGAAAAGCTTTCAAAAGCTTTAACAGAAGACGAACTGGTAAAAGCCATCAAGGATGTGCATATCCTGGGTATCCGTTCCAAAACAATGATTACGCCTAAGGTATTAGCCGCTGCTACCAAGCTGCAGGCAATAGGTTGTTTTTGTATTGGGGTGAACCAGGTTAACCTGCAATCAGCTACAGAGCATGGTGTAGCGGTGTTTAACGCGCCTTACTCCAA
The DNA here is from genome assembly GCA_964445775.1 of uncultured Terrimonas sp. GTDB lineage: Bacteria > Bacteroidota > Bacteroidia > Chitinophagales > Chitinophagaceae > Terrimonas. Next base: position 31,291 of record CAYUMH010000015.1, read on the forward strand.
TACACGTTCCGTTGCGGAACTGGTGATCGGTTTATCCATCATGTTAATACGCCGTATTCCCGATAAAAACAAAGCCGCCCACCAGGGTATCTGGATGAAGGATGCCAAGGGTAGTTTTGAATTGCGTGGTAAAACCCTGGGTATTATCGGTTACGGTAATATCGGCAGCCAGGTAAGTGTGCTGGCAGAGGCCATGGGTATGAAAGTATTATTCTATGATGCCGAAACCAAGCTGCCTTTGGGTAATGCGGTAGATGGCAAAACATTAAAAGATGTACTGGGTAAAGCTGATGTAGTGACCATGCACGTACCAGATACCACACAGACCCGTAATATCATTAATAAAACCACCATTAAGTATTTTAAAAAAGGTTCTATCTTAATTAACTATGCCCGTGGTGAAGTGGTGGACCTCGATGCTTTGCGTAAAGCCATCATTGATGAACATATTGCCGGGGCAGCTATTGATGTATTTCCCTGGGAGCCCGAAAAAAACGGCGACCGTTTCCAGTCCCCGGTACAGGACCTGCCCAATGTTATCCTCACACCCCATATAGGTGGCAGTACCGAAGAGGCGCAACAGAATATTGGTGAAGATGTGAGTAATAAAATGCTGAACTTTTTGGAAAAGGGCATCACTTTTGGTTCGCATTCTGTTCCCGCACTGGCCCTGCCGCCACAGGAAGGTTCGCACCGCATCCTGCACGTACACAAAAACGTTCCCGGTGTGTTATCGGCCATCAATACGCAACTATCCAAGCACAATATCAACATCGTTGGTCAGTACCTTAAAACCAACGAAACCATTGGTTATGTGGTGCTGGATGTAGACCGCAAACTGTCCAAACAGGCGGTACAATTGTTAAAGGAGGTGAAAGAAACCATCAAAGTGCGGTTGTTGTATTAATAAAGTATATAGTATAAAGTATGTGGTATATAGAAGTTGAGCGTTGGCTCAACTTTTTTTATGTTACCGGCTGTAGTGCCCTGATCGGGCTTTACTTGCGTCGCACGCTTGTACTGTAACAATACTATTCAACAATCCAGATACTTTTTCACGAAGCTGTGCGACACCCATTTCCAAATTATCTCATTCCCTAATTATCTAATTAATTTAGCTTTGTTATATGGAAGAGCAATTATCACTGGATACCAAAAACATCTTAGGCCTGCAACTGCCAACGGACCCGCGTTGGGTGAGCCTGGCCGAAATGTCGCTGGAAGATATATTAACCGATCATGCTTATTGTGAGCAAAAAGCGGCTACTACCTGTATTACCCTGGTACAACGTTACAGCGACTACCCCAAAGTAGTAACTGAGCTGGCGCCCATAGTAACGGAGGAGTGGGGGCATTTCAGACTGGTGCTGGCCGAGTTGCACAAGCGGGGTATGCAACTGGGTATACAAAGGAAGGACCAATATGTAAATAAGCTCATCGAATTTCAGCAGCGGGGTGGTTCCAGGGAAGGCCGTTTCCTGGATGCTTTACTTACCATGGCTTTAATTGAAGCCCGCAGCTGCGAACGCTTCAAACGCCTGAGCGAAGGACTGGAAGATGAATACCTGCGCAAATTTTACCGCCGTTTTATGGAAAGCGAAGCCGGTCACTATACCTTATTTATTGAGCTGGCCGAAACCTACCTGGACAAAGACCTGGTGCGTAAACGCTGGAACGAATGGCTGGCCTATGAGGCGGAGGTAATTAAAAGTTTAGAACTGAGAGGGGATAGGATACATTAGGGAGGTTCAAGGGTTTAAGGTTTAAAGTTTAAGGTTTAGGGTTAGCGGAGAGGTGTGATGTTAATAAACTTGTTGTTTAATTAGGTAATTAACCTTTTAATGCATCTATTTTTTAATCACACCAATTCAATATGAAAACAATGACAAAAAGATATGTAAATGTCATCATTGGAATTGTATTCGCGGGCCTGTTAATTGGCACGGCGGTTTTGCAAACACACCTAAAAAATAAGCCACAAATATTTATGTTGGTCTTGGGCGTACTAACATTCTCAAGTTTTGTTTTTAGAAAAAAGCTAATCGCTACTATACTTTTTTCTATTATTTTGGGTATCATGTTGTATGTTAACCTGTTTTTACTGACAAACTTTATCGTTGACACTGTCAACCCTGATAAAGAGTGGGGAGATCTGGATGAAGTGAGGCATAGAGGAATGGATATGAATTGGATATGGGGTGTTCAGGCAGGTATTATCTTATCTCCATTGATACTATTTTTCTACCATATTTCTAAATTAAGAAGTAGAATGATAGAAACTGTCGTGACCGCTCTTTTTGTAATAACAACGATGGTGATTTATATAATTTACGAGTGGTGATGAGTTGCCGGGGTTCGTGTCCCACGAACCCGTAAAAGAGCGTCGCAACCCTTTGCTCCTTGATGGGTTGGGGTATCAGAGAACTACCGCCGGCTACAAAATCTTAATTCATAATTCCTAATTCATCATTCATAATTATTAAATAACTGTCGCCGGGGTTCGTGTCCCACGAACCGTCAAAGATTCAAATAAAGAATCGGAAGAGCAAGGGGAGTGCCGCGTCGCAACCCTTTACCCCTTCAGGGGTTGGGGTATCAGGGAACTACCGCCGGCTACAAAATCTTAATTCATAATTCCTAATTCATCATTCATAATTATTAAATAACTACCGGATAACCAATTATTTAATAATAAAATTACTATTTTTGTTAGCTAATTTATTGCTATTCGGTAATCTTGTTATACCTTTGCCGCCACAAAATATATATTAGGATATAAATCGGATGATTTCTTAAAAAAACAAAGATGCCTTTAACAAAAGAAAAAACAGCAGCAATTTTTACAGAGTTTGGTGGTAAAGCTACCAATACAGGCTCTATTGAAGGACAAATTGCACAATTGACTGAGCGTATCAGCCAGATCAGCGGTCACTTACAACAAAATAAAAAAGATTTCTCTACTCACCGTGGTTTAATGCAACTGGTAGGTAAACGTAAACGTTTATTAAACTATATGCAAAAGCATAACCTGACCGGTTATCGCCAGCTGATTGAGAAATTAGGATTGAGAAAATAAGGCTCCCCCGTATCCGCAAGGAAAACTGGGAGAGTGTTTATATAACGCCGTTTCTCTTCGCCGATAACGCAGAAGAAATACATATATAATTACTATTCCCAACTTGTTAGCATGTTGGGAATAGCTGTTTTTGGGCGTGTTTATTTTTGCCCTTGTAGCTTGCCTTTTTTTGCCCCGGATACTCCTCAACGCCTTGTAAGTACCACCAAAATTAATAGATGACCTAAACAGGAATTCGCCTGTTTATAAAATGAACTTACATGTTAAAACAACCCATTAGTAAAACATTTGACATAGGCGGTGGAAGAGAAGTGACCATTGAAACCGGTCGCCTTGCACGCCAGGCCGACGGCGCCGTTACGGTAACTGCCGGTAATTGTATTATTTTAGCTACCGTTGTAGCTAACAAAGAACCAAAAGAAGGACAAAGCTTTTTTCCTTTATCGGTTGACTACCAGGAGAAATTTGCTTCTGCAGGTCGTATCCCCGGATCTTTCTTTAAACGTGAAGCACGTTTAAACGATTACGAAATTTTAACCAGCCGCTTAGTGGACAGGGCTTTACGTCCTTTATTCCCGGAAGATTATTTCTGTGATGTACAGGTACTTATAACACTTGTTTCAAGTGATGCTGAAATTATGCCCGATTCAATGGCCTGTTTAGCTGCTTCGGCCGCTTTAGCAGTTTCAGATATTCCCATTAAAGAAATTATTTCAGAAGTAAGAGTAGGCCGTGTAAACGGTGAGTTGATCATTAACCCTACCCGCAGCCAGATTGAAGAAGGTGACCTGGAATTTATTGTAGCCGCTACCGAGAAAAACCTGATGATGGTGGAAGGTGAGGCCAAAGAATGCAGCGAAGCCGAACTGGTAGAAATTTTACAGGTAGCACACGATGCTATCCGTATACAGATCAAAGCACAGCAGGAGTTAAGGGCTTTAAAAGGTATTACCACCAAAAGAGAGTATACCAAGCCTGTAACGGATGAAGCTTTGGAAGCTAAGGTGAAAGCTTTTGCCGGTGCAAAAGTGCTGGAAGTAGCCAAAGGTGCTTTAGCTAAACATGACCGCAGTGACAGGTTCTCGGCTATTCATGATGAGCTGATCGAGTACCTGAA
>CAYUMH010000015.1:35493-51678 GCA_964445775.1 uncultured Terrimonas sp.
CCTGAAATATAAACTGCCTGAAGGTGAGACCGAATTACCTTCTTTAACTAAAAAATTAGCTTCTACTTATTACAGCGATCTGCAGTATTATGTAGTGCGTGATATGATCCTGAATGAGCGTGTACGTTTGGACGGACGTGGTCTGGAAGATGTACGTGCCCTGGATATGGAAGTAGATGTATTACCTTCTCCACACGGTTCTTCTTTGTTTACACGTGGTGAAACACAATCACTTACAACGGTTACTTTAGGTACTGCTTTAGATCAGTTACTGGTTGAAAGCGCTGCTCACTCTTATGAGTCTAAATTCTACCTGCATTATAACTTCCCGCCGTTCTCAACCGGTGAGGTGAAAATGATGCGTGGTCAGAGCCGTCGTGAAGTAGGACATGGTAACCTGGCTTTACGTTCTTTAAAACAAATGATGCCGGGTGGTGATTTCCCTTACACCGTTCGTGTGGTAAGTGATATCCTGGAGTCAAACGGTTCTTCTTCTATGGCTACAGTTTGTGCCGGTTCACTGGCATTAATGGATGCAGGTATTGCCATTCCAAAACACGTTTCTGGTGTAGCTATGGGATTGATTACCAAAGGCGATCAATATGCTATCTTAACTGATATTTTAGGTGATGAAGATCACCTGGGTGATATGGACTTTAAAGTTACCGGTACCCGCGATGGTATTTGTGGTGTACAGATGGACATTAAAGTGGATGGTCTGAGCATGGAAGTAATGAAAGAAGCATTAGACCAGGCTAAACGTGGCCGTTTACATATCCTGGATGCGATGTATGCTGCTATGCCCGCTGCCCGTCCGGAGGTTAAACCGCATTCTCCACGCATGGTTAAACTGTTCATTGAGCGTGAGTTCATTGGTGCAGTGATCGGGCCAGGTGGTAAAGTGATACAGGAAATGCAGCGTGAAACCGGCACTACCATCAATATTGAGGAAGTGAACAACCGTGGTGAAGTAAGCATCTTTGGTATTGAAAAAGAAGGTGTGGATAAAGCACAGGCATGGATCAAAGGTATTACTGCTGTACCGGTTGTAGGAGATGTTTACGATTCGGTTGTAAAATCGGTTGTGGCATTTGGTGCTTTTGTGGAATTCTTACCTGGTAAACAAGGTTTGGTTCATATTAGCGAAATAAGCTGGAAGCGTTTGGAAACACTGGAAGGTGTGGTAAGAGAAGGTGATACCTTTAAGGTAAAACTGATTGGTACCGATCCTAAAACCGGTAAATTCAAACTTTCCCGTAAAGCCTTGATCCCAAAACCGGAACAAAAGCCTCGTGAAGAGCAGCAAGCTCCGCCAACACAAGGTGAATAATAAATTGGTAAGCCCCTCCGCAAGAGGGGCTTTTTATTTTACAATAGTTTAGTAAGGCTTTGACTGCTCAATAATAATATGAAGCTGTAACCCCCTCCTGGTAGTAGCTTCATTCCGGGGTAAGAACGGGGAACTTTTTAAATTTTTTATGATCAATTTATACCTATTTTAGAGTAAAACAGTGCTTGCATGAAAATCACTTCTGTTCTCCGTTACGTTACACTGATCCTTATACTGACTGCCCGGCTAAACCTGCAGTCGCAAACCGTATACCAGCCAGACTGGAAATCTTTAGACAGTCGCCCGGCGCCGCAATGGTTCACCGATGCCAAGTTTGGTATCTTCCTGCACTGGGGTTTATACAGCGTACCGGCCTGGGCTACCAACTCCAATGCTGATGGTTTTGGCAGTAACTATGCCGAATGGTATTGGGAACGACTGAATAATAAAAACTTAAAAATACATAAGGAGTTTGTGGACTTTCACCAGAAGAACTATGGTCCCAACTTTAGCTACCAGGATTTTGTTGGCGGCTTTAAGGCCGAACTGTTTAACCCGGACCAATGGGCTAAAATATTTAAAGATGCCGGTGCAAAATATGTGGTACTCACCAGCAAGCACCACGATGGCTTTGCCTTATGGCCCAGCCGTGAAGCCTGGAACTGGAATGCCATGGATGTAGGTCCCCGGCGCGACCTGGCAGGTGACCTGAGCAAGGCAGTAAAAGCCTCCGGCCTGCATATGGGCTTTTATTATTCGCTGTACGAATGGTACAATCCCTTATACCAGCAGGACGTACATAAATATGTGGATGAACATATGCTGCCACAAATGAAAGACCTGGTAAACCGCTACCAGCCCGATATTTTCTGGCCCGATGGCGAATGGAGCCAGAGCGATACCACCTGGAAGAGTAAAGAATTCATCAGCTGGTTATTTAATGAATCGCCGGTGAAGGACAGGGTGGTGGTAAACGACCGCTGGGGTACAAAGGACAGGATACACGGAACTTTTACCACAACGGAATACGGACATGGCAATGCCAGCTTAAACAAACCCTGGGAAGAATGCCGGGGCATAGGGGAGTCCTTTGGGTATAACCGTAATGAAAACCTGGAACAATACTTAAGTAGTGGCGCTTTGATCAACTTACTGGTGGATGTGGTATCACGTGGCGGTAACTTACTATTGAATATTGGCCCGGCTGCCGATGGTACTATACCGGTGATCATGCAACAGCGTTTAAAAGATATGGGTGATTGGTTACATATTAATGGTGAAGCGATCTATGGCACAACAGCCTGGAAAGAAGCGCCGGTGAAAAAGGATCTTCCCGTATACTATACACGAAAAGGGAATGATCTTTATGTGATCAGTACCAAATGGCAACCTGCTATTGCAGTACAGGGTATTAAAAAGGGTAAAGTAACTATGCTGGGGTATAAAGGAATTGTAAAACAGCAACAAAAAGGAAATACTATCAGCATAACGGCGCCGGCTTTAACGCCTGCTGATAATCCGAATAGTTATGCCTGGGTATATAAAATTATGGGAGCGTTTTAATTAGCTTGCATTCTTGCCTTTGGCAGTACCCGGCTTTTTAGCGGCGGTATCGGGTGTATTATCTTTCCAGCGCCATAAATGCAGGCAGGCATAAGTGCGGTATGGCGACCATTTTTGGGAAATACGGAGCATATCCTGCTTCAGGGCTTTTTTATCATCGGTATTCAGCTTATATAACTTTACCATGGCCTGTTGTATGCCCAGATCATCTACGGCAAAAACGTCCTCGCGGCAAAGCGCAAACATCAGCATCATTTCTACGGTCCAGCGGCCTACACCTTTTATCTGTGTGAGATAGGTAATGATGGCTTCATTATCCATTTTATTCAGCACGGTATAATTAATGCCGTGCTCTATATCAAACCGGGCTACATTTTGAATATAATTTACCTTGGCATTAGACAGGCCGATACCTCTTAAGGTTTCAAAAGGAGTGGCTTCTATTTGAGCTGAAGTGGGGATCTTGTTATCATACAATGCTAAAAAGCGGTCATAAATAACAGCCGCCACTTTGGTAGACAGTTGCTGGCTCATAATAGAACCACAGAGATACACACACAAATGTTTTTTCTTTTTCAAACTATGCGTAGTACCTGTTGCAAATAGCTGCTTGAATTTTTTGTCTTTGGAAAGATGTAATACGTACTCCATAAAATATTTCTACATCAAATATAACTTATTACACAAGGAAAACCGGTGCCGGGTATTGATGAACTTAACACGGCGGCAAGTGAAAAGTTATTGAATATGCTGCACTAATAACTGTTGAAAATCCTCTCCTTCAATCATCCTGGCGCCCAGGCTTTCCAGGTGGGGTGTATACACCTGGCAATCTATCAGCTGTATACCTGCAGCCTGTAGTTGCTGTACCAGGCTGATAAAGGCAAATTTGGAGGCATTGCTTACATGCGCAAACATACTTTCGCCAAAAAATATATTCCCCATCTTTATACCATACAAGCCGCCAACCAGTTCGCCATCCAGCCAGGCTTCTGCGCTATGCGCATGGCCCAGTTCATGTAAACGGGTATAAGCATTCTCTACCTCATCCGTTATCCAGGTGCCGTCCTGGCCCGGCCGGAAAGTTTCTTTACAATAATGTATTACCTGTTTAAAAGCGGTATTGGTGGTAAAGGAAAAGGTATTATTTTTTAGCACCTGTTTCATGCTCTTGCTTACATATAATTCTCCGGGGAAAAGTACAAAACGTGGTGAGGGGCTCCACCATAGTATATCATGACCTTCGTACCAGGGAAAAATCCCTTTGCGGTATGCCAGTAGTAAACGTTCAACCGATAGGTCGCCGCCAATGGCCAGCAAGCCATCAGGCTCGGCCTCGTGTACAGGAGGAAAAACTAATTTATCGTCTAAAATATGAATGGGCATATCAGTACAGAGCCCTGCAGGCGGGAATAAAAAATTAAGCCATTACTTCCAGTGTGGCACCAATACCACGTTCCGTGATAGCATCGCACATAGGTTTTAAATCATCATACTCGCCTTGTTTAACGGCATACTTACCTTTATAGTGAATAAAGTATGAACACTGTTCGGCTTGTTCGGGAGTATGGTCGCAAACGGCAATCAATGTTTCAATCACCCACTCAAATGTATTCACTTCATCGTTCCACACTATCAGACTATAAGGTGGTTCCAGCATGGTAAGTGTATCCACCGCCTCGTTTTCCTGCGTGCTGGTATTGCTGTTATAAAAATTCATGACATCAAAGTTAAAAAAACTATAGTTAAAATCAGGCTAACTATTTTTAAGTTAATAATATAATTGATTAACAAATGGTTATGGGGGGATGGAAGATGGGAAGTCAGGGAAGACAGAAAGTTGGGAAGTCAGTAAGACGGAAAGTTGGGAAGTTAGAAAGACCGAAAGTCAGGAAGTCGGGAAACAATTGGCAACAGGCAATACGCAATACGCAAAATTGACAATCAGTACCAAACGCAAATACTATTGGAAACGTGGAATGACAGGAATTGTCTGAATACTGAATACTCAAATCTAAAATCTAAAATCCCAAATCCTAAATCGCTTCTCTCTTCCCGTTTGTATGAAAATCCAGGAAATAAGTAAACAGGTTGGTCTCTGTGGGTATGTTCAGTTTCTTGCGCAGGCGGTAGCGGCTGATCTCTACACCGCGAACAGAAATATTCATCAGCTGCGCGATCTCTTTTGTACTAAGGTTCATGCGTAAAAAAGCACATAACTTCAGCTCGTTAGCGGTAAGGTTATCATGTTTGGCTTTCAGGGCAATAAAAAAATCGTTGTGTACCTTATCAAAGTGAATGGTAAAATGCTCCCAATCTTTATCGGTCTTCTCTTCTTCATTCAGCGATTTGATCATGCGTTTAAAAGCATCCAAAGCGTTTTCGTCACTGGTGTTTTTAGATAACTGTTGCAATTCCTCTTTCAATTTATGTATCAACTCTCCTTTCTTCAACAGGTGCATGGTGGTAGAGGCCATTTCCTTGTTCTTGAACTGTATCTCCGATTCCAGTTTCTCGTTCTTTAAACTGATGATCTCTTTTTCATTCTGCTCCAACACAATCTGGTGCTGGTACTGCAGTTTATTCTGTTCCTCGGCATATTTATCTACTTCCAACTGGTGTAAATACTGTAGCCGTTTTTGTTCTTCCTCGTATGTTTTGCGTTGGCGGGCAAATTTTCTTTTCTGTAATTTATACAGCAGGTAAAGTCCGTATAAGGCAACCAGGGAATAGATACTGTAAGCCCACCAGGTAAAATACCAGGGCGGCAAAATGGTAAAGCTGTAACTGTACTCCTCAGAAACATTGCCCAGGTTATTGCGGGCTTTAATATAAAAGGTATAAGTGCCGGCGGGTAAATAAGTATATTCCTTCTCTGTTTTATTATTCCAGTCCGACCATTTTTTATCATACCCCCTTAAGAAATAACTGTATTCAATATTGGACTGCTGTTCGTAAAACGGGGAGGAAAACTGGAAATAAAATGAATTGGAATGATAAGGTACAGTCGGTTCCTGTGTTTCATGTCCCTTAATATACCCTCCAAATACCAGGCTATCCGTTTTGCCCTGGGTAAGTACGCTGCGAAGCTGAACGATGGGGGTGAGGGTCTGCTGTTTATACTTCTCGTAGTTAATATGGAAATAACCTTTCTCGCCCCCCACAAAAATATTATGCTCATTAGCCGGGTAAACCTGTTCAAACCCACTTACCATGCGGCCATTCAGTTCGGCAATATATATGATACGTGGAGCAGTGCCGCTAAAATCAACCACGCCCAGGTTTTTATCATATACAAACCACAGGTTACCACGGTCATCTTCTTTTAAGTACCGGATAATCGTTTTGCCAAAAATATTATTGAAATAAGGGGAGGCAACAAATTTGTCTGTTGTGGAACTGTATTCAAATATGCCCTGCTCTGTCGTGGCAATGATCTGGTCTTTGATCTTAAAAATATAATTACCGCTTTCGCCTAAACCATGTTTTGCCAGGTTATTATACGCTTTTACCCTTGGTGCCCCGTTCTGATAATCTACCCGGTAGACACCTTTGTAGGGATGCGATACCCAGATAATATCATTGTGAATGGCCACAAACCTTGAGGACTCAAAAGGCACATCGATATTTTCTTTACTGATACTGTTAGCGGCATAATTATATAACCTGATACCGTGATAGGTGCCGGCCACTACAACAGGTGAAGGGGAAATGGAGGATAACGGTAAGAATGACCAGAAGCCACTGGTCTTATCCAGCAGGGTAGCCTGGTTTTGTTGAATAGTGAATAATCCTTCATGATGACCTGCCAGCAACTGGTTATTTACTATAGAAAGATTCCAGGTCTGGCCCCGGGCATTGTTTACTTTTTCAAATATCCCCTTGCTGAAACTAAAATCCTTTTCGGGTTGTAAGGGGGCAGTGTACACTCCGTTAGTAGTAGCCAGGTACAATTGTTTCTGGTAAATAATAGCCGAATACCCTGATACATCATTATCCGTTTCGGGCTGTATATTTTTAATAGCGCTGTTATAGGCAATAAAATCAATTCCATTATCCAGGCCCAGCCATATATTCTTATGTTTATCGGTAAAAACACTCAATATATTATTGTTCTGCAGTCCCTCCTGGCGGGAAAAGCTTTGTATGGTTTGCAGGTTTTTATCAATTATGATACAGCCATGAGTGCTGGTGGCAAGGGCAATGGTGTTTTCATCAACCAATGTGGCATTATATATATGGTAATTGGCTATCACATTCAGTTGCGGACTTTGTACGGGCTTAATGCTATGATTGTGGTAAAGGTATAACCCGTTTTTAAGGGTTACGATCAGGGTGCTGTCATGGCCAATTGGCATGGAAGCAGTAATGAGGTAGCCTTCAGGCATCTTTGCCGCGTCAATAATCTTTCTCCAGGTGCCGTTCTCAAATTGTACAATACCGTTGCTGTACTCCTGCGCAATAAGATTATTACCTGCAGCCTTACCTATATATAACCATGTGGGTGCCGGGTAAACATTAATATGGTTATCCCGTAATTCAAGAATGGCTTCCGTAGCCCTGAAAAAAACACTTTTATTATGGCAGATGATATCCCAGACATCCGTAATGGACCTGTTTTTCTCCGGGATCAGCGGTTTCAGGCTTTTATAGGTGAGTTGCCCGTTTTTCCCGGCCTCAAAGTAGCCGATCTCATTTTGTGCGCCTACATATATAGTATTATTACTGTCTACGGCAACAGAACGGGTGATGGTTTTATTAGGAACAGGATAGGTTTTCCAATAAGCCCCGTCAAAACTTACAATTCCTTCATTATTAGCAAAATAGAGTAAGTTGTTTTTATCCTGCGCAATATCCCAGTTTTGGGTACCGGCTTTATAGGTTTGTTTGGGATAATTAATAATATCGGGCAGGCCAATCGTCTTCTGGCCCGAAATAAGGCATGCACCCCAAAGCAGTAAAAAGAGGGTTAAATAGATTTTCATTGACAACAATCAATCTCTAAAATAAGAAAATAATTGATTGATGTATCATTGAAGAGGTGTTTTTAGCCGTTTTAAACCTATTGATGTAGTAGTGATGTAGTGTAATTAATGGAATAAGGCCATTTACAGGCTATTTTTATCAACGATTGTTCTAAACCATAATGGGGTCATCCCATAACACTAACTAAAAGCTTGTATATGAAATCCAAAATTGTACTGTCCATCTGGGCACTACTACTGCTTATTATTAACGAGTCATGGGCTCAATCGGTAAAAATTACCGGGAAAATCACTTCCAAAGCTACCGGCGAGGTTTTAGCCGGGGCCAATGTATCGATTAAGGGTACAACCACCAACACAATTACTGACGAAAGGGGTAGCTATACTATTAATGCGTCACCGGGTGATGTATTGATCGTTAGTTATGCCGATATGATCACTGTGGAACAAACCGTAACCCAGGGCGGTTCACTGGATTTTATCCTTGACCGGCAGCAGGGTAACCTCGATGAGGTAGTTGTGGTAGGTTATGGTACCCAGAAACGAAAAACGGTAACAGGTGCTGTATCCAGCGTAAAAGCGGGCGACCTGGAAAATATGCCGGTGGTAAGGGTAGAAAATTCCTTACAGGGTCGTATTTCCGGTGTACAGGTGACCGCCAACTCAGGGCAGCCGGGTGATGCATCCAAAGTAAGGATCAGGGGAACCTCCAGCCTTACAGCCGGCACTGATCCCATTTATGTAGTGGATGGTGTGATCATTGGCGGTGGCATTGATTTTTTAAACCAGTCGGACATTGAGTCAATTGACGTACTGAAAGATGCGGCGTCCGCAGCCATTTATGGTACCCAGGCTTCCAACGGTGTAATATTGGTAACAACCAAAAAAGGCCGTTCCGGTAAAGTAGCGGTTAATTATAACGGCTATGTGGGCACACAGGCACCCTGGAGAAAGCTGAAGCTGTTAAATGCGACAGAATATGCCACTTTACAAAATGAAGCCTTATTGAACGGCGGCAAACCCATCCGTTACTCTAACCCTGCTGCTTTGGGCGAGGGTACCGACTGGCAGGCCGCTATCATGAATAATAACGCCTTTATCCAGAATCACGAACTATCACTTTCCTCTTCTACTGATAAATCTTCCTACTATACTTCATTCGGTTATTTTGACCAGGATGGTATTGTGGCTACTTCCAACTCTTTCTATAAAAGGTTTACGGCCCGTTTTAATTCATCTCATAAAGTAAACTCTCGGATTACATTCGGTAATAATATTGCGTATGCTTTTGTAAGATCAAGGGGTGTGGGCACCAACAGTGAGTGGGGCACTCCTTTAAACCGAGCTATTAACCTGGATCCTTTGACCCCTTTAGTGGTTACAGATCCTGCAGTAGCCGGTCAGGCTCCTTATACCAATAGTCCTTATGTAGTAAGAGATGAATTTGGTAATCCTTACGGTATCTCTACCGTGGTTACTTCAGAGATACTGAACCCGCTGGCGGCTTTACAGATCGACCAGGGTTTTGGCTGGTCACATAAAATTACTGGTAATATATTTGGTGAGGTTGAAATTATCAAAGGATTAAAATTCCGGTCGCAGGTAAATGGTGACCTGGCATTCTGGGGCAGTGAAGGCTTTACACCATTATATTATTTAAATACCATTAATAAAAATGAAGACCTGAACAGTTATACCAGGTCGCAGAACAGGGGTCTTTTTTATATCTGGGATAATACCCTGACCTACGATAAAAAAATTGGTAATCACTCTATCAATGTACTGGCAGGTACTTCCGCTCAAAAAAACAAAGGCGAATCCATTTCTGCTACTAAGCGCGGTATCCCTGTCAACAATATCCGTGATGCATCTATGATATTCCCGGTGCCCGCCGAAAACCAATCCAGTGGCGGCGGTGAATACCTGAGCACACTTGCTTCCCTGTTTGGCCGTATTACATACGATTATAACCAAAAATACCTGCTTACCCTGATCTATCGCCGTGACGGATCATCGAAATTCGGCCCCAGCTATAAATTCGGGCACTTCCCTTCGGTGTCAGCAGGCTGGGTAGTATCTGAGGAAAGTTTCTTTCAAAATGTAACGCCTGTAAGTTTCTTAAAACTGAGAGCATCTTATGGTGTAAACGGTAATGACAGGATCAGGGACTTTGCCTATTTATCAACAGTAAGCGGCGGCCGTAACTATACCATTAACGGGCAATTGATCAACGGTGTGAGTCCAAATGCCTTAAGCAACCCTGATCTGCGCTGGGAAGAAACGGCACAAACCAATATTGGTTTGGACGCAACTGTATTCAAGAACTTCTCTGTATCACTGGACTGGTTCAATAAAAAAACAAGTGGTTTATTATTACAGGTAGATGTACCGGACTATGTGGGTAATGTAGGACCCATACAAAATATCGGCACCATGGAAAACCGTGGTGTTGAATTAGAACTGGGTTACAGAAAAAGACTGGGTGAGGTGAACCTGGCCGTAAACGGAAATATTTCTTATTTAAAAAATGAAGTTACTTTCTTAACCGATAACAATCTTTACCTGCCCAACCGCCAAACCTTTAGCCCGCAGGGTGTAGAGATGGCCCGTATTACTGTTGGACACCCAATTGATTACTTCTTTGGTTTTAAAACCAACGGCCTTTTCCAGAACAATAAAGATGTGGCCAGCCATGTGAACAAAGACGGCGCTTTATTACAACCTGCCGCTAAACCTGGTGATATCCGTTTTGTAGATACAAATGGTGATGGTGTGATTGACAACAATGACCGTGTACAAATTGGTAACCCTACTCCTAAATGGACCTATGGTTTCACCCTGAATCTGGACTATAAAAACTTTGACCTCGTAATCTTTGGACAAGGTATTGCAGATGCCGATGTTTTCCAGGCTATCAGGAGGTTTGACCTGCCCAATGCTAACTACAGTACAGTAGCTTTAGGCAGATGGACTGGTGAAGGTTCTTCCAATTACTTTCCACGTTTAGTAGATGGCGATCCTAATAACAACTTCAGCCGCAGTTCTGATTTTTATATACAGGACGGTTCTTACTTCCGTATTAAAACCCTGCAGATCGGGTATACAGTTCCTGCACATTTAATAAAAGGTGCTGGCCTGAACAAGCTGCGTTTCTATATCATGTCAAACAACCTGCTCACTTTAACCAAATACAACGGGTATGATCCCGAAATAGGTAGCAGTAATGGTATTGACAGAGGCATTTACCCACAGGCACGTGCTTTTATGGGTGGTATTAATATTGGGTTTTAATATTTAAAAACTATTGCAATGAAAAAACTAGTATATATAAATACATTATTAGCCGGCCTGTTTTTAACAGTGATAACCGGTTGCAGTAAAAGCTTCCTGGAGCTACAGCCAAGAGGTACTGACCTGGAAGATAATTTTTATAAAAATGAAGAACAGTTATTCCAGGGACTGGTAGCTGTGTACGATGTAATGCAATGGGGCACATCGGGTGGTTATACCATGAGCATGCCCTTATTAACGGTAGCTTCTGACGAAGCACATGCCGGCGGTAGTGATGCTTCCGACCAGCCACGATGGGTAGCTTACGATAATTTTAAACTGACCGCAGAAATGGGACCGCAACCCGGTCTTTGGTCAAAGAATTATTCCGGGGTTTACCGCGCTAATTTATTACTGTCTAAAATTGACGGCGCCACCGCAAGCGCTGCTTTTAAAACAAGGGTAACGGCAGAAGCCAAGGCTTTAAGGGCTTACTTTTACTTCAACCTTATCCGCTGGTTTGGTAATATTCCTTTGATTGTAGGACCTATACCCACCAGTGAACTATACACCATGCCACAGGTGCCTGCTTCAGAGGTATATGCCCAGATTGAAAAAGATCTTACTGAGGCTATTCCTGATCTGCCGCTTACCATCCCGGTAACCGAGTCCGGCCGTTTATCAAAAGGTGCCGCCAGGGCAATTCTGGCTAAATCTATCATGTTCCAGAATGATAACAGCCGTATGGGGCAGGCTGCTCAGTTATTAAACGAGATCAATACTTCTCCTGTATATCACCTGTTAGATAATTATGGTGATATCTTCCGACCTGACAACCAGTTTCACGCAGAATCCATTTTAGAGATACCACATTCAACCCTGGCCTTATGGGGCGACTGGGGCTGGATAAATGGCGGCGAAGGCAATGTAGGTCCACAGTTTATTGGTATGGCCGACTATAATGGTCCGTTGTATTCCGGTGGCTGGGGCTTTGCACCTATCTCCATGGACCTGGTAAATGCGATGACCGGTGATCCCCGTTTTCAATATACCATTATTGATGGCCTGGCACTGAAAGCCGGTGGTGCTTCTTATGCTGAGCGTTACCAGAATACCAACTACTTTATTAAAAAATATGCACCCTTAGCGGCCTACAGGGCTTCAGCGGGTACGGCCGAACTAAACTGGCCTATTAATGAAATAGAGATCAGGCTGGCGGATACTTATTTGTTAGAAGCAGAAGCCTTATTACGCAGTGGTGGCAGCGCTACCCGTGCAGGCGAATTATTGAATGCGGTAAGAGACCGGATAGACCTGCCTGCGGTTGCTGCTACATTGGATAATGTATACAGGGAGCGTCGTTTGGAACTGGCTACTGAAGGGCACCGTTTCTTTGACCTGGTAAGAACCAACCAGGCAGAAGCAGTATTGGGACCGCTGGGTTTTGTAGCGCCTAAAAACAATGTGCTGCCTATTCCGCAATCGGAAATTGACAGAACAAAGAAAAACCTGAAACAAAATCCGGGTTACCAATAAACAAGGGGAACCTGTTTATATATGTTACCGGCAACAGTACTACTATCGGCTTTGGTTGCACTGAGCCCCAATAGTAATGTTACGGGTCGCACGCCTGACCGGTTGGTGATACTGCCCGGCAAATAACAGAACAGTTGACAAAAAACAAAAAGTTAAACGTAAAAAAGATATTTATGTTATATACAAAACAGCTTACAAAAATGATGACAGCCTGCTGTATCATTTTATTGAGTATACTGGTAGCATCTTGTACCAAACGCGGGGATAACCTCAAACTGAATCCTATTCCCACACCAACTTTTGATATCGTGAATGGTAGTAACGGTAACAACTTCATCCTGGTAAATAAAACACCGGGGGCTTCTATTCCTAACTGGCGGGTAAGCACCGGTCAGAGTTTTAGCGGCGATTCGGCAAGGTTAAAACTAATATTCAAAGGTACTTACGAGATCAAGCTGATTGTGGTAACACAGGGTGGACTTGATTCTGTTACCAAAACGGTAACGGTTGCGGCAAGTGATCCCACAGCCTGTGATCCATCCAACGCTATCGGTTTTATAGCCGGTTGCACACAGAAAAAATGGAAACTGAATCCTGAAGCCGGTACTTATAAAGTAGGTGAAGGCGCCGGTAACGGTAACTGGTGGAGCAGTGGTATGGATGTGGTAACAGGACGTGCCTGCGAGTTCAATGATGAATATACTTTCTCTTTTAATGCGGAAGGAACATTTGTATACGATAACAAGGGCGATTTCTTTGCCGATAATAATTTAGGTCCGCAGGATGGTGGTTGTCATCCAAACAGTTCCTTTAAACCGGTACAAATGCCCTGGGCATCTGGCAACTTTACCTTTTCCGTTGTTGATGGCGCAGGTGTAAGAGGTTTAGGACAATTAAAAGTAAACGGATTGGGAGCACATATCGGTTTACAGAAAGCATACAACGGTGGTGAAATTGGTGTGGGCCTTGGTCCTACAGCAACTTCCATTACTTACGATATTTTAGAAATGCGTAAAAACCCGGGTGGTGCAGCTTATGATATCCTGGTGGTAGGTTTAAACATAGGTGGAGCAGGCTGGTGGACCTTTACTTTACGTTCTTACTAATCTTTAATAATAAGAATGTATGCCGCCCCACCGTTATAACGTAAGGCCGGACATACACGGATGTAAAATATTCAGCTTCGTTAAGTACGCTAAGCATGCAAGTTAGCAGTTAGTGTGGGGCGGGTGATCGGGTTAAGCAGCCCGCCCCTTTTTTAAATGTAGTAACTATGAAATATATATTATCGTTCTGCCTGTTATGGTGTTTGCAGCTGTCGCTGGAAGCACAATTTAAAAAGCTGGTCTGGAGCGACGAGTTTAATTATACCGGCTTACCCGACAGTACAAAATGGGGCTATGATGTAGGCGGCCATGGCTGGGGTAATAATGAAAAACAATTTTACACCAATGCAAGACAGCAGAACGCATTTGTAAAAGATGGTAAGCTGACCATTAAAGCTATTAAGGAAAAATATGAGAATAACGGGTACACATCGGCCCGCCTGATAACCAAAAATAAAGGTGACTGGAAATATGGACGTATTGAAGTAAAGGCCTTACTACCCCATGGGCGGGGTATCTGGCCCGCCATTTGGATGTTACCTACTAACTGGGAATATGGCGGCTGGCCACATAGCGGTGAAATTGATATAATGGAGCATGTTGGCTATCTTCCTGATTCGGTTTTTGGAACCGTGCATACACTGGCTTATCACCATAGTATTGGTACACATAAATCGGCCAGCATTTTAAAAAAGGACCTGAGTAAAAACTACCATATCTATGCGCTGGAGTGGACTGAAAACGAAATGAAAATGCTGGTGGATGAGCAGGTGATGTTCACTTTTAAAAATGAAAAAACCGGCAGTGCTGTATGGCCTTTTGATAAAGAATTTCATTTGTTATTAAATGTAGCGGTAGGTGGCGACTGGGGCGGGTCCAGGGGAATTGATGAATCAGTTTACCCGCAGGAGATGGTGGTGGATTATGTGCGTGTATATCAATAATTAAAATTATAACATGAAGATATTATCCTTATTGAGCCTGGTATTGTTAATAAGTTGCAGTAAAGGCGGTAGTGGGGGCGGGGGGGAAACACCCACACCAACGCCGCAGATCAGCATTACAGATCTTTCCCTGTTTGAAGGAAATGGTGGCAGTACTACTTTCCCGGTTGAAGTAAAGCTGAGTAATAAATCGGCAAAAGAGGTTAAAGTACAATATAGCACTATCGACGGTTTCGCAAAAGCAGGCGAAGATTATACGGCTGTTACCAACCAAACCCTGACCTTTGCACC
This sequence comes from uncultured Terrimonas sp., assembly GCA_964445775.1. GTDB lineage: Bacteria > Bacteroidota > Bacteroidia > Chitinophagales > Chitinophagaceae > Terrimonas. The sequence goes on from CAYUMH010000015.1 coordinate 50,519, forward strand.
GAACGAAACCACTAAAACGATTAACATAACAATAGTGGCCGACCTGCTAAAAGAAGGCGACGATGATTTCACCGTACAGCTTTCCGGTCCTGTAAATGCGACCATCTCAAAGGCCGATGCTAAAGTGATCATCCGTAATGATGATACAAAGATCAGTTTTACCAATACAGGTTATGAAGCGCCCACTTCTTATACTGGTTATACACTGGACTGGGCCGATGAATTTAATAACACAGCATTGGATGCATCGATATGGAGCCATCAGAATGGAGATGGTTGCCCTGGTAATTGCGGCTGGGGTAATAACGAGCTGCAATACTACACTAACCGTCCTCAAAACTTCTTCTTCCAGGATGGTAAACTGGTCATTGAAGCAAACAAAGAAACTTTTAGTGGAAAAAGTTATACTTCATCTAAAATTTTAACCAGCGGCAAAAAGAAAATTAAATACGGCCGTATTGATATCAGGGCCAAGCTGCCAACAGGGCAGGGTATCTGGCCGGCTTTCTGGATGATGCCCCAGGATGATGTATATGGTGGCTGGCCGGCAAGCGGGGAAATAGATATTATGGAAATGGTAGGACATGAGCCCAACCGTACACATGGCACCGTGCATTATGGTACCGGTTGGAATGACCGGAAAAATATCAGCAAGAGTACCACTACTGCCACCGGCACCCTGCATGATAAATTTTATGTGTACTCTTTGGAATGGAAAGAAAATGAGATAAAATGGTTTTTAGATGGTAATCTTTTTGCCACCATTACCAAGGCTGACCTGGGTGCTTACAATTACCCGTACAATGAATACTTCTACCTCATCTTTAACCTGGCCGTAGGAGGTAACTGGCCTGGCAGTCCTAATGCCGCTACTTATTTCCCGCAATGGTTAATTGTAGATTATGTACGGGTGTATAAACCAATTTAAGTAATGATGATGACCAGCTAACAACGACGAACAAAAGAGCACAATAATTTTTTAAAATTTTTCTGTTTTTTTTCAAAAAATATTTGGCAGTAAATCTTACTCCCTTATCTTTGCACTCCCAATCGGGAAAAAGGGAGTTTAGCTCAGTTGGTTCAGAGCATCTGCCTTACAAGCAGAGGGTCGGCGGTTCGAGCCCGTCAACTCCCACAAAATTAAAAGCCTTCATTATTTG
>CAYUMH010000015.1:51778-58110 GCA_964445775.1 uncultured Terrimonas sp.
TGGAGTTGTTGATCAGTGGTTGAAGGCACTCCGGCTTATAGGCCGGAGGGGTCGGCGGTTCGAGCCCGTCAACTCCCACAAAATTAAAAGCCTTCATTATTTGAAGGCTTTTTTATTGATATTATTGACTAAGTAAAAGATTTGAAAACTGGAGTTGTTGATCAGTGGTTGAAGGCACTCCGGCTTATAGGCCGGAGGGGTCGGCGGTTCGAGCCCGTCAACTCCCACAAAATTAAAAGCCTTCATTATTTGAAGGCTTTTTTTTGCTACTATGTGGACCGTTTACATACTATATTCAGCTAAACGCGATCGTATTATATCGGTTATACCGGTGATGAGTTGACTGTCCGTATCCGTAAACATAATACTAACCATAAAGGATAAACAGGTGGGGCTGGTGATTGGGAACTAAAGTATAGTGAAGCTTTTGATGATAAATTATCGGCTCATTACACGGAGTTGCAAATTAAAGGTTGGAAAAGCCGGCTGATCCAGCACTATCTTCAGAAATGCCCGAATCTGTCAGTATAAATAAGCACAAGTGTGATAGTATCAAAAATTGCGTGTGAAATAACGGGTACCCAAAGATTATTATTAGCTTTTTTGTAAAGAATACCCCAGAATAATCCACCCAAAACAGCCGCCACTATACCATAAATATCCTGCTGCCAGTGATAAAGTCCAAAAAGTAGGCTGGTAAGCAAGATGCTTATAGCTATTGCAAACCTGCTTACAATTCTTTTTTGCAAAAGGTTTTGAATATATCCCCGGAATACAATCTCTTCGTAAAGTCCTCCTATAAACCAGGCTGCAGTAATTGTCATTATCAGGGTGGAGGGATTTTCCCTGATGAAGTTATATTCCGTATAATCAGGAACAGTAAATAAATGTTTGATGAGGGGAATGTATAACAGCTGCATAAACCCTACCCAGGCTAAAGCAGACAAGATCCCGATGGCGACAGTCCTAACGGTAAACCCCTTTTTTAAAAGCCCGATATTACGGAATATCCCGCCTTGATGCCGTAAACAAAAGTATAGAACAAGCAAACCGACAATTGCATAAGAATAAAATGGCAAAGGAACCAGGTGTGGAAAAACTACCAGGAATACTACTACCAGGAACTCTTTCAATATATGGAACGTTTTATTTTTCATGTTATTAGATTATTCAAGCCAGTGTTTGTAGTAACGGTCTATAAAATAACTGATTATTTTTTAATTCTGATCAATGGGAGTAATTGCTGCTATTGCCTATTTGACTAACCGGTTATTCAGTCAAACACAACTGTTCGCTTATTAAAGAGGTGAGCTGCTTTGTCTTATAAAGTATTGGTACTGTTAGGTCAGGGACAATATTACTTATGAATCAATCAAGCTTCATCATTGAAAAATACCGGGGTTGAGGAGGGCGAATCCTGGATAAAATCATGTCACTTTCAATATGATGTGCACATACGCTTACTTATGCTGATTATAATATTTAAGCGGTTTTATTATTTTCGTAAAAATTATGAATAAAATTCATACGGATAATGATTGCCTGGTACTGCTTAAAAAGGGAAATACAGCGGCGCTGGAATATTTAATTCGGGTATACTTTCCTGTACTGGTTGCCTATGCAGAAAAAATACTGCAGAACAGTAGCTGGGCCGAAGATCTTACTGAAGAGGCATTGATTAAAGTGTGGGATAACAGGAACAGGTTTGAAACTTTCACTGCCTTAAAGGGCTTTTTATACACTACACTTAGAAATAGTTGCCTGAATGCTTTACGCGGCAAAAGGCGGGAGGAGGATCGTAGCCGGAAATTTGTACTCCTCGAAGCAGAATTGCCTGATGAAAACGAGTTTATTCATGAGGAAATGATGGCTGAAATAAGAAAGGCGCTGGATACATTAAGCCCGAAGCTAAAGGAGATTTTTATGCTGGCCTATCTTGAAGGGAAAGATAACCGGCAGATAGCAGCATTGTTGCAACTGTCTGAGCAAACGGTCCGCAATCAAAAAACAAAGGCCCTGGCTACGCTCAGAAATTTGTTAAGCCACAAAACTTTTTTGTGGGTATTTGGCTGTTATTGACCTTTCCGCCCTGTTTTAAAAAAATAATAAAATTTTATAGTACAAATACCGGGTGCCGGTGTTTTATATAGTAGTTGTATGAATATACTATCAATTGAACATATTGAACGGGTAGCTGCACTTATTCTTAAGAAAAGGGCTAATACTCTTTCTCCCGCGGAGCTGGCCGAGCTGGACCTATGGGTGAAGGCACGACCAGAAAATGAACAACTCTACCATCAACTTATGGATGATGAACAGTTGAGGGTAAAGTTGGTTGAGCAGGAACAATACCCGGTAGACAAACATGTTCAGTCAGTTTTAGGGAAGATAGGTCATAAACGGACACTTGTCTGGTATATGAAGCGTGTGGCTGTAGCGGCTTCTGTTATATTAATGATAGGTGTTGTAGCTACTATTATTATTACAAATAATAATAGTAAAAAAGCTTTGCAGGAGGCTACCGCTATAAATCCCGGTGAAACGGGCGCTCAGCTAACGCTGGAAGATGGTTCCGTAATTAACCTGGACAGTGTACAAAAAGACGGGCTTGTAGCTGTACAGGGTGATGTACAGATTATAAGAAAGAATGGCCGTTTGTTATACCTTGATAAAATATCCGGTTCACCTGTGACCGGTTATAACACCATTAGCACACCTCTGGGAAAAGATTATTCTTTTTCCTTACCGGATGGGTCGAAGGTCTGGCTGAATGCTGGTTCCAGTATCCGTTTCCCAACCATTTTTACCGGTGAGCAGCGCCGTGTGGCAGTGACAGGTGAGGCTTATTTTGAAGTGGTTAAAGCCTCACAGGCACCCGGTTTTACAGGCAAAGACAAGCACATGCCTTTTATTGTAACCGGGCCAAAAGACGAGTGGTTTGTACAGGTATTGGGTACGCAGTTTAATATTAATGCCTATGCCGGCAATAACAATATAAAAACCACTTTAGTGGAAGGAAGTGTTCAGGTTAATGGAATGCAAAAAGCGGCTGTTATATTAAAACCAGGCCAGCAGGCATATGTGCAACCCGGAGAGGAAATAGCTGTATCGGAAGTAGACACGGAAGATATTATTGCCTGGAAAAACGGGCGGTTTAGCTTCCAGGATGAAAGTCTGGAAAGTATTATGGACCAGGTAGCACGTTGGTATAATGTAAAGGTTGTTTACCAGCAAAAAATCAACGAACGATATACTGTTAATATATCAAAACAAACACCCTTAGCTGATCTTCTTCAATTTATTGAAAAGAGTGGTGGTGTTAGCTTTGAAGTAAAAGGAACGGATATAATTGCAAAACCGATAAAATAAATGCTGTATGAAAAAACGATTGAATTAACCGGATATCCCGATCCGGAATAAGCTTGCTATACAAAATAGCCATCCCGTTGGCAGACGGAATGGCCGGATTCGGATACAAAAGTGTTCCGCTTAGAAATCACATTTTAAACCCAAACCATACAAAAGTATGTCATTGTATTCAAATGGGCGCAACCTGCGTTTCATTCCACAGTTATGCGCCTGTAAAAAATTACCAAAATTCCTGTTAATGATGAAACTGCTGATTGTACTCCTGACAGTTGCCAGTCTCTCTGCGAGTGCAAAAACGTATGGGCAATTAGTTTCCATGAAATTTAAAAATGTGTCGGTTGAAAAGGCCCTGAAAGAAATTCGCCGGCAATCAGGTTATAATGTAGTCTACAATAACCAGCTTTTAAAAAAACTATCAAAGGTAGATATTGATATAGAAAATGAACCGATTGGTAGTACACTGCAGTTATTGTTTAAAAACCAGCCTGTTAGTTTTGAGATCGTCAATAAAACGATTATCCTGAAAGCAAGTGCTGATGCAGGGCAAAAGTCTGCTGAAAACCCTGATATGATTGTTCAGGTTGTTATTACCGGCACGGTCAGGGATAGTACAGGTGCTCCCATTGCCGGCGCCAGTGTACAGGTAAAAGGTAAAAATGCCGGTATTGCCACCGATGCAAACGGCAACTTCAGCATTAATGTACAACCCGGAGATATTTTGGTTATTTCCTTTGTTGGTTATGAATCAAAGGAAGTGCCGATAAATAACGGTCAAACCCGGGTAGACGTTGTTTTGCTGGAAACCACACAGGAGATAGAAAAGATAGTGGTTACAGCCTTAGGTATTAAAAGAGCGGAAAAAGCTTTGACCTATCATGTACAGGAGTTTAAAGGTGATGAAGTAACAAGAAATAAAGACGCCAACTTTGTGAATGCCCTGACCGGTAAAATTGCCGGTGTTACTATTAATTCCAGCTCATCAGGTATTGGCGGTGCTACCCGTGTAGTAATGCGTGGTACCAAGTCCATCAGCGGAAACAATAATGCGCTGTATGTAATTGACGGTATCCCTATTCCTAATTCAAATGGCGGTACAACCTCTACCGGTCCTTTCCAGGGTGCAGTTACAGGCGAAGGTATATCCAGCATAAACCCTGAAGATATTGAAAGTATTTCAGCACTCACAGGTCCCTCGGCGGCCGCTTTGTATGGCAACCAGGGCGCCAATGGTGTTATTATGGTAACAACCAAAAAGGGTAGTGCCGGCAGCTTAAAAGTTAACTTTTCGCATAGCACAGACTTCTTCAGTCCCTTTATACTACCCAGGTTTCAAAATTCTTATGGCCAGGAAGATCCCTTGCAAATGCAAAGCTGGGGAAGAAAGTTAAGTACCGCTTCCTCCTATAAACCCAGGGACTTTTTCCAAACCGGGTCTAACATTTTTAATGGCATCAGTCTTTCCGGTGGTACTGAAAAAAAACAGACTTTTTTCTCAGCCGGCAGTAATAATGCGGAAGGTATTATACCCAACAATACTTTCAATCGCTACAATGTTTATTTGCGGCAGACCACACAGTTCACCGAACATTTTACAGCAGACTTTAATGCCATGTATGTAAAATCGGATTATAACAATATGATTGCACAGGGGCAATACCATAACCCCATTGTTCCCATCTATCTTTTTCCACCTGCAGATGATATCCGTAAATATGAAATATATGAGCGTTATGATCCGGACAGGAGGATCCCCGATCAGTTCTGGCCATTTGGCAACCAGGGCTTACAAATGCAAAACCCCTACTGGATCACACATGCACAGTCGAACAGGCAAAAAATAGACCGTTATATGCTGAGTGCTGTAGCCAGGTATAAACTTACGGACTGGCTGGATATCACAGGTCGTGTCCGTATTGACAACAGTGCTATCAAAGGAGAAATAAAAAGGCCTGCGGGTACAGATGGACTCTTTGCTTCCAGATTAGCTTTTTATACCTTGTCGCAAACGAGTATGAAAAGTACCTATGCCGATATCATTGCATCGGTAAGGCATAAATTATCTTCCACGCTGCAATTTAATATCAATGCAGGTGCCAGTTTTGTAAACGAAAAAAGTGAATTGACCGAAGCCGGTGGTAACCTTTCTAACCTCGCTAACTTTTATGCTATTGAAAATACAAGGTCTTTCCCGCTCACAAATTTTGGTCCTATCATTCCGCATGAAGAGCAGGCTATTTTTGCTACCGCAGAATTTGACTATAAAAAATGGTTATTCTTCAACCTGACCGGTCGTAATGAGTGGTCGTCTGCATTGGCCGGCGCCAATATCAAATCTTATTTTTATCCTTCGGCAGGTATATCCGCTATCTTAACTGATGCAATCGCTATTCCCCGGAATATTATTTCATTTGCCAAATTACGTTTCTCCTACGCCGAAGTGGGTAATGCACCACAACCGGGTCTTACTTCACTTACATTACCGCTGGTACAGGGTGGGGCCAATAATTATTCACCGGCACCTTTCCCTGAATTCCAGGCAGAACGTACCCGTTCTTATGAATTGGGCATGGAGTTGAAGTTCCTGCGTAATAAACTTTCTTTTAATGCAACAGTGTACCAGTCCAATACTTATAACCAGTTGCTGAACTACCAGGTAACAGGAACGCTGTTTACCAACTATTTCTATAATGCAGGCAATATTACCAATAAGGGTATAGAAGCCAGCCTGGGTTATAATAACCGTTTCGGCGAATGGGGACTGTCTTCTAATCTTATTTTCTCCCTGAACCGCAATATTGTAAAACGTCTTTCGGAAGGTTATGTGAACCCGGCTACCAAAGAAGTATTTGGTAAGGACAGTATCAGGAATGGTACGGTGGGCAATGACCTGTTAAATATACTGGCTGTAGGCGGCAGTATGAGCGATCTGTACATTACACAGGTACTACGTGAAGACAACCAGG
>CAYUMH010000016.1:0-56808 GCA_964445775.1 uncultured Terrimonas sp.
CGCTCCTGCAAAAAGCTATTAAGATAAAATACTGGCTGGTGGGTATAACGGTTGCCGTATTTGCGTTTTGCCTGTTGCTGTTTAAAAATATGGGAGGGGAATTTATACCGCAATTACAGGAAGGTGATTTTGCCTTTCACTGTATCCTGCCGCAGGGCAGCTCTTTAAGCCAGAGTATTGAAACTTCTATGCAGGCATCAAGAATGATCAAGGAATTTGAAGAAGTGAAAATGGTGGTGGGTAAAACGGGTGCTGCCGAAGTGCCTACTGATCCTATGCCCCCGGAAGCTTCCGACCTGATGATCATCCTGAAGCCTAAAAGCGAATGGAAGAGTGGCAGGACTTATGATGAGCTGGCCGATGCCATCAGTGAAAAGCTGGAAGCCATACCCGGTGTGTTCTTTGAAAAGAACCAGCCCATCCAGATGCGTTTTAATGAACTGATGACAGGTATCCGCCAGGATGTAGCCGTGAAGATTTTTGGAGAAAACCTGGATTCTCTTTCCGTGTATGCCAACCAGGTAAGTAAGGAAATACAAACAGTCGACGGCGCTACAGCGCCGCAGGTGGAAAGGGTAAGTGGTCTGCCGCAGATCAACGTGGAGTATGACCGTACCCGCCTGGCAAACTATGGTTTAAATGTACAGGAAGTGAATGATGTGGTCAGTACGGCCTTTGCCGGTAAGGCAGCCGGTGTGGTGTTTGAAAATGAAAGGCGTTTTGACCTGGTAGTCCGACTGGACAGTGCCCATCGCGGTAGTATTGAGGATGTAAGTACTTTAATGATACCTACGGCCACCGGTAACCAGATACCCTTATCACAGGTAGCTACCATCGATTATAAATTAGGCCCGGCACAGATCAGCCGCGAAGCGGGCAAAAGAAGGATCGTGATCGGCTTTAATGTTGCGGGCAGGGATGTGCAAAGCGTAGTGGAAGATATACAGCAAAAACTGAACAATTCGGTTAAACTGCCTCCGGGTTACTATTTTACCTATGGCGGCCAGTTTGAAAACCTCAAAGAAGCCAGTAACCGGTTGATGATAGCAGTGCCGGTTTCGCTATTACTGATTTTCGTGTTATTGTATTTTACTTTCCGTTCTGTAAAGCAGGCGGCTTTGATCTTTACTGCTATTCCCATGAGTGCCATTGGCGGGGTATTGGCTTTACTGCTGCGAGGTATGCCTTTCAGTATCAGTGCAGGTATTGGCTTTATCGCCTTGTTTGGCGTGGCGGTGTTGAATGGCATTGTATTGATCGGAACTTTTAACCAGTTGAGAAAGGAAGGAGCAGTGGACAATGGAGAGTTGACAATTGACAATGAGCAGGAAACAAGTAGCAATGAACAACAGGCAATTAGTAATAAACAAGACAAGACTAAGAAACCTTTAATAGAAAGAATAGTACTGGAAGGAACGCGGATCCGTTTACGGCCTGTATTGATGACAGCCACCGTGGCGAGCTTAGGTTTTTTACCTATGGCTTTAAGTACCAGTGCCGGTGCGGAAGTACAAAAGCCGTTGGCTACCGTAGTTATCGGTGGTTTAATTACAGCAACATTTCTTACGTTGTTTGTTTTACCTCTTTTATATATCATCTTTAATTCAAAAATTTCATTTAAACGTACACGCAAAGTGAAACCTATTGTAACTACACTCGTACTCCTTTTTTTATTGGCAGGGGTAAATAGTATGGCACAGGAAGCCAGGCCATTATCTGTGGATGATGCAATACAAATAGCAATCAGCAATAATGGCAGTATTAAAGCCCGTGAGCTGGAAATAAAAGCAGGCGAAGCTTTAAAAAAGACGGCAGGTGAATTGCCTAAACTGGATTTTAATGCACAGCTGGGTCAGTATAACAGTGTGAAATTTGATCAGTCCTTCCAGGTGGCTCAGACCATACCTTTCCCTTCTTTATTTGGAGCGAAGCGGGACTTGATCGGTGCTGAAATAAAAGGCAGACAATTGCAACAGGCACTTACCGTACTGGAATTGAAACAACAGGTGCGTACCTATTATTACCAGGTACAATATTTCAGGCATAACCAAAAACAGTTAGAACAACTGGATAGCCTGTACCAGGATTTTATCAGGATCGCTGAACTGCGGTATAAAACCGGTGATACAAAAAAAGTAGATATCAGCACTGCAGCAGCAAAAAAAGGGGAGATAAGTTTATTGTTACGGCAAAACAGCGTTTACCTGGCCAATGCTTTTGCCAACCTGCAAACAGTAATGAATACTAAAGATTGTTTTGCTGTTGCAGAGGAGTTGTTTCAGCCGCTACAAATAAAGCAGTTAATAGATAGTGCGGCGGTGGTGAATCATCCTGCTATTCAATCCCTATACCAGGATGCCCTGGTTGCCGAAGAGACCAAAAGAGTAGAGAAAGCACAGGGCTTGCCTGATTTCACGCTGGGTTATGTTAATCAGTCCCTGATCGGTTTTCAGAATGTAAATGGTACAGAAAAGTTTTTCAATGCGGGTAACCGGTTTAACTCTGTAAATATCGGTATTGCCATTCCCTTAACTTTTGGCGCCACCAAAGCCAGGATAAAATCACTGGAATATAAAAAACAGGCCGCCACCGCTCATGCACAACAACAGCAACAGTTACTGGCAACACAAATGCAAAATGCACTGGTACAATACCGGCAGGATATAGAGCAGTACAACTATTTCCGTGACCAGGCATTGCCTAATGCCGGGGAAATTATTGCCGCAGCGCAATTAGGCTATAAAACCGGTGATATCGGGTATGTGGAATACCTCTATGCCCTGCAAACAGCAACCGATATACAGTTGGGATACCTGAAAAGTATCCAGCAGTTGAACCAATCGGTTATTACTATTTATTCATTTATTAACCAGTAATTTGTATGAAACTTTGTATAAATAAAATACATGTTGTTACCAGTATACTTGCAGTTGCTTTGTTGTTTGCTGCCTGTACAGGTAAAAAGGAAGAGCAGCATAATGAGCAGGAAGAAACGGCAGGTATAAAAGAAAATAATACAGCGGTTGAACCTGTTATTGTTACCCTGACGCAGGAGCAGATAAAGACAGCAGGTATACAAATGGCAGTGGTAGAACACAAAGAGCTTACGGCGACCATCCGTGCCAACGGGATGCTGAAAGTCCCCAATAATAATAAAGCCAATGCTACTTCCTTATATGGGGGTGTGGTGAAATCATTAAATGTGCAGATCGGCGATTATGTAAAAAAAGGCCAGCTGATTGCAACCATCGCCAACCCGCAGTTTATCCAGTTCCAGGAGGAGTACCTGACCATCGGCAGTAAAATTACTTTTGCCGAACAGGAGTTACAACGTCAGCAGGCTTTAAATGAAGGCAATGCCGGCGCCGGTAAGAACTTACAAACTGCTACGGCCGAATTAAACAGCCTGCGTACCCGTAAAGCTTCTTTGCAGCAACAGATACAATTGATGGGTATAAATCCGCATACTATATCCAATAGTAATCTTAAATCGGCCCTGGTGGTAAGCAGCCCGCTAAGCGGTACGGTGAGTAATGTGTTTGCCAAAATAGGCAGTTATGTAGATGTGTCCTCCCCGGTAATTGAGATTGTTGATAACAGTTCCCTGCACCTGGATCTGCAGGTTTTTGAAAAAGACCTGCCACAGGTGAAGGTTGGCCAAACCATACATTTTACTTTAACCAATAACCCCACTACGGAATATGATGCCACCGTCTTCAGCATCGGCTCTTCTTTTGAAAATGACAGTAAAACAATAGCGGTACATTGTAAAGTAAACGGCAATAAAAACGGGTTGATAGATGGTATGAATATTACCGGCATTGTTAGCCTGAATAATGTAACCACTCCGGCTGTACCTAATGATGCTATTGTTAATGCGGATGGCAGGTATTATATTTTTGTAGTTACTGACAAAAAAGCTGATGATCATGAAGAAGAAGGGGGGGATGGTCATGATCATAAAAAAGAGGGAGGGCAAAAGCAACATGAAGAAGGGACAAACTTTGAAAAAATAGAAGTGTTGAAAGGTGTGTCTGATATGGGGTATACTGCTATTACTTTTGTAACGGAAATACCGAAAGGAGCTAGTATAGTAGTGAAGGGCGCTTTTTTTGTAAATGCTAAACTGAGCAATGCCGGTGGGCATGTACATTAGTGCTTCAAAAAAGTAATCAGTTATCAAAGGGCCAGGTATTCAAATACATGGCCCTTTGATTTAAAACATATTACTATTTAAGTTAATAGTTTTTAGGTATTGAACTGTTATTTAATAAGTTATATATAGCTATAACTAAAACTACCTTTCTATCACCAGGAAAATATCTTTTAAGAATAAGGTCTATACATTATGATATTATATAAAGTATTACGTCAATTCTTATAGGTTAAAATATGTGGGATGGGTTCTTGGTGGTTATTATTTTTATAGTTAAATTAGTGTTGACTATTTTATTCCCCCTGATTTTTTTTCGCCCCTGTGGAAAACTACTGTTTCCTGTATTTATGATTTTTTCTCTAAGTCTACCCTGGCTGAAAACATTTCATTAACCTTAAACTGACATATATGAATTTTTTCTCCAGCCTGTTTGTACAAGCGATCCTTGTTACATTGGTTATTTACCTGCTCAGACCTCATTTTCAAAAAACCGTTGAAAGGATTATTAAAAACGTAGTGGTGTTGCCTGATGATTTTGATTTTTCAGGAAAGATATTGCCCTCTCTTGTGAGGGTGATTTTATTAAACTGGTATACCTACCTGATGCTTTTTTCGCTTTGGGGACTTTTGTTTTTATCACCAATCGGCCGGGATACGATTGATACATTTTTGACAACGATCAACTACAACAAAACAAGTTATATTGAAAGATTATTGTCCTACTTATGGTTGTTTTTATGCACTTTTTTATTAAGCTTGTCAACCTGGGCCATTCCTTTCTTTTTGTTTTCTCTAGAAAGAATAGAAAACACGAAAAGTAATTTTGAAAGATTTTACCTTTCAACAAAGCTGCTTGCGATTGTGGCCATGCTGCCATTCCTGATTATTTGTAATGCATTTATTCAGGTTGGTTTGGAAGATATCAGTATCGGCATACTGACCATTAATATTGTTTCCTTTGGTATTTTTTTATTACTGGTTCGATTGTTTACAGTTATTAAAAGAAGAGCAGCCCGCTCCAGATTACAAAATGGCATAGAAAAGGCGGAGAAAAAGATCAGGAATACTTACTTAAAGATATTGATATATGTTATTGGCTGGGTTTTGTTGATTGCTTTAATGGTATCGGCATTTTCTTTTGGAGCAAAAATCCAGCCTTTTATTGTAGGAGTCTTTATTTTTATTTCGAGTGTGGTTGTATTTCGCTTGCTGTTTTTCAGTGATGAGACCAATTCAGGAGTTACGCTTGCTCCGCATATTGAAGCCGTAATTGAAGGATCAGATACTGTTTCTCCGGTGAATACGGAACCCAAACACTCAGCAAATATCAAACTGATGGTCGAGCGGATGCTTAGCCCCCAAAATGCTCGTTATTCCTTTTTTTTCTATATGCCTTTATTCATATCGGCTTTACTGATATCTGTGTTTTACTTTCTGGCTCCTTCTCTTGATGCCACCAATACACTTTTTATTTTAATGATTATTTTTAGCTTCTTCATATTCTACCTGGATTTTTGGCGCAACTGTATCCGTAATAAGAGTCAGAAAAGAAAAAGCCGGATTTTACGAAGTATTGGCTTTGTGGCTACTGCACTTTTTTTAGTACTGCCTTTTATTAACAGGGTCAAACAGTTTACTGTTCCTTTTGCAGAAGTGCAGAAGGATATAAAATTTAAACCATCACTTGAGGATGCTTTGAATGAACGTATTAAAAAAATTAATGCCATCGATTCACTGGGGCATGTATATATTATTTGCGCCATGGGTGGAGGATCAAGGGCAGGATATATTACCGCGGCTGTTTTGAATAAGTTGGATACTGTTTACAAGGGATTATGGGACAGGACACTTTGTTACAGCACTGTGTCGGGAGGTACGGTTGGGGCATTTAATTTTATAAAAGGCCGGGAAAATCATATTATCAGTAATGACTCTAATTTTTTAGATATTATTTATCAAAGGAATTATAACTCAAGTGGTGCTTTTGGTCTTCTTTTGGGCGATGCTGCTGAAACATTATTGGGGTCAGCTGTATCGAATGTGAGAGATTGGGTAACAAAATCGAAACCAACGAATGGTTTTCATGATAGGAATTACCGGATCAGGAAGGAATATGATTACATTCTGGAGCAGGCACTTAAAGGGGAGAAATTTTCTGGCTTTGGCGGTTACTGGAAAAGAACTTTTTACCCATGGACAAGAAAGGATACTGTTGAGCCTGACATGTTTCAGGGATATTTTATCAGGAAAATGGGACAGATACCTGTTCATTTAATCAATACATTTGAAATCAATAGTGGTCGTAGAACCGTTATTACGCCCTTCCCTACAAGAAGTGAAAGTTTTTTTCCTAATGCGATTAAGCCTTTACAGGATACTTCTTTTGATTGCGGCATTGCCAGGAAGGATATCCGGTACAGGGAAGCTGTTAATTTATCAGAGCTTTTTCCTTTTGTAAGTGCGGCATCACATATTGGGTTTAAAAATAAGGATCAATTTGTGGATGGCGGCTATTATGAAAACTATGGTATTTCTACGGCTCTCGATGTGGTATACTATTTAAAAACGAGTGGTAAACTTATCAATCCTGACAGGATCAGGGTCATTTTGATTAAGAACAGTAAGCAGGAACCTGAACTGTCGTCGACCCAGGTGCAGATACTTGCGCCGTTAATCGGAGCTATGCAGGCGCCTTTTACCGGGCACGCAAATCACCTTTGGGAGGAATGCAGAAGAGTTTTAGGGACTAATAAGACTTTTGCCATTGAATTTGATGCTGATAAATACAAAGTTCCCCTTACCCGAGCATTAACACCAAAACATATTGTGTCCATGAAAAAGTTTATAAATAAGATTCCGGATGGCTGTTTAAGATTCTTTATTGGTACTCATAAATAAAGAAGTACTGCAAATTGTTAAAGAAAGTGATAGTGGGGAAGTTTATATATCTGTTTGGTAGAGCAAAAGCATATCCAGGTTTAACTGGATATTGTTGAGGCTGCTGTGAACAGGAGCAAAAGGGGAAGCTTTCTTATCTTTTTATAAATTTGTTTTAAGCATCAATAGTTTTTAGTTATGATGCATCTGGGATTGCTTGTCTTCGAATGAAATTACGGTGTCAATAATCGTGAAATAGTTTCGTATAAAGTGCTGTATTTTATTGTATGCTATCATTAAAGGCTATTAAAAAAAATATACTTTGCCTTTAATCTTTTGTAACTTTAATAGCATGTTGAAAGAGAGTCCAGCTGATGAAATATTATGTTTTTACAGGGGTGTACATAAAACTAAAAATCAATGGAATTGCGCTATAAAAAAAATGAAATTCATATTACTGATGAAGATCAGCGGCAGATAAAAGATTGTAGGATACTGCTTGCCGGATGCGGAATCGGCAGTGCTATAGCTGAAGGTCTCCTCAGGCTGGGCTTTGAAGATCTGACGCTTATAGACGGCGATGTTGTGGAATTAGCTAATCTTAACAGGCAAAATTATATTGAAGCTGATATCGGCAGGTTAAAAGCCCGGACATTACAAAAAAGACTATTGGATATTAACCAGCTGGCAAAAATTGAGGTTGTTTCGGAGTTTATTACGCCCGCAAACCTGCAGGAATTAAAGATTGATCATGATGTTGCTATAAATGCCCTGGATTTCGATTCAGGTGTACCTGCTCTCTTTGATGAATTATGCTGTGAAAAAGGAATACCGGTAGTGCATCCGTTTAACCTTGGCTGGGCGGGCTTTGTAACTGTCATTACGGCCGGGACAAAAAAAAATATAATAGGAAAGAATGATAAAACGGAATTGCAAATTGGTGAATATATATTAAACGGTTTGGCAGACAGGAAAATACCATCGGCATGGCTGGCGTCTTTTTTGAAAGAATATGAAAAGATAATGCATATCAGTTCCCCGCCCCAATTAGCTGTTGGTGTAAGTTTATTAACGGGTATGGTTAGTAATATTATTTTCAATATAGCAACATCGAAGAGTTATAAACAATTTCCTGATTTTTATTACCTTTCAATACGGGATTAATACAGTTAAATGGATTCGTGAAACATTTTTTGTATATTTAATATGCATATTAATTAGTATAAACCTGGCCCCTGGCGACTAACCTGACTGCCTTTGTAATGAATATTAAAATTCAAGACTTTTTCAAACCCGTAAAGGTGGATAAACCTTTTGTTGAGACTGATCATAAAAAGGTGGAACATCTTATTGATTTTGCCAGATCCCTGAGTGAAATCACTTATCAAAGTATTTATTTAATTGATTATTACAAACGTGGATTTATCTATGTATCCAATAACCCCATATTTCTTTGCGGTAATAAGCCTGAGCATGTGTTAAGAGATGGATATATGTTTTATATGAAAAATGTTCCTGAAAAGGACCTGGAATTATTACTTAAAATTAATGAGGTTGGTTTTTCTTTTTTTGATAAACTACCTATTGAGTTACGGTCAAAGTATTCTATATCATATGATTTTCATTTAACCCAGCCGGGTGGAAATTTAATGCTGGTAAATCATAAGCTTAAACCGGTTCTCCTGGATCGGAACGGAAACCCCTGGATCGCATTATGCATTGTATCACTGTCGGCAAATAATGAGGCCGGTAATATCAGGTTTAAAAGCGATGAGTTAAATAAGTCCTTTCAATTTAACCTCGTTACCGATAGCTGGGAAGAGATTGAACGGGCAAGGTTAAATAAAGGGGAAAAGGAAGTTTTAATACTATCGGCACAGGGTTTAACAACAGAACAAATCGCCGCCAGGACTTTCTTATCGGTTGATGCTATCAAGTTTCGGAAAAAGAGCATCTTTACCAAGCTTAAAGTGAAAAATATTACAGAAGCTATTACAGCTGCGATAGACCTGGCATTGTTGTAATAATTTTTTTTATTTCTGCTTATACTTAGGCCGCTCTATTCATTTTGTACAGAGGTCAGGTTGTTAATAAAAAAACTGTTCTCCTAACCCTTGTTTCTGTAAGGGTGTATACATTCTTCCAAAATGTTCAAAAAGCTTCAGGTTATTGTCGATGGTTGAAAAATACCTTTGCCTGTTGGAAAGGATAAATTTTTTCAGCCATTCAGATTTTATATAAATGGGTACAGTTTCTGACCCCAGGTATTGAATAGATTCTTTTAAAACATGGGTTTTTATGCCAATCTGGTTTAAGACGTTAGTTAGTTTTTTATCGCACTCTGCCAGTATCAGCCCGTTGCCTTTACTATAAACAGGATAAAAAGCATTGAATAATAATTTCTTCAGAATGGTGATCCTGCAACAGGGAATATCGTTAGATATTGCGAAACGTGCAATATGCCAGATATGGGAAGTTCCGTCCGGGATAATCTTTTGTACATTAAGGCCAAATAATTTTTCAATGGGCAGGCTGGAGATCCTGTCCCAATAAGCAATTTTGATTGAGCCGTAAATTTTACGGTCTTTCCTGCTTTTCAGGATATAATAAACGGAGTGATCAAATAAAGCCTGATCTTCCTTGAACAGGTTATTGATCTCCATGTCAAAGTTTGTGTTTATATGGCTTGACTGTCCCGACCGGGAATAGTTTTGGGCAACCAGGAAGTATAGCAAATCCCTGATTTCTGTTCTTTTTAAACTCGAAATATAGAAGTTGTCTGGTAGTAATGGTTGCATCATGTGTTTTTTGTAAGCTAGAAGTTTAATGATAAAAGAATAGCCGGATAAGAGAGAAAAGTATAAAAACTACTCATTTGGGTAGATAGTAGCAATATTGAAACATGATTAAAGGTGAATGGGTGTGATCCGGGGAATATGAAGTATGGTTGATTAAAGACGGTACCTGTACCTGGCAAAAGTATCATAGAGGTAGTCTGTCCATTTTAAAGGTAAGATGCTAAAAAGTCCAATGGCCCTCCAGGGAAACCCGATGCTGTCTAAAATTCTGAAAACGGCTGCCGATTTTTTATAGACATTGATACTGTCAATAAGATAGATGGTTTGCAGGCTTACAAACTGAATCCCCGCCTCTCTTAAAAGCTTTCTGGCTTCTTTGCTTTTAACGGGAATAGCTGCAAATGTGTTGTTTTTTTTACTACTCCAGGTTGTAAATGCGCGGCAAAAGCGACATTCGCCATCATAAATAATTATTTTCTGATCTTTTGTCATTTAAGGGGTTATAATTTTAATGACATAATGAATAAAAAGTAACCAAGATTGTTGTTGGTTATAACCTGGGATAAGGTGTTCCCGTCGGATATTATATTTACAAAATTGTAGTTGTTTAATTCAAAGAGTGAAAGCAAGGAACGGCCTGACAGGGAAAAGGCTATTTTTTCTGATAATTCATACTTGAAGCTGAGATCGCAATCGGGCACATGAAACTGGCGGCCAGGTAATTTGTAAAAAAGATGGTTGTATTCTATTTTCCAGAATATCTTTTTTATGAGGGACTCGATCGATAGCTGGTTCGTAAATACAGTCTGTTTATTTATGTTTTCTTTGTCAATATTAAAGTACTGCTGTTTCCATTGCGACCGCCCGGTAATCGTTTTCAGTATGCTATTTCTGGGTGTAAGCCCCCAGGTAATAACAGGTTCCCAGGAAGTATTACTGGCTTTTACGGCATGGTTGACGAAAGTTTCATAATTATTAAATGTAAATTTTATTCCCGCGCCAATATCAAATCGATGATAAGCCCGCCCGATATAAAAATTCTTCCTGCCACCGGCATTTACGGTATGTGTACGGTTTTGAGCAAATACCCTATTGGAATAATAGAATGTGTTTGCGGAAACGGAGTCGAATATTCTTTGCAGTGAGTTTCTTTCATTTGTGAGATTGTAAGTGAAATAAATCATTTTGGCCTTTGCGGCATTTGAATTAAACCAGCTGACTGAAGCGTCTTCTTTAACTGAAAAATCATACTGGATAGGGGTAGGGCTAATGATTTTAAGATTATAGGTCTGAATAACAGTGTCAAATAATGAATGGAGGTCAAAAAAACGATAATTACGGGTGAATCCGAATAGCAAGTTATTTTGGGCTTCGAAATTATGTATTAACGAATGTGACATTTTAAGAAATCCCCGGCTTTGCCGATCTCCTATATGCAGATATACCGGAACAGTTCTGAAACTGTAATCCCATTTTCGGAAGGAGCCTGCTAAAGTAACGGGCGCTTCTATTGAGAAAACCTTTCTTACTATCGCATTCTCCAAATGTGGCGAAGTAATAAAATTAAGCCTGGTTTTTTCGTTATTAACCGAGGTGGCCAGTCCTGCGTTTAAATTTATATTTTTGGGGAAACGAAGTTTCAGGTTTGCAAAAAAGGTTATAAATTGTTTGGAGAGAGAAGTATACTGTTCAATTTCCATGATAGTGTTATTCACCACTTTTGATAAAAGGTTTTTCTGATTGCTTTCATACAGGTAACTGGCATTTAGTTCGAGTGCGGTTTTGCTGTTTAATAGTTTTGTATACCTGGTGGTATTGGTTAATGCAAAGGACCGGGGCCTGTCATTCGTTTGTTCCTTAAAAGATACAACGGCCGGTACAAATAATGTATCCGTATTATCTCTGGATTGACGCTGACGTAAAAAGATAATGCTGGATGTGTTTTGGAATACTGATTTCGGAGAAAGGATTTTGCTATAGCTAAGTGTAGGCCTTAGGAAAAATCCATTATCCGAGTTTGTTAAGAGGCTTTTTTTTATTAGTGTATCTGCTATAAATGTTGTGTTTAACGTTTCCTGGATAGTTCTGACATTTCCATGAAAAAAAACCAGGCCTGTTTTACTAGTATTTGTTTGCCACCTGAAAGTAAGGCTGCTATTGCTAACGAAATTTCTTTTCACCTGGAAGTTTTCTATAAAAAATGGCGCTAAGCTGTTCTTTAACCACCCAGATGACCGGTCATCAAATGAAGAACTCACATCCGATTCACTCAACTCTTTCTGGCCTGCATTGTTGGTGTTGGAAGTAATAAAGACATTTAATTTGTCGGAAAAATAAAAACCTTTTGCTTTTATGGCATAGTTGTTTTTATAACCATATCCCAGGTCGAATTGTGTTTTTATAACTCCTTTAAATGATGATTTGGTTTTAATATTAATAACGGGATCCTGTATGCGGTTAAAATCAAGCGTAAACTTATCCTTATAATTGGTAATGATCTGCACATTATCCATGATCTCATAATTAAGATTGTCCAATGCGATCTTATTTTGGTTGAGAAAGACTTCTTTATTATTGATTAAAACTTTATTAATTTGTTTGCCCTGAAAAGATATACCGCCTTCTTTACTGACAAGCACCCCTTCAGTTTTGTTAAGAATATCCCTTAAGGTTGCATCTTTTGTTAGCGACATGCTGTCGATACCGATGTTTAATGTATCTGTTATCGACTTTGTTTTTACAATAATTTCTTCCAGCAGTTTAGCACTGGTATCTAAATATATATTCAGTGCTTGTATTGTATCTGTATTCAGTGTAAGGTTTTTTTCGTTATAGCCGATGGCCGTGATGTTTACAATAATACGGGTAATGGATATGGGTAGGGTGATAGAAAATTCCCCCTGGTTATTACTACTTGTGTAGGTTAAGGATTTGGATGAAGCCGCTGTATCGGTTACAATGATATTGGCAAAAGAAACAGGTGTATTGTTGATTGTTCTTACGATCCCGTTGATCTTTTTATCCTGTGCATGGACAATTGTAGTAAATAATATAAAAAAAAGGTTAAATAGTAACGGCCTCATTGACAGGTTTGGGTTTTATAGAAATATTGCCAAATGCCGACAGGTTCCAAACAATCATTATGGCTGAAAAAGCATATAATTCCATCATAACAGCAATGCCCACATGCATCAGGATGATACCCGTTAAGACAAATAGCCTTGTTTTTTTTATGTTTATCAAAAAGGGATACGAGATTTCAAGCAATACCGTCCCAATACTGACTATTACGAATAAAACTGGTGGCCAGGAGTAAAAGTCATTGTCAACAGAAGCAACAGCTCTCCATACCGATTCTCCGTTCCACCACCCGGTATCTAATGATTTTGCTATCCCGGAAAAAAAATAAGCGATGGCTAAGTGAACCTGCAAAACATGCCTGTAATTAAAAATGATCTGATTTTGTTTTTTGAAGATCCTTGTATCGAGGGAGTCGTATTGTCCTACCGGGAAAACCACGCAATAAAACAATGACATGGTTAAAAAACTGTCGTACCCATAATTGAAGTTGGAAAAACTTTTAAAGATGATGATTTGTAACAGTAAAGCTAAAATGGCGGCATACCGTGTAAATAACCCCATGAGTAAAAATAATAAGGATAATGCATAGGTAATGGTCGATGCCTGGTAGAAAAATTCTGTGAGGTTGTTCCGTTCAAGAAATTGGTATAACGGATGCAGGTATTTAAAATATTCTGTTTGTAAATACATTAATTCCTGCGGGATCAAAGTTCCTGAGGAGGAGAAAAACAAATGCAGGTCAATTGCCAGCGAAGCAATTTCAATGAGTGCTACTAAGCTTACGGCAGTCCTGAAGAAAGTTAAAAAACTCCTTTCATTATATGGGCTGCTAAAAAAATAATTTATTTTATTGAACACGGAAAAAACCTTCTTGGATAACATACATGTCGGGTTGTTTTTTGTGATTACTATGCCAGATGTTTTTGGGAATAACTGTTAGCAGTTCAACTTTGTATGCCGTACAATTAGCAATATTGCCTTCGTTTTTCCTTCCTAACCATTTAATCGCTCTTATCACATAATTTTTTTTAAACTGGATAAAGGAGGAGTTTATCCTGGCAGTAAGGGAATCATTATTCTCTATTTGGGTGTCAGCGATCAGGTTGGCTAAAAACGATGCGTAACCTTCCAGTCGTGATGCGCCGTTAGTGGTAACAAGATTGAAATGCCGATTATATTGCAACACATTGTCGGCGGAATCTAAATAGGTAATGCGGAAAAACTTTTTGGAAGATGTTTTAATACCATAAAAGCCATAACCGGTATTGGTTCCGGATAAAATATAATATAATTCGGTTTTGGGGTTTTGTTTTAAAAGGCCCAATATTGGTATATTGGGCCTGTGGTTGTAATGGTATATCCAGTAGCCGTCTATTGTAGCCCAAAATGCCTGGAAGAAGATCAGCAGTAAATGCAACGAAAAAAGTAATATCAATAATTTTTTTTTCATTACCAATATGATTTTAATTATTTGGTATAAGGTTTACCGTGAAAATATTCATAACTGCCTTTTGCCAGATCTCCCTTTTTTACGATTAATAAGGATTCCTTATTATAATGTTTTCCTTTTTTCTTTTCTTCTGAGAAGTTTTTATTTAATGAGCTGTATAGTTTATTAAACTGGGCCATATCAGCCGTATATTCAATTTTTTTCATTTCAATGGTGCGGAAATAATCTTCTGCCCATACCACTAAACCGGGTAATCCCTGGTAAATGGACGGACCATTGGATATAGGCAACTCTTTGGTGTACCATACGGTTAACATGGGATATTTATCACGGGCAGTTGCTTTTTTGCATTTCATTCCACTGATCGTTTTTTCTTCGTTTGATAAATCCCACTGAATGTCGCCTACCTGGCCTTCTGAATAAAAAGTCTGGTGCATGATCCATTCATGTTTGTAGGTCTGATTTTCCGGTGATTTAACGGTAAAAAGAACGGTGTCGACCAATGCGGCACTTACCTTCGGGTTTTCCCAGCCTATAGGTCTCACCTGGGTGGTAGAGTCAAGTATGTATATGGATGACCTGTCTTTGAGATTAATGTACAAACTATAATAACTTGTTATCCCTTGCATAAATTCATGAACAGATGCTTTTGTAGCGGTACGGCGCATATCACTTTCCGTCATCCTGTATTGACTGACAGGTGAATTGACATAGGTTATTTTGACGATTTGTTTATTATTCGATTGTGCTTTTGTTCCGATTGACAGGACGGAAAAGATAAATAGAAATCCGATTTTTACAACTTGTGTCATTGTAGTGTTTTTAAAATGAAAACAGCATAGTTTTCACACCCGGAAAACTATGCTGCAGGCCGGATGAATATTAATATTTATCCAGTACTTCGTTCTGTGCCTGGAATCCGCCGCCTATTGGCTCCAGATCTTCAGTAAAAACGCGGTCACATTTTTCCCAGGTGTTATGGTTTTGGTATCGCGAATCGCAGGTTCCTGTTGCTGCGTCCATTTCAGAAATAACATTATTACTGATTGCGTTTTTTTTGCCGGCAGGAAGGAAGGCAAATGCCATAAAAGAAATTGCAACAGCAACTACAGAAAGAGTTACTTTTTTCATGTTGTTTCGTTTAATTGGTTATTCCTCTCATTGTTACACTGTGAGAAGATTACAGTGGTATTTTTAGGTAAATAACGACCTCCTCCATATTTTTATCTTTCGGTTTATCGAGGGTAAACTCCGGCAATTCTGCGCATGAATATTTTTACAGTACTATTTTGATTTAGTTACACTTGTCAGGTAAAGTATAATATGAACAATTTTTATCATGGATAGGATTGTTCATATCCTTATCGGTATTAAAAACCTTCGTAAGAATTTATCACTCACTCATTCGGCTTGTCAGCATATATCAGGGGCAAAAGAATATGCTTTTCTGACAACAAGTTAGTCGCCTCAAAAAACGTGACCAAACAACTATCCTACTTTTCGCAAAAAACTACCCTTTAGTTTAGTACCGAGCCGGATATATTGACGTTGCCCGGCATAGAATACACACGGGCCGCTGTTTGTGTATTGAGTTTTCTGATGGCTCCGACTTCTCATGCCTGTAAATACATCAATACCTGTTATTTTACATATAATTGCAAAACGTAATTTGCTACTGTAGTAAAATCTTCAATAACATTAATTTGCGTCGTATCTGCTGTGGTACAACCGTTTGTGAATAGTTTGAACCGGGAGACAGTATTTTTGTGATCCGGTATATTCAGCTATGGGGGCAGCTCTGCCCTTCACTTGCAAATCCGGTAGTTAATTTTTATTTTGGCGTTTCAATCATATCATATGAAAACCTTCATCACTGTTTTAATACCCCTTCTTCTGTTTACCATTGCGGCCAGGACACAAACAACCGATTTTACACAATGGCTTAAAAAGAAAACCGTTGACGGTAAGGAGATCACTGTGTTAAGGGTGCCGGAGACGGAGTTTGGTTCAAAGCTGCTCGGGTTTATTTCCTTTGCCCAACACGAATTAAATAGGTTGCCCGATTTATACAGAACCTCTTCTAACTATATAAGCAGTGACCCCTATAAAAACATCGAAGGGTATTGTCAAAAAATTGAAATGGAAAATTCCGGCTTCCCCGTACAATATTACCGCGATGAAATGAAAGCGTTTAAAGAACTTAATGAGGAGATGGGACAGAAAGAACAGGCTCAAAAAAAAGCAGCTGAAGAAAAAGAATTTTTTGCCAAATTAAAAGCTGATTTCGCATGGGTTAGCGGCGACTCTTTAACCGTGCGTAGCAGGCCCGAGGTTAAATCACCCGGCATTGGTAAAATACACCGGCTAAGTTATATAAGAGCTTATGAGGTAGAGGATAAGGAGGACTGGGTACAAATAGATTTTGGTGAGCACAGCGGTTATTTATTGAGAGACGATATAGCCATAGATTGGGAAGAACTGGAGCCATCAAAAGAAGATAGCATGAGGCTGCAAAGAGGAAGATATTATGACTTTACCCCTACTGCGGCTTATACCGCACAACTAAAAAAAGCGGCTGCTGAAGAAGAACGTGCTATGAGAGCAGCTAATGCAGCACCACGCAGAAAATATTATAGGGGCCCGAAGGGTGGATGTTATTTTATTAACTCAAGCGGTAACAAGCAATATGTAGATCATAGTTATTGAAAGTAATTCGGCTAATAAATATTGGAATAAACCTGGGTTGGGTTTAGTATAGGGAATAATAAAAAAAGACAAGCTGAAAAATCAACTTGTCTTTTTTAGTGCCCAGGACTGGGTTGACAAAATCATTATTTTTTCCAAAAATCGTCCGATAGGGGTATTTCTAAAAGAAAAAGCCTTCCATCTAATGATTTGAAGCCCCTTAATATCTTCTTTTCCGCATGCCAAGACAAATGTCTAAATATTTTACCAATGACTTAGCGCTTATAGCAACTCTTTTATGTCACAAAGACAGATTCTTTAAACAGGTTGATCGTAAATGTCTAAGTTTCTCCTTTCGGTAGCCTGTCTTCCTTACAATTTAAACTTGTAAAAAATAACTCAATTAGAGAAAAAGTAATTGTTTAGTTGTAGTTTAACAGAAAAAGCACTGGCGAAGAAAATATTACCAATAAATCGATTATTCATTTCTTCATTTTCAATTCTCCAAATAATCAACCGCATACTGTATCCAATTTTTTACAAATCTGTCCATAAAAATATCTGGTTGTAGTCCAATATTATCAATAGGAAAATCAGGTAATCGTAACGAACGATACGTAGGCAATTGTAAAAGATATTCGGGGCATCCAAAGTTAAACATTCGTGCAGCAGCATAATCCAGCCCTCCAGATGTTACGGTTCCCATTACCTTTACCTTCTTACTTTGTTTAGCGCGCAGCACAAGGTTTTCGGCAGCACTTCCCACCCTTTTATCAATCATAACCACAACGTTTCCCGGACTTTTTTTAGCTACATCCACCGCCTGTACAGAAAATGAATTATCACTCAGGTTTACGAATTTGCCCCTATTATTTTCGAAACTGCTGATCCACCCCCGCACCTTCTTTATTTCCTCTTCCATTTCTTTTTTATCATTTATTGTTTTTATATAACCTTCCAGCCCATCAATCAAGGTTTGTGTAGCTAGATATTCAACACCCACAGTTCTGATTGAATTAGTCATAATATAAGGTAGCAATTCCTGATACGCATTGTCTGTGCCACCCGAATTCCCCCTGATATCAATAATCAAGTTTTCGCTATCCTCCATCAGGTGAAGACTATCTTTAATCAAATCGTTGATAATTTCCACGAACGGATAATCAAAAGACGGCAGTGTAATAGATGTAGTTTTAGCGGAAAGTTGTTTTATCGAAAATCCGTATAATCCTCCCACTTTACCCCTGATATGTTTTTCTGATAATACCGGGACTGCGTCCTGTTTTACAAAACAGCTTCTTGCCTCTTTAAAGTAGATAATCTGGCCATCAGAAATTTCATAGGCGCCGGTCTTTAGGGTTTTATCAAAGGAGTAGAATTCAAATGTACCATCTGACAATAACCTGAACTTAACTTCTTTCGGCTTCCAAAAGTCGGAGTTTGAAGTAATAACGAAGCCAATATACTCATTGTTTTCATTTTTAGTAACCCCTATTTCATACATGACTCCTCCCGTCCATTCAAAACGATTTTTCCATATTCCAATAATAGGATCTTTGTTAGTTTTTAATCGCTTCCGGAATTTATCCATATCGATATTTATAAGCGCCGTAGTAACATTGCCTTTTTGGTTTATGTTAGTTGAAGGGTTTATCCAAATATGCCCATCCCTGAAAAACGAAGTATATTTTTTTAACACTTCAAAACATGATTGTTCAGCTGCTTTTGCGTCTTGTGTTAATTGCTTTTTAACGCTATTATAAAGGACTTTATCTTTTGTCTTTTCTTCAAACCCGGGATAGTCATTTTCTATTTTAGCAATTAGATTACTCAGCGCTACATCACAGTTGCACTTTACCTGTCCGAATGTATTTCCTGCTGTAACCAGCGTAGATACAATTATAAATAGCTTTTTCATTATACTCCAGTTCTAACTCTTATACCTTTAAAATATATTCCGGCACAAAGAAATAGATAAAAAACTGTCCAGAATTGTAAAAATCGTTCACACCTATTTTTTGTTGTAAATCCAGGCTAAATCATTTTGTTGCACAGAAATTTTGCTACATAATTGTTTCGGCGAATAACCTGAAAATAATTTGAAGTCATGTATGAAGTGAGCCTGGTCGTAATATTGGTTTAAATGGGCAATACTTGTTAAAGAATGTTGCCTGTTTAGCATTTCATTCAATACCTTTCTGAAACGTATTGTTTTTAAATATGCTTTAGGGCTTTGTCCTACATGGTTTTTGAACAAACGGAATAAGGTTGGCATACTTATTTCAAGCCTCTTCGCCAGCACTTCAACACTCAAATCGCCATCGGGGTAGGTTGAAATGAAAAACAATGCTTCTTTCAGCTTACTGGGTATTTCAAACTTCAAATTGCTTAAGAGCAAATGTTCGAGTATTTCGACACGTTTTGAGTAGTCGGTTTCTTCATATATTCTTTCTAAAACAGCGCTATCTGCCAATGGAAAGATATCGGACACATTGTCTAAAAACATCAAATCCTCATATTTTTCACTGCTGAAAGCCCGTAAAGCCGAAGGCTGGAAAACGATACAAATCTGGTCAAGCGGGGAGTTTACATCCACATTAAAAGACATTTTATGAAATCCATACAATTTACTTACAAAATTTCTCCTCCCTTGTTTTATTATACAACTATTACCAGTGGTATTAGAGATATAATCAACATTGTTTTCTTTGTAAATAGCAAGACAAAGGTTATTGTTCGGGAAGGTGGTATAGTTCAAAAAAACACTGTCCGACTTTTTGAAAAAAAGAAAATACTGAATGTACTGTTTTAGTGCTTCCAATTGGGGTTTAATAATGACTGTTTTCATCCTACGGTATTTATCATTTTACCAGGCGATTATGTGAAGGCAACAAAAATACAAATTAAATTTTTCCTTACGAACGATTATTACACCCAATGGTATCTATCAACTTCAAACTCTGCAAAATTTTAAAATCCCTTATCTGCTGCTGCAATTGAGCAGGCGAACAAGGGTTGTTCGTAAAGAAGCCGGAAGGGAAAGTAGCGAAAAATATTTCGACAGCCATTCAATCATGATCTGTAATGACCAATGAAGATCATCCTGACTTTTTAGCAGGCTGCATTGAAAAGTTTGTTGCGAAACTAAAGTAAAGAACAATGTTAATCTAGTCTTTTTTGTCAAACGGGCCCGCCTCAGACAAAATGCAGGAGCAGCGGATCAGCTAATCGGTCTTTTCAGTATACCTATTATTAAAAACAGGCTATAGAGTAATCGTTGGATTTTTCTATTAACTTAACACTTACATCAACTTGACTCAAAGGAAGTTATGCTATCATGCCGGGAGCACAGAATATATTGCGAACATTTTTTTAAGATTTGAGAAAATAGCAATATCCAGTTTTATTATATAACACTTACTTTATCAACCTTTTATTTGTATGCTCACAATGTTACGCCAGTAAAATGTTATTATATCAATAGCAAGATTACTCATTCCTGCCATTGTTTCGAAAGGGTGAGCTATAAAAGCAAAAGCAATCATCCAAAGAGAAACTAATAAAGAGAAAAGCTGGAATAACGGAAATAACTGACTCCTATAGTTATGACTTTTTTCATTTGTTGTAGGTGCACGAAGTATAAAAACACCGGCGACTACAAACATGGAAGTAATATTTAATAATACTCCACAATAAATCAGGATCTGCTCAAATGTTCCTGTAAAAATAAGAACTGCACTAATAGTACATTGCAACCAAAGCGCCCGCAGGAACAGTTCCGCCAGTTTGGTATCCAAGAGGGATAGCGTTTCTTTATTATATTTTTTTCGATCTTGTTTTTTGGTGTTATCCATGTAAACATACCAGTGGCTCTACGCTGCTCTGCAGCTTTGCCCCATTCAAAGTAGTACCATTTTTTAAGCCCGTTGCGGGAGATTTTTGTGGCAATAGTGATTCCCATGATAAAAAATTTGTGTTCGCCATACTGTTCGCCAATAGTTCGCCAAAAAAGGCGGCTAAAAGCGAAAGAAAACGGAACAAAAGGGAACTGCTTTAAACTAAAAAATCCTTGTAAACTTTCGTTTACAAGGATTGTCTGTGCCCAGGACTGGAATCGAACCAGCACACCTTGCGGCGGCAGATTTTGAGTCTGCTGCGTCTACCAATTCCGCCACCTGGGCAGCACCTGCGAATTGGGCTGCAATATTACATATTTCCGGTTAATAATCAGCAATCGCCGTAAAAAATATCTCTGCCGGCCTATTTACAGCATTTCCGTGGCGGGAACAGTATGTTACGGATGGTTTTCCATATTTTTTTCAATACCTGCATGAGCTGTATTATTTTATGATCAACCGGTGTTTTATACCGCTTAACCGGCCGGGTTATCGTAAATTTGTAAGATTATCCTGGTAACCATAACAATTTACCGGGCTAGTTGTTGAATGATTGTTTATTTACGCTTGCAAATTTACAAATATGAAGATTATAGGACTCATCAGGGAGGGGAAATCACCGGCCGATAACAGGGTAGCTTTAACACCATCTCAATGTAAATGGATACATAAAAACCTGCCCCAGGTAAAAGTAATAGCCGAAAGCTCACCCACCCGGTGTTTTAGCGATAAAGAATATACAGCTGCCGGTGTGGAAGTGAAGGATTCGGTAGCCGAGGCCGATATACTATTAGGCATAAAGGAAGTTCCGGTACAACAACTGATTCCCAATAAAACCTACCTGTTTTTCTCCCATACACGCAAAAAACAGCCTTATAACCAAAAATTGTTACAGGCCATTCTGGAAAAGAATATTACACTCATTGATTACGAATGCCTGGAGCATGAGGACGGCCAGCGTATTATTGGCTTTGGTTTTTTTGCCGGGGTGGTAGGGGCGCATAATGGTATTATGGCCTATGGCAACCGTACCGGTTTATACCAGCTGGAAAGGGTGTATAAACAGCGTAGCTTCAGGGAACTGATACATACTTACTTTGGACTGCGTTTACCCAATGTTAAAATTGCAGTGACTGGTTCGGGTAGGGTTGCCCACGGTATTATTGAAGTAATGAACCTGATGGGCATTCATGAAGTAGAGCCCGATGATTATTTAAGACGCCGTTTTGCTTACCCGGTATACACCCAGTTAAAAGGAGCCGATCTGTATCAACATAAGGAAACCGGAGCCTATAGCCGTGAGCAATTTCACGAAAACCCGGAGCAGTTCAGCTGTAAATTTTTACCCTATGCAGCGCAAACCGATATTTTAATGAACGGCGTATACTGGGATAAAACTATCCCCCGTTTGTTTGAAAAAACAGATGTAGCTGCCGAAGACTTTATCATACAAACCATAGCCGATATAACAGACGATGAAGATGGCTCAGTGCCTATTAATGTTGGCGATCAGACCATTGAAGATCCTGTATATGGCATTGATAAAAAAACACTGGCCAAAGCAGCACCTTACAACGCTGATACCATTGACGTAATGGCGGTGGGTAACCTGCCCAATGAGCTGCCCCGTGATGCATCGCGTTATTTTGGTGAACAGCTGATAAAATTTGTATTGGAAGATGTGTTAAAAGGTTCCTCTCCTTTACTGGACAGGGCCACCATTACACATGCCGGACAACTAACATCGCCATACGATTACCTGTCCGATTATGCTAAAGGTATAACAGCCTGATTTTTTGTTAGCCAGCTATAGTATCACTACTATCATCGTTCCTTGCGCCGTGCCCCAACAGTATTGTTGAGGGGCGCACACTTGTACTGCAGTAACGCTATGGATCATTATGTAAATTGGTCTGCTTTCAGCTTTCGGCATTGAGCCTTAAGCGTCTCGCATTCCGCTTTCTTTATGGCACTCCGTTCAGCAGTATATCGCTAATCGTCAGCCTTTTTAATAATGATGATGCTATGCTTTCTGCTTGTTTTACAGATACAAATAATAAGGCTGTAATAATGCCATAAAAGCATCCGTATAGTTATTGTCACTATTGCGGATGCTTATTTCGTTTTGTATGGGTGTTAAACTGTTTGCAGTAGTCGTACCCATGATCATGGTCCGGAAAAAAGAATGAGCGTCTGACTGTTTAACCCTGGTTATTTGCGTGGCAAACAGCTGCTCCTGTTGTACCAGTTTTAACACTTCTTCTTCTCTTTTATAGGGTAGCAGTAAAAAGAATAATCCACCGGGATTTAATTGCTGTTTGATGATGGCCAGCAACTCGTGTAATAGCAAACCGGCATCATGATGCGCCAGGTTTTTATTGCCGGCTCCCGACCGTAAGTCATTTTCATAAAAAGGCGGGTTGCTGATAATGATATCATAACCGGTAAGCGGTAGTTGTTTTATATCCGTTGCAATAACTGTTAGTCTTTCGTTCCAGGGCGAGTTACGGAAATTATCATTTGCCTGCCCTGCTGCTGAAGAGTCAATCTCGATGGCTTGTATAACCGCATTGGTTTCCTGCGCCAGCATTAAACTTAAAAGGCCTGTGCCGCCACCAATATCAGCAATTGTTTTAGCGCCGGGAAAATCTTGCGCAGCCAGTTTTGCAGCCCATGCACCAAATAAACAACCATCCGTGGTCACCTTCATGGCACATTGGTCCTGCTGTACCTTAAATTGTTTGAACTGGAAATAATTGTTAGACAAACGGAGCGGTGAATTATGAGTTATGAATGATAAATTATGAATGATGAATAATGAATTATGAATGCTTTATCAGCACATCAGCAAATTATCACATTAGCAAATTGGTTTCTACCATTCTGCCCTGGCGGTGGTTTCAACTGATAACTTATCAAAATCACCGGCCAGGTATTTATAATAAGCGGTAATAGCAATCATGCCTGCATTATCGGTACAATACTGGAAATCGGGAATATAGGTTTTCCAGCCATGTTTTTTACCGGCTTCCTGCAGGGCCGTACGCAGGCCGCTGTTGGCCGATACGCCACCCGCAATACAAATATGACGGATGCCGGTTTCAACAGCCGCTTTTTTTAATTTGCTCATTAATATACTTACGATCCGGTGTTGTATGGATGCGCAGAGGTCGGCCAGGTTGTCCTGTATAAATTTATTTTTCTCCTCTTCCGTGGCTAAAAACTCCGGTTTGTACATATGGCTTTTACCGGCATTCTGCAAAAAATAGAGGATAGAGGTTTTAACACCACTAAAGCTGAAATCAAGTCCCTGTATACGGGGTTCGGCAAAATTGAACTTTAATGGGTCTCCTTCTTTGGCATATTTATCAATCAATGGTCCGCCGGGATAGGGTAGTCCTAATAATTTGGCCGCCTTATCAAAGGCTTCCCCTGCGGCATCATCAATGGTTTCGCCAATCACTTTCATTTGTGAAGTGCTTTCACAAAGTACTATCTGTGTATGCCCGCCACTTACCGTTAAACATAAAAAGGGAAAGGTAGGTTTAGGATCATCAATCAGGTTGGCCAGCACATGGGCCTGCATATGATGTACAGCCAGTAAAGGCTTGTTTAAGGCCAGTGCCAGTGATTTGGCAAACTGGCTGCCCACCAACAAAGAACCAATTAAGCCCGGTGCTTTGGTAAAAGCTACGGCATCAATGTCAGAAAGTGTAACCCCGGCTTCCTGTAAGGCCAGTTCTACCACCGGCACAATATTTTGTATATGGGCACGGCTTGCCAGTTCGGGCACCACACCGCCATACTGCTCATGCACTTTTTGTGTGGCAATACGATTGGACAAAATTTTTCCATCACGGCAAACACCTGCCGATGTTTCATCGCAGCTCGATTCGATGGCTAATATGGTCGTTGTTTTGTTCATTGTATTAGTTCATAGTTCATGGTTAATCGTTATTAGTTAACCGTTAAAAGACCATCTTTGTCTTTTGTCCATTGTCAACTGTCCATTGTCAACTGTCCATTGTCAATTGAATTAAGGCTGCAAAATTACGATAATTTATTTACTGCGGATGGCTACAACGGGATCCATGCGGGCGGCCTGGGAGGCGGGAACAATGCCGGCAATAATGCCAACGGCTACGCAAATGATAAAGGTCCAGACCATATTACTAACAGAAATGAACACGGGGAAATCGAGAGCGCCGGATAGTATCAGTGATAAAACGTATACAAGTGATAAGCCGATCAGCCCGCCGATGATGCAAAGGAAAGCCGACTCCAGCAGGAATTCGGTAAGGATCACGTTTTTCTTGGCGCCAATGGCTTTTTTTAAACCTATCTGTGCAGTACGTTCCCTTACCGTAACAAACATGATATTGGCCACACCAAATAAGCCTACAATTAAACTAATGCCGCCGATAACTGCGCCCCCAATATTTAAACCTACAAACAAACCGCCGATAGCATCGGTAAAATCGTTTACATCATTCAGGGCAAAATCAGGTTCCTGTGTGGGATTTATTTTCCTGATGGCCCGCATAGTGCCAAACAGGTCATCTTTTAAAGCCTTACTGCTAAGGTTATCCTTACCCTGCACCATAATAACAGGATCGGCCTTTAGTTCGTTCATCAGGGTACGGGCATATTTATACGTGATCAGTATACTCTGGTCAAAATCCCAGCCGCCAATCATTTGTTTACCCCGTTTTTTGATAACGCCGCAAATACTGGCTTTTTTACCACGCACCACTACCTGTTTATTAACGGCCAGTTCCGCATTGCCAAATAACTTTTCGGCTATATCGTTACCTACAACAACAGCCTGGCTGCCACTGTTGAACTCGGCATCCGAAATAAAACGGCCAAAAGCAATTTCCAGGGGTTGAATTTTTTCAAACTCTTCAGAAATGCCGTATTGTTTTACATTGTTGAGGGAACTGCCTTTATAATCTACTGTACCGGTGGTCTGCAGGCAAAAGGCGGTGTACTTGGCCGAGCTGGTACGTTCCTGTATCAGTTTAACTTCTTCAAACTTAGGTACCGGGCGGTTAACAAATTTCCACCAGGGATAATCGCCGTCGCCGCCGGCACTGTAATCCCATTTGTCAACATAAATGGTATTGCTGCCCAGTGATTGTATCTCGTTCTCAATATTACGCTGTAGGCTGTTTACCACAGCCAGTACCCCTATGATACAGAAGATACCTATGGTAATGCCGAACAGGGATAAAAAAGTACGTAACTTATTTTTCCAAAGTTCTAAAATGGCCATCCGGAAACTGCCGGCAACTATTTCAAACGTACGTCTGAGCATGCACCAAAGTTAATTAATACCAGTGAGTAAATATTGCCGCCTGTAATTAAAGCAGGCCGTTAAAGGGGCTATCCCAGCATTTTGTATACCATTTCCTTTAACAGGGCGGCATCGGTTGCTCCCGAACTGTTAACCCCTATACTTTTTAAATTGTACTGGTGTAATAATAATAATGCTCTTTCCACACCCTGGTACTGGTATAGTTTGGATGCCTGCATATAATCTTTCATAAAAAATGGGTTAACACCAATGGCCGATGCAATGGCTTTTTCATCGTTACCCGGCGCCCCGAATATCATAAATACCTTGCTGAAAAAACTATACAGGGAAGGGAGTATGAGTTGTATAGGCGCTGCTTTGGGGTTGGCCTCAAAGTATTGAATAATACGGATGGCTTTGGCCATATTACGGCTGCCAATGGCTGCCTGTAATTCAAACGTATTGAATTCCTTATTTACCCCTACATAATTTTCAATATCATCCTCCGAAATGCTTTTACGGCCCTGGAGGTTTACGGTTATTTTATCAATTTCCTTTTCCAGCCGGCTCAGGTCATTTCCAATATGATCTACCAGTAAAGCATTGGCCTTGGCCGCGATACTAAGGCCCTTGGCCGTAACCATCTGTTGTACCCAGTCGGGCAACTGGTTGTCGTACATTTTTTTGGTGGTTACCATCACCGCTTTGGATTTGAGCATTTTGGCAAACTTGGTGCGGCTGTCCACTTTCTTGTCCTTATAGGCAATTACGAGTATGGTAGAAGGCAGGGGCGTTTCAAAATAAGGCTCCAGCTTTTCAATATCCTTCATAAACTGGGCTTCCTTTAACAGCACTACCTGTCTTTCGGCAAACATGGGGTAGCGGCGGCAGGCGTTCACCACATCGGGCCAGCTGGCATCGCGGCCATAGAAAATAGTTAAATTGAAAGAAGCCTCACTTTCGGGCAAAATCCCGTGTTCGGCGTACTGTATAGCCTTGTCAATATAATATTCCTCTTCCCCTTCTAACCAGTAAAGAGGCTTAAATTCCTTCTTTTTCCACGCTGAAATAATATTTTCTACCGACATAATTTGCTAAGATACAGGCATTGAGCTTTTAGCCGGTAAAAGAATTTTAAAAGTTGTCAACTATTTTTTTTTGAGATTGGCACGGTTTTCGAAACTGGGTGCAGCGAAGTTCTTTTGGTAAACAGGTTTTGAATAAAGCGGTATTTGTGAAGGTTAATAAAAACATAAATAAACGCTTTATTTTCAATTAAATACTACCCAAAACAAGATTAGTAGTATTGTTGTGAAACAAAAAGAACATCACCTCTTAATCAATTTTTTATGTAGTGTAAAAACTGCTAAAATTTTTTAAATTAAAACTTTTTATATGGCAAACACGAACTATCCTTCGGCTACTCCACAGTATGAGCAAAACCCGAGTAACAAACCTGCTGGTAACAAGAACAAAAACATTTTGATCGGTGTTTTAGCCGCTGGCCTTTTAGGCACGTGGGGTTATTTTTTGTATGACAAAAACAACGAAAACAATAAAGTAGAGATTGCGCAAACTGAATCGGCCAACTACTTGTCTCAGAAAGAAGCTTTAGACTCATTGTATAAAGATGCTGAAGCAAGATTGGACCAAATTACCGGTTCTAACAATCAGCTACAAGGCGAGAATGCCGAAATGAAAAAGAAAATTGAGGGTAACCTTGCTGAATTAAATAAACTGCGTAACAGTAACAATATTACTGCTGCCGATTTAAAAAGAGCAAGAGCCCTGGTAAGTGAATTAAATGGTCAGATTGCCGCGTTAGAGTCGCAGGTGGCTAAACTTACCGGCGAAAACCAGGTGTTAACCGCAAACAATACACAGCTTACCGGCGAGAAGCAGGTATTAGAGCAAAATTTGCAAACTACCGTTACTGAAAAAGATGCTTTGGCATCAACAGTGGATGTAGGTTCTACCTTTAGTGCATCTGGTATGGCCATTACGCCAATCAATGAAAAAAGAAACGGTAAAGAAAAAACTACTTCTACCGCAAAAAGAGTAGACAAATTAAATGTATCATTTAACGTAGAGAACAGGATCGCCACTTCTGGCCCGGCTGATTTGTACGTAATTGTTACAGCTCCTGATGGTAAGGTAATTTCTAACAGCGAGTTAAACTCTGGTTCTTTACAAACCCGTATGGATGGTGACCGTCCGTTTACGACCAAAGTACCTATCGAGTATGAGCAGGGTACACGTAAACCTGTTACCTTCCCTATCCGTCAGGAATCGTTCCAGAGAGGAGATTATAAAATTGAAGTATATCACAACGGATTTAAAATAGGCGAAAGCATCAAAACATTGAAAAAAGGTGGTTTATTCGGTTAAAACTGTTGCATATTACTCCTGCAACAAAGCCGTTCTGAATTTTTCAGAGCGGCTTTTTTGTGGAGTTCATAGATCATAGTTGATGGTTCATAGCAATTGACAAGGGACAGTTGATAATGGACAATTAACAAATAACCTTTAACTATTAACTATGATCTTGCTAAAATCCCCTGGCAGATATTTTTGGCAATACCGGGTCCTTCATAAATAAAGCCGGTCCATACCTGTACCAGGCCGGCGCCTGCTTTTTGTTTTTCCAGTGCATCTTCGGCGGTATAGATACCCCCGGAGCCGATAACGGGAATGCTGCCGCCGGTTTTTGAATGAATGTATTTTAGTAAAGCCGTGTTCTTCTCTTTTACCGGCAGGCCGCTCAGGCCACCGGCTTCTTTGGCTGTTTGCTGCGTTTGTTCGCTATCATCCAAAGGTTCGCGGGCAATGGTGGTATTGGAGACTACCAATCCGTCCAATTGTATCTCACGGGCAAGGTCCAGCACATCATCAACCTGGCTCATCGTGAGGTCGGGGGCAATTTTCAATAAAATGGGTTTGGCGTAGGCCTTACCGTTATTGATCATTTGCAGGTGACGCAGTATTTTACCCAGGGATTCTTTTTCCTGTAACTCCCGCAAACCCGGCGTATTGGGACTGCTTACGTTTACTACAAAATAGTCAACATAAGGGTGCAGTTCTTTAAAGCATATTTCATAATCCTTCCAGGCATCTTCGTTAGGGGTTACTTTGTTTTTACCAATATTGCCACCAATGATCAGAGAAGTGTTTTTGTTATTATTACGCCATTGTTCCAGCCTTTGTTTTACCACCGCAACCCCGTCGTTATTAAACCCCATACGGTTAATAAGGGCTTTGGATTTAGGCAGCCTGAATAAACGGGGTTTGGGGTTACCGGCCTGTGCCAGGGGGGTAACCGTACCTATTTCCACAAAACCAAAACCCAGGCATTCCAGTTCGCGTAAATAGCGGGCATTTTTATCAAAACCTGCCGCTAAACCTACCGGGTTGCTAAAACTAATACCCCATTCCTTTACTTCCAGGTTTTTGTCCGTTATGCTGAACCTGTTTTTCAATAATTTACGTACCGGGCCGATATGGCAGGCCAGGCGCAGGCTGTTCATGGAAAAATAATGTGCCGTTTCGGCCGGAAGGTTAAATAAAATATTGCGGAAGAAATTGTACATGATTGTATAAAAACTGGGTTTTAGCTGCAGGGCAGGTAAATATTGCAGCAAAGGAACCGCAACACAATGGCAACACAAAAAGTTTTTTTCTACATTATAAAAATTGTACTTTTGGTATAGAAGGTTGCATAAACAACTATTTGTCTTTGTAATTGTTATTATTGCGGAGAGCGGCGCAGCAGAATGCCCAGTAGCATTGATGCACCACGATAAAAATACAGGGTACTGCATTTGGGCCAATAGTATTAATGCAGTACAGGTGTGCGACCCGCAACAATACTGTTGGGACACGGCGCAACAGGTGACGATAGTAATAATGCAGCCGGGGCCATAAAATTTTTTATAGGAGTCAACAACCTATAACTTAAAACCTATAACTTAAAACTTATTCATATGCAGGAAGCTTATATAGTTGCCGGGTACAGAACGGCAGTGGCAAAATCAAAACGCGGTGGTTTCAGGTTTTACCGGCCCGATGACCTGGCAGTGGAAGTGATCAAAGGCCTGATGGCTACCATACCGCAGTTACAGGCATCGCAGGTAGATGATGTGATTGTGGGCAATGCCGTACCGGAGGCCGAACAGGGCCTGCAGTTTGGCCGTATTATTTCGGCCAGGGCTTTAAATTTTGATGTGCCGGGTGTAACGGTAAACCGCTACTGTGCTTCGGGTTTAGAAACTATTGCCATGGCTACGGCCAAGATCCGTATGGGGATGGCCGATTGTATCATTGCCGGTGGTACCGAAAGTATGAGCCTGGTGCCCACAGCGGGTTGGAAAACCGTACCCTCTTACGAAATAGCCAAGGATGATCCTGATTATTACCTGAGCATGGGCCTTACGGCAGAGGCAGTGGCTAAAGAATATAATGTAAGCCGCGAGGACCAGGATGAGTTTTCGTACCAGTCGCACCAGAAAGCCATTAACGCGATACAGAACGGTTATTTTAAAGGCGGCATTTTGCCCATCAATGTAGAGCAGGTGTATGTGAATGAAAAAGGCAAAAAGCAAACAAAAACCTATGTGGTAGATACCGATGAAGGGCCACGAGCCGATACCTCGCTGGAAGCGCTGGCGAAACTGAAGCCTGCTTTTGCGGCCGGTGGAGTAGTAACAGCCGGTAACTCTTCACAAACATCGGACGGTGCTGCTTTTGTGATTGTGATGGGTGAGCGGATGGTGAAAGAGTTAGGCGTAAAACCAATTGGTCGCCTGGTAGCCTGCGCATCGGCTGGGGTACCGCCCCGTATCATGGGTATTGGTCCTGTAGCCGCTATTCCCAAAGTACTGAAACAGGTAAATATGAACCTGGCTGATATTGACCTGGTAGAGCTGAACGAAGCCTTTGCTTCGCAGGCCCTGGCGGTAATACGGGAGGTAGGCCTCGATAAGGACCGGGTAAATATTAATGGTGGTGCTATTGCCCTGGGGCATCCTTTGGGCTGTACCGGTGCCAAGCTTACCATACAGGTATTACAGGATATGAAAAGGTTGAATAAAAAATATGGTATGGTAACAGCCTGTGTTGGTGGCGGACAAGGCATTGCAGGCATTATTGAGAACCTGGCATAATTTATTGATGATAAAATACAGAAGCCCTGTGGAGTAATATACTTTACGGGGCTTTTTGCTTGCAAAAGGGTTAATAGTTAATGGTTCATTGTTAACAGGAAGAAGTTGGCGGTATTATTTTTTGTAGCCAGCTGTACCACGCTTATCGGCTGTAGTTACGCCGTGTCCCAACAGTATTGTTGCGGATCATACAACTTCAGGGTTCGGTTCGCTGTTGAGCGGGGAGGAATTGACAATGGACAGTTGACAAATGACAATGAGAAATGGACAAGTTTAGATGAGTTTTTCTTTTTCGCTCACTGTTTTTTTGTACCGCTGTGGCAGAGAACAACGAATAACTAATAACAATTAACTTATAACTTTACTCCTAGCATAATTTTTGTACTTTCATGCCTGTTGCTGATTATAAAAAAATAACCATGAACAAATATTTCCTGTTGATCTTATTCGCTGTGGTATTATTTACTTCCTGCCAGAAAGAAGCCGGTTTTTCGGAAGAGGCAAATGAGGAAGAACCCATTACCCCTTCCAATCCTGCCAATACAGCTGAACTGTTGATAGGTACCTGGAAAATGTCGGCTAACACAGTAAGCCCCCAGATAGATTATAATGGTGACGGAACAAAAGAAGCCGATGTTTTTCCCGTGATGAGCGTCTGTGAAAAAGACGGTACGTTGGTGTTTAACACCGATATGAAAGCGACAGAGGATGAGGGGCCCACTAAATGTGATGTTGATGATCCGCAATCAGTAACCAGGACCTGGTCTTTATCGGTTGATAATAAAATTTTATCATTGGAAGGGGACGGTACCCGGGAGATTGTTTCTATTTCTGCTACAAAACTGGTGATGAAAATAAAATTTTCTGGTTATGGTGATGGGGTAGAATATACCTTTACCGCCACTTTTACAAAGCAATAAATGTATAGTTATTTTTGAGGGACTAACCTGCTAACATGAAATACATTTTGCTGGCTTTAAACTGCTTTTTGGTACAATTATCAATTGCACAACAAAATCTCCCGAATAATATGATTGTGGGAGAATACCAACCAATGGTTGAACAATTTTGCCGATTCTCACCTTTTACCAATAGTTCGGATAGTTTTTTTGTTAAAATGTTTAATGACGAAGATTTTGTACTGGATACTCTGATGCCTCATACAGACACTTCGCACTTTTACATGCGGGGATACTATCAAACCTTTAATCCATTTTTATTGAATGCAGAAAGGGTGGAGGTTTATCTTTTTGAAGGGGGTGTGATGAAAGATAAAAAGATGACAGATTACAGGGTATTAACCTATATGATTATTGGTATTACTGGCAGCGAACCTCAGGATTTTATAACCACCAGGAACGAAGCAAAAAGGATACACAAAAAAATGAGGAAAGTGGTCAACAATACTACTACCCGGAAAACAAAAGCGAATGGAAAAACCTACCTGCAGTATTTATATCATGTAGGCTGGCGTGTCCCATTTTATTCAAACTATGGCGTCTGGTATAAAACCAATACTAACAATTGTGTTTCGTTTTGTATCAACCTGGTAAATGTTGAGCGCATAAAAGCTAGACAATTGGAGCAGTAAATATTTTGTTTAGTTAATTGTATTTGTGAACTTGCGTCACATGAAAAAGTCCCTCTTACTGCTTATTACGCTATTCTTTTATGGTATTATCACCGCGCAAACCATCACTACTGTTTTTGAACAATCAAGTGGCAACAGCACTCCTACTTATTTTGAGATCATTGACTGGTGGAAAAAACTGGATAAACTATCGCCTAAAGTAACCGTGATACAAAAAGGTGATACCGATGCCGGTTTGCCCCTGCACCTGGTGCTGGTGAGTAATGACGGGATCACCGATATTAAAAAAATAAAACAGGCCAACAAGCGCATTGTCTTTGTAAACAATGGCATCCATCCCGGTGAGCCGGATGGTATTGATGCCAGCATGTTACTGGTAAGAGATATTGTAACCAACAAGTATAAACTACCCGGTAATATTGTACTGGCCATTATTCCGGTATACAATATAGGCGGCTGTTTAAACCGGGGCGAAAATTACCGTGTTGACCAGGAAGGGCCCGATGCCTTTGGCAGCAGGGGTAACTCGCAAAACCTGGACCTGAACCGTGATTTTATTAAAAACGACAGTAAGGAAGCCCGGAGCTTTGCACAGATCTTTCATGAGCTGGATGCAGATGTATTTGTAGATAACCATGTAAGCAACGGCGCCGATTACCAGCATATTATCACCTTATTACCTACACAACATAATAAACTGGGCGGCCCCATGGGCGATTTTTTACAGACCGCATTTCAACCGGCTTTGTATACCATGATGCAGGAAAAGGGATTTGACCTGGTACCTTATGTCAATCACTGGAGCAACCGTAAAGTAGAGGAGGGCTGGAAAGGTTTTTGGGATAGTCCCCGGTACAGCACCGGTTATGCTGCTTTGTGGCAAACCTTCTCCTTTATGCCGGAAACACATATGTTAAAACCTTATAAACAGCGTGTGGCCGCAACTTATGCTTTAATGCAAAGCTTTATTGCTTTTACCGCCACAAACAGCGAAACAATTAAAACACTCCGAGCCGAAGCCAAAGAAGCCGTTAAAAAACAGGAACAGTTCCCCATTGCTTTTCAGCACGATAGCACAGTGGTACAAACTATTACATTTAAAGGTTTTGAAAGCGGGTACAAGCCCAGCGGTGTTTCCGGGCTGCCACGTTTGTATTATGACCGTACAAAACCCTTTACCAAACAAATACCACATTACAATGAATATAAGGTGGCAAAGGAAATAGAAAAACCAACCGCCTATATTATTCCGCAGGGCTGGTGGAAAGTAGTGGAATTGTTACAGGTAAATAAAGTGCAGATGCGCCGGTTGACAAAAGATACGCTGATCAATGTACAGGTATACCGCGTGGAGAAATATAATACATCAGCAACGGCATACGAAGCTCATCACCCGAATACGAATGTAGAACTAAGCACTGTTTCAAAAACAATGCAATTCAGAAAGGGCGACTGGTATGTACCCATGAACCAGGTGGCCAACCGGTTTTTAATTGAAACCCTGGAGCCGGAAGCGGAAGACAGTTATTTTGCCTGGAATTTTTTCGATGGCATACTGGGACAGAAAGAGGGCTATTCGGCCTATGTGTTTGAAGATAAAGCTGCACTTTTATTGGAACAAAATGCAGCGCTGAAAAAACAACTGGTGGAGAAACAACAAACCGACTCACAGTTTGCGAAAAGTGCCCGTGCGCAACTGGATTTTGTATTTAAACAAACGCCATATTATGAACCGGAACATTTGCGTTACCCGGTGTATAGAGTGAAATAGGGAATGGACAAGTGACAATGGACAATTGGGAAAGGTTTAAGGGATAAGGTAGAAGGGGGATGGTAAAGATGTGTACTTAGATAATGAGTAATACACTGTTATGCATTTCTTACTTCTTGAGTCTGAGTGCTGACTTCTTAATTCTGATTTCTCAATTCTCAGGTCTGGGTGCTACAAACAAAAAGGAATAAGGCTGAAGGGATAAGAGATTCCTTCAGCCTTATTTGTTTATTTTTCGAAAACAAGGTAACCACTCTTAGGTAGGCTAAAGGAGTGACCGTTGTTTAACTGAATGTTTTCTTTTGTAAATACATTACGATAAGAACCGGTAATAGCTTCATCGTTCACTGTAAAGTTTACATTGTCCTTTGAAAGGTTGAGTAACACCAATACTTCGTGGTTATCTTTTTTACGTTTGTACACGAGTACTTTATCAGTAGCTGAAGTATTGAGAAAGAAAGTTTGTACTGTACTGTCGCCTCCTCTTAGTGCAGGATTCTGGTGATGTAATGTCAATAATGTTTTATAAAAATCCTGCAGTTGATTTTTGTTACTCCATTGTATCGGGTCTTTTTCAAAAAACTCCAGTCGCTTGTGGTTAGGCAGTTCCTGGCCGCTGTACAACAAGGGTACACCGTTCCATGTGGCGCTGAATACGGCCAGGGGTATGGCCAGGTCGCCATATTTTTCATATTCAGTTCCATTCCAGCTGTTCTCATCGTGGTTGGTGGTAAACCAGGCACGCATAGAAGCATCACCGATAGCGCTGTAACGTTTTAAAAGATCAACCAGGCTATCCAGTGTTATTTTATTATCGGCGTAATCGCGGGTGCTGTGCATCCATTTCCAGCTGTAACTGGCATCAAATACTTTCCCGTAATCGGGTGTCTCTAATTCATCAAACTCACCCAGCCAGAACAATGTT
Organism: uncultured Terrimonas sp.; assembly: GCA_964445775.1. Classification (GTDB taxonomy): domain Bacteria; phylum Bacteroidota; class Bacteroidia; order Chitinophagales; family Chitinophagaceae; genus Terrimonas. The sequence continues at coordinate 35,686 of CAYUMH010000016.1, forward strand.
TTCAGGCTGTCTACCTGCGGACGGGCTTCCTGCCAGAAATCCACTTCTACCCAGGAGGCCAGGTCACAGCGATAGCCGTCAATGCCGGTCTCTTTTACCCAATACTGCATGGCTTCAATCATGGCTTTGCGTAAGGCCGGGTTGCTGTAATCCAGTTCAATAATATCATCCATGCCGGAAGCGATCTTAAAATCGTTGGTGGCACTGTCCTTTAAATAATAATCGGGATGTTGTTTGGTCCAGGTATGATCCCAGCCGGTATGGTTGGCCACCCAGTCAATAATTACTTTTAACCCGCTATCATGGGCCGTTTTTACCAGGGCTTTAAAATCGTCCAGGGTACCGAATTCAGGGTTAATGCTGGTATAATCGGAACAGGCATAGGGGCTGCCCATGCTGCCTTTTTTGTTCTTTTGCGCAATAGGGGTAATGGGCATAAACCATAGTACTTCCACGCCCATTTCCTTTAAACGGGGTATATGTTTGGCAAAAGCATTAAAAGTGCCCTCGGGAGTGTATTGCCTTACATTTACTTCATAAATATTGGTATTGTGTAACCAGTCTACTTTCTGCATAGTTTTTTTTGTTGCGGTGTTTTTGTCGCCGTTTTTTTCGTCCTTTTTATCCATTAAAATACAGGAGCCGAAAAGCATGGAGCAACACAGGATGGCCAGGGCAAATCGCATGAATAATCAGTTTAGGCGGTAAGATAAGGAATATTTGCTGATTGGACGGCTATAGCAAAACCCGGCAGGAATGCTTATTTTTGCATGGTTTACCATTGGTAAACAGCTGTACAAATATTAGCATGAAACAATTTGAGGTACCAATTATATACCGGAGTCCGCTGATTGCCGCCGTAAAAAAGAAACGCAAGGAGCAGGATAAATTAAAGAAGGACTTTTCACCTACCTTATTGGATTTTGGTCCCGTGCAGGTTTACCTGGCCCGGCATTTTGGTTTTTGTTATGGAGTAGAGAATGCTATTGAAATAGCTTTTAAAACCATTGATGAAAATCCGGGAAAACGCATATTCCTGTTAAGTGAAATGATACATAGTCCGCAGGTAAATGCCGACCTGCAAAGTAAGGGCGTGCGCTTTTTACAGGATACATATGGTAAGGAACTGATCCCTTTTGATGAACTGACCGCCGATGATGTGGTGATCATCCCGGCTTTTGGTACTACTTTAGAAATAGAAGCCCGGTTAAATGCCATTGGTATACAGACTGAGAAATATAATACTACCTGTCCATTTGTGGAGAAGGTATGGAACCGCAGTGAATCCATTGCTAAAAAGGATTACACCATTGTAATCCACGGTAAACCTAAACATGAGGAAACCAGGGCTACTTTTTCACATGCAGCAGCCAATGCCGCTTCGGTTGTGGTAAAGGATATGGAGCAGACCGAGGCCCTGGCTAAATATATTACCGGTGAAAAACCGGCCGCCTTGTTTTACGAAGAATTCAAGGGGCAGCATTCTCCCGGCTTTGATGTAAGTAAACATTTACAAAAGATCGGGGTGGTGAACCAGACTACCATGCTGGCCAGTGATACGCAGGCTATTGCCGATTATTTGAAACAGGTAATGATCGCTACTTACCGGCCGGAACCCGGAGCGGTAGCCAATCATTTTGCCGATACCCGTGATACCTTATGTTATGCTACCAACGATAACCAGAGTGCGGTAATGGGTTTATTAGAACAGCCGGCCGACCTGGCCATTGTGGTGGGTGGATATAACTCCTCCAATACCTCGCACCTGGTAGAACTATGCGAAGAAAAACTGCCTACCTATTTTGTCAACAGCGAGGTCAAACTTTTATCTCCCCTGCAAATATTACATTGCAATTTCAGGACCCACGAGGAACTGCTTACCGAAAATTATTTACCTGCCACAACACCTGTCAGAGTGCTTATCACCAGCGGCGCTTCCTGCCCGGATGCACTGGTGGAAGGGGTAATCAGTAAACTGATCAGTTTTTATGAGGAAGCTAAGACAATTGAAGAGATTTTGGAAGATTTTAGCGATGTTTAAATTTGCATATATACTTGCAAACATTTGTTAGATGATTACCCGGATGATCATGGTTAAAACACTGTGAAAGCCTGTGCCATTCATCCATCTGTAAATTCAGCATGAAAGTTTATATAATTTTTTTTACTAATTTCGGCTGTTTTATTGCTTGGAAAAGGGATTGTTATATAATGAAAGAGAACTGTTACTACAGATAGCCGAAGGCAACCAGGATGCTTTTGAACGGCTCTATCGTCATTACCGCAATAAGGCCTACACTATTGCGCTTACCTATCTTACTGTTCCGGAGGAAGCGGAAGATGTTTTACAGGAATGTTTTCTGAAATTATGGTATAACCGGCAACGCCTTACTGAAATAGAAGAGTTTGATAAATACCTCTTTATTGTATTGCGTAATATGCTGATTTCCGCTTTACGAAAAACAGAAACACAGCAAAAGATCATTAAACAGGTACAACAAACGACTGAATTGCAGCCCGGGAAATTATCCGGTATTGAGCTGGCGGAGTCGGCACGTTTACAGGAAGCCATCCGGGAGGTGATTGCAAAACTGCCTGCCAAACAACAACATATCTATAAAATGAGCCGTGAGGAGGGGATGAGTCATGCGGAAATCGCTCAGGTATTACAGATTTCTGATCGTACTGTATCTAATCTACTCAGTATTATACTAAACCAATTACGCAGCGCCCTGCGTGCCCGGGGATATTTACCCGAAACCATCCTGGCGGCCCTGATTGTTTTTTTCTAACCGGCCTTTCTTTTATAATTCGCCCATTAACCTGCAGCAAAATATTTGTTTCCAGGCAATTAGCAATGAGCCGGAAAATATTTTCAAAATAAACCATTTTTTTTCGTGCGTATTTATTGCGGCATGCGTCTTTAATAATTGCAGCCGTCTATTTAATGATAAATTAACGATGCCTTCATGACAGAATCATTTAAAGAACTATTGGCCTCATACGAAACAGGAGAACTGGTTGGAGAAAAGCTGGTTTTATTCTTACGGTTAACCGAACTGGAAGAGAACCAGGAATTGCTGGCACAGTTTATCGATGAAAAAGTGCAGGATCCAACTTTTGTAATGGACGAAGACAGGGAATTGACGAACCAGGCTGTTGAAAGATTAAAAGCGGCAATTAACAAAAAGGAATTGCCTCAAACCATCCCTTTACTGCCGGTCCCGGGAAAACAAAAAAACATACGTAAATGGTTAACGGCCGCAGCTGCTGTTATGGTATTGGCAGTTACCGGTTACTGGCTGGTAACTGTTTCAAATAAGGATAAAGAAGAAACGGGTATTGCTCTGCGGCTGCCTGATCTGAAAGCACCCGAAACCAACAGGGCGATGATTACTTTATCAGACGGACGTACTGTATACCTGGATAGTGCAGGCAGCGGGGCCCTGGCACAGGAAGGAAATATGCAGTTGATGAAACTGGCCGATGGCCAGATCGCTTACCAGGCAGAAGGCGGTGATGTAGTTACAACCCTGCAATATAATACACTGGTGAACCCGCGTGGTTCAAAAGTAATTGACATGACATTGGCAGATGGCAGCAGGGTGTGGTTAAATGCGGGAACCTCCATTACCTATCCTGTTGCCTTTATTGCAGCTGAACGCAGTGTAACCATAAAGGGCGAAGCATATTTTGAAGTAGCACCGGATAAGACAAAACCATTCCTGGTAAATACAGGTAATGCTTATGTAAAAGTATTAGGTACTCATTTTAATGTAATGAATTATAGCGGTGAGCCATCTGTGCAAACAACCTTACTGGAAGGAAGTGTGCAGGTAATTGCCGGGGAAAAAGAAATGTTATTAAAACCGGGTCAGCAAAGTAACCAGAAAGCGGACGGTGCATTAATCCTGGCCAATAATGTAGACGTGGAATTGGTAACGGCCTGGAAAAACGGGTTGCAATCCTTCCGGCATGCCGATCTGAAAACATTAATGCGCCAGGTAGAAAGATGGTATGATATAGATGTAGTGTATGAAACGGCGGTTCCTACTTCTTTAAGTTTTACCGGTGAAGGTGTTTCCCGTAATGTAAGTCTGCGTGAGTTACTACAGGTATTGGAGAATAAAGATTTAAAATTTGAAATAGACGCTGTGAAGAGAAAAGTAAGTGTCAAAAAAGCTAACCGCTAGTACACCTTAAGCATGTGATAAACGTTGTGACCCATTGGGGCAACGCGACTGATAAATAAGGCAATGATTACTAAAACTCAAACTGAACTATGCATCTAACTGCTCGTGAGAAAGTTATTCCTGGTAGCTGGGAACAACAACGCTCTTTTGCTGCTGCAGCATTACAACGAAAATCAGGAGAGACCGTTGTAAGAAAGACTGCTCAACCCTCTTTGAAGCGGGTAATGATATCATTAAAGTACCTGGCTTTCCTGTTACTGGTATTAAGTGTGCAGGTGAACGCCCGTAGTTATGGGCAGATCAGCCTGCAGGTGAGATCAGAATCTTTACCCAAAGTACTGCAACTGGTAAAAAAACAAACCGGCCTGGCTGTAGTGTACCAGGACCAGTTAATGCAGCGCAGCAAGCCTGTTACTTTATCTATCCGCAATGTTAGCTTACAGCAGGCGCTGGCCCTGATTTTTAAGGACCAGGACCTGACGTGGGAGCTGGTAGGCGATAAAATTATTTCCATCAAGGAAAAAAATCCGGCACCTGCGGTTGAAAAAAATATGCATGTGACAATAGAAAACCCTGTACCGCCAATTGAAATAAGAGGCCGGGTAATGGATGCCAAAACAGGCGAGCCGCTGGTTGGCGCTAATATATTTGTAAAAGGTTCACAGGTAGGTGTGTCCACCAATGAAAGAGGTGAGTTTATCATCACCATGGGAGGTACAAGCGTATTACAGATATCTATGGCAGGCTATCTGACCGTGGAAGAGAAAGTGAGTGAGAATAATGCAAATTTAATTGTGCGTTTACAGCTGAAGCCGGAAGACCTGAATGAAGTGGTAGCTGTTGGTTACTTTAATCGAAAAAAATCTACTTATACCGGTTCAGCCGTAACCTATAATAACGACGAATTACGTAAAGTAGGTAATGCGAATGTTTTCCAGGCATTAAAAAACCTGATGCCTTCCATGTTCGTAGACAATTTTGCTTTGGGTTCCAGCCCCAATGCGATGCCTAATATTCAATTACGCGGTACGTCCACATTTGAAAACCTAGGAACAACAGTAGACGGTATCAAGGGTAACTATATTAAAAATCCTAATGAACCTTTATTCATCCTGGATGGCTTTGAAGCGAGCATTGAAAGAATATTTGACCTGGATATTAACCGTATTGAGTCGATCACCATTTTAAAGGATGCTGCTTCTAAAGCGGTATACGGCGCCAGGGCGGCAAATGGAGTGGTAGTCGTGGAAACTAAAAAATCGGTAGGAAACCGTGTGTTTGTTCATTATAACGGCGCCCTGGATATTGAAGTACCCGATTTAACCAGTTATAACCTGGCTAATGCCCATGAAAAGCTGGATGCCGAGGTGCTGGACGGATTTTATAAAACAAGTGATATACAACAATCTATCATTCTTCAACAGGTGTATAACCAACGCAGAAAGCAGGCTTTGGAAGGATTAAATACAGATTGGATCGCTAAACCACTGCGTGAAGGTATCGGACATAAGCATACATTGGGTATTGAACTGGGCAACCAGGGTTTAAATGTAATTGGTGACCTGAGTTACAGGGATGTACAGGGTGTAATGAAAGGTTCTTCCCGTAGAAATGTTGGGGGTAACCTGACGGCTTCCTACCGGGTACGAAATTTCCTGTTCAGGAATATCATGAGTGTTACCTCTAATACGGCTATTGAATCTCCTTATGGCACTTTTGATGATTATGTAAGGATGAACCCTTATTGGACTGCCCAGAACCAGGATGGTAGTATTCCTTTCTATGCAGAGATTAATCCTTATGACGGATCCCGGGTAACTAACCCTTTCTTTAATTCAACGACCAATACCCGTTACGATAACAGTTATTTTAACTTCACCAATAACTTTTATATAGAATGGATGCTGAACAACCAGTTCAGGATCGTAGGGCGTTTTGGTGTGGATAATAAAACCAGTGAAGCAAATGCTTTTGAACCGTCTAACCATACCAAATTTGGCGGAGCCGAATACTCCAGTGACGAAGGTCGTTTGAGAAGGGGTTCTTACCAGTTAAATAACGGCAAAAGCAATTATGTAAGCGGCGATTTAACGGTAAATTACCGTAATGTTTTCGGTCGTAGCGTACTGGGTGCCAATGCCGGTATTTCGGTGAGTGAAAGAAAATTTAATGAGATCATACACCGGGTGGAAGGATTTTCCAGTGACAGGATGGAGGATATAACTTTTGGCCGTGGTTATGCATTGAACAGCAGACCAACCGGCGTTGCCTCTGTTATCCGTGACCTGGGTGGTTTTGTTGCCGCCAACTATGCTTATGATGAAAGATTTTTGGTTGATTTTAGTTTCAGGAGCAGTGCTTCTTCCCAGTTTGGATCCAACCAGCGTTGGGGAATGTTCTATAGCCTGGGCTTAGGTTATAACCTGCACAATGAGGTAGCTTTTAAACGTGCGCTTCCTTTTGTAGATGAATTACGTTTGAGAGGTTCTATCGGTACTTCCGGTAACCCGAACTTTATGACGAATGTTTCAATCGCTACTTATCAATATTATCCGGATGCACTGTACCAGGGCTTCCCCGGCACTTACCTGGTAAGTTTAAGTAATCCTGATCTGCGTTGGGAGAATAAGCTGGATTATAATGCTGGCTTAGATATACGTATCGGACGTTTCAGCGGCCGCGTAGATTATTATAATAGTTACACCGAAAACCTGGTTACCCCTATCACCGTCGTGCCTTCTACAGGCTTCAGCACAGTATATGAGAATTTAGGGAAAGTACAGAATACAGGTATTGAAGCCTATGTCTCCTACAATGTTTATCAGAAAGGAAGAGATTTTGTAAATGTGTATGGCAGTATTGAAACTAACCTGAATAAGATCCTGGCATTATCTGATGCGATGAAAGCTTATAATGATAAGATGACCGATTCGGCATCGTTTAAAGGAAACAGTGTTCCGGTAAAAAGATATTATGAAGGCGGTTCGTTGCACACTATCTGGGCGGTACCATCTCTGGGTATAGATCCTGCAACAGGATTGGAGATTTACCAGAACCCTGATGGTACTACCACTTCTGTGTGGGATGCCAATAATATGGTGAATGCAGGTTATGGCCGCCCGAGGTACCAGGGTACTTTTGGTATAAACCTGGAAATTAAAGGCTGGGGCTTAAATGTTACGGCCCGTTATTTAGGTGGCGGACAGTTGTATAACCAGACTTTAGTAGACCGTGTTGAGAATGTGAACATGCTCTACAATGTAGACAAACGTGTATTGACAGGCAGGTGGACGCAGCCTGGGCAGAATGTGTATTATAAAAAGCTGGGCCAGTTTTCGCATGATCCTGATGGCGATGGGGTATTTACCTCCCTTCAGGAAGTAACAAGGGCTACTACCCGTTTTGTACAGAACAGGAATGAACTGGATATAGCTGCGGTGAATCTGTATTACCTGTTCCAGGATAAAACCATTAAAAAGTTGGGTATGCAAAGGTTGAAAGTGGCATTCAATATGAACGAGATCGGAAAATTCAGTTCCATTCAAATTGAAAGAGGTACCAGTTATCCTTTCTCCAGAACTATGTCATTATCTATTTCTGCTACCTTCTAAATTAACCGAACATGAAAAAAATATTTTTATATATACTCGCAGCAGGATGCCTGGCCGGATTTAACTCCTGCAAGAAATTCCTGGATGTTACGGCCAGTAACCAGATTAAATCAGAAGACCTGTTAAGCAACGAAAGCGGTTTTAAAGATGCGTTAATGGGTGTGTATATCGGTATGGGTCAGTATAATAACTATGGCGCTATGCAAAGTTATATTGCTACCGATATTTTGGCACAACAGTATAAACCGCTGGTAAATCTTTCTATTTATTTCCAGCTACAGGCGTATAATTATCAGCACCAGGCTGGCCGCAGATATACGGACATGTTCTGGGATCTGTATAAAACCATTGCTGGTATTAATAACGCATTAACCCAGATAGATAAACAGCAAAGTGTTTTTAATCCGATCAATTTTAAAATCATCAAAGGTGAGTTACTGGCCTTACGTGCTTACCTGCATTTTGACTTGTTGCGTTTATATGGCCATGAGAATTACCAGGGCCGACCGGAACTGGCCTCTTTCCCGGCTATACCGTATATAACGGTTTACAATAAAGGGGTTACACCACAGAAAACATATGCCGAAACCTTTGCGTTGTTATTGAAAGATGTACAGGATGCGGTTGTCTTATTACACGAGGATCCTGTTTATCCCAATGCTTCCCGTCCGGCTAACTATTATACCAACGTTAACATAGATGGTTTTTATAATAACCGGAACAGCAGGATGAATTACTATGCTGCGAAAGCATTGGAAGCACGTGTATATACCTGGATGGGCGGAACAACTAATCTGCAAAAGGCGGCACAGGCTGCAAGAGAAGTAATTGATAATGGAATGGCAAAATTAATCAACAGCACTAACTCAGGTAGCATGGACCGCAGCTTTGCAGCAGAACATATTTTTCACCTGGAAGTATATAGCCTGGCTATATGGGCCGGCGCATTAAAAAGCGGATCTGCTGCAGATTATAATGCACTCTTTGTGGACGAAACCGCATTTAATACCATTTACGAGTTAAATGACCCCCAGGTGGGAGCAGTTGACAAACGACAGATCATGCAGTTTGTACAGGATGGGAACGGCAGGACACCGGTAAAGCTCGCGGCTGCGCCTGGCCAGACAGCCAATAAATTTTTACCTGTAATGCGGGTGTCAGAAATGTATTACATAGAAGCGGAATATGAGCTGATCAATAATCGGGTGAAAGCCATTCAGTTACTCAACGAAGTGCGCAGAAGCAGAGGGATACTGAAAGATATACCGGAGTCGGCAACGGTAGACCAGGTAAAACTGGAATTGACAAAGGAGTACCAGAAAGACTTTTCTGCAGAAGGGCAACTGTTTTTTTATTATAAAAGAAATGGCTTTGATACTTTCCGTGGCCTGCCCAGTACTATTAAAGGCGACGATAAATTATACATGTTACCTTATCCGCAAAATGAACTGGAATTAGGTAACAGGGTGCAATAACAAAACAACTGATTGAAATAATTTTCAAAAAACGTTTTATGAGACAGATATTAAATTATATTTTTTTTATAGCGATCCTGATGGTATCGTGCAAAAAAAGCGACCCGCTTTCTTTCAGCGCTTCACCTGCGGTTAATTTTATTAATACAACGAGTGTCTATACTTTCCTGGGTAATAGTACCGGTGAAAAGATACAGGAGATACCCGTAAGGATTATTGGCAACGCTGCGGAGAAGGACAGGAGCTTTAGCGCTGATGTTATTACTGACCAGACCAATGCACCGGCCAATCTTTATGAAATACTAGGCGGCGAAGTAAAAGCTGGTGCTTTTGAAGGTGTATTAAAAGTGAAACTTAAAAATGCTCCGGCTTTAACCACAAATGAGGTAAAACTCGCTTTAAGAATTAAAGGATCTGCGGACCTTACTTCTGGTAATGTAGAAAGCCAGGTACATACCATCACCTGGTCTGATAAAGTGGTAATTCCCTCCTGGACTTATTACAGGATATTTTTTAGTTCGAGCTCAAGTACAAGAGTATATAAATTAATCGTGGAACAAACAGGATTGGTCACATTCACTGCAGCAATATATGGTGGTTTACAACAAAGTGGTGCTGAAGCCTTAGGTGTAAAATTTGGTAATTATGTAAAACAGTGGAATAAAGATCATCCCAACGACATTCTGGTACATGATAACGGTACTGCTGTGGGGCAGCCTATAGTACCAATTTACTGGGATAAAAACCTCTATCCGTAAAGGGTAGCACAGTGCTAACGCACGTGTTCCACAACAAATAAATAATTAACCTTCACAAAAGATAGATACATGAAACGTATTACTATAATTTCCCTGTCTGTAATGTTTGCTGTATGCGCTTTCTTTGCAGCATGCCGTAAGGATGACAGTTCCTTTGCTACAGACAAATTACCCGACTTGAGTTTTGGTTATACAGCGGGTGAGGCTTTAACCGTTTACCAGTTCAATACTTTGCAGTTAGATCCAAAGATTAACTATGATGGTGCGGATAAATCAAAATTCACTTATACCTGGATGATCAATCCTGATCCCCGGGATACGGCTTTTATTACGATTGATGATTCGGAACAATTAAGTTATGAAGTTGGCTTTACACCGAACACTGGCACCTATTATCATACCTTAAAATTGTATGTAACCAATGTCGATACAAAACTGCAGGCTATCCATTACTGGAAATTAACAGTGTTGAATAATATTGGGGAAGGCCTGGTTATTGCTACTACAAAAGATAATGCCACTACGGATTTTTCCCATATCATGAGCCCGGAAGTGACAACCAATTATGCTGAAGTTTCAATAAAGCGGGATATCTTGTCCAGTGTAAACGGCACGGGTATCAATGGTCTGGTACACGATCTTTATTTTGCCAATGTACGTGGGGGTAACAGGGTGTATGCCTTAACTGCAAATAATATGTATGCTTATAATACATTGAATTATTCGTACGTGGGCGATAAAAATGACCTTTTTGTTACACCGCCTGCAACTTTAAATCCCGGTACTTTTTATTATTGTTACCAGAACGATGTCTACCTGGGTAATGATATGATCTACTATGGCTGGTTTACTACTGCTGCCAAAATAGGAGTACAATCTATTTATACACAGCCGGTTCCCAAGATCATTGCTTTAAATGCCAACTCCGGTAATACATCTACCTATGATCCTGCTTTCAGGATACATTATTACGATGAAAAAAACGGGAAGTTTGCATATATACAGGGCCCTTTTTCTTTTTCTGATAAAGCACAATATTTTTCTCCTAACGAAACATATAATGGTGTAAATGCCGGTAATTACCCTGGTAAAGTAAATGTAGCTGCAGGGATCTCGGTGGATAGAGGTTTTTTACACCTGTTGAAAGATAAAACCAGCGGTGCATATGAATTACTGGTCTTTGACGGAGGTGTGAATGAATATGGTGAACCTTATGTTGCACCCAGGGCTGTTAAAAAAGTAGACTTATCTGCTGCGCCGGGCATAAACAATGCCACACAGTTTGTGATGCTGGACGATCAGAATGTAATGTTCTATGCTACAGCCGATAAAATTTATGCGGTGATCTTTGCGGGTTCAACCCCCATAGTTGAAGAAAGGTATACGGTACCGGCTGGCGAATCAATTACCACTTTAGATATTTACCGTCAGTACGGTTATCCCAACCAGGCGTCTTATATCAGCACAAATAATAAACAATTAATTCTGTCAACCTATAATGGTACAGAAGGTAAGGTAAGATTGTTGCCATTGATTAACCTGGGCGCCGGAAATATTAATACCGGTGGTATTAAAACGTTCACTGGCTTTGATAAAATACTGTCCATTGTACCTCAGAAATAAACGGCAATTAATTTTTATTCTACCCGGAACCACTAAAGTGTTGCGGTAAATAGTAAGTTTTAGATTATACAATATGAAAAAGTCCCGAATTGTTTGTCTTTTTTTATTAACCGGCTTATTGGTAACAGGGGTTACCAATAGCTATGGTCAAAGTAAAAAGAAACGTGAGCAGCAGCGTGTTGAAAAAGAGAAAAAAGAGCTGGAGGCTAAGGATAAAGCCCGGAAGGATAGTTTGGCTAAACTGACACCTTTCGATAAACTGTTAGGTAAATATGATAAGCTGTCAAAAGGGTTTATCAATATCTACAGTGTGAAGAATAAGGTTTACCTGGAAGTGCCCGTTGCCCAGCTTAATGTTGACCTGTTACTCGCTTCTACTATTTCTGAGATCAGTGATAATTATGAAGGTATTGTAGGATCTAAACAGGAGCCTATGCCCATACAATTCAGCCTGGTAGATTCTACCATCCTGCTGAAGAAGATGAATATTTCCTACCTGGCAGACGCACCTGATAATAATATTGCACAGGCATTAAAGCTGAACAATATGGGCGCTATTGTCAAAACCTTCAAGGTAGAAGCTTTTGGTAATGATGGTCAGTCCGCTGTTATTGATGTAACAGACTTTTTTAACAGTGATATGAAAGAGCTGTCACCCTTTGGTATTTTCAGTGTGTACGCATCCATGGGGTATAAATCCACACCCAGTTTTAAGAAAGACAGGTCCTTCATAGCTTCTTTTAAATCGTTTGAAGATAACCTGATCATTAAATCACAGTTATCGTACGAGAATAACTATAGTACCGGTACCCGCACATTTGCAAAGGAAATACCGGTAACGGCAACTGTTACCCGTACCATTATCCGCTTGGCAGATATGCCCGCAAGGCCCCGGATCGCTGATCCCCGGGTTGGTATCTTTAACTCCAAGAGGGTGTTGATGAGCGAGCACCTCAACCGTACGGAAGAAGTGTACTTTGCCCACCGCTTTTTATTAGAGCCAAAGGATAAAGAAGCCTACAAGGCGGGAAAACTATCAGAACCTGTTAAGCCTATTGTTTTTTATATTGACAATGCTTTTCCGCAAAGCTGGAAACCGGTGATCAAACAGGCGGTGGAAGACTGGCAGGAAACATTTGAAAAAGCCGGCTTTAAAAATGCAGTGATCGCAAAACCTTTCCCTGTAGATGATTCTACGTTTGACCCGGATAATATTAAATTCAATTGTATCCGTTATGCACCGGTGCCGGTAGCCAATGCCATGGGCCCAAGCTGGGTAGATCCCCGTTCGGGCGAGATTATCAACGCTTCGGTATATGTATTCCACGATATTGTAAAACTATTGAACAACTGGATGTTCATTCAAACCTCTCCTGCAGATGCCAGTGTACGTAATACCATCTTACCGGAGAGTAAAAAACTGGAAGGTTTACAATATGTGATCAGACACGAACTGGGGCATTGCTTAGGGCTGCGACATAATATGGGCGCCTCTAATGCCATACCCGTAGATTCACTGCGTTCGCCATCTTTTACACAAAAATATGGCACCACCTATTCTATCATGGACTATGCCCGTTTCAATTACGTGGCACAGCCTGGTGATAAAGAAAGAGGAGTGGTTTTGTCACCACCTAAATTTGGTGTGTATGATTACTATGCCATTGAATGGAGCTATAAATATTTTGATCCCGCCCAGGTAACGGCTGACGATGAGAAGCGTACCCTGGAAGCCATGGTAAGAGCAAAATCAGGAGATGTGCGTTATCGTTTCGGTAACGAATTTATGACCTCTTTCGATCCCCGTACACAAACAGAAGACCTGGGTGATGATGCGATAAAAGCTTCTGCTTATGGTATAAAAAACCTGAAATATGTATTGGCCAATGTAAACGATTGGGTAAAGGCCAATGATAAAGATTACAGTTACAGGGAAACCATCCTGGCACAGGCCCGCGGACAATACATCCGGTACCTGAACCATGTACTGACCAATGTTGGCGGTATCCAGGTAAATGAAAAGTATGAAGGGGATGATGTGGTACACTACAAAGTTATCAACCGTAAAAAACAGCAGGAGGCCTTACAGTTTATTTTAACCCAACTGGAAGATAACAGCTGGCTGGAGCCGGAATCATTGTTAAAGAATATGACCATCACCGGTACGCCATTGGTGGCCTTACGTAATAATATGGTGAGTACACTGTTGCAGTTACCTGCCAGGGTACAGTTAGGCGCCATACGCTCGGATGAAAAAGATCCTTATACACCCAAAGAAGTATTGGATGACCTGTACGAGGCTTTCTGGAAACCTACCAAGCAAAGAAAAAAACTGACAGCTACGCAAATGCAAATGCAGAAAGCGTTTGTGGCAGCAGTAGCCAAAGAAACAAAACTGGGTACAGGTTCGGCAGGGGCAACTGATGCTATGGCGATAAACCAGGGATTGCCGGTGGTACAGTTTCAGCAGGATGTACATGATATAGCTGCATGTGCCGTGGATACGCATACACAGGTGAGCGGTAATAATATTCCTGTAAGCGGGTTTGGTTATATGAATGTTCAGTTTAACCTGATGCCGGCATTAGAGCCGGTGTATTACGGACTATTAAAACAAACCCAGTCCCTTTTAAAAACGGTTGCCAATTCCACAGGCGATAAAGAGACAGCACAACACTACCAGTTGTTATTACACCAAGTAAATAAAATATTAAAATAGGGGAGATGAATAGAAATATCAGACAAGGCTGTCTTCTTCTAACTGTGTTGTTGTTATGTGCTACCCTGCATGCGCAGAAAGATACGACAAAGCAAAAAAGCAAATACGAAACATTCTTTAAAGGAAAGAAGTTTGAAACGAAAAAAGGAACTATTACCCTGCATAAAATGAATGGTAAGGTTTACTTTGAATTTCCTGTAAAGCTTTTTAAACGACATTTTTTGCTGGGTTCTGTGGCAGAACAGACCAGCCATATTGAGGAAGTGGCTGCAGGTGAACAGGCAAAGGACCCGCTGGCTGTTCATTTTACCATAACAGATAGTACCATCTATTTACGCCGGTCCGATTTCTCAGTGCGTAGCGAGGATGTTAATATCCGGGAAGCCTTAAGCAAAAGTTACGCTGACCCGGTAATTGGCGCTTATCCTGTACTGGCATACACACCCGATAGCCTGGCGGTGGTATTTGATATCAGCAGTTTGTTTTTAAGCGGCAGTCCCAATATGGACCCATTTATGCCGGTGGGTGGTTTGGCCGGAAGGAACTCTAGTTTTAAATCGGAAGGCACTGTACTGCACGAAATAATGGCTTTTGAGGATAATGTATCCGTATCAGCCTACCTGACTTACCTGGTGAATAAAACCTTTTTTGGTTTTTCAGTAGCAGAGAATATGCCGGTAACCGTATTGACCAAAAGATCAATGTTACTATTACCCGAAAAGCCTGGTGTTGCCCGGTATAATGACCCCAGGATCGGTGTATTTCCAACAAAATTTGTACAATATGATCCCAGGCAGGATGCTGTAAAAGAAATATTTTTTGCCAACCGCTGGCGCCTGGAGCCTGCGGATAAAGCGGCCCATGCAAGAGGTGAATTGGTTAACCCCGTAAAACCTATCGTGTTTTACCTGGATAATAAATTCCCTGCTACCTGGATAGAGCCGATTCGTAAAGGAGTATTGGACTGGAATATGGCATTTGAAAAGATCGGTTTTAAAAATGCGATAGAGGTAAGGATGTATCCTAAAGACGACAGTACTTTTGATCCGAATAATATCCGTTTCAATTGTATTAAATATGCACCCAACCTCACACAAAATGCGATGGGGCCCAGTTGGGTAGATCCGCGATCGGGAGAGATATTATATGCTTCTGTATATGTATACCATGGCCTTGTGGATATTTTAAGTGACTGGATGGCCGTACAGATGGGCGGCGCTAATCCTGAAGTGCTGCAAAAGAAAGTGCCTGGCGCTCTTTTGTCGGAAGCATTGCGTTATGTATCTGCACATGAGATAGGGCATACTTTAGGATTGATGCATAATATGGCGGCGAGTTCGGCTTACCCGGTCGATTCCTTACGGTCGCCGACATTTACTCAGAAGTATGGTACTACTCCCTCCATTATGGACTATGCCCGTTTTAACTTTGTGGCACAGCCCGGTGACCTTGAGAAAGGCGTAAAAATGACCCCTCCCTTATTGGGCGTGTATGATTATTATGCTATTGACTGGTTATATGCTCCTGTGTATTCGGCTAACACACCCGAGGCCGAAGTGGCGATATTAGATAAAAAGATCACCAGCCGCATGCCTGATCCTTATTACCGCTACGGTAAACAGCAGATCAACGGTAATTTAGACCCCAGTGCGCTGACGGAAGACCTGGGTGATGACCAGGTACGCTCTACCCGTTATGCCATCAATAACCTGCGCCATATTATGGTGAACGCTGATAAATGGGGTAAAGAAGGCGATGAGAATTTTGATTTCAGGAATAACCTTGCTTTTTATGTAGTGAACATACAATACTATTGGTATTGGATGCATGTGGTACATAATATCGGCGGTTACTACCAGTACGAAAAATATGAAGGCGATCCTTACCCGGCCTATCGCCCGGTGCCTAAAGCCGTACAGAAAGAATCGTTACAATTTTTACTGCAATCGCTGGATAGTCTTGACTGGATGGCCTTACCAGTGGTACAACGCAATATCAATAATTTTCACGGCCAGGCCGATGAGTATATCCGGAGAACATTGTTCCCTTACCTGGTTCGTTTGGTTGCGCTTCAGACAACTTTAAGCGAGTCCAAAAATGAAAAGGATGGTTATACCAGGTCTGAAGCTATAGCGGATGTATTTCAATATGTATGGAGCAATGCCAAAGCTAAAATGAACCGCAGTTCTATCCAGGGTATGCAATCAGCCCTGGTGGATATCCTAATTGCCGGTTCTGAAGTTAAAAAAGGCCCTGTCGTTAATACACTGTCTTTTGCCGACCTGGAGCAATACGAACAACAGTTGTTACTGTTAGATCATATGGCCAATAAATACAGCCTGCAGCATGAAACCATGCAATGCAGTCCTGCTTTGTTATCCCTGTTAGGCGGCTCAGCCGGTGAAATAAGTGGGTTTGAATTTTTACCCCGTATAAAAGCAGAAGCCGGTAATATCAGCCATATTTATTACCAGTGGTTGCTTGAATCAAAAAAACGTATTCAACAATTAATTCCTGTAAGTAATGGCGATACCCGCCTGCATTTGGAATACCTGTTACTGAAGATTAATAAGGCAGTTAAATAAAAAACAAAAGTTTGCTATAACAAATTTTGTTTTCTCATGTGTAAAGGGGGGCATGTCTATGCTCCCTTTTTTATTTGTTGGTTGTAACCGGTCTTTACACCGAGATCAATTGCAACTGGATCGCCTTCTTCACCAGCGAAGCAGTATTCTTGGTATCAAACTTGGTCAGTAAATTCTTCCGGTGTGTATCTACTGTAGAAATGCTGATAAATAACTGTTGTGCAATTTCATTATTGGTAAGGCCTTCTGCTATTAATTCCAGTATTTCCTTTTCCCTCCGGGTAAGGATGATCTGGTTATTAACGTTACCCTTTAAAGACTGGGCCGCTTCATGGCTTAAATAGGTTTTACCTTTGATCACCAGCTGAATGGCATCTACGATCTCCTCCTTGTCCGCATTTTTTAAAATATAACCTGATGCGCCGTTATCCAGCATTTTTTGTACAAAGCTTTGCTGGTTAAAAGTACTCAGCCCGATAATGAAAGAACCGGGGTAAGCCTGTTTTACTTCCCGGCAAAGATCTATCCCGCTTTTATCGGGCAGGTTAATATCCATTAAAATAATATCCGGCGGCGTGTTTTGTTTCAGGTAAGCCAGCGCCGATGCCGCGGTAGTCGCATGTCCCTGCCACTCAATACCCGGCTCGTTTAACAACAGGGACCGGATACCTTCAATAACCATATAATGATCGTCAATAATAAACACACTGATGCTGGTCATGAAAAATATTTAATGTTTTAGCCCGGGATATGTTGTAACTCGATATTTACGGATGTTCCTTTTCCCGGTTCTGATACAATATCCGTTTTTCCTTTTAAAAAATCAACCCGGTTTAAAATATTACTCCAGCCAATGCCACGGGCCTGGTTTAACAGGTCTTTATTAAAACCTTTCCCATCGTCCTCTACGGTAATATTAATGGTATTATTCTCCCGGCTTAACTGTACCAATGCCGATCGGGCGGAAGCGTGTTTAATGATGTTATTCACCAGTTCCTGTACGATCCGGTAAATAGTGATCGCAGTGGTCTGGTTAACGGCTTCCTGCCCCATTCCAATAGATTGATAGGTGACAGCCAGTGCGCCGCTCTGGTTAATATCATTACAAAAGTCTTTCAACGCTGTATCCAGTCCAAACTTCACCAGTGCCTCCGGCATCATATTATGGGCCACCCGTCGCATTTCTTTTATCGAACTGTCCAGCATATCCATGCTGCGTTCAAAAGCCTGTACATTTTCAGGCGTCATAATTAAATTGCCTTTCATGTTTTGAAAAGAGTATTTAATGCCAGACAGCATGCCACCCAGGCCATCATGCAGGTCTTTTGCTAATCTTGTTCTTTCCTGTTCTTCACCTTTCAGTACGGCTTCGGTAGCGGTTAACTGCTGTTGTGTTTCCAGGTCATTGATACGTTGTTGCTGCAGTGACTGTTTATGACGATAATTCCTGTAGGCAAGTAAAGCTATCAGTAAAACGGCCAGCACACTGCCTAATAAAATATAATTCAAGATGTTTTTTTGTTTTAACCTCGCTTCCTGCAGTTGTATGGTCGTTTCTTTTTTCTCGGTTTCGTACTTCTTCTCCAGGTCCGAAGATTGTTTGGATAAAATGCTTTCATTAAACTCGTTCTGGAAATCATCGGCCTCCAGTTCATAAGCATAGGCTTTACCCGGGTCGCCCAGCGCATAGTAAATATTGGCTAATAATTTTTTAATCTCTGCTTTGCCCTGTAAATCCTGCAGCGTGTCTTTTATAGCATAAGCCTGGTGCGCATATTCAGCAGCCTTTCTATATTCCTTTTGTAATAAATAACAAAGTGCCAAACCATTTAAGGCTGTGGCTTCCATACTCCTGTCGCCGGCTTTTTGGGCCAGTTCCAGCCCCTTTTCACTATAGGGTATGGCTTCTGCAATCTTTCCCAGTTTAATATAAATATCGCTGAGGTTTGATTGGCCGTATGCTTCAATCCTGGCGTCATCTATGGCCTGGCTTAAACTGATCACTTCTTTGGAAGCGGCAATGGCTTTCTCGTATTCTTTATTAAAACTATAATTATAGGACAGGTTAAATAAAGCAGTGGCAATCCTTTGTTTATTACCCATGCTGCGGGCTATATTTACCGATAACTTGCCATACTCTATTGCCTTATTATACTCGTGCCGGGTAGCGTATATTCTTTGCAGCATATCATAGGCATCCTGTTTTAAATGAGTAAGCCCGCTTTTCTCTATAACAGCCAGCCCGTTTAAACAATACTCAATGGCCTTCTCATTATCTCCCTGTTCGTTATAGGATTCGCCAATGTTCAGGTAACCAATGGCAATATTCAGGGAGTCTTTCAGTTGCTGTGCCAGGGTTAAAAAACGTTTATTGTTTTCAAATGCGGCGTTGTTGTTCCCTTCGGCCCTATTCAGGGCTATTTGTCTTAACAGGGAAATAAACCGGCCGTGATTGTATTGCAGCTTTTCGCTCAGTGCATAGGCTTCCTTACAATAGCGGTGCGCCGCTGCCATATCATCGCCCTGAAGCTGGCGGGTAAGCCGGAGTAATGTGTATACTTTATTGGTATCCTCTTTGGCCGTGGTTAATACCTGTAATAAACTATCTTTTGGCGAAATGGCCTGGCTATACATATATACCGGCACGAATAACCAAAACCATATCAGTTTCGCTTTGTGATTGATTTTCATGTTGTAATGTCTTATACAAATAACCTGATTATCGCAGTTTAAGTTACTCCCCTTTTTCCATGATTTTTAGCGGTTTTCAAAAAAATCCTCTTTTTGGGGGATGCGGCGATGTATACCCCGGGCTTACTTTTAAACCCTAAAATTAACGTTATGAAATATCTTGTCCTTCTTACCCTTACTGTTTTTACCTATTCTGTAAGCCACGCTAAAAGCTGGCGGATAAACAATAATGTCGGTGTACAGGCCGATTTTACCACTTTTTTTGATGCCGCTCAATCAGCTTCAGTAGTCAATGGAGATACGCTATATATTGAGCCCAGCGCAACTGTATATACCACTAATAGTTTTACTTTAACCAAAAGACTGGTCGTATTGGGCGTAGGGTATTTTTTAAACCCTGCTAATGTTACCTTTCCTGGTAACAGTGGCCTGCAGGAAACAAAGGACGCCAGTCAGCTGGCTTTCTTCAGAATAGGCAACGGGGCTAATGGCAGCTATTTTGGAGGAATTACCTTTTCAAGTCTCAACTTCAGCGGTTCTGCTACCGATTTAAATATAACCCTGGAAAGAAATCTTTTTGCCGGAGCGCTTCATTTTGAAGCAGGCAGCAGTAATAAAGTGTTGATCAGGAAAAACTTTTTTTTGAATTGTGGTATTACTAATAACGGAGGAGCAGTTTCGATAGCTGACTTTACCTGTGAAAATAATATTTTTTACGATTTCTGGGGAGGTATGAATCTTACACAATTAACCGGTAGTAACAATATTGTAAGAAACAATAGTATTTACAGGGCTGCGGCGGGCAGTACCATTGTAAACTGTTATGTGGCCAATAATATTTTTGGCACAAGCGGGGCATTGGTGTTTACCAACAGTACGGTTAAAAATAATGTTTTTACAGGCAATCCCACTTTGCCTCCCACTGCCACCAATAACCTGGTTAGTCAGACTTCGGACGATGTGTATGGTGCGCATGCCACTGCTGCCAGTCCGGATATGAATGTAATGATCCCGGTTTCTTCCCCGGCAAAAAATGCAGGTTTAACGGTGGGGGCGGTAGTTACCCCGGAATGCGGTGCATTTGGCGCTACGGATCCTTACAAACTTTCGGGTATCCCTGCCATTCCAACCATTTATACCTTATCGGTGCCTACATCCATTCCCTCAGGTTCCGCTACAATGAATATTACACTTAGCACACGTAACAATAACTAATAACAGTAATACTGTTATTATCATGGGTTGTTACCGGTAGTTTTTATTACCGGCTGTAGTAACACAGGGGATCGTTCCTTGCGACGCTCCGTTTATCGTTCTGTTCGCTAATGAGCAATGAATAATTGACAATGGACAAGTGATAGTTAACCATTAACCAATAACAATTAACGGTTAACTGGGATCTATAAACCATCAGCGATGAACCCTGCCGCCGCTAACAACCACAAAGTATAAAAAATAAAAAAATATA
>CAYUMH010000017.1:0-52208 GCA_964445775.1 uncultured Terrimonas sp.
ACGCAATACACCAAACCGTCCTGGTTCTCCGATCCGGAGTATAGCACCAATACCAAGGTAGCCCAGCTAAAAAACACCGCAGGCATACAGAAGATAGGCCCCAGCATCCTGTTGAAGGTAATGGCTGGTGACAGTTACAATATAAGAGCAGCCAGTGGCTGGAACAGCGCCTCAACGGCTACCAACAGTACCCCCAATGTACTGACAGACCTGTTTAATGCATTAACGACAGGCCTGGCGGGTGTAAGTGGCGGTAAAGCCACGAGTATCCAGTTGGCAAACAGTAACAGTGGGCTAAATGACGGATTAACCACGTTTTTAGGCAGCCAGCCCACCAGCGGCACCAAACCCAAGGCTTATTTAAACTGGGTCGTGTTTGATGAGCAGTTTAAGATAGTAAGTACGGCCAGTGGTTCAGAGCAGGTAGGGACGAGTGGTACCACCACGATCCACACCAAAACGGGTTTAACAATCCCTAAGAACGGATATTTGTATATTTATACGAGCAATGAGGCTACGAATATCGATGTGTTCTTTGACAACCTGCTTGTGACGCATACCAGGGGACCGATACTGGAAGAGACACATTACTATCCGTTTGGACTGGTTCAACAAGGAATATCAAGCAAAGCATTAACGGGCAATGCAGAGAACAAATACAAATACAACGGTAAGGAAGAACAAAGACAGGAGTTCGCTGACGGGAGTGGTTTAGACTGGTTGGATTATGGTGCAAGGATGTATGATAATCAAATAGGCAGATGGCATGTTGTTGACCCACTTGCAGAGGCTGAACCAGGTTGGTCAACGTACAGAGCATTCTATGATAATCCAATAAAATACATAGACCCTGATGGTCAATTAGAGTATGAAAGTGAAGATGCTTTTGCTAAAGCAAACAAGGGAAAGACTTGGGACAAGGACAGAGGTAAAGGCGATTGGCTAAGGTCGGATAGAGAGAACAATACGGATATATGGAGCAATGCGAACAAATTTAACTTACAACAGAAAGACGGATTTAATCAGTACAATTCAATTGAACAAAGAGCAGGTTTTTATGGATGGTATGCTGTTCAGGAAGATTTAAGAGGAGGCGAAACCAAATGGGCGGGAGCTGCTTACATAGTAGCAAAGCAAATGACATTAATGGATGTTTTCTATAAGTCAGGCGACTTGCAAATGATATATGGAGCTAAGGATGCTAAAGACCTGAATGGATTTGCAAATGCAGGCAATAAAGCGATCTTTGATGATGTTTTTGATAACTTAAGAGATAATTTGAATGGAGCGGCCAAGAAAGGTGCAGCAGCAACACAATGGGATGCACAAACGTTGCATCGAGAGCAATTTGACGTTGTCCAACCTATATACGAAGCATGGGTAAAGTATAATCCTAAACTAAATAACTATCTACAAGAATTTGCAGCAGGTAAAGGGATTGCAAGGTTTATGCAAATGCCGCCTCAGTTAAAATTTGAGGGGAGTATAATGAAAGCCCAAGACAGATACAACCACGGAATGAACAAAGTGGTTCCTTTCTATGATATGTTGAGAAAAGCCCAAAGATCACGATGAAAGTATTTATTTTCATAGCAGTTGCCTTTAGCTTTAATTGCATAAGTGGTTGCAATAGCACTATCAGTAATGTTATGTCTATACAAATCACAGATACATTTATGCTGCCAGGTATTCCATCTGCTAAAACAATCCACTTTAATGGTAAAAATATTTATTATCAATCAATGGACGAACCTGGCAAAGAAACCTTTAAAAGTTTTTCGTTGAAGCATAATAAACTTATTTGGTCTAAGGATATAAACCAGATTGGTATTAATGAAGGGGCAATAACAATTACCGGTGAGTATGTAGTGCCAACATTATCTGATACGGTTTATTTGATTAACACAGAAGGCGAAGCAAGGATGTTAAAGTTGGAATACAGGAGCAAGACCAATCCCTTGGTTTATAAGAATATGTTTATTCTGCAAGACAGAGGAGTAGGTTTAAAATGTTTTGAGGCAGAAACATTGCAGCAAGTGTGGCTTATCAAGCAGCAGAGCAGTTTTACTATGTCGCAGCCATTACTACTGGACAGCAGTATTATTTACGTTTTGGATGATAATAGTATCCAATCATCAAATGCGACAAGTGGAAAATTAAATTGGCGTATCGCTGTTGAAGACACATTTGCATTGTATGATTTATACGGTAATTACCAAGACTTGATTTTTATATTATCGACAAACCTAAAAAAAGAAAAGCAAATCACAGCTATTAATTATAAGAATGGAAATGCGTTTTGGCGTGTGATAGTTGATAGCAGTATTAATGAATTTGAAAAAGATATGATAGTGGCTAATGGGATACTTTTTTGCAGAGGAGATAGCAGCATATTTACTTATTCTGTACAAGATGGGAAACGATTGCAGAGGTATGACTACAAATCAAGAATTGCAACAAATTTGGTTGCTGACAAGAACGGAAATGTACTGTTTGGCTTAGAAGACAATACTTTGATTAAAATAGATAACAAAGGAAATGAGTTGTTAGCCGCCACTTTTAAAAGCAAGCTAAATCGATTGTATCGTTTTAACGATGGTATCTTTCTTTATAGTTACCCGAACTTATACTCTTTGAAAATCGAGCCGTAGACAAAGTCTAAAATAGAAAAGAAACCAAATCCGCTCCTCGTTCTTAGTAGTATGTGAATCAGTAAAGCGTTTTTAAGTTATAAGAAAGTTGTCTATTGTTTGCAACAATATACTGCAAATAATGAAAAGGCTAATAAAGCCCGGGCAATACTGGCTTTTATACCCTACTATTCCAAGCTTGTAGCTTCGTAATATTACTCCATCGCCTTTGGCGATAATATCTATTGCATGCCCTTTCCTTCGCCAGCTACTTATCCTGTCTTTACCGACTAAAATCCCCCCTTAACGTACAAAAACTCCTCATCCGGCGAATAGCTACACAATACATAAAAGCTTGTTTTACTTTTAATACCACCAAAAACAAGTCTTATGTTCTTTCTGCAGATTGATACGGTAACCAACCAGGCATCCTACTTTGCCACACAGGTAAAAGAAATGGCCATACAATATGCACCTAAAGTAGTGGGTGCTATATTGGTATACCTGATCGGCTCATGGGCCATTAAAAAGCTAACACAGCTTTTGAACAAGATGTTCATTAAAAAGAATTATGATCCTTCCTTACGCAGTTTCCTGGCTTCGCTGGTGAGTATTGCGCTGAATATCATGCTCCTGCTTTCCGTGTTTGAAATGATCGGCGTAAAGATCACTGCTTTTGCCGCTTTATTGGCAGGTGCCGGTTTAGCGATTGGAGCTGCCTTAAACGGTTCCCTGGGCAATTTTGCCGGTGGAGTAATGATGCTGATCTTCAAACCCTTTAAAGTGGGCGATATGATTGAGGCACAGGGACAGATAGGAGTAGTTACCCAGCAGGGTATTTTTAATACCACCGTTTTAAGCGCCGATAATAAAACGGTCATATTACCGAATGGGCCTTTGTCAACCGGCACTATTGTAAACTATACCACCCATGGCAGCCTGCGGGTTGATCTTACCATGGCCATTGCACCTAATATGGAAATTGAAAAAGCCAGGCAGGTAGCCATTGAGGCCATGAAACAACACCCCAAGGTTTTAAATGCGCCTACGCCCGAGGTAAGTGTATTGAAAGTAGCCGATGGCATGGTAACCCTGGCTGTTCGCCCCTTTACTACACAGCCTGATTACTGGGATGTATACTTTGGCGTACAGGAATTGGTTAAAAATGCCTGGGATGCCAACGGCATAGAAGGACCTACACCACACAGGGTAATTATTCAAAAATAATAACCCCGATACAAATATGGTAGAAGCAGTGCAATCCGCACTGCTTTTTTATAAAGTAAAACCGGTGCATTGCTGTTCGAAGCTTATAGCTTCGTAAGTATATATTATCGCCTTTGGCGATTGATGGCTCGCATTCCTGGTTTGTAAATTTATACCGGCACTTCAATAAAAACCGAAGTTCCCTTACCGGGTTCAGACTGTATATCCAGTTTACCATTTAAAAAAGTAACCCGGTTTTGAATATTACTCCAGCCAATGCCGGGTGATTCCTGTAAGCTTACCGCGTTAAAACCTTTGCCATCATCTTCCACAGTAATGTTTAATACATGCTCTACCTTACTTAACTGTACAATAGCCGTTTGAGCAGTGGCGTGTTTAATGGTATTATTCAGTAGTTCCTGCACAATACGATATACGGTAATAGCCGTTGTTTGATTAATATGCAGGGACTCTACATCAATAGATTGATAGTTGACCTTTAGCACACCGGTCTGCGTAATATGTAAACAAAAATCTTTCAGGGCGGTATCCAATCCAAACTTTACCAGGGCCTCCGGCATCATATTATGTGCTACACGGCGCATTTCTTTAATAGAGCTGTCCAGCATATCAATACTGCGCTCAAAAGCCTGGGCATTATCGGGTGTCATTATCAGGTTGCCCTTTACCGTACTTAAGGAAAATTTAATGCCGCTGAGCATACCGCCGAGTCCGTCATGCAGATCCTTGGCCAGCCGGGTGCGTTCCTGCTCTTCCCCTTTTAACACGGCTTCCGTGGCCATTAACTGTTGCTGAGTTTCCAGCTCGGCTATACGTTGCTGCTGTAGTTTTTGCCGGTTGGTATAGTTAAAATAACCTAACAGGCCTATAACCAGTACCGCAACAGCCGCACCACCGAATAAATAATTCAGGATGTTTTTTTGTTTAATATCAGCCTGTTGCGCTTTGATCTGGCTGTCTTTTTTCTCCGCTTCATATTTTTGTTCCAGCTCCAGGCCGTTTTTAGCAATCTCTTCATTTAAGCCGGCCGTGCGGATAGAATCGGATTTGTTTTTGGCATTGACCGCCGCAAGAAAATTACCATCACGGGCTTCTATAAAAGACAGTAATTGATATGCATCCAGCAATAGCGAACGCAGGCTGTCCTTTTTACCAATAGCCAAACTACTGTCAATATATACCCGGGCCTGCCGGTTATTACCATTGTAAAAATTGGCTTCGCTTACATTGTACAAAGCCATGGCGGTTGACTGGCTGCTTTGCAGGCTAGGTACCAATAGCAGCGATTTTTCAGCAATAGGCAGCATTTCTTTAAACCGTCCCAGTTGTGCATACAGGTTGGCCAGATAGGAGTAAATAGCAGCTTCTGCATATTTATCGTTAATGCGGGCTGATGTTTCTATGGCTCTTTTGTAAAAGATGATAGCGCTGTCGCCATTCCCTTCATCCTGGTAACTCTGGGCAAGCGATGCATAGGCCCGGTTGATATAATCGTTCCGAAGCTTTAATTTTTCATGCAAATAAATGGAGTAGAGTATTACCTCTTTCGCTTTTTGATCCTGCCCCAGGTTGGAGTATACATTCGACAGGTTATGGTACAACCCCGAAAGCTTGGCCGAGTCTTTGGCCGCTACAACCCTGTCCCTTACCATCAGGGCATAATGAAGCTGGGCATTAAAATCACGTTCAAAACCTTTAATAATACTCATGTTATTCAACATGGTAATAACATAACTGCTGTCGCCTAACTGCCTTGCTACCGATAAGCCCTTTAAACATTCATCGGTGGCTTTGGTATAATCGCTCATGGTATAGGATACCACGGTTTTTCTTTCATAATACATGTACTCTCCACGCAGGTAATGCAACCTCTCCGACATTTTTTTTAAAATACCTAAATGATAGAGCGCTGAATCCTGGTTGCCCATTTCGTAAAACATAGCCAGGAAATAATGGGCTTTGGCTGTTGCCGTATCATCTTTACCGTTTGCAATGGCTAGCCGCAGGCTATCAATATTCTTACCCGCCTGGTTATAAGCCATACAGGAAATACAGCTGGCTATTACCAATAATAACAGGGATTTGCCGTACCGGGAAAATAAAGGAGCCATAAATACAAATATGTAAGGTTTAATGTATAAACAAAATCCCCTTTTTGCAGGATTTTTCTAAAGCTACAAACAAAATCCCCTTTTTACAGGATTGGCCGGCGCTTGTTTTACTAGCAATTTTATATGAGCTCCTTTTACGGGTTGTAACAATCGCTTATTATAAACGGTACAATATGAAAAAGAAAACAGGAATCGCGTTCGGCAGCATCATGGTTTTAGTTGTCAGTGCTTTTACACTGGCCGATAGTATTATCAAACAACTGGGCATCTCGCACCAGTCCGCTCAGCAACATATACTCAACAATATCACCGGTGATTTCCGGCACGAGCCGGTTGATATAAGTATAGTGGAGGATGGCAACTCATTGAATGAGCAGTTTAAAGCTTTCCGTGTACCCAGGGTAAACCTGTTAGCGGCTGTAATACAAAACGATAAAGCCGGTGCGGCAAAAGAACTGTGTACCTATGTAAAACAATATGTGAACAGCGAAGAGTTTATGACGGCTTATACCAGGGCACGTGAGGCCGCTAAACCAACTAATGAACCATACCGCATGGATGCCGCAGGCATAGCAGGACTTAAAAAGAGTTTGAAAGAGATGGAAGACGGGCTGGCAAAAATGAAAGCGGCAAAAATGCCTGCCAGTGCGGTGCAACAAATGGAAGAGGGTATTGCTGCGCAAAAGAAAGTAATTGCCGCACAAAACGACCCCACGCCTAATAAAACCAAATGGAATAACATGTACCCGGCTAACCCGGCCGATGCCGTAAAAGCAAGGTTACAGGAATATCTTGCCTTAGCAGCCACGGTAGATTTTGCAGCGGCCACTACCGGCTCCGGGAAAAACAAAGTATTTACCAATGCCGCTTATGAAAAAAAGAGCCTGCAATGGAAAGCCATTTACCGTGCCGGAAAAGAAGTGAATGCCGTAGTAACCGCCTTTATTAACCAATGGCTGAAAGAAGGGGTTATGAGTGGCAATAAACAAAAAATGACCGATCTCTATAAAGATTAAATGCGTGCGTTTTTTAGTTTGAGTTTGTAGTATAAATAATAAAGCAGGCCATGGCCTGCTTTATTATTGTATGAAAGTATCTTTTTAGTTTAACTCTTTCAGCTGGGCGCCAAAAATATTCTCCTCGGCTTTCAGGCGTTGTTCCCATTTCCAGGCGCTGTCCATCATGGCATCCAGATCATACTGTAATGTCCATTCCAGCTCGGTGGTGGCCAGGTTATTATTGGCATAAATAGCTACCACATCACCTGTACGGCGGGGGCCTATTTCATAGTTCAGCGCTACACCACTTACTTTTTCAAAAGCTTTAATGGCTTCCAGTACGCTCACACCATTGCCGGTACCCAGGTTAAACACATCACATTTACGATGGTTTTTACCTTCGCGTACATAGTTAATCGCTAATGTGTGCGCATGGGCTATATCGCATACATGAATAAAGTCGCGGATACAGGATCCGTCGCGGGTATCATAATCTGCACCATGTACCGTAAGCTTGGGTATTTTACCAATAGCGGTTTGGGTAATGGCAGGTACCAGGTTTTGCGGGCGGCCAATAGGTAGTTCTCCTATTTGTATAGAAGGATGTGCCCCTACCGGGTTAAAATAACGCAGCAGGATACATTGTGTATTGTTCTTGCTTTTGGCAAACTCGCTGATGATCTGTTCGCCCATTTGTTTGGTATAACCATAAGGCGACTCCGCCGGCTTGGGCGGTGTTTGCTCCGTAACCGGTATTACATCCGGTGAACCATATACGGTACAGGACGAGGAAAAAACAAAATAAGGGATATTAAAATCCTGCACACATTTCAGCAGGTTAATTAAAGATGTAAGGTTGTTTTCAAAATACATCAACGGCTTTTCTACCGATTCACCCACGGCTTTATAGGCAGCAAAATGAATAATACCTTCAATATCAGTATTCTCCTGGAAAATGGCATAGGTATCATCAAAATCGCAAAGATCAACTTTGTAGTTTTTAACCGACTTACCTAAAATTTTTTCAACCCCAAGCATAATGCCGGGGTTTGAACGGGAATTATTATCTACCGAAATTACTTCGTACCCGTTCTGTATTAAATCCACTACGGTATGCGAACCAATATAACCGCAACCGCCCGTTACAAGTATTTTAGCCATAGTTTTAAAAGTAGCAACAAAAATGCGCTTTTTTTGGCAAATACTTGCTGCTTAATGGGACGAAAGGCACTGTATTTACCGTTTTTTTACCTGGCCGGCCTACACAAACGATACACCTTGCCCACACTGATACACCATTATTTTTTTGTTACCGGCTGCATTGCTGCTATCAGCTGTGGTTGTGTCACTCCCTTCAACGTCCGGTAATGCTATTGGGCAACGGACGATATACAATTAGCAACAGGCAGTGTTCCATTGGTGGGAAAGAACAATAACAAGGGACGTATAACTGCAATAAAAAATGGTGAATAGTAAACTTATATTCACTATTCACCATCTGCTATCAACAGGCTCAAAGCCCTAAAAAAATATTTACAATCTTAACGGAACAGGTGCACCAGGTGATAAACCGCCAGGGCAATCAATGCACTCACAGGAATGGTTAATATCCAGGCCCAAACCAGGTTAATGGTTACACCCCAGCGTACCGCCGATAAACGTTTGGTAGCGCCTACGCCCATAATAGAACCGGTGATGGTATGCGTGGTACTTACCGGTATTTTTAATGCTTCGGTAATAAACAGGGTCAATGCACCGGCTGTTTCTGCAGCAACGCCTTCAAACGGTGTTACCTTGGTAATGCGGGTACCCATGGTTTTTACAATCTTCCAGCCGCCGCTCATGGTACCCAGGGCAATGGCGCTATAACAGGCCAGGGGTATCCAGGGTAACATATGGTCCAGGTGGTAGGTATTTGAATCGTACACAATTAAGGCCGCCATAATAACACCCATTACTTTTTGGGCATCGTTACCACCATGACCGATACTGAATATAGCAGAAGAAACCAGTTGTAATTTTTTAAACCATACCGTAGCACGGTGCGCATTTAAGCTGCTCAGGAAAAGCGAGAAGGTGGCCATGATCAGCATGATAAGGGATAATAAGATCCACTTAAAGTTTTCACCATGAAAAATTACTTTTGCTACATAACCATCATAGTGTGATTTTAGTTTGGCAGGATCGGTTTCCAGGGCCAGGCCTAAAAAAACAAGGGTACCAATGATAACTAAAGAAGAGAATATTTTGGGACCCCAACCTTTGCGGAAGGAGTAGATAAACCAAACGGAGATAATGAAAGCCATGATCATACCCACTAAAGGCGCCAGGAAAATAAACAGGGCAATTTGTATAACGGGGGCCGAGTTAATAGCATCAAAGCTGCCGGTATGGGCAACGGCTGCGCCTACAAGGCCGCCAATTAAGGTATGAGATGAGGAAGAAGGAATACCACGCCACCAGGTGAACAGGTTCCAGATAATGGCGGCAACCAGCCCGGAAAAGATCACTTCAAGGGTAATGAAATCGGTTTTTACCGTTTTGGCAATGGTGTTGGCTACGCCATGATCTTTAAAAATAAAGAACGCTACAAAGTTGAACATAGCAGCCCAGAGTACTGCCTGGAATGGTGTTAATACCTTGGTAGACACTACTGTGGCTATAGAGTTAGCAGCATCGTGAAAGCCATTGATATAATCAAATATTAAGGCCAGCGCAATGATGGCTATTAGAAATGTGCTCATAAAATAGTTAAGCGTACTTAATAATAATACTTTCGATCACGTTACTGGCGTCTTCGCATTTATCGGTAACCATTTCCATTACCTGGTAAATCTCTCTTTTCTTAATTACCTCTTTGGCATCAGGCTCGGTAGCAAACAGGCGTTCAATGCTCATGTCAAACACATCATCGGCCTGGTTTTCAATACTGTTTATTTTAACCAGGGCTTCGGTAATGTTGCGCATATTTTTCATATCGCGCAGTTCTTTCACCGCCGTACGGATATGGAAAGCGCCCTGCTCAATCAGCTCGGCAAACTTCTGCATACCCATATCGTTAGGGTTAACACGGTAAAAGTTTATTTTTTTAGCCGATGCATAAATATAATCGGCAATATCGTCCAGTGAAGTGGCCAGGTAGTGAATATCTTCCCGGTCAAAAGGCGTAATAAAATTGCGGCCTAACTCGGTAAAAATGCTGTGGGTCAGCTCATCGTTCGCATGTTCCAGGTCCTCAATTTGTTTAATGTAATAGGCGCGTTTATCAAAATCTGTTTCGGCAACTACATCTTTTAAAACAGTACCCATTTTAGCGCAGTTTTCTGCTACCTGTTCAAATAGCTCGAAAAAAACCCTGTTTTTGGGCATAAAAATTTTTAAAAACGAATTAAGCGACATGCTACTGGTTTTAATTGTGTGCGAAATTAGTTGGTTGCTATGGGCGGCAGGTGTATGTTAACAGAATTAATAATTCCTTAATATTGAAAAAGACAGTTGTTTGTGTTGTACAGTTTTGATTATTAATATTTTATAGATTATCAACTGCCACAGCAAATCATTAAATTGTTATTAAACTTACGGTTTAAAAGGCAGAAAATAAAAATTAAGATTGAAAATAATGGTATGGTTCAGGTAGAGGCGTCATGCATGACGCCTCTACCTGAACCCATGCATGACGCCTCTACCTGAAAAAAACATCATTTGCCCATTTTGAAGGATTATTATGAATGTATTCGGTTATATTGACAAATTCCTGGTAACTGCGGATAATATGTTCATGATAATTGGCCTGCCATCCGAAAAGGATATTGTTTTTCCTGGCATAAGAGGTTACCGCCGATTTATACCCCCTGATGATGGAAGCCAGGTTCTTTTTTTGCGGGCCGAAACTGTTGCCTGCACTCTGGGCTATCTCCGATGTTTCATTGTTATTATAGGCATTGTTTCCAATAATTAAAATTGCATGAAAATGATTCGGCATAACGATAAAGGCTCCCAGTTCTATATTCATATCGGACCGGATTTGTGGCGTTTTTAACCATTCTTCGGTAGCAACCTGTCCTATAGGCGTTGGTTGTAAACAGGCATTTGTGATAGGAATAGAATTGTTGGCGGTGGGAAGTTTTGATTTGTCCTGTTCAGGAGGAGTGATAATACGTCCAAAATAGGATGCCCGGTTTTGACAACAAATGGTAATAAAATACATACCGGGATTGCCATAATTCCAATTGTTTAACCGTACGGATGATATCCGGTACCGGTTTTGATATTTATCCATAGGTAGGGAAGGTTGGTGTTAATTATAAAATTAACCAAATTGGTGGATATAATACAATGGTAATACGTAGAGACGCCATGCTGGCGTCTCGTTAATAAAAGGGCCCGGGCCCTTTTATTAACGGTTATATTTTAAATAAAACAGGGATACCATCATGGTATCCCTGTTTTTATGGAGACGCCAGCATGGCATCTCTACGAGGCAATAACAATATTTTCCATTTTTTGTAACCACTCCTCACCAATGGTGGCGCCCAGGCCAGGTGTTTCGGTAATGGTGATCAGCCCGTTGGGGGCATATCGGATACCATCGGTTACGGGATCCTGTTTGAACATGAGGGCCGTATCAAAATCAAAATGTACAATTTGCGGGCTGCTCAGGGCAAAATGGACAAAGGCGGTCATGGCCAGGCGCGATTCCATAAAAGCGCCTACCTGCAGGTGCAGATCGGCGGCAGTGGCCATATCAACAATTTTAAGGGCTTTAAAAATGCCGCCCGATTTACCCAGTTTAATATTCAGGTAATCGCAGGCCTGCAGGTTGATCAGGCGTTCGGCATCATGTTCATCGCCACAGCTTTCATCGCTCATTATTTTAATAGGACTTTGTTTGCGTACCTGCGGCAATTGCATAAAGGCCCAGCGGGCAATAGGTTCCTCGCAATGTTGTATACCATAAGGGGCCAGCGCATTTAATGTTTTGATGGCTTCCTCTACGCCCCAGCCCTGGTTGGCATCAATACGCAGGGGTATTTCGTTGCCTACCGCTTCGCGGATGGCTTTTATACGCATTACATCCAAAGCGCCATTACTGCCCAGCTTTATTTTAATGGCAGGATAGCCCTGCTCCTTGATTTTAAGGGCATCGGCCGCCATTTTTTCAGGGGTGCTGATGCTCACTGTATAATCGGTATACACTATTTTTTTATTGTCGCCGCCTAAAAACCGGTATAAGGGTACCCCGGCATTTTGTGCGGCAATATCGTAGAGTGCCATATCAAATGCACTTTTAATACTGGTATTGCCATAAATAAGACGGTCCATGGCCAGAATATTATCCTCAATATCCAATGCATTTTTACCTACCAGCAGTTTACCCAGGTAACGCCCGACTTCCATACAGGTACCGGCACTTTCGCCGTTGATGCTCATAAAAGGACTGCATTCGCCAAAGCCGGTAATGCCTTCCGCCGTTTTAATGACTACAATTACATTTTCGGCATTGGGAATAGGACCAAGGGAAATAACAAATGGTTCTTTTAAAGGGATAAATAATTTATAGAGGGAAACCGAACTGATAGTGATGTGAGCAAACGACATGCAATGAGTTTATGGTAAGTAAAAGTATAAAGTTAGAATAAAAACTGTTTCTATTTACAGTTGATAATGGACAAGTGATAATTGACAAGCACCAGGTGGCAATTGGCAACAGGGAAGTAAGCGGGTTGAAAAGTGGTTTATAAGCATAACGTGATTTTATTGAAAACAGTTGTGATGATACGGGTATTTAAAAGCTGGTTTGAAACGGTACTGTTGACGGGCTGCCCGATGGAAGCGGCACCCCGCTGAAGGTTTGTGCCAGGATTGGTGGCGGAGTAAAGCGGACAGCGGGAGCAAAAGCCGGGTAGCAGTACAGCAGTTGACAGCCCCCGAATTGTTACTGTAAAATTTTATAAAAAAATTGGTAATAAACATTTGGAAAGCCCCTTTGGTAATTCGTACTTTGTATAACTAATTAATTACTTCACTGGTATTATTTTTTCCCGCTGTATAATTTATGTCCGTATTTAACCAATCACGCAGTCGTATAATAAAACTTATTTTTTTATTGGTGTTTGTGATCATAGTCGGGCAATTGATAAACCTTCAATTACTGTCGGGTAAATATGGCCCTATGGCCATGGATAATGCCGTATATCCCAAAATAATTTATCCTGAACGGGGCATTATTTACGACCGTAAAGGGAAAGCGGTTTTAAATAATGCCATTATGTACGATTTGATGGTGACCCCGGCCGAAATAAAAGGTATGGACACCACGGCATTTTGTAACCTGATGGAAATTGATACGGCGGAGTTTAAAAAAAGGATCGTGGAAGCGATCATAAAAAATACAAGGGTAAGACCTTCTACCTTTCAATCGCTGTTAACCCCGCAGATGCAGGCCAGGTTTGAAGAGAACAGCTGGCGTTTTCCCGGCTTTGCCATGATTGAAAGGCCGGTGCGGGTATACCCTTATAATGTGGGGGCACACTTACTGGGTTATGTAAGTGAGGTGTCGCCAAAAGATATTGAAAGATCGGAACGCTTTTACCGCATGGGTGACTATATTGGTAAGAACGGTTTGGAATCTTCTTACGAAAAAGTATTGATGGGCCAGCGTGGCGTGCAGTATATGATTAAGGATAACCGTAACCGCCTGGTGGGAAAATATGAGGATGGTGAGTTTGATACGGCGGCTGTTGCCGGCCGTGGGTTACGTACTTACCTGGATGTGGAGCTGCAGGAAATGGCGGAAAAAATGCTGAGCGGAAAAGTAGGAGCCGTAGTGGCTATAGAACCCAAAACCGGGGGGATACTGGCCATGGCATCGGGCCCCACTTTTAACCCCAACGATTTAACGGGTTATGATATGCAAAAGAACTATGCCCGCCTGGCCCTGGATGTTGCCCAGCCTTTGTTGAACCGGGCCGTACAGGGCCGTTACGAACCCGGTAGTACTTTTAAACCCCTGGGCGGGCTGGTGGCATTGGAAGAAGGGGTAATAACACCTTCATTCGGTTATCCCTGTGGTGGCCGTTACCTGGCTTGCGGAACAGGAAAACCCGGTTGTACGCATGCCGGTGGTGGCCATGCTGCCAATTTACGGTTAGCCACAGCAAACTCCTGTAACTCTTACTTCACCCATATTTACCGCATGGTGGTGGACCAAAAAAGATATGGTGGTGTGAAAAGCGGTTATATGAAGTGGAAGGAATACATGAACGCATTTGGCCTGGGCGTAAGGCTGGGTGTGGACGTACCTTCAGAAAACTCAGGGTTTATTCCCGATACATCGGTTTATAACAAGGAGAACCGTGGTTACTGGACATCCTGCACCAACCTTACCCTGGGCATAGGGCAGGATAAGATGGGCGCTACTCCTTTACAGCTGGCTAATGCCATGTGTATTATTGCCAATAAAGGGTATTATTATACCCCGCACTTTGTAAAAAGCATTGACGATGAAACGCCGGCCGACTCGGTATACCTGGCTAAGTACCGCACAAAACACGAGGTGTTGACCCATATACCGGATACCATGTACCAGGCTATTATTAATGGTATGGAAGATGTAACGATTTATGGTACGGCAACACGTAACCGTATACCCGGTATCAGGGTAAGTGCAAAAACAGGTACTGCGGAGAACTATACTTTTTTAGATGGCCGCAGGATTAAGCTGGAGAATAATGCGATGTTCGTATGTTTTGCCCCGGCCGATAACCCGAAAATTGCCATTGCCGTTGTAATGCAAAATGCCGGTTATGGTGGTACCTGGAGCGGACCTATTGCCAAAGTGCTGACAGAAAAATACTTGAACGATACTTTATCAAAAGCAACCAAGGCGGAGTACGAAAACTTTATTAAAGTAAACCGGATGCCAAAACACTTTGCCCGTTTACAATACCGTGAAGATTCTATCAGGGCCCGCTGGTTCTTTGATAAAACAAAGGATAGCACCTATATCAGGAAATACCTCCGCCGTGGCGAAGCAAAACCGGCTGAAAAGAAAGAGGATAATCCGCCAAAAACAAAAATAAAAACGGCTATTACATTTATGTTAGAGCCAAAGCATAAACTTTACCGTAACCCGGCAACACCAGCATTAGTAACTGTATGAGTCAGCGTAACCCAGGCATATCAAAAGGCATAGATTGGTCAGTAGTGGGTATTTATATACTGATAGTAACCATTGGGTTAATGGCCATATTTGGCGCCACCTATAAGGAGGGAGACCCGATTATACAAAGTTTTTTAAACTTTAATACCGATTACAGCAAACAGTTCATCTTTTTTGGGGTATCGCTGTTGCTGGGCTTGTTTGTATTATTAACCGATAGTAAATTTTTCCCGGCCACGGCCAATATATTTTATGCGGTAGGTATTTTTATGATGTTGCTGGTATTTCCTTTTCACTCTAATATTAAGGGTACCGAATCTATTATTAAACTGGGGCCTTTAAACTTTCAGCCCGCGGAGTTTTGTAAAATTACCGTCGCCCTGGCGCTGGCAAAATATTTATCCCGGCCGGAAACCGATTTTACACAAACCCGCTCACAGTTAATAGCTGCCGGCATTACCTTGTTCCCGGCAATTTTGTCCATCCTGCAAAAAGAAACAGGCCTGGCCCTCGTGTTCTTTGCCTTTTTCCTGGTTATGTTCAGGGAAGGGTTGCCCGCCAGTATACTGGTCATTGGTTTTAGTCTGGCAGCCCTTGTGGTAATGACCCTGCTGCTGGATAAGGATATACTGGCTTTAATACTAATAGGCATTGCACTTATTGTTATTTTTCTCCTGCGCAGGCAAATAAAACGGGATCGTGGCTTATTGGTTAAAATTGTTCTTATTACGCTGGTCTGCGTGGGCATACAGTTTTTGGTTGTACCACTTTTATTCCAAAAGGTATTGGGTAAACACCAGGTAGAACGTATTTACAGTACCATTGGTAAAGAAATACCCGAAGAGTATATACAGGGTGAAGTGGTGATTAATGAAAAAAGCGGGAAGCAGGAGAATACGGCCGATTATAATGTAAAACAATCGAAAATAGCCATAGGCAGCGGCGGATTTACCGGTAAAGGTTTATTAAAAGGCACCCAAACACGATATGGCTTTGTGCCCGAACAAAGAACCGATTTTATTTTTGATACCATTGGTGAAGGCTTTGGTTTCGTGGGCAGCTTTATCCTGCTGGGCCTGTACCTGCTTTTATTATTCCGCATTGTTACCATTGCAGAGCGGCAGCGAAGTGTATTCAGCCGTTGTTATGCTTATGGTGTGGCTTCGGTAATATTTTTCCACGTAGCTATTAATATTTCTATGACCATTGGCCTGGCGCCGGTAATTGGTATTCCGTTACCACTGATCAGTTATGGCGGTGCTTCCTTGCTAACCTTTTCTTTGCTGATAGCTATTTTACTAAGGTTAGATGCTGACAGACAAATGGTGCTGAGATAAGTCCCAACACCATTCGTTTTGTTTAACCAACCTGCTAATAATCTTTCTACATCTTATAATGTTACATTATTGTAAGGTACCGTTCTCAATATACCTTGTCTGTACACTGTCCAGGTTGTTAGAGGCTGGATTACCTGCCAGTAAAATAGTATAGATTTTCTTTTCTGTTACCGGGAAGGTCCTGTTGGTGCTGATATTGCCTCCGTTGGAAGTGTTAATAGTTACATTACCCACATTTACTGCCATAAATCGGCTGATATGACCATAAGATAATACACCGCTGTTTACCGGCGCATCATTGGCCGTAACGGTTACGGTTGGCGCCGTTGAATCGGGTATGGCATTAATATAACGGATATAAGCTTTACCCGCCACTGCATCAAGGCTATCCAGGCTATCGGTCACTACCAGGGTACGGTAATTATTATTGGTACCTATTAAAAAGGCAGAATAATAGTTTCCCTCTTCATAGCTGGTACTAGCTGATGCGATGCTGCTGTTGGTCATTGCATCAAAAGCTGTTAAAGTACGGGTGCCCACATATATACCGTTATAAACACCTGTATAATTCAGGAAATTAAGCGGCTGGGGTGTAAACACATTTCCACCAATTTCAAAGCCCACCTGGTTTTTATCAGATGCTAAATTAAAAGCCATTAAACCTGCAACGGGTGTAGAAGGGCTGTCATTTTTGTTCTTCATACAGGATTGCATGGCGACCAGTACGGTTACTAAACCCAGCAACCAGTTTATTTTTTTCATATTGTATTGTTTTAAGCAGGTAAGTGCTGGAAAAATGGTGCCAGAAGGGGCAAATGTGCATAATTGCACGTTAGAAAAATCCTAAAAGAAGATCTGTTAAATTTTGGCTGAAACACAATAAAATCAAGTGTTTTACAGGCCGGTTAAAACCGGTAATCTAAACAATCGGACCAGCTGTTTGTTTATTAAACATGCCTAATGAAAAGTTAACTTTGTTACAGGTATTTTAAACTATTATTATGCAGTATACAACTACTACGGAAATAGACATGCACTTACAAAAAGCACAGGAAGCATTGATGTTTTTAAAGAAAACAACTGTGCTGCAACGGGCAACACTCATGCACCATATTGCTGATGCTATTGAAGCGCTGGGTAAAGAGCTATTGATAACGGCACAACAGGAAACAAATTTACCTGAAGCCAGGCTGGCAACAGAGAAAGCAAGAACCGTTTTTCAATGGCGTAGTTATGCCGATGCATTGGCTACCGGTAATGTATTGGCGGTTCGTATAGATACCGCCTTGCCCAACCGCATGCCGGCACCTAAACCCGATCTGCGTAAAACCTATTTACCGGTAGGTATTGTTACTGTTTTCTGTGCCAGCAATTTCCCGTTTGCATATTCAACCGGGGGTGGTGATACCGCATCTGCCATAGCAGCGGGCTGCCCGGTAGTAGTGAATGCCCACAGTGCCCATGTGCAAACCTCTGTCATCATGGCCGGGGCCATTGCGGCAGGCATTGAAAAAGCAGGTTATCCGGCTTCAATTTTTACGCACGTGATCAGTGAGGGTTTTGAGAACGGTCAATACCTGGTACAACACCCGCTTATAAAAGCGGTGGGTTTTACGGGTTCCTATATGGGAGGTAAAACCCTGTACGACCTGGCACAAAAAAGAGCGGAGCCGATACCGGTTTTTGCAGAAATGGGAAGTGTTAATCCCGTTTTTGTATTACCCCAAAAATTAAAAGCAGATCCTAAAAAGCTGGCGGAGCAATATGCTGCATCCTTAACATTGGGAGTAGGACAGTTTTGTACCAACCCGGGTATAATAGTAGTGCCTGATATACCGGAGCTCAGCTTATTCCTGGATACGCTGGCAACAGCAGTTGAGGGAACAAGCCCCGCTATGATGTTGCATAAAGGTATTGCCGGCAGTTACCATAAAAACAAGCAAACTACCATTACCCAACCGGGTGTAACGGTATTGGCCGAAGCCACTAATGCCAATGAACTGGCAGGTAATGCAACAGTAGCCATTACCGTGAAGGATAATTTTGTGAATAACAAAGTGGTTGCGCATGAAGTATTTGGTCCATTTGGCCTGGTGGTTAAGTACCAGTCAACAGCGGATGTTATGGCCATTGCACAATCTTTAGAAGGGCAGCTAACCGCAACCATATGGGCAGAAACAGCAGAAGCAGATGATAACCGGGAGCTGATTAACCTGGTGAGCGAAAAATGTGGCCGCATTATTTTTAACGGCTTTCCTACCGGGGTGGAAGTGTGTTATGCCATGCAGCATGGTGGTCCGTTTCCGGCCGCTACCGACAGTCGGTTTACATCAGTTGGGCCCGATGCTATTCAACGCTTTGCCAGGCCCGTAAGTTACCAGAACTGGCCGGATAGTTTATTGCCTGAAGAGCTGAAAAATGAGAACAGCCTGCAGATCTGGCGAACGGTTAATAATGCCTTAACCAAAGAAAATATAGCTCCATAAGTACTGTATTTCAACAAAATACCATCAATTGCCCATGAAATAGGGCAGCTGGCCAATTTTATCTGGCGCGGCACCTGTTTAATTATATTTTTGTGTACTTTTTATGGCAATGAAAAAAACAGTACGGTATGCTGGATTATTGTTACTGCTAACAGTTTGTACAAACCTGTTACAGGCACAGCTGTTTACCGAAAAGGAAACAAAAATTATATACGGCGGCGATACCAGTGGTATGTTAAGGGTTATACAGATCACCCAACCTGACGAACATAAAATATTACTGACACCCTCCGCAAATATTCAACATGATGCACCGGGCCTGGATCTACTGGCCAAACGTATGTTATTGTCCATGCGGGACAGTACCCGCCCGGGCGTGGGTATTGCGGCACCACAGTTAGGCATTAATAAAAAACTGATCTGGGTACAACGGTTCGACAAAGCAGGCACCCCCTTTGAACTATACCTGAATCCGCAGATAACCTGGCAATCGGTTCTTTACAGAAAAGGAAAAGAAGGTTGTTTATCTATACCGGATATCAGTGGTAATGTGTTAAGGCATTATACCATCGGGTTGAGTTACCAGCAAAAAGATGGTACTTATAAAAATGAAATAATAGAAGGGTTTACAGCAGTGATCTTTCAACATGAGATAGATCACTTAAACGGTATTTTATTTACACAACGTTTGCAGCAGCAGGATACAAAAAAATACTACCCGCTTGCAACCGGGGTAGAGCTGTACCTGGAACAGCCATCTAAACGATAACAATTTTAAAAGCGGTCAATACATGTACATACAATCTACGGCAGCTGTTACGCCGCAGGCATCTTTTGAAAAAATACTGGCTAACCCGGATACTTATGCGGGTGATAAATTAGCCTGTGTAGAACCTGATTATACCAGTTATATTGACCCTAAACAGATACGCCGCATGAGCCGGGTGATAAAGATGGGTGTGGCTGCCGCTATGGATTGCCTGAAAGCGGCTGATGTACAGCAGCCCGATGCTTTTGTGACCGGCACAGCTTATGGTTGCCTGGCCGATACGGAAGCTTTTCTGTCAAGAATGGTGAGCTTTAACGAAGAATTATTATCGCCTACATCCTTTATACAATCCACGCACAATACGGTAGGGGCACAAATTGCTTTACTGTTACAATGCCGTAACTACAATAACACTTTTGTACATCGTGGCTTTTCTTTTGAAAATGCCTTGCTGGATGCTTCTTTGTTATTAGCCGAAGGCGAAGCCGGTAATGTACTGGTTGGAGCGGTAGATGAAATTGTAGAAGCCAGCCACAATATCCTGCAACGGTTTGGCCTGTATAAAAGCAGGGAACAAAGCGTTGACCTGTTAACACAGCCTGCACAGGGCACCATGAATGGCGAAGGCGCAGTTTTCTTTTTGATCAGCGATACAAAAGCCGGAAACAGCATTGCCAAATTAAATGATGTACACACTTTTTATAAACCGTTGTCAAACCAGGACATTGAAGGGGAGATAGAAAGGTTTCTGGCTAAACAAAGCATTACACTGAATGATGTGGATATTATACTGACCGGCCTGAATGGCGATACTACCAATGACGGGGCTTATACTGCGCTGCAGGCAGGTGTATTTCAAAACCGGCCTTTAAGTGGTTTTAAACACCTGTGTGGCGAATATCCTACAGCAACCGCCTTTGCCGTTTGGTTAGCCGCTAATATTTTACACACGGGCAAGGTGCCGGCTACGGTTACTGCAACAACAGCTGCACCCAAACGTATTTTGATCTACAATCACCAGCAACATATTCACCACGCATTATTCTTGCTTACCGCATGTTAAAGTTCAGGCTTACCATTATCATACTATCGGTATGTTTGCTGGCCGCTGTTATTTATGGCGTGTTAAACAACTGGCTGTATTTCTGGCCTTTGCTGGGAGGTATACTGCTTATAGCAAGCCTGGTATTATTTTATGGCAGTTACTATATTAATTCCGGCTTTTATGTAAAAACGGTGAGCAGCGCACAAACCGGGCAAAAACAGGTCGCTATTAGTTTCGACGATGGTCCTTCGCCTGTAATTACGCCGCAAATACTGGCCATATTACAGGAAAAAAATGTGCCCGCAGCCTTCTTTTGTATCGGCAGGCAGGTTGAACTTCACCCCCGGATTTTGCAACAGGTACATGAACAGGGGCATATTATTGGTAACCATAGTTATAGCCATGGTAAGCTTTTCGATCTGCTGGGTGCTGAAAAAATGTACCAGGACCTGCAACAAATGAATGCCGTAACTCGTCAGGCAATAGGTGTTACACCCTTACTGTTCAGGCCGCCGTATGGTGTTACCAACCCTAACCTGGCAAAAGCCATTAAAAAATCGGGGTTTGTTACGGTAGGGTGGAATATCCGTTCGCTGGATACCATTACCGGTAATGCGGATAAATTATTACAACGGGTACTAAAGCAGGTAAGGCCTGGCGCGGTGATATTATTTCACGATACCTGTGCGGTTACGGTGAGCATGTTACCTGTATTTATTGATACGTTAAAAGCGCAGGGGTACACTATTGTACCATTGCACAAAATGCTAAATTTGCAACCTTATGCATAGGTTTATTATTACCATCTTCAGTTGTTTTTTGTTTATAGGGGCCCGGGCCCAATATCCGGGTTATAAAGTTGTAGCCAATACCGATGCTTTCAAAAAAAGCTTTGCTCAGTCGGCACAAAAAACCAATACCCTCAAAAGCGATTTTGTGCAGGAGAAAACATTGAGCATGTTATCAGAAAAAATTGTATCAAAAGGTAAATTCTATTTTAAAAAGGAGAATGCCATACGTATGGAGTATACTTCACCGTTTCAATACCTGATGGTTATTAACGGTAATAATGTATACATAAAAGATAACCAGAAGGAAAACAAAATGTCGGCCAGCTCCAACAAACTCTTTCAGTCTATTAACCGCATTATGATGGATTGTGTGAAAGGAACGGTGTTCGATAATAAAGATTTCTCCGTAAAACTATATGAGTCCAATGATGCTTACCTGGCCGAACTGACCCCACTGGGTAAGGACCTGAAAAAAATGTTCAGTAAAATAAATATGATCTCAGGTAAAAAAGATAACCTGGTAAAAAAAGTAGAAATGCACGAGCCTTCCGGCGATAAAACAGTGTTATCTTATATTAACCCGGAACTGAACACAACCTTATCCGATGCGCTTTTTAATACCCATTAGTATACTTATACTGTTAGCAGGCTGCGGATCGGCTTATAAACACCTGCAAAAAAGCAATGCTTCACCTGCCTGTATACCTTCACTGGTACCGGCATATAATACAACACTATACCGGGCACAAATTGATGTAACGGGCCATTACCTGAGCGGCCTGCTCATTATTAAACAACTGCCCGATAGCAGTGTACGCCTTTTATTTACCAACGAAGCCGGCTTCAAGTTTTTTGATTTTGGTTTTCCTCCCGCCGGTAATATGGTCGTCCATCATATTACGGATAAAATGAACCGTAAGGCGGTGATCAAAACCCTGCGTAAAGATTTCCAGTTATTATTAATGAACCGCCTGGGCGAAAGTAAATATTTGTCTAAAACCGATGGGTTAAACACCTACCATATTTACAAACAAGGTAAAGATCATTACTACTATAAAACCACTGCCGGTTGTGATAGCCTGCTGGCTATGGAGCGGGGCAGCAAACGCAAAAAAATAGTGGATATACAATTTACCGGCATGTACAAAAGCATGCCCGATTCTGTATTTATAAAACACAATAACTTTGCGTTTAACATAACGCTAAAGCAAATAAACAATTATGCTGAATAACAGTTTTTACCGGGTGATCAATAAACAGGAAACAGATGGCAGTATTACCTTAACTGTTGAGTTCAACGCAGCACATAAAATATTCGAAGGTCACTTTCCCGGTCAGCCTGTTGTACCCGGTGTATGTATGTTGCAGATGATAAAAGAGCAACTGGCAGGCCAGGTACAAAAGCAAATTATATTACGCGAAGCTGCCCAGGTAAAATACCTGAATATGATAACACCTGCCACAGTGCCTGTGGCGGATATTGTTATTGCCTTTCAATCAACAGATGCGTATCT
Organism: uncultured Terrimonas sp.; assembly: GCA_964445775.1. Classification (GTDB taxonomy): domain Bacteria; phylum Bacteroidota; class Bacteroidia; order Chitinophagales; family Chitinophagaceae; genus Terrimonas. Next base: position 23,070 of record CAYUMH010000017.1, read on the forward strand.
GTTTACCGTTACGGCAACTATTACAGCAGGTACTGTTACCTATTGTAAAGCAAAATTATTGTTTGGAGTAGTTTAAGCAATTTTTACACGGCCCCAGTTCTCACCAATTTTAATACGGTATATCTGCATATCGCTTACGCTGAATTTGGTTGCTATCTCTTTCAGTGTTTTGCCGGCAGCTAACATCTTTTTAATACGTATTACATCTTTCTCCTTCAGCTTTCTTTTGCCACCGCCGCCGCCAATTTCCTTGGTACGTTTAATGGCCGCAATTACCAAAGGATTCTTTTTATTATGCGCTGTTACTTCATCCCTGGTTGCCCATGAAAGGTTATTTACTTTATTATTCTCCTTATTATGGTCCAGGTGAATAATAAACTTTTGTTTTCCTCTTGGTTTTGGTAAAAAATACTCAGCTACTAAACGGTGTATTAAAATGGCTACATACTCATCATTCATTTTCTTGCGCCATATAGGGTAGCCGCCCTGCCTGCTGCAATTAAGCAAAAAGCCGTCTGGTATATTTTTGTTGTATTTAACAAGCCTGCCATAGTTGGATATCGCATACTTGTACCATACTGCTCCTTTGGCTTCGTGGCCTTTAACATCTTTCCATACTTCGTTGCGAAAAAGTTTGATCACATCTTTTGCCATACAACTAAAATTGTGTTTAACGATAGTGGTAATAAATAATAATGACAATTGCTTGTCTATTATTTCATGAGCTAAACAACAATTGAGCCAATCCCCGGTTCAATGTTTTAAGTCATTATATTATAAATGTAATTAAAACTTATATTAAAATTCAATAATGGCACTATAAATCGGTTGCACCGCCTGCTGCCCGGCAATATCTGCTAACCCGGCCAATAGTATTACTACTGGCGGTGTAAGCCCGCTAAAATCCGCAAACATGCCGGCACGTCAATTCAGGTTGTAACCGTTGTAAACAGTAGTTTATACAGGTAAAGGGGCTTTCGGCAGCAGTAACCATGCCCGGCAATAGTTCCCGCTGTACGCTGTACCCCGGTTTTATTTACCGGGGTGCCGCTTCCATCGGGCAGCCCGTCAGCAATTATGCACGCATCAGCAAAAAAACGCACCCTACCGTTATATTTGCAGTCAGTAATAATAAAAGTATGAGCAGTTCAGCAACCATCCCCGTAGCAGCCTTTATTCCGGCCCGTTATGCCGCCACCCGTTTCCCGGCCAAGCTCATGCAACCCCTGGGAAACAAAACCGTTATCAGGCATACCTACGATGCCACGGTGGCTACCGGCCTGTTTAACGAGGTAATTGTGGTAACAGACAGCGATATTATTTACAATGAAATTGTTGATAACGGGGGTAAAGCCATTATGAGCCTGAAACCGCACGAAAGCGGCAGCGACCGTATTGCCGAAGCCGTGGCCGGCCTGGATGTTGATGTGATTATTAATGTACAGGGCGATGAACCCTTTATACAAAAAGAGCCTTTACAAAAACTGGTGCAATTGTTCACAGATCCAGCGGTACAGGTAGGCTCCTTAATGCGGGTAATAAAAAACAGGGAGGAGTTAGCGGCAAACAGCGCCGTGAAAGTAGTGGTGAACAAATACAACGACGCACTCTACTTCAGCCGTAATGTTATCCCGTATGTAGCCAATCCGGGTATTGCAGTTGACCATTATTTACATATTGGTGTATACGGGTATCGTAAACAAATACTGCTGGATTTTACCACCTGGCCGCCGGCATTGCTGGAGCAGGTAGAAAAACTGGAACAATTGCGGTATTTAGAGAACGGCATAAAAATACGTATGGCTAAAGTAGATTTTATCAGTGTGGCCATTGATACCCCCGAAGACCTGGAACAGGCAAAACAATTACTGACAGGAAAATAAATTCCTGCTCATTGGTATAATTTGAATTAAAAAATATAAGGTTTTAAACTATTGCGCAAATGCGCTGTTTATGTAACTGATTGCAGAGCCCCGGTAGCTAGCACAATTGTAGTAAAATGTTTTTTCCCCTGAAAAAAGCATCATTTATTGTATTTTTTGATGATACGTATTAAATTGTTTTCCCTACTTTAGCATAACAATGTAACGATTGCACAGAGAAAACTCACATAACCTTCAGGAGTTAAAAGCGCTTCAGTTACGCTTGCAACATCACGATGAAGCCGCTTTCACACTCATTTACCAGTATTTGTACAAAAAACTGGTACAATTCTCGTTTTCCCTTGTTCGTAGTAAAGAGCTGGCCGAAGAAACGGTGGAAGATGTATTTGTAAAACTCTGGGCCAAAAGGGAAACCGCTTCACAAATTGAAAACCTGGTGGTTTATTTATACGTTGCCGTAAAAAACGCCTCCCTGAATGCTATTTCACAAAAAGCAAATGAACTGGTTAACGCCCCTTTCGATTTCCTGGAAACCGCTTCACCGGTCATCACTACAGATCCTTACGACCTGATGATAACCGGCGAAATGATGGCCAAAATGAACCGGGTGATTGAAAACCTGCCGCCCCGCTGCAAATTAATTTTCAAACTGGTAAGAGAGGATGGGCTTAAATACAAGGAAGTAAGCGAGATCCTGAATATCTCCGTAAATACCATTGATGCCCAGATGGCCATAGCCGTAAAACGTATCTGCCAGGCATTGGAAGTCATCAAACCACAAAAAACTGCCGGCTTTTCCAGCCTGGAAACCGGCCTTCAAAAAAAAGTTAAAAAAAGTTAAAATTCTTTTAGTAGATAGATTTCAAATTACTGTCCTATAGTATTAAGACTTGCTATTTTGAATATCTCTGATACTATATGGGTACTTATGTCCCGCAGTTTAAGCGGCGAAGCAACTTCTCAGGAAGAGCAGCAATTACATGCTATACTACAGCAAAACCCATCGTTACAGCAGGAATATGATGTGCTGATAAGGATGTGGCACCAGAAAGAAAATGCCATTGGTGATATAGAAGCGCTCCAATCAGTAAAACAAATCATACACAAGGCGGGTGGAAAAGGAGCGGCTTCCGTTATTCCTTTGCAACCCGTTCATAACACAAAAAGATACAGGTGGCTGGCGGCGGCTGCCATATTAATACTGGTAGTAGCTTCAGTCTGGAGCCTGGTTCCCGGTAAAAAAATGAATGACCCCAACCAGGGCATAACCCACAAACAGGAGGTGGAAGGAGAAAGATTATTCACCAAAAATGGTAACCGGTCCCGTTTTATTTTACGTGATGGTACTTCCGTTTGGCTGAACGTAGGGTCTTACCTTGAATATATCAATGATTTCTCCGGTACAACGCGGGAGGTAAAACTGGTGGGCGAAGGTTATTTTGATGTGGCCCATAAAAAAACACAACCCTTTATTGTACATACAGATAATGTACTGATCAGGGTACTGGGCACGGTATTTAATGTAAAATCATACCCCGAGGATAAAAATGTGGAAACCACCCTGTTCCAGGGAAGGGTGGAAGTGACCAATAACAATTTTAAAGACCGGGTACCTATCGCCATGGTACCCAATCAAAAGCTGATAGTAGCTAAAAACGCAGCAAATGAAAGCAGTTTATTGTCTACACTAGATAAGCCTGCCATTGCTACTCCACATAAAGGCACCATTATTATCGCTATCGATAGCGCAAAAAAGGAAACCGAAAGAATAGAAACCGCCTGGGTATATAGCCGTTTAGAATTTAAAGACGAGGACTTTGAACAGCTGGCCCGTAAACTGGAAAGATGGTATAATGTAAAGATATTTTTTACCGATAACCAGGTAAAAAGCATGAAAGCCACCGGTTCATTTGAAAAAGAAACGGTTGAAGAGGCGCTGGCAGGATTGAAGGCCGGCTTTGGTATTACCTATAAAATTGATAACAATGAGATATATATCGGACTACCTTAAAACTGCACCCGGTTAGTATACAAAAAAACGGAGAATGTTGGCGCATTCCCCGTTATAAGCGTACTAAGACGGCTAAACAAAAAGAACAACCTGACCAGTTGGATTGCTTAACCCTTAATTTTTTAAATGTATGAAAAGTTTCTTAACGGTTAAAATAAAACCGTTTCAATCAAATGTGCTGCTTGCTATGAAACTGACTGCTGCTTTTTTTCTACTTTTTACGGTGCATGTGTCGGCCAATGGCTTTGGGCAATCAAAAATTACGCTCAAGGCAAAACGGGCCGAAATGACGTCTGTTTTGCAGAATATCGAAAAACAAACGCAATATCGTTTCCTGTACAATAGTCAGTTAGAGGAACTGCGTTTACGTAAGGTGAACATTGATGTTAACCAGGCCGCTTTAAAAGATGTACTGAGTATCATGTTCTTCCGTACCAATTTACAATACCAGGTAATGGGCAATAACCTGATTGTAATTAAAGAAATGGGCGATGTGCGCCCGCCGGATGTGATTGTGCGTGGTAAGGTTTTAGGCGAAGGCGGTTTACCGCTTTCTGGCGCCTCTGTACAGGTAAAAGGAACCACCCTCGGAACCACTACAGATGGCAATGGTAGCTTTTCTCTTTCAGTGCCTAATAATAATGTAACCCTTATTATTAGTTCTGTAGGATATACTGAACAGGAAGTTGCTTTAGGTGGTAAAAATGAAGTTACAGTAACGCTGGTTTCATCTACAAAAGAAATGGACCAGGTTGTGGTAATAGGTTATGGTACTGCTCAGAAAAGAGATCTTACCGGTTCCATTGTAAAGGTGGGGGGAGAACAGGTTGCTGATAAACCCAATGTAAACCCTATTGCTTCTTTACAAGGTAAAGTTGCCGGATTAAGTGTAACGCCTTCTGCCGGCATTGGTAAAGCACCCGATATTCGTATTCGTGGTACAAACAGTATTGGTGATGAGGCTGTACGCCCGGTATATATTGTGGATGGTATTTTAAATGACAATATCGACTTTATCAATCCTAATGATATTGAGTCAGTGGAGATATTAAAAGACCCTTCTTCTTTGGCCATCTTCGGTGTAAGAGGTGCAGCCGGTGCTATTGCTATAACCACTAAAAAAGCCAAATCGGGACAGGTAATCGTAAACTTAAATTCCAGCATTGGTGTTAAAAGACTGGTTGATAAAATTGATGTGTTAACTAACGGCGAAGATTTTAAAACCTTATACCGCGAAGAAAATGCGAACATTGGTGTAACTACCCCGGGTTTTGACTTCACTAACTGGAATTCAAACACAGATTGGATCAGTGCCGTAACACAAAACGGTGTTTTTAATAACAATAACCTCAGCATTAATGCCAGCAACGAAAAAAACAGGTTTTACATGGGCCTGGGTTATATAAATGAAGAGGGCATTGTTATACACGAAAAACTTAAAAAGTACCTGCTCAACGTAAGTAATGAGTATAAACTTACCAAGGACATTAAGATCGGGTTTACTTTTAATACTGCTTATACCCAATCACCTAACGATGGTACCAATACATTGGAAAACGCCAGGAGAATTGCTCCGAATGTAAGTGCCGGTACTACACCTTATTCCATGAATTTATATGGCACAGAACAGGTATATGATTTGTACTCTGCATTGCCATCTATTCAAAATACATTACAAAACCCGTTGGTTACCAGGGAAAATACCTGGGATAAGTTCATTGGTCGTGAACAACGTTATGTAGGAAGCATTTACGGTGAGGTTAACTTTTTAAAAGATTTCAATTTCCGTATGGCGCTTTATGGTGACCAAAGTTACCTGGAAAACAGAACGTATAACCCATTATACGCAGCGTATGATCCGGATGCAGGCGCCGGCTTCTTAGTAAACCGGTATACTTCTGTATCTCAGTCTGAGCAACGCTGGACCAAGTATCAATCGGACTTCCTGTTAAATTACAAGAAAAGATTAGGTGATCATAACGTTCAGGCTACAGCCGGTTGGACCACCTACTCACGTGCTTACAGAAGCACCAGCGGACGTGTTGAACAAAAAGACGGACAACCCGCTATTCCGGATGACAAACGTTTTTGGTATCTGAACAATAAGTTTACTGATATCGCCAATGCTACAGGAAACTCTGCACAAACTGAAGCAAATACACTTTCTTTCCTGTTACGTGGTATTTACAACTTTGCTAATAAATATTACCTGAACGCTACTTTCAGAAGGGATGGATCCTCACTGATCTATAATCCTGATCAGCGTTGGCAAAACTTCTGGGCAGTAGGTGCCGGATGGGAGATAAGCAAAGAAGGCTTTATGCGGGACATTTCCGTTATCAACTACCTTAAATTAAAAGGTTCAATAGGTGTGTTAGGTAGTCAGAATACTTATGGTGTGAGTTACCCTTACTTCCCAACTTTCTCTTCCGGTAATACCGCCGTATTTGGCAGCAGTGTTTACCCGGCTTATGTAAATGACTATGAGCCCGATCCAAACCTGCGTTGGGAAACAGTGCACGGAAGAGAGATCGGTCTTGAATTTGGCTTGTTAAATAACAGGTTAACAGGTGAAATAAACTATTACAATAAGTTAACCAAGGACATGTTGTCGTTCTTACAAAACGGTCCTAGCCGTACTTTAGGTAATTTTGGTTCTATCTCTAACCAGGGTATTGAGTTGTCGTTAAACTACAATGGCTCCGTTTCTAAAGATCTTACTTATACTGTAAGCGGTAACCTTACCAGCTTTAAAAACAAAGTAAAAAAATTCGGAACCTTCCTGCCGGCGGGCGAAAGCACACCTAACCAAACACAGGTAGGTTATCCTATCGGTTATTTTTATGGTTATATCGTAGAAGGTGTTTATCAAAGCTATGCTGATAAAATTGGTGCTCCTATTGTTGTGGGTTATGAGTATGGTCCCGGCGACCTCAAATACAAGGACATCAATGGTGATGGTTATATCAATACTGAGGACAGAACTTTAATTGGTAACCCTACTCCTGACTTCATTTATGGCCTGTCTTTATCAGTTAAATATAAAGCACTTGATTTTGGTGTAGACTTGCAAGGATCTTATGGTGGCGAAGTATACCGTGTATGGGGATCTTCGGAGCTGCCTTATTCAAGATATAACTATCCTAGTTTTAAATTAGACAGGTGGCATGGAGAAGGTACTTCAAACTGGGTTCCGCGCCTGGGTGATAAGTTTGCTATTAACCGTTTGCCTTCAACATTTGGTATTGAGGATGGCAGCTACCTGCGTATCAGGAATATCCAGATCGGATACAATATTCCGACTAACGTTTTAGCTAAAGCCAGGATAAAGAGCTTCCGGGTATTTGCCAATGTGCAAAACCTGAAAACCTTCAAACGTAACTCGGGTTATGCTCCGGAGTTTGGCGGTGGACCTACTTCATTTGGCGTGGATTGGGGTAACGGACCAATACCTGTTGTATATACTGGTGGTGTAAACATTAATTTTTAATTCTGTAAAAGTATTTATATGAAAAGAATAATATTTGGAGTTCTTGCACTTACCATGTTAATGGTAAGTCTGCAGAGCTGTAAAAAGTTTCTTGATAAAAAACCCCTGGAAGCAACTTTAGATGATATTAAACAGGGTGGCCTGGAAGGATTGGTATTTGGTCTTTATGGCGGCTTACGTAACCCGGATGTAGGGGGCGCTGCCTGGGGTCATATTCCCTGGCTGGCTATTCACAGCTTCCGTGATGATGATTACATTAAAGGAAGTAGTGAATCGGATGGTGCTGACTGGGCGGTTATTTATGACCAGTTTCAATACTCAAAAGATCACTGGAGCACCAATACTTATTACGAACGTAAATATGTAATGGTGAACCTGGCTAATACAGTTTTATATACAGCCGACTCCTTAAAACTTGACGACCCCGCTTCGAGGGTAAATATTGCGGAAGCAAAATTTGTAAGGGCGCTTACTTACTTTGACCTGGTAAGAACTTATGGTGAGGTAAGAAAAGTTACTATTCCTATTCGTAATGCAGACCAGGTGAACCGTTTGCCTAAATCTACCGTACAGGATATCTATGCTTTAATTGATGAAGACCTGATGTATGCCGAACAACACTTGCCACTTAACTGGAAAGGGTCGACCGGTACAAGTCTTTATCCCGGAAGGTTAACGATGGGTGCCGCAAAATCTTTACATGCAAAAACTTTACTGTATCGTCAAAGATGGGGTGATGCGTTAACGTTGCTGGAGCAGGTAATTACATCAGGCCAGTATTCCCTGGAGTCTAATTATTCAAGAGTTTTTCAAACAGCCGGTGAAAATGGCCCTGAATCTATTTTCGAGATCCAGGCTTATAAAGGTGATGGAGGCCGACCCGATTTCTATGGCTTCTTTGCAACATCACAGGGCGTAAGAGGTTCAGATGCATCTGGATGGAATATGGGTTGGGGATGGAACACTCCCACACTTAATCTGGTAAACGCTTATGAAGCCAATGACCCAAGATTAAAAAGAACGATACTGTTTTCCGGTCAGTCCGATGACCCTCAATATGGTGGGTATGGCCGTACTTTACCGGCTTACCCGGCAGTACTTCCGCGTCCTTACTGGAACAAAAAAGTATATGCCGATCCGGCTGAACAGGCCCGTACAAATGATCCTAATGGTAATGGCGCATACAATCAGCGTATTATTCGTTATGGCGATGTATTGTTAATGGCTGCCGAAGCCGCAAATGAAGCCGATAACGGTGCAAGAGCTGAAACCTTGCTGGAAATGATAAGGGCCAGGGCCAGGGACGGCCAGGCGGGCGTATTACCCAAAGTGGTTTTTGTAAACAAAGCGCAGATGAGAACTGCCATTAAACATGAAAGACGTATTGAAATGGCTGGCGAAGGCGAAAGGTTTTTTGACCTGGTTCGCTGGGGAGATGCTATTTCGGTACTGGGCGCTGCCGGTTATCAAAACCGTAACAGGTATATGCCATTGCCGCAACAGGTAATTGACCAGTCGCAGGGCGCATTGTTACAAAACCCTGAATACCCATAATAGATAATGGGAGGGCAGACAAGATCAATTTCATGATTTAAACTTTAAAACAATGAAAAATATTTTAAATAAACTTTTTCCGGCTTTAACCGTATCAGCTTTATTGCTTGCTGGTTGCCAGAAAATGAGCAAACCCGACCTGGGCGAATATCCTGCAGATGCGAATCCCCCGGGCGGTCCTTTAAACTTTTATGTTGCTTTTGACGGTACTACAGATAATAAACTTAAAAATGCCGTAGATAGTATCAGGGCCAACTATCCCAGCGATAACCCGCTTGCCAGTGTGGATGGTGTTAGCGGCAAAGCGATCAAAGGGGAGAGTACAAAATATGTAAAATACATTAAGCCGAATGATTGGGCGGTAGCAGCTAAAAGCTTCACCGTTTCTACATGGTATAAAAGAGACGGCCAGACCAAGAATAATGAAAATGGAAATGGCCCCGAACATATACTTAGTTTCAGGGCGGCAAATGATTATAACTGGTCCAATGGCAACTTCCTGTTTTTCCTGGAAGGAAACAATGCGGCCTGCGGTGTTAAATTTTATATTCAGTCAAAAAATGGTGATGGCTGGCTTACATGGGAAGGCGGACAAATGATTGCGGGTTTATTGGATAATAAATGGCATCATATAGCAGCAGTTTACAATGCTCCCACCAGTACCATGACACTTTATATTGACGGGGTAGCTAATCCGAATACGAAAGTATGGGGTACGCATGGTGATCTTAACCTGGATGATGAGAAGATAGCGGAAGTAAGAATTGGCCGTGGCCCGAGAAATGACAGTGAGGCTGATGGTGCCAGCGGCTGGCTGCAAAGTTCCTTTAAAGGAGAGATCGACCAGTTAAGATTATATAGCACCGCCTTATCAGTTGCGGAAATACAAAGCCTGTTTGTAAATAAAAAATAATTGAGTTAAAAATAAACCGGTAAATAACAGGGCTGGACTAAGTTTAGTCCGGCCCTGTTTGTAATAGAATAAATAACATTGGTTTATAACCTTCTACTGGAAACCGACTACATATAGCAGGCGATATTGATATCGGCTTAAGATCCGTTATCTCATGTTGAGCCGGTATAATTTTAAATGATAACTGTATTGACAGGGATGCCGATATGATTTCACGTTAATCTTACTGTAGTGGAATGGTATAATAACTTATGGTATCCCATGTAAAAATAAAGCGCATGAAAAATAGCATTTTTGTTTTCGTTGCATTAATCAGTATTATAACTACAGCGTGCAAGTGTTCAAAGAGTAATGGAGGAAGCCCGCAGCCACCGGTTACGCCCGGGCCCGGCGACCCTGTAATAAACCAGGTGGATTTTTGGCTTACGAGGGGAAACCAATCGGTTTTATTACAGAAGCAAAGTACTACCATTGGTTTTACCACAACTGAAAATAGTTATCCTAATATTTATATTGATTCGGCAACTGCATACCAGCAGGTAGATGGTTTTGGATACACCCTTACAGGGGGAAGTGCGATGCTTATTAATCAAATGAATGCAACGGCAAAAGCTAGTCTGATAAAAGAACTATTTGATACGGTGGGTAATGGCATTGGCATTAACTATTTACGCCTGGGTATGGGAGCTTCTGATCTTAGTCCTTCTGTTTTTAGTTATAATGATTTACCTGCGGGCCAAACGGATCTTACCCTTAGTAAGTTTGATCTGGCAGAAGATAAAACCCACCTTATTCCGGTATTAAAACAAATACTGGCAATTAACCCTCATATAAAAATTATGGGTACGCCCTGGAGCCCGCCAACATGGATGAAAGATAATGTCAACTCCATTGGCGGAAAGTTAAAACCGGAATATTACAGTGTATATGCCAATTATTTTGTAAAGTATATACAGGCTATGAAAGCCGAAGGTATAACCATAGATGCGGTGACCATTCAAAACGAGCCCCAACATGATGGCAACAATCCAAGCATGCGTATGGAGGCCACAGAACAGCGTGATTTTATAAAAAATCACCTGGGTCCTGCTTTTCAAACGGCGGCCATCAATACTAAAATCATCATTTGGGATCACAACTGCGATAACCCTAACTATCCTATTACCATCTTAAACGATCCGGATGCAAAAAAATATATTGACGGCTCGGCTTTTCATTTGTATGCAGGCGATATCAATGCCTTAAGTACAGTAAAAGCTGCACACGCCGATAAAAACCTGTATTTCACAGAACAATGGACAAGCTCTACCGGCGATTTTGGCGGCGATTTAAAATGGCACCTGCGTAATGTAATAATAGGGTCTATGCGTAACTGGAGTAAAACGGCATTGGAATGGAATTTAGCCAACGACCCTTCCTTTGGTCCCCATACCACGGGCGGCTGTACACAATGTAAAGGCGCTTTAACCATCAGCGGCTCTACCGTAACAAAAAATGTGGCGTATTACATTATTGCCCATGCTTCCAAATTTGTACCAACAGGTTCTACCAGGATCAGCAGCACGCATTCCGGTAATATTTTAAGTGTGGCATTTAAAAGAGCCGATGGCAAAAAAGTACTGATCGTATTAAATGATAATGACAATACTTCCAATTTTAATATTCGTTATAATAATAAGCTGGCGCTTACATCCTTACCCGGCGGAAGCGTAGGTACCTATATTTGGTAAGTTCAATAAAACTGTCAACATGAAAAAAATATGGATAGTGTTCAGCGCAAGTGTTATAATGGCTTGTGGCAATAACAACAATAATGATAAGGAAAAGAAAGTAGAAGAAAATACAACGTCTTATACAACCACTGATAAAAAAGTAAAAGTATATACCACGGCCGATACCGCTGACTGGAGGCTGGCTAACACCGCCGGCAATCTAGCATTTGAGGAAATGGGACAACCTTTCGAAAACCAGATCGTGGTATTTGTTGATCCTGATAAAACCTTTCAAACCTATGTTGGTATGGGCGCCGCTTTAACCGATGCTTCTGCCGAAACTTTTTACAAATTACCCAAAGCAACGCAACAGGAGTTTTTAAAAGCACATTTCGATAAAAAAGAAGGGCTGGCCTATACCATTGCCCGTACCAATATTAATAGCTGCGATTTTAGCAGTGATAGCTATACCTATATACAGGAGGGTGATAGTGCGTTAAAAACATTTGATATTGCGCATGATCGAAAATATAAAATCCCGTTTATTAAAGAAGCGCAGCAGGCCGCAGGAGGCTCTTTTAATTTATTTGCCAGTCCATGGAGCCCGCCCGCGTTTATGAAAACCAATAACGATATGCTCCGGGGTGGTAAACTAAAGCCGGAGTTTTACAATAGCTGGGCCATGTATTATACCCGGTTTATTAAAGAATACGAAAAAGAAGGCATTCCTGTTTGGGGTATCAGTATACAAAACGAACCCATGGCTACCCAAAAATGGGAGAGCTGTCTGTATACTGCCGAGGAGGAGAGGGATTTCTTAAAAAATCACCTGGGCCCTGTTATGCATAAAGAAGGTTTAAAGGATAAAAAAATAATAGTGTGGGATCATAACCGGGATTTAATTTATCAAAGGGCACAAACTTATTTCAAAGACAAAGAAGCGGCGAAGTATATATGGGGCATTGGCTTTCACTGGTATGAAGATTGGAGCGGAGGCACGCCGATGTACGAAAACCTGAAACGGGTACAGGAAGCTTATCCCGATAAACATATTTTCTTTACCGAAGGGTGTGCTGAAAGTTTTAACCCCACTCGTTATAAAGCATGGGAGCTGGGCGAAGAATACGGCCGCTCCATGATCAACGATTTTAATAATGGGATGGTAGGCTTTACCGACTGGAATATTTTGTTAGATGAAACCGGCGGCCCTAACCATGTACAAAACTTTTGTTTTGCGCCGGTACATGCGGATACTAAAACGGGAAAGCTTATTTATACCAATGCTTATTACTATATAGGTCATTTTTCAAAATTCATTCAGCCAGGTGCAAAACGAATAACCAGTTCAGCCAGCCGGAGCCAGTTATTGACAACTGCCTTTAAAAACCCCGATGGCACTGTTGTTGTAGTGGTGATGAATCAAAGCAGTATAAGATCGCCGTATTATTTATGGATAAATGGCAGGGCGGTAGCATTAAATGCACTTCCGCATTCTATACAAACACTGGTTTTTTAGTTTGATGTAAAACTAAAACTGCTTGTAGGGGTTATAAGATTTTGCATAAGTAAACATATATCGTTTAATAATTTTCGGGTAGGCATTGTGTTACCTGTAACAAAAAAGTAAAAGTGAAACAGTTTATTTTTATTGTAAGTGCGGTTCTGTCTCTTTTATTAGCATCTTGTAAAAAAAGTGATAACCCGCCGCCTGTTGTACCCAAATGGTTTGATTATCAAAGCGCAACCATCAATAATCAGCCTTTTAACAACCTGGCGCAAAATATGCCTTTAACGCCTGCTATACGCATTACGTTTGATGAAGCGATCAATGCTGCTACAGTAAACAATGCAATATCGTTGATGTATGGCACGGCAACACTTTCCTACAACTTTTCTTTAGAGAACAGTGATAAAACCATCTTACTGCAGCCTGTTACTAAACTTCCTTCACTGGGCAGTTTTACATTAGCTATAACCAATACACTTCGTTCAAAGGCCGATGCTACCCTGCGCAATCAGCAAACACTGAGCTTTCGTACGGGGCTGGATTCTTCCCGTAAATTTCCTGCTATATCCAACGATGCGTTGCTGACAAAAGTACAGGAGCAAACCTTTAAATACTTTTGGGATTTTGCACACCCGGTAAGCGGGCTGGCACGTGAACGGAATACTTCCGGTGAAACGGTTACATCGGGTGGTTCGGGTTTTGGCATTATGGCTATCCCCGTTGGTATTGAACGTGGTTTTATAAGTCGTGCCGATGGACTGGCACGTATGCAAAAGATCACAGGGTTTTTGAAAAATACAGCGGTTAAAGTGAAAGGAGCTTTCTCACATTGGATTAACGGCAGTACAGGTGCCATTATACCTTTTAGTGCCAATGATAACGGTGCCGACCTGGTAGAAACCTCTTTACTGATGATGGGATTGCTGACGGCCCGCCAGTATTTTGATGGCGCAGGCGCAGAAGCTACCTTACGTAACGATATTAATGAACTATATCAAAATGTAGAGTGGGACTGGTTTCGCCGTGACGGACAAAATGTTTTATACTGGCACTACAGTCCGGATAAACAATGGACCATGAACCTGCCTATCAACGGATGGAATGAATGTTTAATTACTTATGTACTGGCAGCGGCTTCACCAACACATGGTATTCCTAAAATTGTATATGACAATGGCTGGGCCCGTAACGGGAATATGCGAAACGGGAATACATACTATAATTATGTTTTGCCTGTGGGTCCCAATTTAGGCGGTCCGTTATTTTTGAGCCATTACAGCTTCCTGGGTATCAAACCAATTGGTTTGGCAGATGCCTATGCTAACTACGAAACCTATGTAAAAAATCATACCCTGATCAATTATGAATACTCCAGGGCAAACCCCAAAAACTTCCTGGGTTACAGCGACTCAATATGGGGTTTAACGGCCAGCGATATTCCCAATGGTTATACGGCCAGTTCTCCTACTAATGATGTAGGGGTAATTGCGCCTACAGCGGCCTTATCCGCTTTTCCTTATGCACCGGAAAAATCAATGGCGGCTTTACATTTTTATTACTACGTATTAGGCGATAAGTTGTGGAAGGAGTATGGCTTTATCGATGCCTTCTCATTACAACAATCCTGGTTTGCTTCCTCATACCTTGCAATTGATCAGGGCCCGATAATATTAATGATCGAAAACTACCGTACAGGATTATTATGGAATTTATTTACCAGCAGTCCTGAAATAAAAACGGCTATGCGCACACTGGGCTTTACCGCGCCGTATTTATAATGAAAACTTTAGCCTTATCCTGGCAATACGGGTATAAATGTGCTACTTAAATAGTGCGTTTCACCGTGTACATATATTTGAGGTATAGTATGGTTTAAATAAGTAATTTTACACTCACGATTGCTACATGAACAATACTGCTCAAATAAAAGAACTATTCGACTTAGTCAGGTTGCAGGACGATGAAGTTGCGTATAAAACACTCTTTATAAAACTTCATAAGCCCTTGTGCCAGTTTGCCTATAGCATACTAAAGTCGCAACAGGATGCGCAGGATGTGGTTTCAGATGTGTTTATTACTATTTGGGAAAAACGTAACCAGCTGACTGATATAACTTCTCCATTGGCTTACTGTTACACAGCCGTAAAAAACAGGGCGCTCAACATTTTAAAGCAACAAAAACGGCAAAAGGAACTGGATAATTCCGAATGGTTAGTGCCGCAAAACAGTGTTTATTTCAATCCTGAGAATTTAATGATGACGGAAGAAATTATTCAGCAAATACGTTTAACCATACAAAACCTGCCCCCCCGTTGCCGGCTCATATTCAAGCTCACCAAAGATGACGGTTTAAAATACAGGGAAGTAGCCGAATTATTGAACATATCGGTAAAAACGGTTGAGGCACAAATGGCCATTGCCATGCGCCGGCTGGCTAAATGTATGCCTTTGACCCTCACCACCCAGGCACCGAAATTTATAAAAAAATAATTATCCTGCTTTTAGGGGTTTCTTACCGGCAGCGTTGTCATATACCAAAGCAATATATTCAACGTTTGCATGAGCCAGGAATACTTTTGGATACTTTTCTCTAAAAAACTAGCAGGAGAAGCAACTCCCGATGAATTAGCCGAATTGGAAAATTTGGTTAAGCAACATCCGGAGTGGCAATATTCCATTCAATCCGTAGAGGATATTTGGAACACATCCGCCCCATTGTCCGATAAAGATATGGCCGATGCAGAAGATGCATATATGCTGCATTTACACCGGATGCAGGAAAAAAATATCTCTTTTGAACTGGGCCTGCCCTCCATTGCTTCACCCGCTTCCGGAAACAAAAAAAATAAAAAACGTATCATTAAACTCATTGCAGGTACTGCTATAGCAGCTTCTATGTTATACGGGGCCTTTGTTTACCTGCAAAATACTTGGGCAAAACCCGGAAGCTCTTCTCCGGTGCAGGCCATGAGCAATATCAATGAAATAACCACCCGGCCTGGTTCCAAATCAAAAATCCAGTTGCCGGATGGCTCTACGGTATGGTTAAACGCAGGAAGCTCACTTATTTATAACAAGGATTTTGGTATCGAAAAACGGGAAGTAGAAATATCTGGTGAAGGCTTTTTTGATGTTGCTAAAAACGCTGCTATGCCCTTTATCATTAAAACCAGGAATTTCGATATAAAGGTGCTGGGTACTGTTTTTAATGTTAAGGCATATCCTGAGGATGAAACATCGGAGACCAGTCTTTTGGAAGGGAAGATCGAGGTTTCTATTAAAAGCCGCCCCAATGATAAAATAATTCTTGAGCCAAAAGAAAAACTGGTTGTTGAAAATGATACCCGTGAGGCCCAGGCAGCAGTAAAAAGCCAGGACCATATCCCTAAACAAGAGCCAATTGTGGCGATCAGTAAACTAAAATACAGCCCCTTAGACAGCTCTGTAACTGAGGTACAGTGGAAAGACAATATTCTGGCATTTGACGATGAAAAAATGGAAGATGTGGCACTGAAGATGGAAAGATGGTTTGATGTGGAAATAGAAATAAAAGAAGCCGCATTAAATAAAAAAAGATTGACCGGGAAGTTTGAAAATGAAAATATTGAACAGGCATTGGAAGCACTGGCTTATACCTCTACTGATGCTTTTACTTTTAAACGTAATGGTCGGAAAATTATAATTTATAAATCAAACCACTAATTGCTACATGAAAAAAAACGACAGCCCATAGGTGGTATGGTATAACTAAAAAGGAGCCGTTGCAGCGGCTCCAGTCAAAGTTAAATACCATACAAAACCCTCCACAGGATAATTATCAGTACTTAACCTCTCAAATGTAAATTATGAAAAAAAATGAAGCAGAGCTTATTTTTAATAAACTGCTATCGCCAACGCTTTTACGTTTTATGAAACTAACGATCTTTTTACTGACAGTAGCTTGCTTACAGGTTTCGGCTAACACTTATTCGCAGGATAAAATCTCCCTGCGTATGAATACGGTTGAAATAAAGAAAGTATTATTTGCCATCGAAAAAAAGAGCGGTTACCGCTTCCTTTTCGATGAACAGATATTAAAAGGAAAACCCAGGGTAAGCGTACAGGCCGAAGAAACACCTGTTGGTGATATTTTAAACAGTATTTTTTCCAATACCGGTATAAAATACAAAATTTTAAATACTAACCTGGTTGTTTTAAAAGACGGTCCTGCAAGTGTAGATATAAACGTAAGGGAACTAAAGGTGACCGGCAAAGTTACCTCAGCTACCGGCGAACCATTATCCGGCATATCAGTATCTATTAAAGGCACAACAGTTGGTACAACTACCAATGAAGAAGGAAGCTTTTCATTAACAGTACCGGACGATGCGACAATTGTATTTTCTTCCGTTGGGTATGCAACGCTGGAAGAAAAAGTAAACGGACGTACAACGATTAATGTTATTATGCAATCGGCCGAAAGTACCATGGAGAATGTGGTAGTGGTAGGTTATGGTACGCAAAAAAAACGTGACCTGACCGGTTCTATCGGAACTGTAAAGGGCGAAGAGGTTTCAAAAATGCCTGCAACAAACCCAGTGGCCTCATTACAGGGAAAAGTAGCAGGTTTAACCGTAGCTAATTCGGGCAGGGCAGGTGAAAGCCCCGTGGTTCGTATCCGTGGTGTAAATAGTACCACTTCGGCCAGCCCTGTTTATGTTGTTGACGGACTACTGGTGGATAATATTGAGTTTCTAAATCCAATGGATATAGAATCGATTGACGTATTAAAAGATCCTTCATCAATTGCTATTTATGGTTTACGTGCGGCAAATGGTGTTATTGCCGTAACAACAAAACAGGCGGCAAAAGGAAAAACCAGGATAAACTTTCAAAGCATCTTAAGTGTACAACAGGTGCAGGATAAAATTAAAGTAACCGATGCTGCCGGGTTTATAAGATTGTTCCAGGAGCAGGAAAATAATTTGAATGTGCCTGCTGCTAACAAATTTAACTTTACCAATTTTACCGCAAATACAAACTGGCAGGACCAGATTTTTCAAAGTGCTGTCATGACTTCCAATAATATCAGTGTTGCCAACAGCGGGGAAAAATCAACTACCTATTTAAATATAGGGTATACCGACCAGGATGGTGTGGTAAAAAATGATTCTTACAAAAGGTATTTACTACATTTAAAAGAAGAGATCAGGATCAATAAATCGATTAAAGTAGGTGGCGATATATCAGGTTACCATGCTTCATTTAATCCGCCGGCAGCTTCCATATCCCACGCTTTGTGGGCAGCACCGGTATTCCCTATACAATATGATCAAAATACTTACTATAGCCCGCCTTTCTTCCAAAGCTCTTCCATCAGCAACCCTGTGGCCAGCCTGGCCCGTGACGATAGAAACTCTGTAAATAAAAACTACAGAGCGTTGGGTAGCATTTTTGCCGAAATTAAATTGCCTTACAACTTAACATGGCGTTCTACCGTATATGGCGACATGAGCTTTTATACCAGGAGAAGTTATACCCGCCGTCCGTTCAGCTATATGAACTTAAGCGACGGAGTAATTACCAGGGATACTATTGCCCGTACCGCGGTTCGCCAGGTACAGGGTGAAAGCAAGCGCTTTCAGCAGGATCATACTTTAACCTATGATGCTAAATTCGGTGGTGGCCATACTTTAACAGCTGTTGGAGGTGTTACCACTATTCAGAACAATGGTTCTGTGGTAGATGTAAGCGGCAGGGATAATGCTTTATTTATACCGGATAATCCTGATTACTGGTACTTACCCATCATTACTGATCCGGCGGTGACTGTAAACTCAGCCGATGGAAGAAATTTTGAGAACGCCATGTTTGGTAGTTTTTTACGGGCGGCATATGCATATAAAGGTAAATACCTTTTTAACGGAACGATCCGCAGGGATGGCTCTTCAAAATTTGATAACAAAAACAAATGGGCTACATCCGGCAGTGTTGGTTTAGGCTGGGTAGTAAGTGAGGAAGCATTTTTTGAAAAGGCGGCATCTGTTATCGACTTCCTGAAAATAAGAGGTGCATGGGGCCGTTTGGCAAACTCAAACGGTATACCCGATAACCTTTTCCGTCCGGGTTTAAGAGCAGGCCAGGGTGCTATTTTCGGTGACAACATCTATCCATCAATTGTTGCAGCGTACAGACCTGACCCCAACATCAACTATGAATTTGTTGAAGGTTTGGATGCCGGTATTGATGCAAGATTATTAGATAACAGGTTGAACGTTGAGTTCTCGGTATATAACCGCACAACAACTAATATCTTATCAAATATCACTTTACCTAATATTGATATTCCTTTTACCACCAACCTGGGAAAAATAACCAATAAAGGTATTGAGTTAAGCCTGGGATGGAAAGATAAAGTAGGAAAGGACTTTACTTATAATGTGTCCGCAAACATCAGCCATAATAATAATAAGGTAAACTCAATTGGTGATGGGTTTGATTTTCAGCTGGTAGGCAATGGAGGTATCAACCTTACTAAAGCAGGTCAGTCTATCGGGCACTTTTATGGTTACAGGCAAATCGGCATTTATCAGACAACTGCTGATGTAGGAAAAATGGCCTCTTTCCCAACCTCTCAACCAGGTGATATTGCTTATGCAGACCTGAATGGTGATGGTGTACTGACTTCTGCCGACAGGGAAAATCTTGGTTCTCCTTTTCCTGCCTATAATTTTGGCACTGCAATTACATTGAATTATAAAGATTTCGATTTCATGATCGAAGGACAAGGCCAGGCCGGTCACAAAATATATGCGCAGAGAAGAGCAGCCAACTTTACTTCACTTAATTATGAAGCAAACAGGCTGAATGCATGGACAGGCGCCGGTTCTACCAATATTGAACCCATACTGGACAATACCCGTTCAAATAACTTTTTATTCAGTACTTATTATTTAGAGCCGGGAGATTATTTCAGGATCAGGACCCTGCAGCTGGGATATAACTTTAACCAGGCATTCCTTTCCAAGATCGGAGTAACGAATGCACGTTTATATATAAGCGGGCAAAATTTAAAAACCTGGAGTAAAGTAACCGGTTATTCACCTGAGCCTATTATTGGCAGTATCCTGGGTGGTGGTGCAGACAATGGCAGTTATCCGGTACCTGCAATATATTCTTTAGGTCTTAATGTAACATTCTAACAATATTGTTGGAAAAGCGATTAAAAAAGTTTTACAGTCCGACAGGACTTAGAAATAAAAATTTACTGATATGAAATCTTTAAATAAAATATGGCAGATAAATATCGCATTGGTATTACTTGCCGTTTTCATTACATCTTCCGGGTGTAAAAAAATGCTCGATACAAGGGCGCAGGGATCATATAATCTTGACGATTATCCTTATCCTACCGGATCGGGACCATACGACCAGTTTATATTTGGCGCCTACAATGAACTGCGGGCATTTAACCTGCACAGTCAATCTTTTATCACTGCATTCAGCATCAGAAGTGATGATGCTGATAAAGGCAGTACGCCAACTGATGGCGGAGCAAATGCCAGTGATATGGATCTTTTTCCTGTAAAACCGGAAAATGGTTTTTGTAACACTTTATGGATTGGCAACTATGGACTTATTGATAGGTGTAATCAGGCTTTGAAAAACATCAGGGACCGGGTTGATATTGTAGCGCCTGATGATGTTAAGAATCAATCTATAGCTGAAGTAAGGTTCCTGAGGGCCTATGCTTATTTTAACCTGGTTCGTTTATTCGGAAGGGTACCTTTAATTGATTCTACCGGCGGGCCGGCTAATGTGGCGCAGAGCTCTGCCGCGCAGATTTATACATTTATTGAAAACGAACTCAACTTTGCAAGAACCAATCTACAGGCCAGTTGGGATATGGCAAAATTTCCCGGAAGAGTTACCAGCGGTGCGGCAAATGGTTTATTGGCCAAAGTATATCTAACCCAAAAAAAATGGGATATGGCCATGGCTACAGCCAACACTGTCATGATATCAGGCCAGTATAACCTGTCAACACCTTACACCACTATTTTTGGGGAATCGGGTGAGAACAGCAAAGAGTCGGTTTTTGAAGTTCAGGCAACTGCAAGTTCAGCCGTACCGGTACTTAACGGGGTTCAGTATGCACAAATACAAGGTGTTCGTGGCTCCGGTGTATGGGATTTAGGATGGGGTTGGAACATGCCGAGTGCCTACCTGGAAGCTGCTTATGAAGTAAACGATCCCCGTAAAGCCAGGACGATTCTTTATACAAATGCCGGTGCTACCACCGTTTATGGAGAAGCAGTTCCTTCAGGCCTGCCTAATCCGAAATACAATCATAAAGTGTACAGTAATCCTTCTATGAGGGCTTCTATTGGCAACAGGTTTGGCTACTGGATGAATATTCGTTTATTAAGATATGCAGATGTGGTGTTAATGTATGCCGAGGCTGCCAATGAAGTGGGTGGAACTGATAATATAACCGCAGCCAAAAATGCTTTAAATAGTGTGAGAGCCCGGGCCAGGCAAGGAGCACTTCCAGGCACTTTACCAGATATCACAACAAATGACCAGGCAACTTTAAGAGATGCTATACGCCACGAAAGAAGAATAGAGCTGGCCATGGAGCATGACAGGTTTTTTGACCTGGTAAGATGGGGTGTTGCCCAAACTGTTTTAAATGCATCAGGCAGACCGAATTTTAGCGATGCAAGGGATGTGTTATTGCCAATACCGCAAACGCAAATTGATATCAGCTCTAATTTATTGACACAAAACCCTGGCTATTAATTCATAACTTAAATTCTGCAAAATGAAATCTTCTATATTAAGTATATTTAAAACAGGGAGCTGTGCTGTAGCAATGATTATAGTAGGAGTTTCCTGTAAAAAAGATGGAAATCCTAATAATCTTCCACCGGTAAATCCCGCAGACTATGAAGGAAAAATTGATGGCTTCTTAAGCTCTGATGAGGTTTTCCCTAATAACGTAGTGGCATACTGGAGTTTTGATGATACTAAAAATGAATTAAAAAGTAATACCGCACCTTTTTCTTCGTTAAATGACAGTTATGGCACGGGCGTAAGAGGTAAATCCTTAAACCTGGCCAATGGCTATGTTTACTATAAACAACAGTTCAATGCTTTTAAAACAGATCAGCTGACAAACTGGTCCTTAAGCGCCTGGGTTAAATTAAAAAACAATGCCTTAAAAAGAACAATGCTTTTTCAAATGGCAAGGCCCGGTGTGTTTAATGGCAATATTAATGTAGCATTGAATACACAGAGCTATCCTGCTACTAATGATTCTACTTTGCGTTTAAACCCAACCTTTTTAACGGTGGGTGGCGGTACACAGGACAACCTGAACAGTGCAGCCGGCCAGGACAAGGTAAACCTGAACGAATGGGTACACATTGTATTAACCTACGATTATAGTACGGGTGTGTTTAATAACTGGATCAATGGTGTTAAAGTAGGTAACTTCCCGAACAGGGGAGTAGGTAATAACCTATTCAAATCATATGAACCCAGTGAGGTTTTTTTCGGAGCTAATTACAATGCTGCCGGAATGCCTGTAAGTGCCGATGTTGCCTTTGCTCCTATGACGGGCAGTATAGATGAAGTAAGGGTATTTAATAAAACCTTACCGGACGCATTCATCAGGTCCTTGTATCGTTTAGGTAAAGCCGGGAAATAAAATTTTGTTTTACACAGGCTGCTCATAAGCGGCCTGTGTTTTTTTAATTAATATAGTTGCCATGCGTTTAATTATTGGTTTAATCGGGTTATTGTTTTTAAGCTCATGCTTGACAAGTAATCAGCGAAAGTCTTCAAAAGACGAATCAAAGACTGATGCCGATTCTTTACTGTTTACAGATGTTCAGCACAAAACCTTTCAATACTTCTGGGAAGGGGCCGAGCCTACCAGCGGCCTGGCAAGGGAACGTTTTCATGTAGACAATATATATCCCCAGAACGATAAAAGTACGGTGACCAGCGGCGGAGCCGGCTTTGGCGTTATGGCAATACTGGTGGGTATTGAACGGGGTTTTATTACCCGTGAACAAGGGCTGGAACGCCTGGAAACAGCCGTTAAATTTTTAGAAACCGCCGACCGTTTTCATGGCGCTTTCCCGCATTGGTGGTGGGGCGAAACAGGAAAAACAAGGCCCTTCAGTAAAAAAGATAATGGCGGCGACCTGGTAGAATCTTCTTTCTTAATACAGGGTTTACTATGTGTACGCCAATATTTCAAAGAAGGTAATGAAAGAGAAAAAACCTTGGCGGCACGTATCGATAAATTATGGCGTGAAGTTGAGTTTGACTGGTACCGTAATGGCAACCAGAATGTACTGTACTGGCATTGGAGCCCCAATTTTGGTTGGGATATGAACTTTGCTGTAAAAGGGTATAATGAATGTTTAATCATGTATATCCTGGCAGCATCTTCGCCAACCCACGGGGTGCCTGCCGAAGTATATCACCAGGGCTGGGCACAAAACGGTGGCATTGTAAAACAAACCCATTACAAAAACGATACTTTACAATTGATGTACCAGGGTAATCCACCTTATGGTGGTCCTTTGTTCTGGGCACACTATTCTTATTTAGGATTGGACCCACGCGGATTAAAAGATAAATATGCCGACTATGGGAAGGAAGTAACCAACCAGGCAAAAATTAACTACCAGTGGTGTGTAGATAATCCCAAACAATACAAAGGGTATAGTGATAGCAGCTGGGGCTTAACGGCCAGTTATTCTGTAAGAGGGTACTCGGCGCATGCGCCCAGTTTACAGGAAGATCTCGGTGTTATTTCTCCCACCGCCGCACTGGCTTCATTCCCTTATACACCGCATCAATCAATGGCTGCCATGAAATACTGGTACAACAATATGAAAGATACATTATTTGGTCCTTATGGTTTTTATGATGCCTTCAGTGCTACCGATAACTGGTACCCTAAACGTTACCTGGCCATTGACCAGGGGCCCATTATAGTGATGATGGAAAACTATCGCAGCGGCCTGTTATGGAATTTATTTATGAGTTGTCCCGAAATAAAAACAGGATTAACAAAACTGGGCTTCAGTAGCCCGCATTATAAATAATTGTAGTGAGATCGGCGGTAGTGCTGATATCAGCTGCAGTTGTGCCCGCCCCGACGACACCGAACGTTTTCGGTGGGAACCCGGGGTCACTCACTTCAGCGTTCTGTAATGCTATTCACCACAATGCAAGCGCAAACTAAATGGTTAAACAACGTATGTGTAATATAAAAAACTGGTTATTACTGGTGCTGCTGTTAAGTACAGGTTTGTTTACAAGAGCCCAGGACCTATCCTTGTTCAAAAAGGAATGGCTGTTTCAATCGGGCGATACCTTGCCTTACCGTATACTATTACCCAAAAACTTTGATGCCGGTAAAAAATACCCCCTCGTACTTTTTTTACATGGTCGGGGGGAAAGTGGTACCGATAACGAAAAACAACTGGTACATGGTGCTAAACTGTTTTTAGCTGATAGTAACCGCAATAACTTCCCGGCAATTGTAGTATTCCCGCAATGCCCTGTCAACAGTTACTGGAGTAATGTACAAATGGTAGCAGAGGGCAGTAAATCGGCCTCACGCAGTTTTTATTTTACAAAAGAGGGTGAAGCTACCGGTGCTATGAAAATGGCAATGGCCTTAATGGGTAACCTGTTCACCCGTTTTAAAATACAGGAAAACCAGGTATATGTAATGGGCTTATCTATGGGTGGGATGGGTACCTTTGAAATAGTGCGCCGTATGCCTAATACTTTTGCGGCAGCTGTTCCCATTTGTGGCGGCGCTAATACGGCTACCGCCGGTAGTTTAACAAAAACCAGCTGGTGGGTATTTCATGGTGGTAAAGATGATGTGGTATTGCCTCAATACTCGGAGGATATGGTAAAAGCCATGAAACGTTACCGGGTACCGGTGAAATTTACCTTATATCCCGGCGCCAATCACAATAGCTGGGACCCGGCTTTTGCGGAACCTGAACTATTGAAATGGCTGTTCAAACAAAAGAAAAAAGCGGAGCCGGTATACCAGGAACGCGGAGGCGGTAATTAACACAATGGTGACAAATTGCAGGCTAAAATAACCGGTTAACAACATTATATCCCGCACCTTTGCCGGGTAATGATATTAAAAACACTAAAACCTTAATTGTATGTTAGGAGGAGCTATTTTAGGCGCTTTGATCGGCCTGATCGTTGTATTTATCATGAATGGCCAGCGCCAGTCAGCTTTTAAAAAAATTAAAAACGCATTGGCTAACGAAAAAATCGATTATATCGTTCCGGCTTATCATGCAGCTGCATCCAGGTATAAAAAATCGTTGAAGATCTATGACTCCTATGGTGCATTGTATATTAAAGGCAATAAACTGTACTACCAAAGTAACAGCAGCTCCATGCCCATGGAATTTGATATACCACAAAGTGATATTGTACTGGAACCCAAATGGCGTAAACTGAACTGGCTGTCGGTAGCATCGGTTGTAGGCGATAAGGAATATTTTACTTCCTACAAAATGGGTGGCTTTGCCAATGACAGCTCCGCTACTTTAGAAGCGTATGAAAAAATAAAAAAAGTAAAATCACAGCAGGTATAAATAACAGCATATGAAAATTGTTGACAAAATATCGATGGTGTGGCTGTTATTGTTGGGTACAATAACAACACTTCATGCGCAACAAACAACATATTGTAATCCTATTAATATTGATTATGGTTATACCCCCATTCCAAATTTCAGCGAATGGGGGCGTCACCGTGCAACTGCCGACCCGGTGATTGTAACCTATAAAGGCGATTACTATTTATTCAGTACCAACCAATGGGGTTACTGGTGGAGTAGTGATATGCTGAACTGGAATTATATTCCTAAAAAATTCCTGCGTCCCTGGAATGGTGGCGTATATGATGAACTATGTGCCCCGGCTGTGGGCATCATTGGCGATACCATGCTGGTATTTGGCAGCACCTACACCAGCAACTTTACCATCTGGATGAGCACCAACCCCAAAGGCAATGACTGGAAACCACTGGTCGATTCCTTTGCCTTGGGAGGCTGGGATCCCTCTTTCTTCACCGACGATGACGGCCGTTTTTATATGTATAACGGCAGCAGTAATAAATTCCCCATGTATGGTATTGAGCTGAACCGTAAAACCATGCAGCCTTATGGTACCCGTAAAGAAATGTACCTGCTGGAACCCTGGCGTTATGGCTGGCAGCGTTTTGGGGAACATATGGATAATACCTTCCTCGATCCTTTTATTGAGGGCTCACACATGACCAAACACAATGGTAAATACTACTTACAATACGGAGCGCCGGGCACGGAGTTCAGCGGTTATGCCGATGGGTTGCTGGTTGGTACCGGTCCGCTGGGACCTTTTACTGCCCAGTCTGACCCTTTAAGTATGAAGCTGGGTGGCTTTGCCCGCGGGGCGGGTCACGGGGCTACTTTCCAGGATGTGTACAATAATTACTGGCATGTAAGTACGATGATCCTTTGTGTAAAAAATACTTTTGAACGCCGCCTGGGTATCTGGCCTACAGGCTTTGATGCCGATGGCACCATGTGGTGTAATACGGCTTTTGGTGATTACCCGCATAAAATACCGGGAGCGAATTTTGCAGGAGCCGCTTATGAAAAAAACGGGACCTCTCCTTATTTCACCGGCTGGATGTTATTAAACTATAAAACACCCGTGCAGGTATCCTCTACACTGGGTGCTTATAATGCCAACTACGTCGCAGATGAAAATATAAAAACATACTGGAGTGCGGCCACCGGTAATAAAGGCGAGTGGCTACAAACCGACCTGGGAAAACTATCGACCGTGAATGCTGTACAGATCAACTATGCCGACCAGGATGTGGCAGATGACCGGTTAGGTAAACGTACCGATCAATACCATCAGTATAAACTGTACTATTCGGTGGATGGAAAAAAATGGAAGGTACTGGTAGATAAGAGCAATAACAAAACCGATATACCGCATGAGTATGTGGAGCTGGACCAGGCGGTACAGGCCCGGTACATAAAACTGGAAAACATACATATGCCTACCGGCAAATTTGCTGTCAGTGGCCTGCGTGTATTTGGTAATGGAAATGGGAATAAACCGGATGCGGTAAAGCAATTCATTGTGTTGCGCACAGAAAAAGACAAACGCAGCGCCTATATAAAATGGAGCCCGGTGAATAATGCCTATGCCTATAATATTTATTACGGCACCCAGCCCGATAAATTATACAACTGTGTAATGGTGCATGATTTTAACGAGTACTGGTTCAAAGCGATGGATAGCCAGAAAGCCTATTACTTTACCATTGAAGCTATCAACGAAAACGGCATTAGCACACGCTCAAAAATTATAAAGGCTGAATAATGAATTATACCGGCTGCAAAAGCCGGAATTGTTAGTGATTTTAAAAACTAAAATTTGAAAAGAAAATTTTTTATCAGTGGAATATTCCTGTTACTGGTACTGTTTGTTCAGGCACAGCAACCACCGTTTTATAACGAGGTTCAAAAGCTAAAACAGCATACGGACAGCATTGTTAAAGCAGATGGCGGAAAAAACATCCTTTTCATTGGGAGTTCTTCATTTACGCTGTGGCATTCCATGCAGGCCGACCTGCCGGAGTATAAGATCATTAACAATGCTTTCGGCGGCTCAACCCTGCTGGACGTCATCCGTTATATAGATGATATTATACCTGTTAAAAACACCAAACAGATAGTAGTGTACTGTGGTGAGAACGACCTGGCTGCCGATAGTACGGTAACAGGGGAAATAGTGGCGCAGCGTTTTGAACAGTTATTTCACTTGTTAAGAAAAAAAGTGAAGAATGTTCCTATCGTGTATGTATCTATGAAACCCAGTCCCAGCCGGGTACACCTGATGGAGAAGATGGAAACCGGCAACAGGCTGATCAGCTATTTCTTAAAAAAGGAGAAGTACCGTGGTTATGTAAACGTGTATAACAAAATGCTGAAAGATGATGGTACTGTAATGGATGATATTTTTTTGCAGGACAGGTTACACATGAATAAAGCCGGTTATGCTATCTGGATACCGTTGATTAAAAAAGCGCTGGTTAATTAGGTAATGAGATAATTAGGCAATAAGATAATTAGACAATGAGATAATGAAGCAGTGCCATGGTTCGTGTCTCACGAACCGCAACAATTGATTGAAATGGTTCCTCTCTCAAAAACCATGACAAGAATTATTCTTTGATGTAGCATAATAGCTGAACAGGGTTACTGCAGTACAAGTGTGCGACGCAACCAACCGCCCCTCTGGGGCCGGGGACATCAGGGCGCTACAGCCGGTAACATAAAATTAAATACGTTATAAACAGAACAATTATGAAAGTGATAAAACGATTGTGCTTATTAGTGGCGTTAGGAATTACGCAAATAGCCATAGCGCAGACAACTGAACAGGCAAAAATGAAAACATTCATTGATGCCCTGATGAAGAAAATGACGCTTACAGAAAAGTTAGGCCAGTTAAACCTGCCGGGTGCGGGTGATATTACTACCGGCCAGGCCAGCAGTTCTGGTATTGCCGAAAAGATCAAACAAGGTAAAGTGGGCGGCCTGTTCAATATAAAATCGGTGGAGAAGATCAGGGATGTACAAAAAGTAGCCGTGGAACAAAGCCGCTTAAAAATTCCGTTGATCTTTGGTATGGACGTGATACATGGTTACCGTACCGTGTTTCCTATTCCTTTAGGTTTATCCAGTAACTGGGATATGCAGGCCATTGAACGCAGTGCCCGTATTGCAGCCATTGAAGCCAGTGCCGATGGTATTAACTGGACCTTTAGCCCGATGGTTGATATAAGCCGTGATCCACGCTGGGGGAGGGTTTCGGAAGGTAATGGTGAAGACCCTTACCTGGCCAGCCAGATAGCTATTGCCATGGTGAAAGGTTACCAGGGATCATTGACAAAGAATAACGAGATCATGGCCTGTGTAAAACACTTTGCTTTATACGGTGCTTCTGAAGCCGGTCGTGA
>CAYUMH010000018.1:0-51716 GCA_964445775.1 uncultured Terrimonas sp.
CAAAAGCTGAAACAAATTTTTGCCTGGGTGTTTATTTTAAGTTGTGCTTATGGAATAGGTATGGAGTATGTACAGGAAAACCTGGTGATCCATCGTTCTTTTGATGTGGGAGATATTATTGCAGATATAGTTGGCGCTTTGTGCGGCCTGGGCTACGCCTGGTACAGGTTTATAAAAAAATAGACCCCTGTGGAAACAGGGGTCGCAACCAAAACTAACTGCTTATGAGAAAATATGTAAAATCTTTTTTCAAAGATTTGTGTGCTTTATTATATAACGCAAATTTACTGCTAAAGGATGCATATATGCTGTTAATAAAAGTTTAAAAGAATGATTTGTATGTTAATTTTCTGAAAAACCGCTCATCTTCTTATCTTACCGTTCATCCCAACTAACATCATTTTTTAATTGTTGTACTGTGATTATCAACAACATCAAAGATCTTAAGGTAGTCATTTGCTACTTGTACTTAGAGTATTTCATAATTCATGCCAAAAACGAAAGGGCAAGGATGAATTAGCAAATTTTTTGCGTATTAACATTTCTTTTAATATCTATATTAATTGCTTTTTTCTAAGAACTGCTTTATACTAATAACAGGCTATGAACACAATGGTTTGCACTAAACAAAACATTAACATTTCTAACGTATATTCATGCAAAAGGGAAAAACAACTGTTTTTCCCTTTTGCATAAGCGGTTGTAATATTATTAGTCTTATTTAAAGAAACCTTTAATTAAGTCGGTAATACCGCCAATACCGCCTGCGTTATTGGCAGGTTGTCCTTTTTCTTCTACAGCACCCTGTGTTACCTGGCTGATCAGATCCTGGATATTGATACCATTACCGCCGTTGGCATTGGTAAACTGGTCCAGTAACCCCTGGAAGTTAAAGCCATTGCTGCCGGCATTTTCTGAAGTAGCTACTTTGCCGCCGGTTAACGAACCGATCAGGTCGTTCAGGTCAAAAGAGTCATTCTCCGGAGCCTGGCTGGTAGTACGGCTAACCAGTGATTCCAGTACATTCGGAATCAGGCTGTTGGCAACACTGCTGGCCTGTGCGGGGGCCATGTTAAACTTGGTAGTCAGCTTACTGATAAAATGCCCGATCATCATGCTTACGATCGGGTTTTTTAATAAGCCGGCTATACCGCTGCCGCCACTGTTTTGCTGACCATTGTTACCGCCACCGGTAAACATGTCTAAAATGTTTTGCAACCCACCCCCGGCTAAAATATTTTGTAAGCCCGATGAAACGGTTTTGGTTGCCTCGGCCAGCACGGCATTGTTTTCTTCGTTGGGAATGGCCTGGTTTTCTACTACAGTATCCTTACCAAACTCCTTTACTAATTGCGCAATTTGATCTAACATGGTGTTGATGTTTAAAAATTGTAATGATTTGTTTTGGCAGAGAGGGGGTATAAAAGTAGATAAATTATGCATCCCGCCATAAAATCTTTCTGTTATTAATTCATACCGGGAATTGTTTTTTTTAGCCGCTAACGATAACTTGCTATATTCCTTTTAGTTAGCTTTGTTACATGACAATAGCAGCACTATACAACCTGTTCCTGCAACACCCTTCGGTACAAACCGATACCCGTAAACTGCAACCCGGTGATATTTACTTTGCATTGAAAGGCGATAATTTCGACGGTAATCTTTTTGCCGCCCAGGCCCTGGAAAAAGGCGCAGCCTATGCCGTAATTGATAATGCCACCTATAATACCAATGACCGGACTATACTGGTAGCTGATGTACTGACCACTTTACAGGAGCTGGCTAAATACCATCGCCAGCAATTTAATATTCCCTTTATTGCCATTACCGGCAGTAACGGTAAAACCACCTCGAAAGAACTGGTACATGCAGTGCTAAGCACCACGTATAAAACCTATACTACAGAAGGTAACCTGAATAACCATATCGGAATTCCTTTAACCATCCTGAAAATAAAAGCCGATGCGGAGATCGCCGTTATTGAAATGGGGGCCAACCACCAGCGGGAGATAGCCGGTTACTGTACATATGCTTTGCCTACGCATGGCGTAATCACCAATGCCGGCAAGGCCCACCTGGAAGGCTTTGGTGGTGAAGCGGGGGTGAAAAAAGGCAAGGGGGAGCTGTTCGATTATATACGGGATCATAAAGGCACCGTATTTATTATGAACGATTACGATTACCTGCAGGAGATGAGTAAAGGGATCCCGGAAGTAATAACCTATGGTACGCATGATGCCATGGTAGTGGGTACTGTGGTAAGCAGCGATACTTTTTTACAGGTAAATATGCTGAGTGGCAATTATACCGGTTTATTGCAAACCAAACTGGTTGGCGATTATAACCTGCCCAATGTATTACTGGCGGCAACAGTGGGGCAATATTTTAAGGTGACAGCAGAAAATATTAAAGGGGCGCTGGAGGGATATACACCGTCCAACAGCCGCTCACAACTGATGGTAAAAGGCACCACGCAGATTATTATGGATGCCTACAATGCCAATCCCAGCAGTATGAAGCTGGCTATTGAAAACTTCTCCCGTCAGCCGGAAACCAAAAAGGTGTTGATGCTGGGAGCGATGGCCGAGCTGGGTGCGGAAAGTTTGCAGGAACACCGGGAAATTATTCATACCATTGGTAAGTATAACTGGCAACAGGTGGTGCTGGTAGGCGGAGATTTTTTAAAGCTCAGCCATCCCTATTTGCAGTTTGCCAATGCGGCCGAAGCAAAGGAATGGTATGCCGGCCAGGATATGGATAATACCAGTATACTGGTCAAGGGCAGCCGCAGTATGCAGATGGAAAAGATCATTGCTTAGTTAAGCTGGCCTCCTTATTGGCTGCTGCTTGTGTCTCTTGACAGTATTGCTTACCTTTGCATCCTTTCATCAAAGTTCATATAACATGAGTGATACCAGGGCCAGCAGGGGATATTTAGCATCAACACTGGGTTGCCGTTGTCCCCGGTGCAGGGAAGGTAAACTATTTAAAAACCCGTTGAGCGTAAAATTAAAGCGCAATCTGGCCATGCATAAAACCTGCGTGGTATGTGGTCAGCCTACCGAACTGGAAGTAGGGTTTTATTATGGTACCAGTTATGTAAGTTATGCGTTAACGGTGGCTTTAAGTGTGGCCAGTTTAATTGCCTGGTGGATATTTATAGGCCTCTCCATATATGATAACCGGTTTATTTACTGGCTTATTTTTAATGCCGTTTTCCTGTTTTGTTTACAACCTGTTTTAATGCGCTTAAGCCGCAGTCTTTGGATATCCTGGTTTGTAAAATATGACCCGGATTGGCAAAACTCGGCCCCCGATGATGTATCGGAAAGAGTGAATACCAACCAGGGTGAAGATATTTAAGGGATTAGTTTTTGAAGAACAATTCCTTTACTAATATAAAAACACCCATCACAAGTACAAATATGCCAAAACTTTTCTTCAGGGTTTGTGCCGGTATTTTTTCGGTAAAATGACTGCCGATAAAAATGCCGATAATGGCCAGCAGGCTAAAGCTTATCAGCAATACCCAATCGTATGTAAATTGTTTCAGGGTAAATAAAAAGCCGAAAAGGGAGTTGATACCAATAATTAATAAGGAAGTGCCCACGGCTGTTTTCATGGGTACATGTAATAATAATACAAGGGTAGGTATTATAATAAAACCGCCGCCTGCACCCAGTATACCTGTTAACATACCAATAAATAAACCCAGTAATACCATAAGTACAGGCTTGTTTATCTTCCGGCCTTCCTGTTCCACATTCTTCTCCACTGTTTTATTGAACAGCATGCTTAATGAAGTGGCTAACATTAACAGGGCAAACAATACCATTAAGAACATCTCTTTACTCACCGTGGTATTACCAATCGTAAATAAATTATCGGGAAAAGCCGGCAACAGGTAGTGGCGGGTAATAAAGATGGAAAAGATGGAGGGTATACCAAATTCGGTAACGGCCCTGAAGTCGACCATTTTACGGGTATAAGCACGTATACCGCCGGTAAAGCTGGTAACCCCTACAATAAAGAGTGAACAGGTGGTGGCCAGCAGTGGATTGATGCGTAACAGGTACACCAATATGGGTACGGTTAATATAGATCCGCCGCCGCCCATTAATCCTAATAAAATGCCCACCACTAAAGCCGATAAGTAACCCAGGATTTCCATGCCTGCGAAGTTAGGATAACCGGGTGGTAGGATGGGTAAAAATGAAGGGAGATTATGACCGCTGTTTGTCCATCTTCCCCGTAATGATGAATAATGGTTAATGTGCATATGTTTTTATAGTTTATGGTACCAGGCTGCAGCCTCTTACGATAACATTCATCACCAGGCCATCGCCCAGGCCTTTTACGGTAACCCGCTGGCCTTTCTTAAGATTAGATGCCGCATTAACATGATCATCCGAAAAATAGCACTGTATGTCAACCAGGGAATATTCGCCACCATCGCCCTTTAGGGTGACATATATTTTATCTGTAAAATCTTTGCTGATGGACTGTACCGTACCCGTAACAATCAGGACAGCATCCTTATATTGCTGATCGGCCCCTACTTCATTGTCCTGGTAAGCTTTTGATAAGGCAGTTGCCGTTATGTTAATGGCAGGTTTTTCAGCCTCCGTTTTGGCTACTTTTTTCTCCGTATCTTTTTCATCTGAGCTGGCGATGGCCGCTGCGAAGAAAATGATCACGAGTAAGGCGGAAAGGAAATGGTTTGTTTTTTTCATAAATAAAAATTGATATGATAGAAAATAAAAAATAACAGCATATATCCCATACATCAAAAGTGCCGGGCACCAGGTTGATCTTTTGCATTACTTCAAAAAGAACAAACACTACTGCCAATATACAAAGCCATGTTTTATGCATACCTCCCCATATGGTCAGCAATGAAAAAGTGAAAGCATAGGCCCAGAACGCATCTGGTCCGTAATTACGGACGGGGCCTTCACAATAGTATAGCAGGCTACCTGTTAGTACAGGTATGGTTATGTTCAGGATATGGAACAAGGAGATGATATTGATTTGTTTATGTATCAATAAAATAATTACACTGACTAAAGTAGGATGAAGCCGGCGATGAGAAAAACGGTTTCCCGTAACAGCAGGTTTTTGTTATGGATGCATGAGGGGGCGGGGATGAATAAAGCCTTTATTTTAAAACATAATTGCTTTATAAGGTGGCCTTGTAATAACCGGGATAAAAACGCGGATATTGTTGGTGTAAATACGAACCTGGCCGGTATTACAGTTGACAGGTTGTTTATTGAGCTTTGAACACGGTTGGCGTTACACCAGTCAGGCTCTTGAAAAAATTTGAAAAATAGGCATGATCTGCAAAACCAAGTTCAAAAGCAATTTCTTTGATAGAAAGATCGGTAACCAGGAGCAGGCGTTTGGCCTCCAACAGCACACGTTGGCGGATGAGTGCGGTAGCGGATATATTCAAATCTTTTTTGCAGAGAATATTCAGGTAGTTGGCAGATACATTGAGTTTAGAAGCGTAGAAGGATACCAGTTTTTCTTCCTTAAAAAACTGATCTATCAGTATATTGAACGTGTTAAGCCTGGAGTTGAGTTGATATACTTTAGCAGCAGCAAATAATTGTTCGGCCGCCTTACTTATAATTGATGCAATAACACAGGCCCTTGCAATAATTATATCCTGAAGCGAATGTTCAGCCTGCAGTTCATGCCGGATGGCATCAAATTCATATTTAAGTAAATTGAAATGATCATCTGATAAAGGGATGACCGGGTGATTGATATAATTTGTAAACGAAAAACGGAAATAGGAAGAGAACTTTTCAAAAAAAACCTTATCGATCATCAATTGATACCCGGTTGTTTTTAATTCTATATCCCATGTATGTACCTGGTCCGGGAATAATATATGTACCTGCCGGTTCCCGATGCTATAATCTTTGAAATCTATATGGTGGATTCCGCTGGCATTATCAAATAACACAATAATAAAGAAGTCATGTTTATGCGGTTTGTCAATGTGTTTTTCTCCATGTAGTTCATTATAAAGGAGCTCTTTTCTTCCGGCCGTTTGTCCCTTCCTGAACTCCTGAATACCAATAACGGGTGTAAATATGTTTTCAGTATGTAAGTTCATAATGTAAGGCCTCAGCCTGCGGTTATTATCCAATAGCAATGTACAAAAAAAATGAATTAACAGCGTCTTCCCGTTAATTCATTAGCCGCGGCCTAAACCTGTTTGTTGTCTCCTGTTAAAAAAACTTCCGTTTAAGATAATATTTTTACTATTTCACTAAAGCCTTTGTTCCGGGCATGTTGTAACGCGGTAATACCTTCGTTATCGGGAATTAAAAGATCAGCGCCGCCGTCTTTCAATAGCTGTACTATTTCCTGGTAATTTTTTGTACCATCACCCAACACAACAGCTTCCGTCAAAGCTGTCCATCCCAGGCGGTTTACATGGTTAACGGGATAGCCCGGTGTATTTACCAAAAGCCTTACCGTTTCCACATGCCCACGTTCACACGCAGGGATAAGCGCAGTGCCGTTATAACGGTTAAAAATATCAAAACGGGCGCCGTTTGCGAGATATAGCCTTACCAATTCAGTTTGTCCGCTTGCCCCGGCATATAAAAAAGGACTGTCCATGTTGTCGGCCTGCATATTCACATCTGCTCCTTTTGCTACAAGAAGTTTAGCCATTTCTACCAGCTTATTATTGGTAGCCAGCAATAAAAGGTTTCTTTTATTATTGTCTTTTGTATTAACGTCAGCGCCCTTTTCAAGGGCTTGTTTTACACCTTCAATATCGTTGTGCTTCACAAGTTCCAGGATGTTTTTTTGTTCCATAATGTTTTCGGATCTGGGGTGATCTTTTGCCTGACAGGAAGCTAATATGCTTATTGACAGTAAAAGGAATAATGTTTTCATGATCATTAATTTATTAGTGGTAATATACACAGCACCAAAGTTTAGTATGTTTTTTACTATCTCATTGTAGCATTCATTATAATGTTTGTGATATTTATCAAAATAATCGTTCCCGGTTATATTGGGATTGTAACATGGGTCCTGTTAAAATAAAACGGATGCGGTATTCCGGGTCAATAAAAACGGGAATGCTGTAAATGCGGGGTTGATTAAAAAAACGGAGAAAAGC
The DNA here is from genome assembly GCA_964445775.1 of uncultured Terrimonas sp. Taxonomy (GTDB): domain Bacteria; phylum Bacteroidota; class Bacteroidia; order Chitinophagales; family Chitinophagaceae; genus Terrimonas. Next base: position 7,151 of record CAYUMH010000018.1, read on the forward strand.
CTCTTTGCGGGCAAAAAAGAAGGTCTTCTAATGGAAGACCTTTCAGCAGAGAGGAAGGGATTCGAACCCTCGATACAGTTTCCCGTATACACACTTTCCAGGCGTGCTCCTTCAACCACTCGGACACCTCTCTGTATGGGGCAGCAAATGTACTGCTTTACAGACAAAAATTTATAAATTAAATAATTTTTTAGCGTTGGTGGTGGTGATATGGGCAATGCTTTGCAGGCTGGTTTCATGCAGGTCGGCCAGCTTTTGGGCCACATGGGTAAGATAGGCGGGTTCGTTACGTTTACCCCGGTAAGGTACCGGGGCCAGGTAAGGGGCATCTGTTTCCAGTACTATATAACTCATGTCCACATCGGTAATAAATTTATCCAGCCCGCCATTCTTAAAAGTCAGTACGCCACCAATACCCAGGTACAAGCCCATATCGGTAATGGCTTTGGCCTGCTCCAGGTTGCCGGAAAAACAATGGAACACACCTTTTAATTTTCCTTTCTGGTATTCCTTCACTACTTCAATACACTCATCATTGGCGTTGCGGGAATGGATGACTACCGGCACATCATAATGCAGCGCCCATTCTATCTGCCGGCGGAATGCGATGTACTGTTGTTCTTTATGGGTAAGGTCCCAATAAAAATCCAGCCCGGTTTCACCAATGGCTATAAAAGAGCGTTGCTGTAAATATTGCTCGGCTATCTTTAACTCCTCCTCAAATTTTTCATTCACGGAACAGGGATGTATGCCCATCATGCTCAGGCACCAGGGATTGGCGGCTTCAGTGTCCAGCATAGCCTGGTGGGTTTCACTATCTATGGCAGGCATGAGTATCGTATTTATACCATTCGCTGCTGCGTTTTTCAACATCGTTTCCTGGTCATCTTTATAGGTATTGGCGTAGATATGAGCATGAGTATCAATAAACATGAGCTTTTATAAGGGGTTTGATGATATGTATTGCAAACACAAATTTGTCAAGAAAGTTGAAAATTGTTTGCATAATTTAAAATTTATTATACCTTTAATCCAGTTTTCATAGGGTACGGATTAAAAACGGGCCAGGGTTTCTACCCCGGCCCTATTTTTTTTAAGAGGTATTTATGCGTGTTCTGTATTTTATAACGTATCGTAGTTTTACGATGTCCTGGTGATAGCCCTGAAGCTATAACCCAATTCACTAAAATAGGCCAGGGTTTTGGGTAATGCATATTGCAAACGGGGGAATGCTTTTTCACTGTCATGAAATACAATGATAGAACCTTTGGTCGCCTTCCCGATCACATGCTTTAAACAATCTTCGCCGCTGATAGCTGTATCAAAATCCGCCGATAAAACATCCCACATAATAATACTGGTCTTTTGGGTACTCTTATTCAGGGATAGTTGTTGCAGGTTTTTTGCCTGGAAGCCGGTAATACGTCCATAAGGCGGGCGGAATAAATTGGAGTCTATCCATTTGGCCGCTTCCAGTATATTATCAATATATGCCCGGTCATCCGTTTTCCAGCCATTGTAATGATTATGGGTATGGTTACCTACCGCATGCCCTTCTTCCAGTATACGTTTATAAACGGCATGTTGTTCGGTAACATTTTTCCCGATACAAAAAAAAGTGGCCTTAGCCTGGTATTGCTGCAATGTATCCAGTACAAAAGGCGTAACGGTGGTGTGGGGTCCGTCATCAAAGGTCAGGTATAAAATTTTTTCCGAGGTCGGTAAACTCCAGGTATACCGGCTGTAAATTTTTTTTAACCACCAGGGCGTTTTAATAAAATACTTTTTCATTGCCCGGCAAAGATAAAACAGTCCTGTTATCAATTCGAAAACAGCCGGTACCTGCTTTACATCTATCTATATACAATAATCTTTATACTATAATCTTTATACCATAATCTATATACTATTATCTGTACACTAAATACTTTTATCTGCATACTATATACTAAAGTCTAAATACTCCTCTCTCCATTCTATACATTAACTTTGCCGCCTATGAGTAAGAAAGTCAGAGTACGGTTTGCACCCTCACCAACGGGGGGCTTACACTTAGGTGGTGTAAGAACCGTTTTATACAATTATTTGTTTGCTAAAAAGCACCAGGGCGATTTTATATTACGTATCGAGGATACCGACCAGAGCCGTTATGTGGCCGGTGCAGAGGAGTATATATTCAAATGCCTGGAATGGGCGGGTTTAACACCGGATGAAAGTCCGCTTAACCCCGGTGCCTTTGGTCCTTACCGCCAGAGCGAAAGAAAACAGGCCGGTATCTACCAGCGGTATGCGGATAGCCTGGTAAAAGAGGGGCATGCTTATTATGCCTTTGATACCCCGGAAGAGCTGGAGCAGATGCGCAGCCAATATAAGACCGAACAAAACCCTTCTCCCCAATATGACCGGAATGTACGTTTAAAAATGCGCAACTCCCTTGCATTGACGGAAACGGAGGTCAAGGCTTTACTGGATAATGGTACACCTTATGTTATACGCATAAAAATGCCGGATGATGAAACGGTTAGTTTTACTGACATGATCCGCGGTGAGGTAAGTTTTAATACCTCATTGGTAGATGATAAAGTATTATTAAAGGCCGATGGTATGCCTACCTATCACCTGGCAGTGGTGGTGGATGATTACCTGATGCAGATCACCCATGCATTTCGCGGGGAGGAATGGCTGCCCAGTGCACCGGTACATATATTATTATGGAAACATCTTTTTGGGCTTGACCAGATGCCTTTATGGGCACACCTGCCTTTGATACTGGGACCCAACGGTAAACTGAGTAAACGGGATGGCGCCAAATACGGCTTCCCGGTATTTGCCATGAACTGGACCGATCCCAAAACCAACGAATTGACAGAAGGTTTTTTTGAAAAAGGATTTTTGCCGGAAGCATTTATTAACCTGCTGGCTTTATTGGGGTGGAATGATGGTAGCGAACAGGAACTATTTTCAAAGGAAGAGCTGATACAGGCTTTTTCTATGGAGAGGGTACATAGCGGCGGCGCTAAATTTGATTACGAAAAAGCAAAATGGTTTAATGCCGAGTGGATCAAACGTACCGATGCGGCTACACTATTACCGGCTGTGAAAAATATTTTGGCCGACAATCATATTATCATAGTGGATGATGCGGTGGCGCAACAGGTAATTGATGCGGTAAAAGACCGCTGTGTATTACTGACCGATTTTGTACAACAGGCAGGTTTCTTTTTCCAGCAACCAAAGGAGATAGATATTGCTTCTATACAACCAAAATGGTCTGAAGCTAAACAACTGTTTTTTGCCGAAGTGATCCGGCAGTTTGAACTGGCCGATCATTGGGATGCAGTTCAGTTGGAGCAGGGCTTTAAAGAAATGGCTGCGGCCAGCCAGTTAAAACCCGGCGATGTAATGTTACCCCTGCGTATCATGTTAGTGGGTGGTAAATTCGGTCCGCATGTGTTTGATATTGCACAGATAATAGGTAAAACCGAAACCATTAAAAGGATGCAGCACACATTAGGTTTGCTGGCTTAATACGATACTGATGATCAGATACAATTGCCCGGCTATGGCCGGGCAATTCGTTTACAAACAGGCAGGGATAATGGCAAAAACCTTACATTTGTTAGTATAAATAAAATACATGAACAGACCGGTACGCGTTTTAGTGGCTAAAGTAGGATTGGACGGGCACGACCGTGGTGCAAAAGTGATTGCAACGGCCTTGCGTGATGCCGGTATGGAAGTAATTTATACAGGACTGCGCCAGACCCCTGAAATGGTGGTGAACGCTGCTTTGCAGGAAGATGTGGATGCCATTGGGGTAAGTATTTTATCAGGTGCGCATATGACCGTTTTTCCCAAGATCATTGAACTGATGAAGACAAAAAATATGAATGATGTATTGCTTACCGGCGGCGGCATTATTCCTGAAGATGATATGACGGCACTTCAGCAAATGGGCGTGGGTCGCTTATTTCCTCCCGGCACTACTACTGCCGATATTACCGGTTATATTACGGATTGGGTAAAAGAACACCGTAATTTCTAATACAGTCTTTTCTTCTTACTAGGTAACTCCTAAAATAAGTACAATGAACTTTTCCCGGATGGCAATAGCTGTATGTATAGCCGCATTGAATAAAAAAAACCGGGAAATAATTTGAAAATTAACAGTGTTAAGTATATTTGCGCAGTAATCTAAAAAAATGGGTATTAAAGAAAGAAAAGAGAAGCATAAAGAAAACCTGCGCCAGAGCATCCTGGACGCAGCTAAAAAGCTTTTCCTGTCTGAAGGTTACGATGCCACATCCATCAGGAAGATTGCTGCAGAAATTGAATTCAGCCCTACCACCATTTACCTGTATTATAAGGACAAGGCCGAGATAGCCCATGCCCTGCATGTAGAAGGCTTTAAATTACTGGCAGTACAGTTTGGCGTATTACAACATGTAAAGGATTCCTTTGAACGCTTAAAGGCAATGGGGGAGATCTATATCCGTTTTGCACTGGAAAACAGTGACTTTTACGAGTTAATGTTTGTATTAAAGGAACCCATTGCCCACCTGAAAGGAAGCTGTGTGTACGAGAACTGGGAAGAAGGCGAAAAAGCTTTCCAGGCTTTGATGATGAATATAGCAGCCTGCCAGGAAGCCGGTTATTTTAAAAACCTGGATACAACGGCGGTAGCCCTGATAGCCTGGAGCACTTTACACGGGATATGCAGTTTAAAGTTACATGGGCATTTAGATCATATGAGTGAACACGAGCCATCCTTACAACAGATGGACGATATGCTGGGGCAATCCTATGAAACATTTATGCTGATGCTGGAACGGTTAAAATAATTTTTTTTCATTTTACTTAACACTGTAAATAATGATAACGGTATTTAGGGGCAGACCAAAATTGTTGCTGTTTATCTTTTTATTGCCCGTCTTTGTACAGGCACAAAACAGCCTGGATAGTTATATTGATAGTGCGCTGGCCAACAACCGGGTACTGCAGCAAAAAAATATCTCCCTCGAAAAAGCCACCCTGGCCTTAAGCATCGCCAAAAGTTATTACTACCCTAATCTTGGGTTCCAGGTGGGCTACCAGACGGCTGACGGAGGCCGTGATATTAACCTGCCCCTGGGCGATCTGCTGAACGGCGTGTACGGCACATTGAACCAGCTGACCGGCAGCAATAATTTTCCGCAGTTAAAAAACCAGCAGGTAAATTTTTTGCCGAAGAATTTTTATGATGCCAAACTGCGCACCACCATGCCCCTGTACAACCAGGATATTTATTACAATAAAAAAATAGCCCACCAGCAGATAGCATTGAGCGAACTGGATATTGATGTATATAAAAGAGAGCTGATCAAAAATGTAAAAGAAGCCTACTACAATTACTTAACGGCATTACAAGCCATCAATATTTATAAACAGGCCCTGGAAATTGCTAACGAAAGTAAAAGAGTGAACCAGAAATTACTGGATAACGGCAAAGGCCTGCATGCCTATATACTACGTTCCGAAAGTGAAATAGAGAGCATTAATGCACAGGTCAATGCAGCAGAACAACAATCCGTGAACGCCATGATGTATTTTAATTTTTTACTGAACCGGCCTTTACGTGAATCTATCATCACTGATTATCCCGTTGCTAAAAATATGGAGGAAGCCGGAGGCCTGCTACTGCGTGAATACAATCATACCAACCGGGAAGAAATAACCTTGCTGGATAAAGTTGTGCAGCTAAACGAAACGGCCGTGGCCATGAATAAAAGCGCCTATTACCCCAAGCTGAACAGCTTTTTAGACTTAGGATCCCAGGCCGAAAATTTTAAATTCAACAGCCAGTCCCGGTATTATATGTTAGGCCTGCAGCTGGATGTGCCCATCTTTACCGGCTTTCGTACAAAAAATAAAGTAAAACAGGCCGAGCTGGATGTGGCCAATGCAAAGATCAATAAGGCACAGGTAGCGGAACAGCTGAACCTGGCCGGCAGTGTGGCAAAAAATAATTTACTGGCTGCCTGGCAAACCTATACAGCTACTACGAAACAACTGGAAGCTGCCGCAGCCTATCAGCGTTTAATTGACCGCGGTTACAAAGAAGGCACCAATACCTTTATTGAAACCGTAGATGCCAGGGGACAGTTTACCCAGGCGCAACTCGCCCATAATATTCAACAATATAAAGTTTTAATTGCTGCGGCTGTATTGGAAAGAGAAGCGGCAACTATACCTCTAAAAACCAACTGATATGTACAATAGAAACACATTGATAGTGACTTTATGCAGCATGCTGGTACTGGTGGCCTGTAAAAGTAAAAAGCAGGCAGAATCAATGCCGGATGATATTATACCGGTAAAAGTAATGTCCTTACAGATGGACTCACTGGAACAAACCATTCATGCATCGGGCCAGTTTACTACAGATGACGAAACCAACCTGTCTTTTAAAAACGGCGGTATTATCCGGAAAATATATGTGGATGTAGGTGATGTGGTTAAAAAAGGCCAGCTATTGGCTACTGTTGACCTGACAGAGATCAATGCCATGTCGCAACAGGCATCTTTAGGTTATGCCAAAGCGCAGCGTGATTATGAAAGAGCTGTGAACTTATATAAGGACAGTGTAGCTACCCTGGAACAAATGCAGAATGCCAGGACCGCCCTGGACATTGCCCGCCAGCAATATATAGGCGCAGGCTTTAACCAGAACAACTCCGAAATAAGAGCTACACAGTCTGGTTATGTATTACGCCGTTATGCGCAGGAAGGCCAGATAGCCGGACCCGGCACACCGGTATTACAGATCAATGGCGCGGCCAATGGCAACTGGATATTGAAAGCGGGTGTAAGTGATAAACAATGGTCGGCCATAGCAGTAGGCGATAAAGCTATTGTTACTACCGATGCCATGGATAGCAGGTCACTTACCGCTAAGGTGATCAAAAAATCAGAAGCCATTGATCCCATGAGCGGCACTTTTATTATACAGCTGCAAATAACCGATGCTGATAAAAAAGGAATTGCGGCCGGTTTATTTGGTAAGGCCCTTATAACCCCTTCACGTACCACAGAAGCCTGGGCTATTCCCTACGATGCATTATTGGACAGCGATAAAAATACCGGTTATGTATTTGTAACCAACGATGACAGCACCGTACAGAAACTAAGTGTACAGATCAGTAATGTAACCAACGGTAAAGTGATCATACAGCGTGGCCTGGAAAATGTTAAACACCTGATTATATCAGGTAATGCTTACCTCAACGAAGGTTCAAAAATTAAAGTAATTCAATAGTACACGACCATTAGTCGATAATTAAAAAATTGGAACTGTTTGTATGAAGGGCTGTAAAGACGGCCGCTTTATGCAGGCACCCTGTTGATCCAGAAACCTCAAACCTCATGTTATATCATGAAAATATCTGAGTACGCAATCAAAAATAACCAGTTCACCCTTATTATGGTGTTAATGGTAGTAGCTGTTGGTATTGCTACATTGTTGGGTATGCCTCGTTCCGAAGACCCGGAATTAAATGCACCCATATTCCCGGTAGTAGTGGTGTATCCCGGTACCAGTCCGAAAGACATGGAAGAACTGGTGGTAAAACCGTTGGAGAAAAGTATTTATGGCCTGGAGAATATTAAACGCATTAAAACCAGCATTCATGATGGTTTAGCCGTATTAGCGGTAGAATACCGTTACAATGTAAAAGTGGACGATAAATACCAGGAACTGGTACGGGAGGTGAATAGTTTGCGCAGCCAGCTGCCACAGGATATTTATAATATCGAAGTACAGAAAATAGATCCCTCCAATGTAAACATCCTGCAAATTGCCCTGGTATCGGAGAATGCATCCCGTGATAAACTTACTACTGCCAGCGACGATCTGCAAAGTGCCCTGGAAAAAGTTACTTCCCTCAAAAATGTGGAAGTGCAGGGATTGCCCGACCGTATTGTAAGGGTGAATATGCAACTGGATAAAATGGCCCAGTTACATATACCGGTACCCCTGGTGGCATCGGCCTTGCAAAGTGAAATCGCCAATATACCCGGCGGACATATTAATGAAGGCAATAAAAGCTTTAACATTAAAACCAATAACAGTTACCAGGATATTGAGGAAATAAAAAACACGGTGGTGGTAAGTCGCAATGAGGGCACCATCTTTTTAAAAGACATCGCTGATGTATATTTTGACTATGCCGCCGAAACCCATATTACCCGGCTTAATGGTCACCGGGCGGTATTTGTCATTGCCGCTTTGAAGAAAGGGGAGAACATCAGTAAAGCGCAGGATGCTTATTTACCGGTGATAGAAAATTTTAAAAAATCCTTACCTGCCAATATTGATCTTCAATTACACTTTGACCAGGCAGCACAGGTAACCAACCGCTTAAGTAGTTTAGGCGTAGATTTTTTAATTGCCATTGGCCTGGTATTAATTACGCTGTTGCCTTTGGGTACAAGGGCATCACTGGTGGTAATGATATCCATTCCTTTATCACTAGGCATAGGTGTTATTTTATTAAACCTGTTTGGGTATAACCTTAACCAGTTAAGTATTGTAGGCTTGGTAGTAGCCCTGGGTTTATTGGTAGATGACAGTATTGTGGTAGTGGAAAACATTGAGCGCTGGATGCGGGAAGGGCATTCCCGTTTGCAGGCGACCATTAAAGCCACCAACCAGATAGGGAAGGCGGTACTGGGTTGTACGGCTACCCTTATCATTGCCTTTATGCCACTGGCTTTTATGCCGGAAGCTTCCGGCGAATTTATCCGTAGTTTACCTGTTTCAGTGATCAGTACCATCTTTGGTTCTATGATCGTGGCGCTGACCATTGTGCCGTTTTTGTCCAGTATTATATTAAAACCCAGCGCTAATGAGCATGGCAACATATTTTTAAAATATTTACAAAAAGCAATTCATGGTACTTACTCCGTATTACTGGACAAGGCCCTGAAACACCCGGCAATAACCCTCATTATTGCTACTGCCGTGTTTATAGGTTCTTTATTGCTGATCCCGGTTATTGGTACCAGCTTATTCCCTTCCTCGGAAAAGCCACAGTTTTTAATTAATGTTTCGGCCCCGTTACAATCCAATATATTTTATACCGACTCCATCACCCGGCAAATTGAAAAAGAATTAAAAAATATACCCGAGGTACAATACTTTGCGGCCAACGTAGGCAAGGGTAATCCCCGTATCTACTACAATGTAAACCAGCAGAACGAACGCAGTGATTTCTCCGAAATTTTTGTACAATTACAGCCACATATAAAACCGGACAAAAAAATAGAGATCATTGAAAGCCTGCGCAACAAATGGACACCTTACCCGGGTGCTAAAGTAGAAGTAAAAAACTTTGAACAGGGACAACCCATGATATCGCCGGTGGAAGTAAGGTTGCTGGGCGATAACCTGGATACCCTGCGTAAGCTGGCTGCCGGGGTGGAGGAGATGCTGAAGAAAACAGAAGGCACTATTTATGTCAACAACCCGGTACGTAACTTAAAATCGGATATCCGCATTACGGTTAATAAACAAAAAGCACAGCAATTAGGTGTGCCTACGGTAAACATTGGCCGCACAGTACGTATGGCAGTTGCCGGCATACCGGTAGGCAATTTTACCAATCCCAATGCGGATGGTGATGATTACAGTATTGTCCTCACCACCCCCAGGGCTTCCTACCCGGATATCACGGTGTTTGATAATATTTTTGTCAACAATAATGAGGGCAAAGCCATTCCTTTATCACAACTGGCTACCATTGGTTTTGAAACCTCACCCCAGAGTATTAACCACTTTAATAAAACAAGAACGGTAACGGTGAATGCCTTTGTACGGAAAGGATTTTTAAACGATGCAGTTATTGGTGATGTGATCAAACAGATGGATAAAACGGCTTTACCGGCGGGTTATACCTATGCCATGGGAGGCGAAGTAGAAGGGAAAAGCGAATCTTTTGACGGCTTTGGCAGTATCATCCTGGTAACCGTGTTTATGTTTATTGCCGTGCTGGTACTACAATTCAGAACCTTTAAAAGTACGCTCATTGTATTATCGGTTATTCCTTTGGGAATCGTAGGTGCGGTACTGGCCTTGCTGGTAACGGGTAATTCATTGTCTTTTGTGGCAACAATCGGTATCGTGGCGCTGGCGGGCATTGAGGTAAAAAATACCATCCTGCTTGTCGATTTTACCAACCAGCTAAGGGAAGAGGGCATGGACCTGTTACAGGCCATTGAGGAAGCCGGTGAAAAAAGGTTCTTACCAATCATACTGACCACGTTTACCGCTATCGGAGGCTTATTACCCATTGCTATGTCCAGTAACCCGTTAATATCGCCCCTGGCCATTGTAATGATCGGCGGCCTCATTAGCTCTACCTTATTATCGCGTATTGTAACACCGGTTATTTATAAGCTGATGCCGCCTAAAGTGGTGGTGAAGGAAAAGGAATGATGAATGTAGAATTATGAATGATGAATGCAGAATTATGAATGCTGAATAATGAATTGCGCTTTTAGCCTTACGCTTTACGCTTTCAGCATTTTGTCAATTGTCAACTATCAATTGTTCATTGTCCATTGCTTAAAAACTCAGTACCTTAGCGGCTATAGTTGTAAGCAAATATGAGTATATCGCCGGCAAAAGAAAATATTTTAAAAAAGATCAGGGAGGCATTAAGTCACCCCACTGCCATACCTTTTCCGGCCAGTGAGGGCAATGCTTCTGTATATAAAGCACCGGAACAGGAAAATGAAATTGAATTTGCCGAGCAGTTTTCCAAACTGCAGGGCAGGTTTGTGTATTGCATTAACCAGCAGGAGCTCGCTTTCCAGTTAAGCAGCCTGGTGCAAAAACAGGACTGGCAAAAAGTATATTGTGTTGAACCGGCCTTACAGCAACAGCTGAGTGCTGCTGTGGCGGACAGGCTGGTAGAAACCGGTTTAAAAGATAGCGATGTAGCCATTACCGGCTGCGAATTCCTGGTGGCCCGTACAGGCAGTATTGTATTAAGTGCGGGGCAGCAAAGTGGCCGTAATACCAGTGTGTATGCGCCAATTCATATCTGTATTGCATATACCCATCAGTTGGTAACAGATGTTAAGGATGCCTTAACGTTAATAAAAGATAAATATCAGGATAAATTGCCGTCATTAATTACTTTTGCTACAGGCCCCAGCCGTACTGCCGATATTGAAAAAACCCTGGTAGTAGGGGTGCACGGGCCGCGTGAAGTGTACGTTTTTTTAGTAGATGCCTGACGGGTTTTATGCCATTTGAAACCAATTATAAATAAATGGCTTCATCTTTAATACATAATGATTAAATGAAAACACCCTATTTATTTGTATACGGTTCTTTGTTAAGCGGCTTTAAAAGCCCCGCTTACGAATACATAAGTCGTTATTTTCTGCTGGTAGGTGCTGTTACAGTGCCGGGAATATTGGTAGATATGGGTAACTACCCGGCAGCAGTACCGGCAGGCGATAGCAGTAATTTGATAAAAGGCGAGTTATACGTGATTAAAAACCCGGCCGAGCTTTCCTGGGCCATCGGGCAACTGGACGATTATGAAGGCGCCGTACCCGAAGTAGGCGAAACGCCTTTATACCGCCGGGATACTGTGCCGGTTACCGTGAACAATGAAACCGTAGCAGCCAGCATTTACTGGTTCAATGGCGATGTAAGTAATAAACCGGTTATTCATTCTGGCGATGTAATTGCCTACCTGCTGGAGAAAAATAATTAATTTTTACCGGCTATTGTTCCCTGATTGGGCTGATGTTGCGACGCTCCGTTCATCGTTCGGTTCGCTGTTGAGCAATAAACAATGGATCATTGACAGCTGACAATTGAAAACTTTATCACGCTTTATAAATCTCGATTTTGAAAAATATTCATTATTAATTCTTAATTATTAACTCTTCTTCCCTCTTGTCGAACAATAAAAAAATATACTTTCTTTCCGATTTTCATTTGGGTGCACCCGATCATGCCACCAGTTTACAGCGCGAAAAAATGTTGGTCAGGTTTCTGGACGAGATCAAAGCGGATGCTGCCGAAATTTTTATTGTAGGCGATATGTTCGATTTCTGGTACGAATACCGGAAAGTAGTGCCCAAGGGTTTTGTGCGTATACTGGGTAAATTAGGTGAAATAACGGACAGTGGCATTCCCGTACATTTTTTTGTGGGTAATCATGATATGTGGATGAAGGATTATTTGACTGAAGAGTTGAACATTAAAGTATATTTTGACCCGGTTGAATTTACTTTTCACGGAAAAAAAATGCTGGTAGGTCATGGCGATGGTCTGGGTCCCGGCGATCATGGTTATAAGCGCCTGAAAAAAATATTCCGTAACCCGGTATGCCAGTGGTTATTTGGTATACTGCCACCGGCCATTGGTATGGGTGTGGCCAATTATATGAGCCGCCGCAGCAGGGCACAAACAGGTACGGTGGAGGAAGTGTTTTTAGGCGGCGATAAGGAATGGCTGGTGCAATACTGTCAATACAAATTACAGCAAAAACATTACGACTATTTTGTGTTTGGTCACCGCCATCTGCCCATTTATTACCAGTTACAACCTGATAGCTGGTATATTAACCTGGGCGATTGGATAAGGTATTATACCTATGCGGTTTTTGACGGTGAAAAATTTGAGCTGTTATCATACAACAATATGGAGCATAAAATCATCTATCATCATATCAGCCAATAATGGTTAAAATAATCAGGTATACTTTTATCAGCATGCTGGTGTTTTTAAACACTGTTTCCATTCTATCTGCACAGGATGATAGTTTGTTTACACTGCAAAAAAACATTCCCGGTAATATCAGCTCCTTTGCCGTGGATAACCTTGAAAATCTCTACATATTAAACGGTAACGGCCAGTTAAAAAAACTGACTGAAAAAGGGGATTCGCTGGCAGTATTTAACAATGTAAAAAAATACGGCGAAGCCACGCTGATCGATGTTTCCAACCCGTTGAAAATATTATTATACTATCGTGATTTTTCTACCGTGGTAGTGCTGGACAGGCTGTTAAATATGCGTACGGCCATCGATCTGCGTAAGACCGATATTTTGCAAGCCGGCACAGTGGCCCTGTCCTACGACAGCAAAATATGGGTATATGATGAAGTACAGAATAAACTGAAGAAAATTGATGATGAAGGGAAGCTTTTATTGGAAACCCCGGATTTCCGTTTATTGTTTAACCAGACAGCCCAGCCGCAAAATATTTTTGACCAGGACAAACTGGTCTATCTCTACGATTCTATCCAGGGCTTTTTTGTGTTTGACTACTACGGGGCTTTAAAAAATAAAATACTTATTACTAAGTGGAAACATGTGAGAATAGTGGGCAAATATATATATGGTACGGACGAGGCTTTTATTTACCGGTATAATATCACCACTTTCCGTTACGATAAATGGCCTGTTCCGGCAGCTATCGCTGGCGCCAGGAAAATTTATTTTACTGCTAACCGCTTATATGTGCTGGATGACCAGGGAATTAATGTGTACGGTTTCCGGTAAGGAACACCGGCATGGTGTTCCATTTCCATTTTTATATTTTTGCGACTTATTAAAGGATAAAACATGAACGAGTTCCTGAACCAGGTTTGGTTTGAAAATACGGTACAGTCTTATTTCATTGTAATATTGGTAATACTGGTAATGCTGGGCATAAAAAAATATGTAGCGCATTACGTGGCCAACCTGTTGTTTTTGGGTGTTCACCAGATATGGAAGGATGTAGATAAACCTTCTTTTAAATCCCTGGTGGCAAAGCCGCTGAGCATGTTCCTGTTTCTCTTTGTTACCATTGTGAGCCTGGATAAATTAACTTACCCAGAGGTACTAAACTTTAAAATTTACCGCATCGATTTTCATGGCTTGCTGGAAACGCTGGCTACTATTTTACTCATCATTTCCTTTTTCAGGCTCATCATCAGTATTGTCAACTTTGTAGCACTCATACTGCACCGGAAAGCGGAGCGTACAGTAGATCCAACCGATGACCAGCTGATTATTTTCTTTAAAGAATTTTTCCGGGTACTGATTGGTATCATTGGTTTCCTGATGATACTGAAATATGCATTTGGTTACCAGATCAGCAACCTGTTAACCGGCCTGAGTATCGTAGGTGCGGCTGTTGCCCTGGCCTTACGCGAAAGCCTGGAAAACCTGATCGCTTCCTTTATCATCTTCTTTGACAAGCCGTTTCATGTAGGCGATGTGGTGAAGGTGAATACATTTACCGGTACGGTGGAGAAGATCGGTTTACGCAGTGTACGTATCCGTACCGATCAGAAAACCTTTATCACCGTACCCAATAAACAAATGGTAGACACCATTATTGACAACCTTTCCATGCGTACCCAGCGCAGGGCCGATCTTAGATTAGAGATCGGTCTTTCTGCTACGGCCGGGCAGCTGGATAAGTTTGTAAGTGAAGTGCGGCAGGTGATCACCAAGGGCGATATTCAAAACTCCTCTGCCTATTTAACTGATATAACCCCCTCTTCTTACCTGGTAGTGGTGGAATACTATACCGGTCCTATCACCATGACCGACTTTAATACCCTGAAACAGCAGATAAACCTGCAGGTATTACAACTGGTGCAGGATATAGGTATGGAAATATCGGGTGGCAGTACGGATATCAGTATCCGCCAGCCTAATCCCCCTGCTGCTAAACCGGAATAAAAGGAACTTTAAAATAATAGCTATTGTCTGTGCGTGGTTAGGAATGTAATCCCTGTGTCATACCGTAAATAAACTAACAACCGTTATAGGCTTTTTTCGGATAAACGGTAAAATATCTTGATGGAAACTTGGGCAACGATTTGAGTTTCCATAGTTTTGCTCCCAATTTCCTGGAAATTGTTCAAAAACGGAAATACTTCATATCAATTGGAACCGCAAGATAGAATATTACAGAAAGCACATGAACTTTTTTTACGTTACGGTATACGTAGTGTGAGCATGGATGAGATTGCCTCGCAGTTAGGCATGAGCAAAAAAACGATTTACCAGTTTTTTACGGATAAAGATGCATTGGTGCACGGTGTTATTGATACAGAGATTAACTGTAGCAGGGACGAGTGTATGAGTCATAAGGAAAGGTGTGAGAACCCGGTGCATGAAATATACCTGGCCATTGAAATGGTGCAGGACATGTTACGGGTTATGAATCCCTCTATTATTTATGATATGCAGAAGTACCACCCCGGTGCTTTTAAAAAAATGAGAGACCACCAGGAAACTTTTTTATACGGCATTATTAAACAAAACCTGGAAGAAGGGAAGGCGCTTGGCCTGTACCGTCCGGAGATAGATACCCATATTTTGTCCAAATTCAGGCTGGCTTCGGTTTTTTTATTATTTGATCAGCATTTGTTCCCGGCTGATAAATTTAACATAGCCGAAGTACTCACCGAAATGACCATGAATTTCCTGAACGGGCTTACCACGGCAAAAGGACAGAAACTCGTTGATAAATATAGCAAACAGACGAAAACCAAACAAATACATGAAACCAACTAGCAAACAATGGTGGGTGATTACCCTATTAAGCCTGCCATTATTGATACAGGCGCAGCAAACTGCGGCCCCGGTAGTACACCAGTTTACCGTGGCGCAGGCAGTAGAATATGCAAAGAAAAATAATGTGGAAGTTAAAAATGCCCTATTGGATGTACAAAAACAGGTACAACTAAACAAGGAGGTAACCGGCATGGCTTATCCGCAGATCAGCGGTTCGGGCTCTATGACCTATAATGCCAAACTACCTGTAAGTTTAGTACCGGCAGAATTCTTTGGCGGCCAGCCAGGTGAATTTGAAAAACTAGCCTTTGGTGTAAAATGGGGGGCTACTTATGGTTTAAATGCCAACCAGTTATTATTTGACGGACAGGTATTTACCGGCTTACGGGCACGTAAGACCTTGATAGATTTTCAACAAAAAAATGTAGAAATAACAGAAGAGGGTATCAAGGCTAATGTGTATAAAATTTACTATCAACTGGTGGTAAGCAAAACACAAATTGAGTTTATAGATAGTAATATAAGCCTTGCTAATAAATTATTACACGATACGAAAATAATGTATGACAATGGCTTTGCAGAAAAGTTGGATATTAATAAAACAACGGTGCAGCTGGCTAACCTGCAAACGGAAAAAACAAATATACTGACACAAGTAGCCGACGGATATCTTGGGCTAAAAATTTTATTGGGTATGCCTGTCGCAGACTCTCTCGTGTTAACTGATGAAATTGATGATGACGTAATTAAACAGGATGTATTGGCTGCGGGTATGTTTGATTATAATCAGCGTAAAGAGTATCAATATATACAGTTAGGTATTAAATCAGGCGAATACAATGTACAACGTTACAAGTTGAGTAAAGTTCCCACCTTATCTCTAAACGGGTATTACAATAAGAATGCACAACGAAACGAGTTTAACTTTTTTAAATCGGGTGAGGATTGGTTTGATATCGCAGCTATTACCCTAAATCTGAATATTCCCATTTTTAATGGCTTTGCCACCAACGCAAAAATAGCGCAGGCCCGGATCGATGTGCAGAAAACAAAAAACCAGGCAGAGTCCATAAAGTTGTTGATTGATAATGAAATACAATCGGCCCGTAATAATTATGTTAATGCAGTTAATAGTTTAGAAAATCAAAAGCAAAATATGGTTCTGGCAGAAGAAGTATATCAGCAAACCAAGAAAAAGTATGAAATAGGTACGGGTAGCCAGAATGATATTAATCTGGCACAAAATGATCTGAAACTCGCACAAACTAATTATATCAATGCCATGTATAACGCCACCATAGCTAAAGTGGACTATCTAAAAGCAACTGGTAAACTATAATAATTATAACACTGAAACCAACTAAATAAATGTACAACATGAAAAATATATTAACAACCATCACTGCTTTGGCAACGGTACTCGTATTTGCTGCCTGTGGCGGCGGAAAGAAAGAAGATAAAAGTGCATTAGGGGATAAAAAAGCGGAATTAGAAAAATTAAAGAAAGAACAATCCGTACTGAACGGCAAGATCAGCACACTGGAAGACGAAATTGCAAAGCTGGATCCGGCTGCAGCTAATGCAAATGCTAAACTGGTAAGTGTAAGTACTATTGGTACTGATTCCTTTTCGCACTTTGTTGATTTACAAGGGCGGGTAGATGCAAAAAATGCTTATGTGGTTTCACCTAGGGGTCAGGGTGGGGTAGTTCGCTCTATACATGTAAAACAAGGCCAGTCTGTAAGTAAAGGACAACTGTTATTGCGTTTGGATAATGCGTTGGCCTCACAACAACTGGCTGCTGCAGAAACACAGATCGCCGGTATTGAAGCCCAGCTAAAACTGGCACAGAGTGTTTACGAAAGACAACAGAATCTTTGGAAAAATAATATTGGTACCGAAGTGCAGGTATTGCAGGCAAAAACAAATGCAGAAAATATAGCGGCACAGTTAAATGCGGCTAAAGCTAATGTGCAGCTTGCACGCGAAGCTGCCAGCCAGGCAAATGTTTATGCAGAAGTAAGTGGTGTTGTTGATATATTAACAATAAAAGTGGGCGAGTTTTTTTCTCCACAATCTGCCACACAAGCCGGAATTGGGATAGTAAATACAAGCGAATTAAAAGCGGTAGTGCAGGTGCCGGAAAATTATATTAATAACGTAAAACAAGGGGCTTCTATTCGTGTTACATTCCCTGAGCTGGATAATAAAGTGGTTACCACAAAAATCAGTGCCGTTTCTACATTAATTGACCCCGTTAGCAGGACTTTTTTGATCGAAGCGCAATTACCCCAGGATAAATCGCTTAAGGCCAACCAGATTGCTAAAGTACAGATATTGGATTATACCAATAACGCAGCTATTACTATTCCTTTGAATACATTACAGACCGATGATAAAGGCAAGTTTGTGCTGGTGGCCGTAACTGAAAACGGTAAACTGATTGCCCGCAAGAAAGAAATACAGATTGGAAAATTATATGGTGACCAGATTGAAGTGAAAGCCGGTTTAGCCCAGGGCGACCAGATCATTACCGATGGTTTTCAGAATGTGTATGACGGACAAGCCATTACTTTAAACAAGTAATACATTGCCCCGCAGCCGGTACATTCCCGCAGATTATAATACTTAAAATTATAAAATGCCTTGTATGTAACGGAGATAAGGGAGGACAGTTGATAACAAATAATAGAAGATTTACAATGAACAGCCTACCGGAAAGTAATGCTGTTTGATAAATAAAAGTTTATGTCAGCACTTGAAAATTTTACAGGAAAATTCAAGGAATTTAAACCTACCAGCTGGTCGGTAAAAAACAAAACATCTATTTACCTGTTAATGTTGATCGTAACATTAATAGGGGTGTTCCAGTTTGTTACCCTGCCTAAGGAACAATTCCCCGATGTGGTAATGCCACAGATATATATATCGACCATCCATGTGGGTAACTCGCCCAAGGATATTGAAAACCTGGTGACACAGCCCATTGAAAAACAGATCAAAGGTATTACGGGCGCCAAGATCACCAAGGTGACCTCTACTTCGGTAAACGACTTTTCGGCCATTATTGTTGAGTTCGGCACCAATGTAAAAGTAGATGTGGCGCTGCAAAAAGTAAAGGATGCGATTGATAAAGCCAAACAGGATCTGCCTACCGACCTGACCCAGGTGCCTACCGCCATGGAGATGAGTATTTCGGAAATGCCCATCATGTATGTGAATGTGAGTGGCGATTATGATGGTCCTACTTTAAAGAAATACGCCGATGAATTAAAGGATAAACTGGAAGAACTATCGCAGATAAACCGGGTTGACCTGGTAGGTGCCCCGGAAAGAGAGTTCCAGGTAAACGTGGACAATTACCGGATGCAAGCCGCCGGCATTACGTTTGATAATATTTCCAATGCGATTCAATATGAAAACCTGGATATCAGTGGCGGCCAGTTTAAAGTAGGGAATATGCAACGTAACCTGCAGGTAAAAGGCCAGTTTAAAACAGCCGCCGATATTGAACAGGTGATTGTGCGTAACAGTCGGGGCTCCGCTATTTATTTAAAAGATATTGCTACTATTAAGGATACTATTAAAGACCAGGAAAGTTATGCCCGCCTGGATGGGAAGAATGTAATTACCCTGAATATAATCAAGCGTAGCGGTGAAAACCTGATCGAGACCAGTGATGATGTAAAGCGGATCACGGAAGAATTAAAGGTGAGTACTTTTCCTCCGGGCCTGGAAGTACGTATTACCGGCGACAGCAGTAACAGCACCCGTGCTTCTTTTGATGAGCTGGTAAATAGTATTGTTATTGGTTTTATACTGGTATTGCTTATCCTGATGTTCTTTATGGGTGTAACCAATGCCTTCTTTGTGGCTTTGAGTGTACCTCTGAGTATGTTTGTGGCCTTCCTGTTTTTACCGGCAGGTACTTTTGTGGTAGGATCGGCCATTACCCTGAACTTCATCGTACTGTTTGCCCTGCTGTTTGGTTTGGGTATTATTGTGGATGATGCCATTGTGGTAATTGAGAATACACACAGGATATTTGTAGAAGGCAAGGGGCAGATAAGTTCCACCAAAGCGGCCATGATAGCGGCAGGTGAAGTATGGTACCCGGTATTAGCCGGTACATTAACTACACTGGCGCCTTTCTTTCCCTTATTATTCTGGCCGGGTATTATCGGTAAGTTCATGATCTACCTGCCGTTGATGCTGATCTTTACTTTGACCGCATCGCTGATCGTGGCCTTTATCATGAACCCGGTTTTTGCCGTGGACTTTATGAACCATGCCGAGCATGAGAAAGAACCTAAATCAGCCATCTTTAAAAAACCTTCTTTCTGGATACCGATCGCTGTGGGTATAGTGTTTGACTTGATGGGCTTGACTTTCCTGGGTAACCTGCTTATTTTTCTGATGATCTGTATATTACTGAACAGGTATTTCTTTGATGACTGGATCCATGGTTTCCAGAACAAGGCCTTACCCTGGATCATGGGACATTATGAAGACCTTTTACGCTGGGCCCTGAAAGGCTGGCGACCCGTATGGTTATTATTAGGCGCGGTAGGATTATTCTTTGTTTCTATTTTCCTGTTCAGCGTGCGTGGTTTATCGGTGGTAACCTTCCCGAACAGTGATCCAAACCAGATATATGTATATGCCAAACTCCCTACCGGTACAAGGGTTGAGTATACCGATAGTATTACCCGCATACTGGAAAACAGGGTATACAAGGTATTGGATATGGACCCTAAAAAAGGTAAGCTGAACCCGATAGTGGAAAGTGTGATTGCCAACGTAGCCGTAGGCGCAGCAGACCCCAGCACAGGTGACCGCAGTACCCGTCCCGAACTGGGCCGTATACAGGTGTCCTTTGTAGCCTACGAAAAACGCCATGGTAAATCATCGGCCCCTTACCTGGATAGTATCCGTGCTGCCATGAAAGGTATTCCTGGTGTGGAATTATCGGTAGCACAGGAAGCAAGTGGCCCGCCCACCGAACCTCCGGTAAATATTGAAATAGCCAGTGAGGACTTTGATAAACTGATCAAGACAGCCGTAAACCTTAAAAACTACTTGGACAGTATCAGGACACCTGGGGTGGAAGAGCTGAAGATGGATGTGGACCTGAAAAGTCCCGAAGTAGCATTGACCATTAACAGGGAAAGGGCATTGGCAGAAGGGGTATCCACCATGCAGATAGGTATGCAGATACGTACTGCCGTATTCGGTAATGAAGCCAGCAAGATTAAGGATGGTGAAGATGAGTATAAGATACAGGTACGTAACACCGAAGGACAACGCAGGAATTTAACGGAGCTGTTGAATATGAAGATCGCCTTCATGGATATGTCATCCGGCGCCTTTAAAAGTGTACCTATTTCATCACTGGTAAATGTGGATTATACCAATACCCTGGGTAGTGTAAAACGTAAGAACCAGAAAAGGGTAATCACCCTGGTATCTAATGTACTGGAATCGCAGGGGTATACTGCCGCAGGTGTGAACGAGGAGCTGAAAAAAGTAATTGCCGACTTTAAACAGTTACCGCAAGGCGTAACGGTTAAACAAACCGGTGAAGGTGAGCAGATGGCCGAAACGGCTAATTTCCTTGGCCTGGCCTTAGCTGCCGCTTTATTAATTATCCTGTTCATCCTGGTATTACAGTTTAACTCGATCAGTAAACCGGTGATCATTTTAACGGAGATCGTGTTCAGTGTGATTGGTGTGTTACTGGGTTATGCCATCACCGGTATGCAGGTGAGCGTGGTAATGACGGGTGTAGGTATATTAGGCCTGGCAGGTATTGTAATTAAAAATGGTATCCTGGTAATTGAGTTTGCCGATGAATTGCGTGGCCGTGGCATGAAAACCATGGATGCTGTGATTGAGGCAGGTAAAACCCGTATCATCCCGGTATTGTTAACGGCTTTAGCCGCTATATTGGCCCTGGTGCCTTTGGCGGTAGGCTTTAATATCAACTTTATTACCATGTTCTCGGAGCTGAACCCCCATATTTTCTTTGGTGGTGACAATGCTTCCTTCTGGAAGCCGCTGGCCTGGACCATCATTTTCGGCCTGGCATTCGCCTTCTTTATGACCCTGGTACTGGTTCCCAGTATGTACCTGATAGCCGAAAGGTTACGCCGCCCGATGCGCAACCAGTTTGGTGGTAAATGGATATCCTTTATGGGAATTCCGCCGGCCATCTTCCTGTTTATTCCGTTAATGATCATTTCTATGGTGAGTCATAAGCGAAAAGTAAGACAGCGTGCAGCGAGGTTGAAAAAAGATCCGGAAAAATATAAAATTAATGATAAGTTCGTAGGTAGCTGGTTTTAAGCTAATTATGATTATTTTAACAGGTTTGGGGCAATTTTTTTAGAATTGCCCCAAATTTTTTTTAAAAACTATGCAGCAAATTCAAAAGCCGTTTTGTCTTTGCAATTGTCGGGCATCGGGCCCGGCTGATCAGTTCCCTATTATAAACGTCACCGTCAGATCACACCTAAACTTTTTTATATCTTCCGCATTACTAACTGCTTATTTGCGGCAAAAGCGATCCTCAAAAGGGGTCGCTTTTCATTTTTAGCCTTGATTGGTGTTTCAGAGCCGTGGTTCGTGTCTCACGAACCATTATCTCCGGTAACAGAGATGACGGCTAATATGGAAGGGGAAAAGCCTTTAAATAAGCTCCTCTATCATTGTTTATTAAACCTGGCCTGCTGCTAAAAGGTATGCTGCTGACGGGCTGCCGGATTGCAGCGGCACCCCGAACATAGTGAGGAGTATAGCGGAAAGCCGGAACTGCTGCCGACCGGAGTTACTGTTGCTGAAAGCCCCTAAGGTTATAAGTAGTAAGTTATAAGTTGTGAGTAATGAGTTATAATGGTTTTTTTTTAATTTTTACTTTTCACTTTTTCATTCTCTCACCCGCTTTATAAAATCCACAACAATTTTTCAGTTACTTTTGAGGCCGCAAATACTATTGGCATTTATACATGAAAAAATTAGACTGGTACATACTCAATAAATTTCTCACAGCCTTTGTGTTTTGTATGTTGTTATTTACCACCATTGCGGTGGCGGTTGATGCCAGTGAAAAAACCGATGACTTTGTAAAAACAGGCCTGTCTTCCTGGGAAATTTTTAAACAATATTATTTAGGCTTTGTACCTTTTATATGGGGCATGTTGTTTCCCCTGTTTGTATTTATTGCCTGTATTTTCTTTACCAGTAAACTGGCTTTAAAATCAGAAATAATTGCCATACTGGCCAGCGGTACCAGCTTCAACCGTTTTTTAAGACCTTACCTGGTGGGAGGCATTTTCCTGGCTTCCATTTTATGGTTGGGCAGCCGGTATGTATTGCCCAAGGCAAATGGGATACAGGTAGATTTTAAGACCAAATACCTGGATAAGGACGATCCCACAAAAAATGATAACCATTCAGGTTGCTGGAACTGTTTTTTCCGCAGGCTGGACAGTACCACTTATGCAGGGTTTAAAAATTTTAATGCCGAATCGCAAAGCGGCGGTATGTTTTTTTTGAACAAGGTGAAGGATGATAAAATTGTTTACAATATAAGGGCCAACAGTATTAAATGGGATACGGCGGTAAATAAATGGCGGGCCATATCGGTTACCGAACGTAAGATTGACAGTATGCAGGAGCGTATCCGCACATTTGAGGAACTGACCCTGGACCTGCAGTTAAAGCCGGAAGAGCTGGTGAGTGATGAAGGGTTGAAAGATAAATTAACTACCCCTGAACTGGCCCGGTTTATAGCCAAGGAAGAACTGAGGGCCAATGAGGGCCTGAATGCGTTAAAAGTGGAGCGTTACCGCCGTACCGCCACTGCCTTTTCCGTTATATTACTTACATTAATAGGGGTTATTATAGCCAGCCGTAAAACCCGTGGCGGCAGTGGTATGCACCTGGCCCTGGGTATTATTATTGCCGCATTGTTTATTGTGTCCGACAGGTTTTCTACTGTATTTGCGACGAAGGGCAGTTTTCCCCCGTTTTTAGCGGCCTGGATGCCTAATATCGTGTTTTCATTTGTGGCATTATTGCTCTACCGCAAAGCACCTAAATAGTATTTAGGGTAACATTTGCTGCTGATTGAATATTAGCCCGTGTTAATAATATATTAACCCGGGATATTGTCTTTTTTTTACAAACTTTTACCCTCATTTTTTGTTGTACCGTTGTCCATTGGCTATCTTTAGCCCGATAGCTAAATTTATTTTTACACGAAATAGTTTGTCATGGGAATAATCAAAGACAGGTTTAAGGCCAAGGCTGATGTAACGGCTGTTGAGATTAAAGAAATGCTGAAAGAGCATGGTAACAAAGTAATAGGCGAAGTACAATTATCGCAGATATATCAGGGTATGCGTGGCATGACCGGGTTGGTTACCGAAACATCGTTACTGGACGCGCAGGAAGGTATCCGTTTTCGCGGTTTTACCATACCGGAACTGCGTGAAAAACTGCCTAAAGCGCCGGGTGGCAGCGAGCCGCTTCCGGAGGGTTTGTTTTACCTGATGTTAATAGGGGAGTTGCCAACTGAGGAAGATGTACACCATTTAAGTGCGGTATTACAACGTCGCAGTCATGTACCCACACATGTTTTTCATACCATTGATGCCCTGCCGTTAAATACACACCCGATGACACAGTTTGTGGTGGGTATTATGGCTTTGCAAACCGAAAGCCAGTTTGCTAAAAGGTATGCAGCGGGTATGAGCAAAAAAGGCTATTGGGAAGCCGTGTTTGACGATTCAATGGACCTGATTGCCCGTTTACCGCATATTGCCGCTTATATCTATCGCCGTAAATACAAATTCGGCAATCATATACAACCTAATGGTTTACTGGACTGGGCCAGCAATTTTGCCCATATGTTAGGTTTTGAAGATGAGAAATTTCATGAACTGATGCGTTTATATATGACCATACATGCCGATCATGAAGGCGGCAATGTATCGGCGCATACCACGCACCTGGTAGGCTCGGCATTAAGCGATCCTTATTTAAGCTTTGCAGCCGGTATGAACGGCCTGGCAGGTCCTTTACATGGCCTCGCTAACCAGGAAGTGATCAAATGGATCTTTGAAATGCAGGAAGAGCTGAAAAGCGATGATCCTACCAAAGAAGAGATTGAAGCCTATGTGCGTAAAACCTTAAGCGAAGGAAAAGTAGTACCCGGTTACGGCCATGCTGTACTGCGCCAGACCGATCCGCGTTTTACTGCGCAAATGGAATTTGGTAAAAAACATATGCCCGACGATAAACTGGTAAATACGGTTTGGAAAGTGTATGAAGTAGTACCTCCGATACTGGAATCTTTGGGAAAAGTAAAAAACCCATGGCCGAATGTGGATGCGCATAGTGGTGCTTTACTGGTACATTTTGACCTGAAGGAATATGAATACTACACCGTACTGTTTGGCGTAAGCCGTGCACTGGGTGTACTGGCCAGCCTTTGCTGGGACAGGGCTTTGGGCTTTGCTTTAGAAAGGCCAAAATCTGTAACCACCGACCTGGTAAAAAAATGGTTACGCGGCGAAGACAATATCTGGGGCGATTAATCCCCCCGGTAGTAAAATAAAAATGAGATAAGGAGAAGCAATTCTCCTTATTTTTTTGTCCTGAATTTAAGGAATAAAAGGGCGTGTCCCTGTTGCATAATTGCGGAAACTTATCAATAATTGTATATAAGTCAATACCTTGTTTATATAACAGGGTCAGGCTGTCCGCTGTATCTTTTGCGCTGCGCCGCCTTGCCTGCCCGGCAAAAGGATGCCGCTTCCATCCTTCACGCTTGCTCACGCCTGCCGGGACAAGCAGTACAGAAACGTTAAAATCTGTCATTGCCGCCAGGTAAAATGTCAAATTACCTAATTAAAAAACGGCCAGGTTGATTTTGGTATGGTTTTTTATAAGTAATAGTCAAACAACATTGTTTAACCTATAAAACGTTTTTTTATGAACAATAGAAACAAAATACTCTTAGGTGTAATTGGTGCCGCTGCGGCTGGTGTGGTAGTAGGTATGTTATTGGCTCCTGAAAAAGGAAAGGACATGCGTAAAAAAATTAAAAAAACTACCGGCGACTGGGCTGATACCGTAAGTCACCTTTTTGATAAGGGAAAACAAAAAGCGGAAGCCAAGGCTAAAGAACTAAAAAATATTGCAGAGGAAAAAGTTAACCGGGCTAAAGAAAGTTTATCCTAGGCCTTATACAGTTTTTCTCCGTTTGTTTGAATGTTCAAATACTAATATAAAGTAGTAACTTAACAGTAAGTGAACATTATTTAATAAAGGGCGGTACTGTTAATACATACCTGTGAGTAATGAAACATGATGAGGATGCAAGTATTGTGTTTTACAGCGCAGCGATGTATTAATAATGCCGCCTTTTAATTTTTATACTATGAGTGCATTAAAAGAAAAGACCGCTGATATTGTTGACCATGTAGAGGATATTGCAGAAACTTACTACAGGCTTACCATTGTGAATGCTACACAAAAAGCAACCAGTCTGGCCTCGTCAGTAGTTATTATGCTTATTGTGGCAGCGCTGAGTATGTTTGTACTGGTTTTCCTGGCCATAGCCCTGGCTATATGGCTGGGCGATGTTTTAGGCAGCCGTGCAGGAGGCTTTTTGTTGTCGGCGGGTATATTTTTAGTGGTATTGGGTATAGTGCTGTTGATCAGAAAACCTATTATTAACGGGATCCGTGACTTAATCGTTAAAAAAATTTATGAATAAACCACGTACATATAACGAATTACTGGCCGAAAAAGCAAGGTTGAAATTATTGCTGGCAGAACAGAGGGAGATCATTCACCAGGATTTTAACGAGATTAAAAATGAACTGGAGCCTGTACGCAGGATTTTCACACATGCCAAAAAGCTTTTTTCAAAAGATGCCGGCGGGGGTATACTGACATTAGGTGCAGATAAGCTGATAGACTTATTGGTGAGGCGGGTGCTGCTGGCCAAAAGCGGCTGGCTGGCTAAACTGGTAGTGCCTCTTTTAGCGAAGAACTATACCTCGCATATTGTGGATGATAACAAGGGTAAGATCATGAGTTGGATATTATCCCTTTTTAAAGGCCGGAAAAGCAAAAACACAGACGAAGACGAGCAGAAATAACCCGCTACGCTACAAACAAATAATTATTACAACATTATTTGTTTGTATTGCCATGAAACCCCTAAATTTGCTCTCCGATTCAGGAAAGTGAGTAGGGGAATTAGCTCAGTTGGCTAGAGCGCTTGCATGGCATGCAAGAGGTCACCGGTTCGAATCCGGTATTCTCCACAAAAAGCCCCGTCTATTAAGGATGGGGCTTTTTTATGTCAATAAGTTAATGGGAAGTAGTAGGCCGCTTACATGTCCCGAAAGCGTTCGGGAAAGAGGTCGCCGATTCGACTCCGATATTCTCCATACAAAAGCCCCTCAAATACTTGAAGGACTTTTTTTAAGTCAATAAGTTCGAAAGGCGGTAGTAGCCCTTTGCATGTCCCGAAAGCGTTCAGAAAAGATGGTCCTGGTACTTTTTTGATTTCCGCTGAAAATGACCAAATTCATAACTTTAGAGAATTTTTATGTCAGCATTTATTGTATATATTATTTACAGCCAAAGACTAGATCGTTATTATATCGGTTATACAACTGATATGATTAAAAGAATGAATGAACATAATTCCGGCGTTTCTACATTCACGGCTAAAGCAACTGATTGGATATTGAAATGGAGCAAGGAATTTGACAGCAGGGAATTAGCTATGAAGGAGGAAAAAATAATTAAGGCTAAGAAAAGCCGTAAATACATTGAATGGTTAATAACTAAAAATAGTAGTTAGAGCTCTTGCATGTCCCGAAAGCGTTCGGGAAAGAGGTCACCGGTTCGACTACGGTATTCTCCACAAAAAGCCCCGTCTATTAAGGATGGGGCTTTTTTATGTCAATAAATAAAGGGGAAGTAGTAGGCCGCTTGCATGTCCCGAAAGCGTTCGGGAAAGAGGTCACCGGTTTGACTCCGGTATCCTCAACAAAAGATTAGCCCTCCAAATATTTGAAGGGCTTTTTTTACTTCGGTAGCTTGATCAGGAAGTTAAAATATTTTGTTTAACTTACTATTGATGTTACCTGATTGTCGTGTTTTTTTAATGCGAAAATGTGAATATGTAATCGCTACCGCCTTGCACCGTATGCATTTTTAGCGTTGTGCCGGTAACAGATGTTATTGAATATTCAAAAACGCTTCCTGCTGAATTTCCGCTTGTAATAGTAGTTTCAAGTATTGTTTCGTTATTGGTAAATCTCCAACTGCCGGATTGAAATACCTGGGGATCAGCGGCATTGCATTTTACAGCTCCTGCATTTGCTTCAAAACTCATATCTGGTTTATACACATAGTTGTCGTCTTTATAGCAGGTAGACATAGGAGCAAAATTATCCTGCTCTGCACCGGTTGTTAAATTCTTTTGAATAAATGCAGTAAGCTTCCACGGTTGTTTTGTAAGTAATTCAGTTTGGGATATCTCTTTATCTTTTTTACAGGAGCTTAATATCACCATTGCAGTGACTAACCCTGTAATTTTTTTTGCAATCTTTTTCATCATTGTCGTTTTATAGTTTTTGATAAATAATTGTTCCCTGCCCTTCAGTACCCACCCATGTCATTTTGTTTCCGCTAATGGTGATGGTGTACGTTTGCCCAACTGCAAAATCCTTTTGTGAGGATATGGTTATTTTATTACCATGCACCTTCCAATTGGTTTTGCTGTATAATTTTTCCTGTATGTTTCTGTACTTTTCATCACATCCGCTTGCTGATGCATTAAGCCGGAAAGTTTTATCTGCATTTATTTCCCATACAATTTTTGCAGCACAGGGTCTTTGCGTTAAAAGTGCTTTATGAGAGTCAAAAGTTTGCCCGTCATAAGCGCTTACATGCGATAGCTTTTTCCATTTGCCCACAGGGTTTTGTGCTATTGCAACTTGTGAGGCAATAATTGCAGTCAACAAGAAGATTATTTTTTTCATGTCTTTGTTTTTAAAGTGTTTCAAAGTAATTATGATCTGCCCCAGCCTTCAGGCCATTTACAAAAGTTGTCAAGACTTTGATAGCCTTCAAATGTGGTGGCTAATTGTACTGTACCTAATACAGGGTTGCCATATTGCTTCCATATAAAGTATCGCCAGTTTTTAAAGTCAAAGAAGTAAAAATTATATGTTGTAAGGCCAGGCACAGTAGCTGATTGTTGTACTTGTATAGCAGCATCAATATTTACCCAATCGTAAATATTGGGTGCCCCTTTGTAAAATGTTGAAATAAATTCTGGGGTTGGCACAAGTGCGGGCTTTAAGCATAACCCTTTTTTAAAGTAGAAAACAATACGACTGTAGCGGTCGTTTTGCCCATTTATACCTGTGGGAACAGAAACCCAATCAAGATTGCTTTGCGGCCATGCACCCTTTAAACTGCCACTAAGAAAATTTTGATGCAGGTAGTAAATGTTGCTCTGTGGGTTCCGAACAATGGTGTCTTTAAAAAAATTACCACCACCATTGCTAAGCAAACGATATTCGGAGTTGGTCCACTGCCCGGGTGCGCCGTAGCCGGGTGAGTAAGTAATTTCCTCGGGGAAATTGCCCGCCATATTATTAATACTGTGAGGTGGGGTACCCAATTCAAATGAATCCTTTACACCCTGGTATTTTAAAACAACATCAAAGTATTTTTTATTGGCATTTGCAGGTTTGCTTAAGTCTAAAAATGTAACAAAAGTTTCATAGCCGCCGGATGCCGGTCTGGTATTAACATAAGCGCAAGTGGGTGTGTTGGCATGCGCAGGTGAAGGAGATACAGGGGATGTATCCTTTTTACAGGCGCTTAAATACAGCATGCCTGTAGCAATAATGGAGAAGAATATTTTTTTGTTCATCATTATAAGGTTTATGTGTATCAAAGCTAACTGGCTGATTTTGTATGTGAAATAGCTACTCGATAAGCAACAAGCTTTATCGACAGACAGCAGGTTTTGAGTATATTTACTTCCATATTAAAATTGACGGATTATATGGACCGTGTTTACACCTGCATTATTGCCGACGATCAGGAGCTTGACAGATTAAGCATCGCTGCTGCTGTAAAGCGGTATCCTTTTATGCAGGTAAGCGGTGTTTACAGTTCAGCGGAGCATACACTCGCATCCCTTACTGATACATTGCCCGATATTGCTTTTTTTGATATTGATATGCCCGGCATGTCGGGTCTTGAATTAAGAAAGCGGTTAAATGATATTGCGGTGTGCGTGTTTATTACTTCCTATCCAGACTACGCGGTGGATAGTTTTGAACTGGCTGCACTAGATTTTATTGTGAAGCCAATCAAAGCGGAAAGGTTTGCAAAGACAGCGGAACGGATTAAAGCTTATCTTGAAATAAAGCATAAAGCCAGCTTGTTGGATGTAACGCTTGGTACAGATACAATTTTTATAAAAGAAGGGCATGAGCAGGTGAAACTATCCTTGCATGAAGTTGTTTACCTGGAAGCATTGAAGGATTACACTATTATTTTTACTGCTCAAAAAACATATTCAGTTCTTTCCACCCTGGGTAGCCTGCTGAAAGAAAAACCATTTGAACAATTTATTCGCATACACAGAAGTTTTGCCGTGCAAAAGCATT
Organism: uncultured Terrimonas sp.; assembly: GCA_964445775.1. Taxonomy (GTDB): domain Bacteria; phylum Bacteroidota; class Bacteroidia; order Chitinophagales; family Chitinophagaceae; genus Terrimonas. The sequence continues at coordinate 37,444 of CAYUMH010000018.1, forward strand.
TTATTGAACGGATAAAAGCACAGGAAATTATGGTTAATAATATAATATTACCCGTTGGTCGTAATTATAAGGAAGCTATAAGCAAACTGAAAACATAATTTGAATGAAACAGCTATTCTATCTAATTCTTTCGCTCCTCTGTTTAAATGGGATGGCGCAAAAGACGGGGCAGCTATTGGTTGATTCGCTGGTTGCCGAACTGGCAACAATAAAAAATGACACGCTTAAGGCAAGGACATATAACCGGATTTTTAATGAATTAACATTTATTAATACAAATGAAGCCATGCAATACGCAAATAGGGGTTTGCAATTTGTAACGGCAATGAAATGGCAAAAGGGCGTATCGGTATTTCAGAATAATATTGGAAGGATTTACAGTACTTGTGGAAATTATGACTCTGCTATTTTCTATTTTAAAGCATCCCTGGCAACAGATAAAAAGCTGGATGAAAAAAGAAATATGGCATCCACCTATAATAATATGGGTGTGGCCACCCAAAATATCCGTTCCGACTATTCAACAGCAGCGGCGTATTATTTTAAAGCATTGCAGCTTGCTGAAGAAGTGAAAGATAGTACGCTAATCCCCGTTTTTTTAATTAATATCTCTGTAATCAATAATCTTCAAAAAAATCCTGAAAAAGCATTGGAGTTTTCCAGTAAGGCTTTGCGGATATATGAGAAAACAGAAAATGCAGCTGGTATAGCTGCATCGTTGGAAAATTTTGGAAATATTTATGCTGCAAAAAAAGAATTTAAGCCTGCTGCAGAATATTATAACAAATCACTTGTGCTGTACGAAAAAAACGGGAATAACGAAGGCCTGGCCTCTGTTTTGGCAGCCAGGGCAATTGTATATGGCAAAGATTACCGGAAAGTGATAGAAACAAGAATGAAGGCCAGGGAAATATGGAGCCGAATAAATCCATTTCACATTAAGTCCATCACCAATACCGGGAACATGGGCATCGCATACCTTGATATTGTAAGGTATGATACAACACATACGCTGCGATATGGAGATATTGTACCCGATAATAGGAACCTGTTGCTTCAAAAGGCGGAGCTGTATCTGAAAGAAGCAATAAGTTTCAGCGAACAGATAGGAGAATCCGATAACAGGTCTTACTTTACAGGAGCATTATCTGAACTGCAGGTGTTTAAAGGCGATTATAAAAAAGCCTACTATAATTATAAAGCTTACAAGGAAATTGAGGATTCGATTTATTCGCAGGAGAACAAAAATAAGATAGCAGCAGCAGAGAGTCAGAGAGAAATAGATGAAAAAAACAGTGAGTTGAAAATTAACCAGCTTGCATTATCTAACCAGCGAAAGAAATTGTGGGGATTGGCCGGTGGATTAATACTTTTTTCAGTTATTGGATTTTTATTGTACCGGCAGGTACAGGTAAAGAAAAGAACCAATTCGATATTAGTAAAACTGAACAACGAACTGGATGAAGCAAATAAAGTAAAAACAAAATTTTTTGGCATCCTGAGCCACGACTTGCGTAATCCCATAGCAAGGTTTGTTACCTTGCTTGATTTGCAAAATGACGAACCCAATTTATTAAGCCCGGAACAAACTGCCGCACATCAAAAAGAAATTGGTAAAGCTGCCGGAGCTTTATTGGTAACCATAGAAGAAATGTTGCTGTGGAGCAAGGAGCAGATGGAAAATTTTAAACCTCAGATACAAGAAGTGCAGGTGAGTGATTTATTTGGATATATCGGGAACTCGTTTATTTCTGTTAAAGGGGTTTCGTTTGATTTTATCAATCCGCAAAACCTTGTATTGAATACTGATGCGAATTACCTGCAAGCTATTATGTACAATCTTACAACAAACGCAATAGCGGCAGTAAATGAAAAAACCGGAGCAAGAATTGAGTGGAAGGCATTCATAGAAGATAATAAAACCATCCTGTCTATCAGGGATAATGGAGATGGAATTAACGAAGAGTACATCAGGTTGTTAAATACTTCAGTAGTTACAGCTAACGCTAAAACCGGCTTTGGCCTGCACCTCATACGGGATTTGGCTAAGGCTATTCAATGCACTGTTACCGTGCAGGCAAATCCAGATGGGGGGACTATATTTTATTTATTCAGATAACCCAGCTGTATGAAGCCGACAGTGTCATGGAGCATAACTTTAATAGTAAGACCACCATTCCCGATCTGGCCGGTAAGCTAGGAGCCAATTTCGTGACCCTGAAAAAGGAATTACGAAAAAGTATTTGCTATTATCATTTTCCCGGGCTAAGGCAGCGTACAATGGATTACAGTAAAACTGGGTGCATTTCTTGATTAGTGGTACTTAAACTAAAGATTTACTGTCAATGTTCAATTGTGCAGGAAGTATACAAAAAACGAACGACAGCATACATTTAAATAAATATTAGCAAAAGAAAGCTGTTAGTTCCAGCGGTAACAGTATCGTGAAGGATATGTATACTAGACCCGAGCCATATTTAGCGGCTTACATTTTTGTCAACCAGTTTTCAATATATTGAGCCACTTCTTCCCAGCCATTTTGTACACATATACTATGAGAACGTCCTTTGAATGCTTTAAAGTCTGTTACGCTTTCTTTGTCTTTATATGCTTTAACATTTTTAATATTCAGGCTAATTGGAATGATATGATCTTTTTCTGCACTAATAAATAGAAGTGGTTTATGCGGCCTGTTGAAATCTATAATTCCGTCCTTAAATCTGCTACTCCTAGGAATGTTTCTGCTTTCCGGCACAACTGCCTTTTCATAAATTTCATCTGACTCCTGGCTTGTTAGTGTATTACAAATGGCATAATGAAACCATCTTTTTGTTCCACAATACAGGCTATTGCCTTTAAAAGGGTTTACCACCCCAAAATTTGATTTAATAAAACTCCATTTAAAACTCATAACTCCTTTGGGTGATGCAGAAGTTATGCAAATGCCCAATGAACCCTTATCAGATTGAATAAGTTTCTGTACAATAAGCCCGCCCATTGAATGCCCGATTAAAATTGGCATTACATTTCCCAGACTTTCAATAAATTTTGCATAGTGGTCAACGACATCGCTCAGCTTAATTTTAGCCAGATCTCTATTTGGTTTTTGTCTCAATGTATAAGGTTCTCCATCATGGAACGGGTAGTTAGGAGTGTAACAAACATAACCCAGGTTTTCAAAAAACAACTTCCATAATTTCCAGCTTTCTGCATTTTCGTGAAGTCCGTGTACGAATACAATCACTTTCAAATTTGCCATGTTATAAATTTATTTATTCTCCGGTTTTAACGTTTTAGATTCATACAATGGTTGACTTTTTCATGATTCACAGTGTTATTTTATCCAAACTGGTAAATTTAAGTGATGGTCCATTTTTTCATGTCAAAAATGCCAATCAAAAATCGCTTTGTTAGTCTTAAAAATTTGAAGTGGCCGAAAAAGCAGTTGCATTAGTTGACGCTAAGTGGTTGTTCATAGACCAAAGAAGATAATTTGAGGACCAATGACGCAGCTAAAATTTAAAATCGACTAAATTACGAGCGGCAAATAAATTGTATGAGAGGATTTTCAAAAACAGCGCTTTTGCTGACTTTAGCAATAAACTTATTCAAAAACAAAAAATGAATACATCACTAGCGGTAACTGTTATTCACATAGCCACCACATCACCTTTCCTGCTTCTGGTATGAACTCAGGCGTGTGCAGCAAAAGATTTTATGGATTACAGTTCTTCCGAAACAAAAAACATAATTAATTATGTTTTTTTTATTCAACAGGCCGGGTAATACGCCCGGCATCTGCGTTGGCGCTTGTAAAAGGCTGTATGGCTTTTGACAGCGCTTTAATAATATTGTTCAGGTTTACAAAATCAATCCGTTTAATGTCATCGCAGGGCTCGTGGTAACATTTGTCCTCATCGTTACTGGCCATGATGGTATGAGCCGGTATGCCCTTTTGAGCAAAGGGAAAATTATCACTGCGTTGAAATAAAAGTTTATCAACGTCCGGATCGTCTATTACTTCTAAGCCACTTTTAGTAAGTTCTTCTGATAATAAACGGGGCAGTGCCGAATATCCCGCACCTGTTATAAATACTTTATTCCGTCCGAACTGGTTTATGCCCAGCATTTCTAAATTGATCAGTGCTATCACTTTGGTGGGATCAATATCACGGCTGAATGTTTCTGATCCCAATAACCCTAATTCCTCACCGGAGAAAGCGCAGAATAAAATCGTTCTCTCATTGTTTTGCTGTTTGGCAAAATGTTTGGCCAGCTGCAATAAAGCGGTAGTACCGGACGCATTATCATTAGCGCCGTTCATAATGCTATCTCTCTTTTTCTTTGTTTTATAAACCCCCTCATGATCGTAATGGGCAGATAGTATAATAAACTCATCCGGTTTGGTACTGCCTTTTAACATGCCCACCACGTTATACTGTAACATGCTGTACACTTTTGCATTGGCCGTTAATTTAATGCTGGTTGGAGGGGTGGGGGCATATACCAGGATGATATTATTACGTAAGCCTTCTTTCGGAATATTAAATTGTTTGGGTAATTTCTTTTTATCCGGTGTTAATTGATCGGTCCAGATAAGTAAAGGCTTCTCCCTGTTTTTATACTGCTCTAATATATCGGCTGTAAATGCGCCCTCGTGTTGTATTACTGTAAAATCCGGTAACTCTTTCACAGGATACCAGCCTGGTATTACATTAAAAAACGCATACTCCGATGCCGGCACTACACGGCCATTGTACATAAATATATCCCTCAGGGCCAGGTTACTGCCGCCAAAGGGTTGAAAGGGAATATACACCGATGCTTCATTCCCATAAGCGCTTAAACCTATCTCCTTAAAATAATTGCCAATATAACTGGCGGCAGTCAATAATTCAGGACGGCCATTACCACGACCCTTCAATTCATCAGAAGCCAGGTAGCTTAAAATGCCCCTGGTTTCCTGTAAGCTAATACTGGTATCAGCGCTTTGCGCATGAATAAATGGCGACACTGTTACCAGTGCCGCCATTATCCAAAGTTTTATGTTTTGTAACCGCATGTTTATCTTAATTCATCCACATTAACACGTGAAGGGGTATCCTTGCCACTGATAATGCTTTTGGCACTGATGGCAATAGATTTAATGATCATGGCCATATTATCCAGGTCAAGTGTTTCCACATGATCGCTGGCCTGGTGGTAATGTGGTTCATTATCCATTTTTGAAGTAGAAATGGTATGGGCAGGCACGCCTAAGCGGGCCAGGGTAGCATTGTCCGAACGGTAAAATAACTGTTGATCGGTATAAGGGTCGGGGTGGAAAGTGAAGCCCGTGCCTTTTAAATTCTCCTGTAAAATTTTGCCCATATCGGTTTTTTCATAACCGGTGATATAAGCACTGTTCTTACCCCATTTGCTATCAGTACCGATCATTTCAATATTGCTCATGGCCATCACTTTGGCAGGATCTAGCTGTTGTGAAAAATAACGGGAACCAAATCCTCCGATCTCTTCAGCAGTAAAGGCGGCAAATATGATAGAACGTTCATTATTGTTTAATGCTTTAAAATACTTGGCCAGTAATATAACGGCTGTAATACCGGCTGCATCATCATTGGCGCCGTTGTAAATAGAATCGCCGTTCAGCGCTTTGCCAATACCAATATGGTCATAGTGACCAGAGAAGATCACATACTCGTCTTTTTTGGATTTGCCGGGTAAATAACCCACCACATTCGCCAGCTTTTTCTCTTCCACATCCTGGGAAACGGTAAAATTGTAGGTATCGGCCTTGCTGCCCAATACCAGTATAATATTATTGTTGGTTTTAAACAGGCTGCGTTTAAGACCAACTAAACGGGGAAACATTTTGCTGAACGAAGTGTCGATCCACACAATAAGGTTTTCTTTGGATCCTGCATACGCGGGCACCACGCTGAACAGGTTTTCTCCTTTATTAACGGAAACTGATTTATAACCTGAGCCCTGGTTAACGCTGAGGCTGGTTTGTGCGCTCAGGAAAATAACATTCTTCGCATCAAAAGCAGCACCGTTTATGGTGGCACTGGCCTCTTTTTGTTTGGGGCTTACCATAGCAAAACTTTGCAGGTAGCCACCATTCTTCTCCATGCTTTGTAAACCTGCATTCTTAAACTCTGCAGCTATAAAATCAGCGGCTTTATCAATCTCCGGGCTAAAGGTTTTTCGGCCTTTCATTTCATCCGAAGCCAGGAAGCTGATGATACGTTTGGTCTCTTTTACATTAATGATCTTGTCAACCTGCTGGCTGAATGCCGACAAGGAAATGCCGGCCCCAATAGCGGCCATGGTAACATAACGGGTTAATTGCTTCATACAATCTTAAGTTGTGATATGTGTTGTTTGTGTTTTATAATTCCGGAAATACTTGTGTTAACTTCAAAAGGCAGGATAAAGCTTAGTGTATAAAGGAGTAATCAGGATACGCTATCCTGGTCGAAAACGCATTACCAAATTTCCAAATTATCTAATTATCAAATTACCTAAAAGCTCATCATCTCCTTAAACTTCACGGTTTGCCTGCGGCTTACTTCAATCTTCTCGCCACCTTTTAATTCCAGCAATAAACCGCCGTTGAAGTAGGATTCAATTTTATCGATCATGCGCAGGTTGACAATATGTTTACGGTTGGCCCTGAAAAAAGTCTTTTCATCCAGCCTTTCTTCCAGTGCGTTCAGCGATTTTAAAATAAGCGGTTTGTTGGGGCCAAAAAATACTTTTGCGTAATTGCCCACGCTTTCAAACAATCTTATCTCACTTAATTTTACAAACCAGCAACGTTCGCCATCTTTTACAAATACCTGGTCGTTCTCGGTCAGTAAACTATTGTTCACAAACTCTTCATCGGTCTTGCCTTCTTTAAAAGCTTCTGCTTTTAGTTTATGTACAGCATCTGCCAGGCGTTTAGGTTCAATAGGCTTTAACAGGTAATCCAGGGCATTTACCTCAAATGCTTTTAAAGCAAACTCATCATAAGCAGTGGTGAAAATAACATGGGGCGCTCTTTCCAGTTCCGATAACATATCAAAGCCGGTTTTGCCGGGCATCTGTATATCCAGGAAAATTACATCGGGCTGCAGGGTTTCTATTTTTTCAATACCTTCCTGGGCATTGGCGGCCTCATCCAATATTTGAATTTCAGGAAACTCCTGTAATAATTTTCTTAACTCGGCTCTTGCCAATCTTTCGTCATCAATAAGTATTGCTTTCATGCGTTGTAAGATAATTAAAATTTATTTTATATGCTCTTCACGTCCTGGTTTTAGGCCATTGATGAAGCACGGATAATTGGTAACCATTTAAATGGCAAGCTGACTGGCCGGAATGGAAATACGGGCTTCTACAAGATTATCCGCTACCTGTTTTATTTCAAACTTCCCTTTTGTGCCATACAAAAAATGCAGCCTGTCATTGGTGCTCGATAATCCAAAGCCCTGGCTTAAGGGGTCCAGCGGGTCTTTGGCCGGCGTTATCTTGCCCTCAAAATGCCCGGTATTCAATACCACCAGTTGGTGACCACCCTTGCTGTCAAATTCCGATGTTACCCGTATCACCCCACCTTCGATCTGTTTACTGATGCCATGTTTTACGGCATTCTCTACCAGGGTCTGTAACATCATGGGCGGCACAGGCTGGTCCAGTGTATCTTCATCAATCTGGTATTCTACACGCAGCCGGTCTTCAAAACGCATATTCTCCAGTGCCAGGTAATCCTTTACAATGGCCAGTTCTTTCTCCAGTGGCACGGTCTCCGATTTATCTACGTTGATACTGCTGCGTAAAATATTGCTTAACTCGGTAATAGCTTTACGGGCTTTTTGCGGGTTCTCATCCACCAGGGCCCTGATGCTGTTCAGGGAATTGAAAATAAAATGCGGGTTAATATGTGCTTTGATGGTCTTTAATTCCAGCTCTTTTACCAGGGTTTCCAGTTGCAGGGTTTCCAGTTGCTGCTTCCGGCTTTTGGCTATATAATGGTACATGAAATAGATCAGGCTCCAGATCACGTAGAAAATAAAAATATTCACGGTACTGCTCAGCAGGGTCAGTAAAAAGCCGCTTTCTTTAATGGCTTCTATTTCTTTGGCCGATAAATAATTATAGCGGTACAATGCCCCGATGTACAAGAGGGCCGAAAGGGTGGAAAATACAATGGTCAGCAGGGTAAAACCATAGATCTGTTTTTCCAGTTTCTTTTGTAACAGGTTGATTTCCAGTATTACCATCCGCATTACATGGGTAAAAACAATGCCCAGGATAAACAGGATACCAAAACGGGCAAAAAACATCATGCGGTCGTCAAACGTACGCAACCGGTCATACGACCAGGCAAAAAACAGGTTCATTAAAAAGACGGTACCCCATCCGAAAACCTGGAAAAGCCAATATCTTCTGTTACCACCAATCATAAAGCTAAAGGTAGCCATTTGAACCATTACTCGCACACTTTACTGTACCAGTGGAAAATTGATTTTACAAAGGGCATAATAAGTCCCCTTTTAGGGGTACCTGCACAGGAATTGTGAATTTTAAGGCAATTTTATTAGCCCCATCACTATAAAATATTACTTTTACAGCTAGTTTAAAGAAACTGCATGGAAATTCAACCTGGCCCATTATTGAAGCGTATAGATTCGCCGACCGACCTTAAGAAACTGTCCCGTGAAGAGTTACATCAGCTGGCTGATGAACTGCGGCAGTACATTATTGACGTGGTAAGTGTGCATGGCGGGCATTTTGGCGCCAGCCTGGGCGTGGTAGAACTTACAACGGCCTTACACTATGTGTACAATACCCCTTATGACCAGTTGGTATGGGATGTAGGCCACCAGGCTTACGGCCATAAAATACTTACCGGCCGCAGGGATAATTTTCCTACCAACCGTAAATACAAAGGCCTGAGCGGCTTTCCCAAACGCAGCGAGAGTGAATACGATACTTTTGGCGTAGGGCACTCTTCTACTTCTATTTCTGCCGCATTGGGTATGTCCATTGCTGCTAAATACAAAGGCGAAAAAGACCGTAAGGTAGTAGCGGTAATTGGCGATGGATCAATGACAGCCGGTATGGCTTTCGAAGCCATGAACCATGCGGGTGTGGCCAATACCGATATGCTGATTGTTTTAAACGATAACGGAATTGGTATCGACCCCAATGTAGGTGCTTTAAAAGAATACCTGACCGATATTACCACTTCACCTACTTACAATAAAGTAAAGGATGATGTATGGAAACTGATGGGTAAATTACCCGTAGGTAAAAACTTTACCCGTGCCATGGGACATAAGCTGGCCGAGGGTTTAAAAGGAATGGTGAACAGCAATGCCAACTTATTTGAAGCCCTGAAGATCCGCTACTTCGGTCCTATTGACGGGCATAACCTGGCTAAACTGGTAGATACTTTAAAGGATCTGCGTGAGATACCCGGTCCTAAAATCCTGCATATCATTACAACCAAGGGTAAGGGCTATGCACTGGCCGAAAAAGACCAGACCAAATGGCATGCACCCGGTTTATTTGATAAAGTGACCGGTGAAATATTCAAGAAAAAATTTGATACGCCGCAGCCACCCAAATACCAGGATGTTTTTGGTCATACCATTATTGAGCTGGCCGAAAAAAATGAAAAAATATTTGGTGTAACGCCTGCCATGCCTTCGGGTTCTTCCCTCAAATTCATGATGGAAAAAATGCCTGATCGTGCTATCGATGTGGGTATTTGTGAGCAACATGCGGCTACCTTAAGCGCCGGCATGGCTACACAGGGGTTAAGGGTGTACTGTAATATCTACTCCTCCTTTATGCAGCGTGCTTACGACCAGGTGGTGCATGATATTGCTATTCAGAAACTACCGGTAGTACTATGCCTTGACCGTGCAGGTTTGGTGGGCGATGACGGCCCTACGCACCACGGTTGTTATGATATTGCTTACTTCCGTTGTATTCCCAATATGATCATCAGTTCGCCGATGAATGAAAGTGAATTGCGTAACCTGATGTACACGGCACAGCTGGAAAGCAACCAGCTTCCCTTTGTGATCCGTTACCCCCGTGGGGAAGGCATGATGCCGGAATGGCAAACACCGATGGAGGAAATACAGATCGGTACCGGCCGTAAGTTAAAAGAGGGTAAAGATGTGGCTATCTTATCCTTCGGTCACCCGGGTAACTTTGCTGCAGCGGCTATCCGCGAGGTAAAAGCAGCGGGTATTACGCCTGGTCATTATGATATGCGTTTTGCCAAACCGCTGGATGAAGTGTTGTTGCATGAAGCTTGCCAGCAATATCCAAAGCTTATTACCGTGGAAGATGGTACGGTAGAAGGTGGCTTTGGCAGTGCCATACTGGAATTTATGGCAAAACATGGTTACAAGAACGATGTAAAAATATTAGGTATTCCCGACAGGCTGGTGGAGCATGGTACACCCAAAGAGTTGCACCAGGAATGTGGTTACGATGCTGCCGCTATTGCCCAGGCAATATATGAGGTAATGCAGGTGGCTGCTATTCCTTCCGGCAATAATATTATCGCAACACCACCGGTGTTGTCGTAAAAAAATAGTCAAATACCCGGTAATTGGAGCTTCGGTATCCGGTTGCCGGGTATTTTTATGTTACCGGCTGTGGTTTTAATTGCAGCCTTTATTCGATAATTCTTAATTACTAATTACTAATTATCAATTCTTCATCCCTCTCTCCACCAGTTATTTTCCACTGTTTTCGTTTCTTTTTGAACAGAAAGCAATGGAAATCAAAAAGTTTTCGTTTTTTTGCAACCAATCAACCGGTACCGGATGAAGTCACTGATATATTCTTCACTTACTGAAAAAAAACGCCTGGGGCGAAAATCCTTTGCCGTACTTATTGACCCCGACAAGGTCAATAAAGCCGTTTTGGACCAGTTGATCAAACTTTCTTTAGAGGCCGGTGTGGATTATTTCCTGGTTGGCGGCAGTCTCGTTATCTCCGATCACCTGGACGACTGTGTACAGCATATCAAGAGCAACTGTAATATCCCTGTGGTGTTATTCCCGGGCAGTCCTTCACAGGTATCCAAATATGCCGATGCCTTACTTTACTTATCCCTTATTTCCGGCCGTAATCCCGAATTACTGATCGGTCAGCATGTGGTTTCTGCACCCTTTGTTAAAAAAAGCGGCTTAGAGATCATGCCTACCGGTTATATGGTTATTGATGGTGGCGCACCTACAACGGTGTCTTATATCAGCAATGCCAGTCCTATACCTGCCAATAAAGGCGAAATAGCCATGTGTACTGCTATGGCCGGCGAAATGCTGGGCATGAAGCTTATTTACATGGATGCGGGCAGCGGGGCACAACAACCCATTCCCGAAAAAATGATCCAGGCCGTAGCACAGCATATTGATGTGCCCCTGATCATTGGCGGTGGTATTATTGAGCCCGAAAAAGCCTACCTGAACTGCAAGGCCGGCGCCGATGTGATCGTAGTAGGCAATGCCATTGAAAAAGATCACTCCCTCATTAAAGAAATGAGCGCGGCGGTGCATTCTGTTACTGTAACGGTATAAAACTTCTACATTTCGTTTTTAGCTTATTTATACCATAATAATAGTTTCTTGGAAAAGAAATCCCGATAACACTTTTTTCCCGATGTTCTCCCTCTTCAAACGTGTAATTTGCAGGATTAAATCGGATAGTATTTTCAGTATTTATTGCCATACTATTTTGTATTGTTCGTAAATTAAGATTTACAAAATCAGTATTACTACAGTACGAATTACGAAATAAAATGGTACACAATTCACTAATGACGAACAAAAGTTTAATCTCGTAGTTTGCCTGTTTTTTAGTATAAAGTTTCGTATATTTAAGAGGAGTGGCAAGCTTAATGCAGGCATCATAAACAGCATAAGGACTTAATATGAGAAATATGGTCCCTTTACTTTTTCTAATTCTGTTTTCGTGTCAAAACACGACAAAGAATAATAATGTAGCAGAAGTTAATAAGGAAGAGGCAATATCAGACTCTTCATATGTGTGGACGAAATTATTAGACAGCGCTAATTGGAAAAAGAACTATAACTTCCAAATGTTCAGCAAAAATGATACACTCTGGACATTCCATCCGGACGGAACATGGTATTCAAAAGATGGTAAAAGTTGGATAAAATCAACATTGCCAAATTCTATTAATAATCTTGCTTTTCTTGATTATATTCTATTCAAGGGTTCAATTTACGGGCTTGGTTACTTTAATGGCAACATTGAACAATTTGAGTTTAAGCCAGAAATTTATAAAACTACCGACTTAAAAAGTTGTACAACATTATCAAAAGCGAGCAATCTACCCAAACGCTTTTTTTATCACCCTTTTGTTTTTAACAACAAAATTTGGATTATTGGCGGAGAAGACAAGAGTGAAAAATACGGTGATATTTGGAATTCTGAAGATGGCATTACCTGGGTAAAGCAAAAAGAAAATTTACCTTTTGGCAATCGAAGCGGTAGTCAAATTGTAACACTAAACAATAAACTTTTCTTACTTAACAATGACGTTTGGAGTTCAACAGATGGTTTGAACTGGGAAAAGGTGACAGACGAAATTGTGAAAGGCGAACAGATATTTGGCTATTCTGCACAGGTATTTGATAATAAAATTTGGTTGCTTGGTTGTAATAGAAATGGAGAATTTTCAAGCCAGGTTTTACTTAGTTTAGATGGAAAAATTTGGCAGACACAAAATGCACCTTGGCTTCCCCGGGGAGGAATTGCTGCTACCGTTCATAAGAATAAAATCTATATGACAGGCGGTAAATATGGTGGAACAGCCAATCATCCTGATTTTCGATATGATAATGATGTTTGGACACTGGAAAAACAGTAAGAAAAAAATGCCTGCCGCGAACAAGGTATTGCCAGAAGCGGGATTGAACGGTTACAAAAAAGCATTTAGATAACGAAAAAAAACAAAAAGACATTTTAAGGCCTACGAACAACTTTTTAGCCATTGAACGTTTAATAGAGCATACTCTTATGGAGCTTAAGCAATAATGGCAAAAGAACAACAAGCCGTGGGCTGTTATCATTGGGGAACGTCTTAAGCCATGTAAATACGGATAAAAACTATCAACCATGAACTATTAACCATGAACTATTAACCATGAACTCTCCCTCACTCATAAATCCACAATAACACAGGTTTCTTACTCCCGTTAATAATCGTTTTCAAATATTGTAGAAACCCCGGCGATACGGTAGGGCAGCCATCGCTCTGACAGATATCTTCGGTTACGGCCTTATCCGGTACACATTCGTGGGCGTGTAATACTACAAAACGTTCAAAGGCTTTATTATTGGTTTGTTCCAGGCCGTGGAGTTTATAGGCCAGTCCAAAACGTCCATGGTAGGGAATGCCGATCTTATACTTGCCCAGGGAGGTGCAGCCGCAGCCGACAGTATTGCCGTATTTGCGACCTTCCAGCCAGTTTTCATTACAGCGGCCATGGGTTACCGGGGCACTGTTCAGCAGGGAATCTTTTTGCAGGTCGATGACCATAAAACGGTTACTCCCCGATGGCAGGCTCATGTCAACCAGGAAAGCGATGGTGGTATTATAGGCTTTATTGCTGGTAAATGTTTTGGCATCGGCTATTTTCTGTAATAACTTATCGTCCATAACAGGAGTTGCCTTATCCTGTGAAATAGCAGCTTTGGGCAGGTAAATTGCTTTTAGGCGTTTTCCCGGTTGGGTATAGGATAAAAAAATAAAAGCGGACAGGGTGATGAGGGTCGTAAATCCCAAAAAATAAAAAAACTTCTTCATGAACAGGGTTTGTAAACAATGTATGATGTCGGTTTTGCCATTATCCATAACTGCCGCCACTTTTTTTTCAAAAAAAATAAAAAATTTTTCAACTTTTTTTTAGTCATAAAAAGGAGTATTTTTTTCTTCGTTATTATGGCACTGTTACCACCAAAAAAGAACCTGCTGTAAGCCTTTACAGTATTCAGTTTCATGATATTTTTTTATCGCTTTTTTTACTTCAGATAAAGCTGTTTTTTTATCGTTTTCCCTTGTATAGGAGCGTGGTAGCTGAAAATATTTTTTGAAGTTTTTTGAGATTTTTTTCAAATAAATTTGGCAGGGTAAGAAAAAGTTCTACATTTGCACTCCCAATCGCGATAAGCGGTTAAGAAAAAGGGAAAAAGTTCTTGAAAATAAGGTGTGACGCTCGGGTCTGGAATCTCAA
>CAYUMH010000019.1:0-33962 GCA_964445775.1 uncultured Terrimonas sp.
CTACCATGAGCAAAAAAGAGATCCGTAAATATATCCGCAAGGCGAAAAAAGAAGCCCGTCGTGCTGCACGTGAAGAAAGAAGAAGGGAAAGGGAAGTACGCCGTAACCAGCCTATGGAACTGAATGGTGTGGTAAGAGCGGTAGGTGGTGTATTAACCTCGGTAAAAAGAGTGGGTATCGATTATTCTCAGGAATTTGGTACCACGCTGCCGGGTTATATGGATAGTACCAGGGTATTGGGTGCTAACCTGAAAAGTGGCCAGCCGGGTTTCGGATTTATCTTTGGCTACCAGCCGGATACCTCCTGGATCAATAATTTTGGTGCCAGGGGATTATTGTCAACCGATGCGATGCTTACCAGTATGATCCAGCAACGGTACAATGAAAGGTTATCTATTACCGGCCAGTTAAGTCCGATACGTGACCTGACCATTGATATTAACTACGATAAAACCTTCAGCAAACAATATTCCGAACTGTATAAGGATACATCAGGTGGGGTGACCGGCCTGGCCCGTTTAAATGCTTATGCAGCGGGTAGCTTTAGTGTGAGTTATATCTCCTTCCAGACATTGTTTGGCAAATTCAACCCGAACGAAGTGTCACAAACCTTTAAGCAGTTTGAAGCGAACAGGGTAGTACTGTCAAGCAGGTTAAAAGGACTGAACCCCTATGCTTCAGGTGCCACCCAGGATGCGGAAGGCTATTGGGATGGATACGGACGGTATGCACAGGATGTGGTGATACCGGCCTTCCTGGCGGCTTACACCAAAAAAGATCCGAACAATATCAGTTTGATCAAAAACAATAACCCGAATATACAAGCGAACCCGTTCCGTAAAATTATGCCTAAGCCAAACTGGGCGGTAACATATAATGGCTTGTCGCGTATACCGGGACTGGATAAAATATTCACCAATGTTACTTTAAGGCATGGTTACCATAGCACATTGGGTATGAACAGCTTTAACACGGCACTCTTATTTACCGATCCGTTCCGTGTAGGCTATCCATTATTCCGTGACAGTATTTCAGGAAGTTATATACCTTATTTCCTGGTACCGAATATTACCATACAGGAAAGCTTTGATCCGTTAATTGAAGTAGATGTAACCTTTACCAATCAACTGTCTACCCGTATTGAATTCAGGAAAACAAGACAGCTGAGTTTAAGTTTATTGGATTACCAGTTATCAGAGAACCGCAGTACCGAAGTAACATTTGGGTTTAACTGGCGTAAAAAAGGTATTCCTTTCCTGAAGAACGTTACGCTTGGTAAAAAAGGTATGAAACTGGATAATGATGTGACCTTCCGTTTCGACTTTAGCCTGCGTGACAATGCAACGGCTAACAGTAAACTGGACCAGGAACAGGCATTTGGTACAGCGGGCCAGAAGATCATCCGTATTGCGCCCTCTATTGATTATATCCTGAACAACCGGATCAGTTTAAAACTATACTTTGAACAAAACAGGAATATGCCTAAGATCAGTAATGCCTTCCCGATCACCAATACAAGAGGTGGTTTACAGGTGAGGATATCGCTGGCACAATAGATGAATAAAATTTTATGTAGAAACCGGGTAGCGATGCCCGGTTTTTTTGTGCCTGTCATTACGGTTTATATCGCCGGTTAATGGCTTCTGCTGTGTTTTGCCCTGTAAGCTAAAGACGCTTTGGAGTATAATGAATTTAATAATATATCACTCTTTCCGCTGCTTCCAATACAGGTCGCTCCATATACGGGGTGCTGCCGCTCGGCAAATGCTTGTTTTATGTAAATTATTTATAATACTCACCTACTACTGTGTCACGCCAATGTAATTATTGCCTGGTTTCCCTATATTAAAAACGCTATTTCCTGTATTCGTAAATGTTCCTGTAACTGCTGGAGTAATATTGCGGCCCTGAGATAAATAACCCAATATTTCGAGGGGTAGATAGTAATAATTTAATATATAATAATAAAGGTCAACAGTTATATGAGCAAAAAGAATACATTAAAAAAAGGAAGCACAGGACGGCGGCTGGTACTGTTATTAATGGCAGGTATGCTTGTTTTGAATGCCGGGGCACAGACGGATACCATTAATAATACCATGCCCGAAATTCAGGTAGTAGGAAAAAAAGATGACCGGATTTTTAAGCGGGTACCTGGCTCGGTGGATATTATTTCAAATAAAACTATCCAGGCCATTGCACCTTTAAATACAAGCGATGTATTGAGAAGAATTCCCGGGTTGAATATTGTAGATGAAGACGGGGCCGGCTTAAGGATGAATATTGGTATACGCGGGCTTAATCCCATTCGATCCAGTAAGGTATTGGTACTGGAAGATGGTATACCGGTAACACTTAATCCTTATGGTGAACCACAAATGTATTTCAGTCCTATTATTGATAAAATGCAGGAGGTGGAAGTATTAAAGGGTAGCGGGCAATTATTATTTGGTCCGCAAACAATTGGCGGAGTGGTCAACTTTATTACAGCCAATCCCCCTGCTAAACTCACCAATAACATAAAACTGAGTGCCGGCGGTAATGGTTTCTTTTCCAGTTATATCAGTCATGGCAATACCGTGGGTAATGTAGGGTATCTGGTTACTTACAATTTTAAGCGTGCCGACAATTTAAACCGTTTAACTTTTACAGCGCATGATGTAACAGGTAAACTAAGGATTGCTTTAAATGATAAATCGGAAATCGGCATAAAGCTGGGTTTGTATGACGAAATATCTAACTCAACTTATTTAGGTATGACCCAGGCTATGTATGATGCGGGTGGTTATGATAAAACCATTTTAACACCGGACGATCATATGCCGGTAAGAAAAATAAACTTTAGCGCAACACATGTGTACCGCTTTAACAGCAATGTACAATTGCAAACTACAGCGTTTGTTTATGATATTGTTCGTAACTGGCGCAGGCAGCAATTTACACGCAATGGTCCCAACGCCAGCTCGTCAGGCGTAGTATGGGGCGATCCGTCCAGAACCGATGGCGGCGCTATTTTTATGAGCAATCGTACTGATTGGCGTAACCGCCAATACCTGGTGCGTGGTGTTGAGCCAAGGCTGGTAATAAAGCATGAGTTGTTTAAGGTTGAAAATACGTTAAAAACAGGTGTAAGGGCGCTGTGGGAAACAGCTACCGAACAGTTTATACAGGGTAATAAGCCCGATTCATGGGGTGGCAATATGCGGGATAATGAAATAAGAAAAGGCTTTGCAATGAGCGCCTATGCCACCAATGATATTAAGATAACCGCGAAGTTATCGGCCAATATAGGCGTGCGGGTGGAAAATTTTGATTTTAACCGGAGGATATACAGGGGCCAGTTCCCGATTGGTACAGGCGGCGCTAATGTGGTTGCCGATACCAATGTGCTGTTTACAAGAAACACCTTTGCTTTTTTACCCGGTGGCGGACTTAATTATGCGGCGAGTGATTATATTACTTTCTTTGCCGGTGTGCACCGCGGGTTCGCTCCTCCTGTGGTAAAAAACGCTATTACTGCCACCGGCATTGCCGAAGAAATTGATAAGGAACTAAGCACTAACTATGAGCTGGGCGCCCGTTTTGCTTTTGCAGATTATGCAAATATTTCGGCTACTGTTTTTTATATGCACTTTGATAACCAGGTAATACCTGTTACACTGGCAACCGGTGCATCGGGTTCGGCAAATGGGGGTAAAACCAATCATAAGGGTGTTGAAATAAATGCAGATATTGATATTGCCAAAGCCTTGAAATGGAAACACGCTTTACCTGTAGGTGGTAACTTTACTTATACAGATGCCCGTTTTGCCGGCGAAAAGAATGTAGTAGATAACCTGTTGCCTTATTCTCCTAAAGTTATGTTTAATGCTTTCATTGGGTTTGAACATACATCAGGTGTGGGCATAAGACTGTTTACTAACTATATAGGATCGCAGTACAATGACCAGAATAATACTGAAATACCTACCCCGGATGGACAGGTAGGTAAAATTGCCGCCCGTAATATTATTGACGGTTCGGTTTTTTATACCATGCCCGGTAAAAAAATATCTTTTAATGTTGCTGTTAAAAATGTAACCAATGAAAGATATATTGCATCAAGAAATCCACAGGGTATAAGGGTAGGTATGCCCCGTTTTGTAACTGCGGGTGTAGATTTTAAATTTTAAATAAACAATTATATAATTATAAAAGCTGCATTACAACGGGTAATGCGGCTTTTTATGTGATAAAACAAAATATGATGAAACTTAAATTTTATACTGTTATCCGTTATGCCCATGCCCTTTTGGCTATAGCCATTGCCTTGTTTTTTATCAGTAAAGGATATGAAAAATTTGGTCCTTTAAAATTGCGGGAGAAAAATATAACTGTCGAAAACAAGGATATAATTGTGCAGAAACTGGTAGTAGAAAAAAACTATGAAGCTCCTTATGGATACGATGTTACCATGAACACTATGCGGCAAAGCGGGTTTATAAAAGTGATCGGTTTTTTTCAGATACTGGCAGGGTTATTAATGTTATTACCCCAAACACGGCTGGCAGGCATCATTGTGTTATTGCCCATTATTATGAATATATTTTTGATGCATTGGTTTTTTGATAACAGGCCGCATGAAAACATAGAGACCGGGCGTTATCTTATACTGGTTGTTTTATTGTTGGCTTTTTACTGGCAACCATTGCGTGCAATAGTTTGGCAAAAGAAAAAGTGGCTGTAATGTAAAATATATGGCTCAGGGAATTATTATTGCCGGAAAACTACTCCCGGAAACATGACAGGAGAAACCGTTTCGCAGGCTGCTGATTTGTTTTACAGTATATTACAGCGGGTGCTTCGGAAACCAATCTCCTGTTTTGTTTATTCCTTAATGGTAAAAATAAAACCAACACTATATACATTGTCAATACTCACTTTCTCGGAAGCAGCTAACTGTTTGCGTAACCGCGAAATAAAAACATCTAAACTGCGGCCGATAAAATAATCATTCTCGCCCCATAACTGCACCAATATATCTTCCCGTTTTAAAATACTGTTACGGTGATGGTACAGGAACTCCAGCAACTCGGCTTCTCTTACCGTGAGTGCTGCGGAAGGTTTGTTGCCTACTTTTATTTTCAATAAATGTTTTTGAAAGATAACATCTCCAAAACTAATAGCGTCTATGCCGGCAGCATTTTGTTCCGGAGTTGTACTGGTTGCCTTGCCGGGTTTACGGCGTTTAATGATATTCTTGATCCGTAATACAAGTTCGTCAATATCAAAGGGCTTGGTAATATAATCATCTGCGCCAATGCTCAATCCATTGATCCGGTCTTTCTTCTCTCCCCGGGCTGTCAGGAACAAATAAGGCGTATCGGTATTATGTTGCTGTATTTTACCGGCCAGGTCAAAGCCGTTCATGCCCGGTAATTGTACATCAATCACCAGCAGGTCAAAATTAGCAGGAGCGGCCGCATAAGTAGCATAAGCGTTTTTGCCGTTAAGGCTCCACTCCACTTCAAAATCCATGATCTCCAGGTATTGTTTCACTACATTACCCAGGTCCCGTTCATCTTCTACTAATAGTATCTTACTCTTCATATACTTTGTTTTCACTGTTCACTATACCAGCTGTATCACAATGGTAAAGGTACTGCCAATATTTTCGCGGCTTTCCAGTTTAATTTTCCATTCGTGCGCTTCCACGCATTGTTTGGTATAAAATAAACCCAGGCCCAGCCCTGATACGTCATCCTTTTTAGCCGTGCTGCGGTAAAATTTATCAAAAATATGCTGCATGGTTTTTTCCGACATGCCCACGCCATTGTCTGTTACCGCTATTTCAGCCACTTTATTATATACGGTCAGTTGCACCGTGATGGTCTTAAAATCTTTTTCATTGTATTTTATACCGTTCTCAAACAGGTTCAGTAACATGGTGGTAAACCAAAAACGGTCCAGCATGGCATTGGCCTGCACATTCGGGTCTGCTTCATAATGTATGCTTACATTGTTTTCTGTCAGTTTCAGGCGGTAATCATAAATAATTTCGTCCAGTAGTTCCGGTAAAGCATACTCGGTTTTCTGCAGGGTGGTCTTGTCCATAATGGCAATATCCAGTACCTGTCCGAATAAGTACTTTAACCGGGTGGCCTGCCGGAAAATAACATCCGTCAAAGGTTTAATGTTCTCTCTCTTCTCCAGTATCTTTTCGTTCTGCAAATTCTTATTAGCGATCATGATGGTGGCCAGTGGCGTATGAAACTCGTGGGTAATGCTGTTTACAAAATCCGATTTCATGTCGGCCAGCTTCTTTTGTTTCTGCCAGTTACGGAAAGTGACCAGGAATAAGATCAACACAAAGGCAATGGATAACAGCGATAATAAGAAGGTGGGGATCATGGCTTTTAAAATCGACAAGGTCCGGTTCTCTTTATCGGCAAACAATTTAAACACCAGTTTATAACTGTAATCCTGTGCGCTGCTCACCGTCAGGTCAATGATATTGTTTTGAGGGGCCACATCTTCCAGCTTGCCGCCTAAGCGTACACCCCAGGACGTTTGCCTGTTGGTTTCATGAAATAACCCGTATTGTTGTGATGCATTAAATAAGGGCACATATTTATTGGTTACAAAAGCTATCTCCAGCCGGCTGAAAAATAAGGCATATTCAAACTTTGGTGAAAGCTGGTGTTTGCGCTTGATAGCTTCAAAAATACTATCCACATTATGCCGGGCTCTCATCTCGGAAAAAAGGCTGTCGCAAACTTTTTGTTTTAATATGTCAAATGCCGGTTCATTTGTTTTATACAAATGTTCCAGTTGCTTCAGGTTATTATGAATATACTTATCAATAATAGCACTGCCACCCGGAAATACATTGTCGTTTAAAATATACTGGCCATACGCCTGGTTAATGGTTTGCTTTTCCTCTACATAATACAACTCGTTTTCCAGCTTATACGTGTAGTACAACAAAAAAAACTGTACGGCGGACAGAATTAAAAAACTGACCACCGCAATGACTTTATAGGAAATGCTTAAACGTCTCATTATTAATATTAAAGGTCGTGTAAAATGTTGTTACCTGTCGCTTTTGTAGTACCGTTTAATTTCCGTTAACAAGTTCTTTAGTGTCTGTTGACAAGTTTCGAAATAGGCCATGAATACCTTTAGGAGGTTCAAAACAACATGATATGAGACTTCCGGTCTTTTATAGCGGCCTGGCCCCGCTGTTTGCTTTCTGCCCTGCCCGGGGAACTGTCTTTTACCGGCTTTACAGGGGCTATTCCAGGCGTCATAATATCCATACTGTTTTAACATACCTGCCCTTTACCATTAATGCCATTCAAAAAACTAACTATTCTTTTTTAACCAAAAACTAAACTGTAAAATGATGAGCAACCTGTTTGATGGGTGCAAACTCGGTATGAGAATTTGCTTTTTGCTGTTGCTTTTTACAACCTTCCGCCAGCAGGCTATTGCCCAAGCGGAAGAAATAGTTGTAAAGGGTGTTGTTCGCTCCGATTCCACTGTACTGGAAGGAGTGAGCATTTATCTTAAAACCAATCCCCAGCGCTCTACACTGTCTGATGCCAAAGGGGAGTATATCATCAAAGTGCCGGCTAACAGCATTTTGGTGTTCTCTTTCGTGGGCTATAAACCACTGGAATTTAACGTAAAGAAAGAGCCGGTGTTGGATGTATTGCTGGAAGCCGTAGATGCAACGCTGGAAGAAGTAGCGGTAGTGGCTTATGGTCAGCAACGAAAAAGCAGCATGGTAAGTTCCGTTACCACGGTAAACCCCAAGGACCTGAAAGGGCCTACCAGTAACCTCACCACCATGCTGGCTGGTAAAATATCGGGTGTAATTGCCTATCAGCGTTCGGGTGAACCGGGGCGTGATAATGCACAATTCTTTATCCGTGGTGTTACAACTTTTGGTACCGGTAAAGTAGATCCCCTGTTAATGATCGATGGTATGGAATCTACGCCCAATGACCTGGCCAGGTTACAGCCCGATGATATTGCCGGCTTCTCCGTACTGAAAGATGCAACAGCTGCTTCTTTATTCGGAGCCCGCGGAGCAAACGGCGTTATTATTGTTACCACCAAATCAGGCGCCGAAGGCAAAGCTTCACTGAACTTCCGTGCTGAGAACTCATTATCCAGCAATACCCGCAACTTTAAGTTTGCCGATAATATTACTTACATGAACCTGGCAAATGAAGCCCTGGTAACACGTTACCCTTTAAGGGCGCCATTATACTCCCAGGAAAAAATTGAAAAAACAGCTGCCGGCGCCGACCCTTATTTATACCCCAATAATGACTGGCTGGATATGCTGATTAAGGACTATACCAATAACCAGCGTTATAACGTGAGTTTAAGCGGTGGTGGTAAAGTAGCCCAATACTATGTGTCGGGTACTTACAATGTTGATAATGGCGTATTGAACGTTGACAAGCTGAATAATTTTAACAGCAATATAAAACTAAGAAGCTACCAGATCCGGTCAAACGTAAATATTAATGTAACACCTTCTACCACGGCTATCATCCGTGTGTCAGGATTGTTTGATGATTACAATGGTCCCATCGGTGGTGGCGGTAATATCTTTAACCAGGCTTTGAAATCAAACCCGGTCATGTTCTCGCCGGTATATCCTTCTTCTTTCCTGCCTAACCTGGCGCATCCTTTATTTGGCAGCGCTTTGGATGAAAGTGGCACCCGTTACAATAATCCCTATGCCAGCATGGTATCGGGTTACCAGGAGGCCAATACCTCTAACATGATGGCACAACTGGAGCTGAAACAAAACTTTGGTAAACTGTTAAGAGGATTGACTGGTCGGGTAATGGCCTATACACAACGGTATGCCTACTTCGACCTGTCCAGGCAATACAATCCTTTTTACTATCGCATGGCCTATAGCGCCGATGGTAAACCGGTGTTAAGCTCTTTAAATACAGATGGTACCGAATACCTGAACTATACACCGGGTAATAAAGTAGTGAATACAACAGCGTATATGGAAGCGGCTTTAAATTATTCAAGGAATTTTAATGGCCATTTTGTATCGGGCTTTTTAATTACCAACCTGCGCAGTTACCTTACCGCCAATACGGCAACGCCTGACCTGCAAAGCTCTTTACCAAACCGTAACCAGGGAGTGTCCGGCCGGTTTACCTATGACTATGATAACCGCTATATGCTGGAATTCAACTTCGGTTATAATGGTTCGGAGAGGTTTGCCAAAAACAACCGTATGGGCTTCTTCCCTTCGGTAGGGGCGGCCTGGAATGTACACCAGGAAAAATTCTTTGATGCCTATAAGGATATTGTAAATATTCTAAAATTCAGGGCTTCTTATGGCCTGGTGGGTAATGACCAGATCGGTAATGCCGATGAAAGATTCTTCTACCTGTCAAGGGTAAATATGAATGACCCTGACCGTGGCGCTACTTTCGGAGAAAACTTTGGCACCACTATGAATGGTGTAAGTGTATTAAGATATGCCAATGATCAGATCACCTGGGAAAAAGCATATAAAACCAATATTGGTGTTGATCTTAAATTATTTCACAGTCTTAACCTGATAGTGGATGTATATAAAGAACACCGTACTAATATCTTAATGAGCCGGGCATTTATTCCTGCATCCATGGGACTGAATGCCAATATCCAGGCTAATGTGGGTGAGGCTGAAGGCAAGGGTATCGATATCCAGATGGACTATACCAAAACCTTTGCAAAAAGCATGTGGTTGCAAATGCGTGGCAACTTTACATTTGCCCGCAGTAAAATGCTGGTGAATGAAGAGCCGGTATACCCCGATGCTTACCGCAGCAGGGTAGGTTATTCCCTTTCGCAAAGATGGGGACTGATAGCAGAAAGACTTTTTGTGGATGATAATGAAGTGCGTAACTCTCCCCGCCAGGACTTTGGCGAAGTAAGAGGTGGTGATATTAAATACCTGGATGTGAATGGCGATAATATTATTGATGGTAATGACCAGGTGCCGATGGGTTATCCTGAAATGCCCGAGATCATTTATGGCGGCGGCTTCTCATTCGGTTATAAAAACTTTGACTTCAGCGCCTTTGTACAGGGCTCTGCACGCTCCTCTATTTTTATTGATAACGATGCGATACAACCCTTTAAAAAAGACGGTGGTTCAGAGAGCGGCCTGTTACAGGTTATTGCCGATGACCACTGGTCCGAAAGTAACCGTAATGTATATGCTTTCTGGCCGCGTTTAAGCGACAGGACCATCGTTAATAACTACTGGACCTCCAGCTGGTGGATCAGGAACGGGGCTTTTCTCCGCCTGAAAAATGTAGAATTGGGTTATACTGTATCGCCCACCTTCTTACGTAAATACAAACTGTCATCGGCACGTATTTACCTCAATGGTGTTAACCTCTTTGCCCTTAGCAAGTTTAAAGAATGGGACCCGGAGATGGGAAGCAATGGGTTGAACTATCCTGTGCAACGTGTGTACAATATTGGGGTGAACCTTAATTTTTAAAGCTGGCAAATAGTGCAGTAAAAAAACTTTTAGTCATTATTCAATTCAAAAAAATGCGATCAGTTAAAAATATAAAAAACACCGGTAATAAAACATTGTTGATGTTTTGCCTGGTAATGGTGTTGGCATTTTTTACAGGCTGTAAAAAATTTATCGATGTGGTGCCGGATAATGTGGCTACCATCGACAATGCATTCAGCATCCGTACAGAAGCCGAGAAGTATTTATTTACCTGTTACTCCTATTTACCGGATGAAGGCGACTTTGGTGCTAACCCGGCCTTTGGCGGCGGTGATGAAATATGGCAGGACCCTACTTTCTCCACCATCAATCCTGCGGCCATGCGGATTGCGATGGGTTTTCAGAGTGGTAATGATCCTATCATGTATTACTGGGAAAATATGTATAAAGGCATACGTGACTGTAATATTTTCTTGGACAATGTACACAGGGTAGTGGACCTGGAGCCCTATTTAAGGACGAGGTGGATCGGTGAAGTTTTATTCCTGAAGGCTTATTATCACTGGTACCTGTTAAGAATGTACGGGCCTATTAATATTGTTGATAAAAACCTGCCGATAGATGTAACCGCCGACCAGGTAAAAATACCCCGTATTGCGGTGGACTCGGTGGTAAACTATATTACCGGCCTGCTGGACTCATCAGCAAAATTATTGCCTGCTACTATCCAGTCACGTACTACCGAACTGGGACGGATCACTTCTCCTATAGCCCTGGCGGTAAAAGCCCGCCTGCTGGTTACAGCGGCCAGTCCTTTATTCAACGGCAATACAGACTATAACAATTTTAAGAATATTGATAATACCCCGCTCATCAATACTACCTATGATAAGGAAAAATGGAAACGTGCGGCTGATGCCTGTAAAGCGGCCATCGATGCGGCGCATGCGGCAGATATTAAATTGTTCAAATTCAATGATAACCTGGTAAGCTTATCTCCTTTCTTCAAACAACAAATGACCATACGGAACAGTATTTGCGAAAGGTGGAATGAAGAATTGATATGGGGCTCATCTAATAGTCCTACAGGTAAATACATGCAGCGTTTAGCCTTGCCTAAATTAAACCCGGCCCGCCTGGGCAACCAGGAGCCCCTGGGCCAGCTGGCCCCCACTATCAAAGTGGTAGAACAGTTTTACAGTAAAAACGGGGTGCCCATTGAAGAAGACAGGGATTATGATTATGTGAACCGTTATAAGCCGAGAACAGTTGGTGCAGAGGAAGCTGAATATATGCAAATGGGTTACGAAACTGCCGGGCTGAATTTTGACCGTGAACCCCGTTTCTATGCCAATGTTTCTTTTGATGGCGATAAATGGCTGATGCAAAACGGCCTCTGGCCCATACAGGCCAAATGGGGCCAGAACCAAAGCCGTAAAAATGTATTCGGCTACTCTGTAACCGGTTATTTTACCAAGAAAATTACCAGCTGGAAATTCGTGATCGAAGAGGGGCAGGCCAGCTCCACCGAAACCTATCCCTTCCCTTTATTCCGCCTGGCCGACCTGTATTTATTATATGCCGAAGCTTTGAATGAATATGCGGATGCACCTACGGCCGAAGCCTATGCCTATATCAATACCGTACGCGAACGTGCCGGTTTACCCACGGTACAGGATGCCTGGAGCCAGCACTCACGCAATGCCAATAAATACACCACCAAAGATGGTTTAAGGTCTATTATACAGCAGGAGCGTTTAATTGAACTAAGTTTTGAAGCCAGCCGTTTCTGGGATCTCCGCCGCTGGAAACGTGCCATCGAGGAGCAAAATAAAATTATCCTGGGATGGAATATCGCAGGTGTATCACCGGTTGAATACTATCGTTTAACACCCCTGTTCTCACAAAGCTTCCAGGTGCGTGACTACCTGTGGCCATTACGCAATAACGATATTCTCATCAATCCCAAATTGGTACAGAACCCGGGCTGGTAAAACAAACTGTTCTCTGTTAATTATCAATTCAAACTAATTATTATGTTTAAAAATATAGCTACTTTTCTTACACTGGCAGCATTCCTGCTGATGGGTGCCGGTTGCAAAAGAGAAATGCATGCTTCTTTATACGATGATGGCAGCACGCCTTCTCCTATCACCAATACCACCGTGCAAAACCTGCCCGGTGCGGCGGAAATAACCTATTCCTTACCCCACGATAATAATATACTCTATGTAAAGGCCGAGTATGAAATTCGTCCCGGCGTTAAAAGAGAAGTAAAATCATCCTACTACAATAACAGCCTGCTGGTAGATGGCTTTGGTAACACCAATGAATATAAAATTCAATTGTATGTAGTTACCCGCAGTGAAATTCAATCTGCCCCGGTAACGGTAACGGTAAAGCCGCTGGTGCCACCGGTAGTAGCTACCTTTAACAGTCTTACGGTGGCGGAAGATTTTGGTGGGCTTATCATCAACTACCTCAATAATGCTAAGGCCGACCTGGCCATTCATACACTGGCCGCCGATTCAACCGGTGCTATGGTGGAGGCCAATACCAACTATACTACCTTACCTTCGGGGCGTTATACTATCCGTGGTTTCGATAGCACCTCCCGTAAATTCTCCTTCTTTGTAAAAGACAGGTTTGGTAATATTTCCGATACCATGAAGGCCACCTACAAACCCCTGTATGAAAAACTGCTGGATAAAACCTTATTCAGAACCGTGGTATTACCTACCGATGTAAAAGACGACTGGGGCCTGCCTATGCAAAATATGTGGAACAACGGTTACACCGATTTCTGGGATATGTTCCATACCCAAACTCAGAGCTTCCCTATGTGGTTCACTTTTGATCTTGGTATCACTGTTAAGCTGAGTCGTATGGCTCTATGGCAACGCCAGAGCCCGGCTGCTGATTGGGCCTACAATGCCAACAACCCTAAAAAGTTTGAAGTATGGGGATCTACCAGTCCCGATGTAGATGGTGGCTGGAATAACTGGATCAAACTTACCGATCACGAAGTGGTAAAACCTTCCGGCCTGCCTTTGGGACAGGTATCGGCCGATGATATTGCGGCAGCCGCAAAAGGAGAAGAAATTCCTATTCCTTTAAGTATGCCACAGGTACGTTATATCCGTTTCAGGATACTGGAAACTTTTACCAACTCAGCAACCAATATTGCCGAAATATCGGTATGGGGGCAACCGTAAACAGTTCACCGGTTTAAACGATCTACTAAATTTTAAAGCAATAAAATGAAAAATATTTTAAACATTATTACAGCCGGCTGCCTGGTGCTGGCTACATTGTACTCCTGTTCAAAAATGGACGAGTACAAAAAATATGTACCCGATAAACCCAAAGTATATCCCGGTATGGCCGATTCTGTAACTGTACTGCCGGGTAATAACCGCGTTATGTTACAATGGATACATAAGTCAGACCCTACCATTACTTCTGCAAAAGTTTTCTGGAATGGTCGTGCCGATTCTGTTACCGTGCCGGTTAACCGTACATCGGGTGTGGATACCGTAAGGGTGATCATCAATAACCTGGATGAAACCTCCTACACATTTGATGTGTTTACCTATGATAAAGAAAACAACCGATCGGTACCGGCTACTAAAACCGGTAAAGTATATGGCGCCAAATACCACCAGGCTTTGCAAAACCGTACCGTTACAGCGGTTAACTTAATTGCACCGGCCAATATGCTGGTAGTAGTATGGGCCGAAGCCGATACGGTGAATGTAGATACCAAAGTATTTTATACCGATGCGGCAGGGGATGAGCAGGTATTCCGTCTTACACCCGATCAAAATGTAACGCCTTTATCCTGGAAAATCGGTACCAAAGTATATTACCAATCGGCATACAAACCAACAGCCAATGCTATTGATACCTTTACGGTTTTACGCCGCGATTCGGTAACCGTAACCAATGTGCCCGTGCCTAAAACAGGCTGGTCGCAGGTAACACTGCCCAACGATATAGGCACCAATGCATGGGGCACCAACCTTAGCTGGATATGGGATGGTAAAGCTGCCGATTATCCCGAAATTTATCATACCGATGGTTCGGGCATGCCACACCATTTTACCTTCGACCTGGGTGCGGTTTACCGGCTTACACAATTTGAGAACATTGGCCGCCAGAACAGCAACCCTTATCATAACCCATTAAAATTTGAAGTATGGGGTATTGATGATCTGGCAGGGGCTGCTACCACATTGCCTGCAGGCGATCCGGGCTGGACAAATGAATCCATTGCCAAAGGCTGGACATTATTAAAATTTGTGCAACGTCCCGATAACGGAACAGCACCCTATAAAGTTGACCTCTTAGAAAATATTCCACCGGTACGTTATATCCGTATCAGGGTATTACAGGTAGCATCGGGTGAAACAGATAGTCATATGAGTGAAGTTAGTTTCTGGTTCAATCCTTAATCATGTGGGTAGTAAGTTTTTCTTATGATGGCGTGTCCCCGCTTGCACCATGCTACGGCTCGTATCTCGCCGGGTATGGCTGCAACGGGGTCGGGCTATCCGCTGCAAGTCCTCGCCCGGGTAACAATCATAAAGGTTCCTTCCTTACCTTGTTTATCCAAACGGGCTGCGGGCTTTCCGCTGCTATCCCTCACGCAACCTTAATGAAATAGTTAATTCAATACAATAAGCAGTTTTAAACAAGTTACAATGACAAGTACAACAAAAAACAGGTTTTTTCTTTTGGCATTTGTGAGCATCATGTTGTCCGTGCCGGGTATCGTAAAAGCACAGTTAAAAACGGTCAATGCCAAACTGCCGGCATTACAGCAATCCTTTGTCGATCTGCGTTTTGGTATGTTCATTCACTACAACATACCTACTTATATGAACCAGGACTGGGCCGATCCTGAAGCACCGGCTTCTTTATTTGATCCAAAAAAACTGGATTGTGATCAATGGGCGCAGGCGGCTAAAAGTGCTAACATGAGTTATGGTTGCTTAACCACCAAACACCATAGCGGCTTTAGTATCTGGGATACCAAAACCACACCGTATAATGTAATGAACAGCCCTTTAAAACGTGATGTGGTGAAGGAATTTACCGATGCCTTCCGTAAAGCCGGCGTTAAAGTCATGTTGTACTACTCTATTTTAGATACCCATCATAAACTGCGCCCCAACTCCATTACACCGGCGCATATTAAAATGGTAAAAGATCAGATCACAGAACTGCTCACTAAATACGGGAAAATTGAAGCCCTTATCATCGATGGCTGGGATGCACCCTGGTCAAGGATCAGTTACGATGATATTCCTTTTGAAGAAATTTATTTACTGGTAAAAAAACTACAGCCCGATTGCCTGGTAATGGATTTAAATGGCGCTAAATACCCGGCCGAAGGCATGTTCTACACCGATATTAAAACCTATGAAATGGGTGCCGGTCAGCGTGTGGAAGAAGAAAAAAACCGTATGCCCGCCCTGGCTTGTTTACCGTTAAATGGCTCCTGGTTCTGGAAAGAAGACTTCCCTACAACCGCGGTAAAAGACCCTGTAAAACTGATCAATGAAACCCTCATCCCTTTAAACAAGGCCAACTGTAATTTTATTTTAAATGTAGCGCCTAATAAAGATGGCTTAATTGATGATAATGCCATCGAAGCTTTAAAACAAATTGGTAAAAACTGGACCAATGCGGGTCCGCTGGAACAACTGCCCGCACTGGATGCGCCGATCATCTCATCTAACCTGGCAACCGGCAAACCCACCAACTCCAGCTGGAGCGATGATATGAATATCATGGACTTTGCCAATGATGATCGTTACAGTTCTTCCTGGGTGTCTAATCACACGGTAAAACAACCCTGGTTTGAAATCGACCTTAAAAAAGCAACCGTTTTTAATGCTATCTCTATTACCGAATCGCATCCCAATATCCGTAAATACCGTATTGAATACTTTACTAACGGCGCCTGGAAAACCTTACTGGAAGGTGAAGTGGGTAAAAATGTAAAAGTGCATCGTTTTGCCAAAGTAACAGGCTCTAAAGTGCGTATCCATATCCTGGGTGCAAGGCGACAGGTTTCTATTTCCGAAATAGGTATCTACAACGAAAAAATATAATCCTTATAAAATCATAGTCATGAAACAATCCATACAATGGATGTTGCTGATCGTTATAGCCTTTACCGCTTTGCCGGTAAGGGCTGTGGCGAACAACGGGTACACCCTTACAGGAACTATCCGTTCTTTTACGGCTACCGAAGTGTACCTTACCTATGGTACAGTAGGTAAATCGGGCATTGATACGGCAACGGTAAAAAACGGCCGGTTTATTTTTAAAGGAAAAGTAAAAGAGCCTACACCGGCTATGTTATTTTCTAAAGATTATAAAGTGCGGCTTGACCTCTTTATTGATAACGGGTTAATTACCATAACGGGTAATGCTGACTCCCTGTACAGTTACAAAGTACATAGTAAACTGGCAGCGGTAAAAGAATTTGAATTGTTTAACCAGCGCATTATGCAAAACAGGCAGCATACCATTGCCCTTTTTCAACAGGCCCATGAACTGCGGAATGCCGGTGATAGTATTAAAGCAAACGAACTGCAACAACAGGCTGATGCACAATACAAATCTGAATTTGCCATGCGTAAGGAATATGCATTGGCTTATCCCAAAAGTTATATAGCCGCAAAAGAGCTGCTGGCTTATACCGATGGGGCCAACCTGCCGGTTGCCATTGAAGGGTATGAAAATATGGACGAAAAGATTAAGGCCTCTGCTATTGGTAAAGAACTGGAGGAGAGGATCAATATCTTAACAAAAGTGGA
Source organism: uncultured Terrimonas sp. (assembly GCA_964445775.1). Lineage (GTDB taxonomy): Bacteria > Bacteroidota > Bacteroidia > Chitinophagales > Chitinophagaceae > Terrimonas. The sequence continues at coordinate 17,311 of CAYUMH010000019.1, forward strand.
ACCGGGTAAACCGGCACAACCATTCACACAGGCTGATGTAAATGGTGATCTGGTAAGCCTGGCAGCTTACAAAGGCAAATATGTTTTGGTAGAATTCTGGGCCAGCTGGTGCGGCCCCTGCCGTGCCGAAAACCCCAACCTGCTGCAACAATATAATTTATATAAAAATAAAGGCTTCGACATTGTTGGTGTTTCCCTTGATGATAATAAAGAGAAATGGACAGCGGCCATTGCAAAGGACGGCATGCCCTGGACACAGCTGTCGGATTTAAAAGGCTGGAACAATATGGTGGCACTCTTGTACGGCGTGCGGGCGGTACCGGCCAGTTTTCTCATTGATCCCAATGGAAAAATTGTAGCCAATGACCTGCGTGGTGAAACACTCAATAAAAAGCTGCAACAACTTTTTTCCGAGTAAACTTAATAAGCTGAACCGGGTGAATATAAACTGGTTTATATAGCTCAAAAAATGTAAGTTTGGGGGCTATTATAGTCCCAAGGCTAATTATTATAACTTACAATAGTATGCAGGTGCCATAATAACCTGCAACTGACCAACAGAAAATAAAATATACAGATGAAAAAAATCTTGCTCTCTTTTGCCGCCTGTGCATTTTCATTACTATCGTTTTCACAGCTGGTTGATAAAGTGACCAATCCCATTGATTATGTAAACCCTTTAATGGGTACCGACTCTGAAGTGGGCCTGTCCAACGGTAATACCTATCCGGCCATCGGTCTGCCATGGGGTATGAACCTGTGGACACCGCAAACCGGCAAAAACGGTGACGGCTGGCAGTATACTTACCGTGCCAATAAGATCCAGGGGTTTAAACAAACCCACCAGCCTTCGCCCTGGATGAATGACTATGGTCAGTTCTCCATTATGCCGGTAGTAGGTAAAGGCGCATATAAACAGGAAGAAAGAGCAAGCTGGTTCTCGCATAAATCGGAAATAGCTAAACCCAACTACTACAGCGTTTACCTGGCCGATCATGATGTAACAACCGAATTAACGCCCACTGAAAGAGCAGCGATGTTCCGTATTACTTTCCCTAAAACAGACAGCGCCTTTATTGTAGTAGATGCATTTGACAGGGGCTCCTATGTAAAAGTAATACCGGAGCAAAACAAGATCATCGGTTACTCTACCCGTTACAGTCGCGGTAACCTGAAAAATTTTAAAAACTACTTTGTTATTGTCTTCAACAAACCATTCAGCAATATAGCTACCTGGAATAAGGATGAGTTAAAAAAGAATGTAGCAGAAATGACCAGTGACCAAAGCGGTGCGCTGGTGGGTTTTTCAATCAAAGGCAAACAGGATCTGGTGATCGCTAAAGTAGCTTCCTCTTTCATCAGTGCCGAACAAGCCGAATTAAATTTAAAAGAACTGGGTAATGATAATTTTGACCAGCTGGTAACAAAGGGTCGTGATATCTGGAATAAAACCCTGGGTAAACTGGAAGTATCGGGTGGCTCTATTGACGATATCCGTACCTTCTACTCCTGTTTATACCGCACATTATTTTTTCCTAATAAATTATACGAAAAAAATGCACAGGGACAGATCGTGCATTACAGTCCTTACAATGGCCAGGTATTACCCGGTTATATGTTTGGCGGTACCGGCTTCTGGGATACTTTCCGTGCCTTGTATCCTTTCCTGAACCTGATGTATCCTGCCATTAACAAAGAAATGCAGGAAGGCCTGATCAACGATTATAAAGAAGGCGGTTTCCTGCCTGAATGGAGCAGCCCCGGTTTTGCCGATATCATGATCGGTAATAACTCGGCATCAGTGGTATCGGATGCTTATATAAAAGGCTTACGTGGTTACGATATTGAAAAACTATACGAGGCTTTATTACACGGCGCCAATAATGAAGGCCCTATGACAGCCGTAGGCCGTAAAGGCGTGAAATACTATAATCACTTGGGCTATGTACCTTACGATGTAGGTATTAATGAAAATGCCGCCCGTACCCTGGAATATGCGTATGATGATTTTACCATCTATCAATTAGCCAAGGCATTAAAAAGACCTCAGGCCGAAATTGATCTCTATGCTACCCGCAGCCAGAACTACCGCAACTTATTCAGTAAAGAACATAAACTGATGCGTGGCCGCAATAAAGATGGTAGCTTCCAGTCGCCTTTCAATCCTTACAAATGGGGTGATGCTTTTACCGAAGGTAACAGCTGGCATTACAGCTGGAGTGTTTTCCATGATGTACAGGGACTGATTGACTTAATGGGTGGCCGTAAAGATTTTATTACCATGCTTGACTCCGTATTTATTATGCCACCGGTATTTGATGATACTTACTATGGTGGTGTAATACACGAGATCAGGGAAATGCAGATCGCTAATATGGGCCAGTATGCACACGGTAACCAGCCTATACAGCACATGATCTATTTATATAACTATGCCGGTCAGCCATGGAAAACCCAGCATTGGGCAAGGGAAACCATGAACCGTATGTATAAACCCACGCCTGATGGGTATTGCGGCGATGAGGATAACGGGCAAACATCTGCCTGGTACGTATTCTCTGCTTTAGGCTTTTATCCGGTTTGTCCCGGTACCGATCAATATGTGTTTGGTACGCCTTTATTCAAATCGGTAACCCTGCACCTGGAGAATGGTAAAAAATTTGTAATACAGGCGCCTGCCAGTTCTGAGCAAAACAAATATGTGCATGCCCGCAGTTTAAATGGTAAAGCCCTGACCAAAACCTTTATTACCCATACCGATGTATTAAAAGGCGGTCAATTGCTGATACAACAAAAAAATACCCCAAGCTTTACATTAGGTGTAGAGCCAAATGAAGTGCCTTACTCTTTCTCTCATCCTTTATACAATCCTGATGCGAAAAAATATATGCCTAAGGATGTAAGCAAGGCTGTGTCAGAATTAAACAAAATATACCGCCATGATTCGGTTACTAAAAACGGGTATACCCTGATATTTACTGTAAAGGATGAAAACTTCAGTGCTAAAACACAACAGCGTATGACGGATGCTTTTTTTGAAGTATATCCTAAGCTGGCAGCGGAATACAATACCAACACCCTGAAGAAAGTAACGTTTGTGGTAGATCCTTTTTATAATGGGGTAGCGGCCACCAGTAATGGTGTAGTGGTGTACAGTCCTGAATGGTTAAAAAACAATCCCGAAGATATTGATGTGGTAACCCATGAAGCCATGCATATTGTACAGAACTATGGTGGTAACCGCGTGCCAGGCTGGGTAACCGAAGGTATTGCCGATTATGTACGTTATAAATTCGGTATCAATAACCCTGCGGCTAAATGGGCCCTGCCAAACTGGGATGCCAAACATAATTATACCAACAGTTACCGTATTACGGCACGATTTTTTAACTGGATAGAAACAAAAGTGAAACCCGGTGCCATGGTAGCCCTGAACCAGGCTGCCAGGGAAAATAAATTCAGCCGCGATATCTGGGAGCAAACAACCGGTAAAAGTCTTGATGAACTTTGGACCGCCTATGTAACAGCCAAAGGCGAATAATATAGCAGGCAGATGTACAATGTTAAATAGCCGGCTTTATCACTTCGGTTGCTGAATATATCCACAACGATTTGCTGCAAGCCACAAATAGGAATAAGAGATAATAAACCCTCATATTTTAATATTAAACATTGTATCATGAGCACTATTAAATTAAACGACCAGACAGAAATTTATTACAAAGACTGGGGCAGCGGACAACCCATTGTTTTTCATCATGGCTGGCCATTATGCAGCGATGACTGGGATAAACAAATGTTGTTCTTCCTGGACCAGGGATACCGGGTAATTGCGCATGACAGGCGCGGACACGGGCGTTCTACCCAAACTGCCGATGGTAATGAAATGGATACCTATGCTGCGGATGTAGCAGCATTAACACAGGCGCTTGACCTGAAAGATGCCATTCATATCGGGCACTCTACCGGCGGTGGTGAAGCCATCCGCTATATTGCCAAACATGGCAAGGGCAGGGTGGCTAAAGCGGTCCTCATTGGTGCGGTTACACCCATTATGGTAAAAACAACCAATAATCCCGATGGTGTGGAAATGAAGGTATTTGATGATATCCGGAATAATGTATTAACCAACCGGCAGCAGTTTTACCAGGAACTGCCCATTCCTTTTTATGGTTATAACCGTGACGGGGCAAAAAAATCGCAGGGTGTGATTGATAACTGGTGGCGCCAGGGTATGATGGGCGGCATTAAAGCGCAGTATGATTGCATTAAGGCTTTTTCAGAAACCGATTTTACAGAAGACCTGAAAACCGTGGATATCCCGGTTTTGGTATTACATGGCGAGGACGACCAGATTGTTCCTTATAAAACAACAGGGGTAGCGGCGGCTAAATTACTGAAGCATGGTAAACTCATCACTTATCCCGGTTTATCGCATGGTATGCCTACTATTAATGCCGATGAAATAAATAAAGACATCCTGGCTTTTCTTAAATCATAAACTGTCGCCTTGGTTTTATTTGTATTACACTATTTTTATATATTAAAGTTTACAATTACATAGTATTAAATCAAGATGATGTTAGCTAAAGTTTTTTTGAGTGCAACTGTTGTTGTATCACTATCAGCAACAGTTGTTGCTCAAAACAATGGTTCCGAACTACTGCGTTATGTGAAACCAACAACCGGTACAGCCCGTATGGGGCATGTGTTTCCCGGTGCAACCGTACCCTTTGGTATGGTACAGTTAAGTCCCGATACGGACACGATCCCTTACGAAGTAAATGGTAGGTATAACCCGGATGTATATAAATACTGTGCGGGTTACCAGTACGAGGATAAGACCATTGTAGGGTTTAGTCATACGCATTTCAGCGGTACCGGGCATTCCGACCTGGGCGATCTGCTGGTGATGCCCACCGTAGGTGCTTTACAATTAAACCCGGGTGTGGCTTCCGATCCGAAAACCGGATTTCGCTCGGCTTATTCACATGATAATGAAGATGCATCGCCGGCTTACTATAAAGTTAAATTAGACGATCACAATATCCTGGCCGAGTTAACGGCCACCAACAGGGTAGGTGTACATCGATATACTTTTCCAAAAAGTGACCAGTCGCATATTATACTGGACCTGATGCACGGCATTTATAATTACAACGAAAAAAACGTATGGACCTTTGTAAGGGTAGTGAATGATACCCTGGTAACGGGTTATCGCCAGACACATGGCTGGGCACGTACCCGTACCGTGTATTTTGCCATGACCTTCTCCAAACCGTTTAAAAGTTATGGCAGTAAGAATTTTGATGAAAAGCAGGCCTACCGTGGTTTCTGGGGCCGCTTTGACCAGAGCAAAAACTTCCCCGACCTGGCAGCAAAAAAACTGCGCATGCATTTTGACTTTGATACCAAAGAAGGTGAGCAGGTGATGCTGAAGATGGCCATTTCTTCTGTTAGCCAGGAAGGCGCTTTAATGAACCTGCGTACAGAAACACCGGGCTGGAGTTTTGAGAATATACAGCAACAGGGCCGCGACCTGTGGGCAAAGGAATTGAACAAAGTAGTAATTGAAGCGGACGATACAGAAACCAAAGAGAATTTTTACACGGCCATGTACCACGCGGCTTTATCGCCTACTACGTATATGGATGTTGACGGCCGTTACCGTGGCCTGGACCAGGAAATACATACAGCAAAAGGATTTACCAATTACACTACTTTTTCCCTGTGGGATACTTACCGGGCCTTACACCCGCTGTTCAATATACTGCAACCCAAGCGTAATGGCGACATGGTACAATCCATGTTAGCACATTATGACCAGAGTGTGTTAAAAATGTTGCCTATCTGGAGCCATTATGCCAATGATAACTGGTGTATGATCGGTTACCATGCCGTTACGGTTATTGCTGATGCAGCCATGAAAGGAGTACCTGGTTTTGATGCCAATAAAGCATTGGATGCCTGTATAGCTACAGCTAACCGGAGAGATTTTGATGGTATTGGTTACTATATTGACAAAGGGTATGTGCCGGAAGATAAAAGCGGCTCATCAGTTTCTAAAACCCTGGAATATGCTTTTGATGACTGGACCATTGCACAACTGGCCAAAAAACTGGGCCGTATGGATGTGTATGAAACATTCATGAAGCGTTCGGAGAATTATAAAAACGTGTATGATGCGTCTATCGGTTATATGCGTCCCAAACTGAATGACGGCAGCTTTAGAAAAGAATTTGACGTGTTAAGTACGCATGGCCAGGGCTTTATTGAAGGCAATGCCTGGAACTACAGCTTATATGTACCGCACCAGCCCAAAGAACTGATCAGTATGATGGGAGGCGATAAAAAATTTGTGGCCCACCTGGATTCCTTATTCACCATGCATTTACCTGATGAGTTTTTTGCCGGAACGGAAGATATTACCCGTGATGGTATTATTGGTAACTATGTACATGGTAACGAACCTTCGCATCATGTGGCTTACCTGTACAACTATGCCGGCAAGCCCTGGAAAACCCAGGAGCGTACCCGCATGATCTTAAAGAAACAATATCATTCCGGCCCCGCAGGGTTGGGTGGTAATGATGATTGCGGCCAGATGAGCGCCTGGTACATTTTTTCGGCATTAGGCTTTTACCCGGTTGCACCCGGCAGTACTTACTACGATATTACCAGCCCGGCGGTAAGCAAAGCGGTGATTAACCTGGATAATGGTAAAAAGTTTGAAATTGAGACCATCGGCCAGTCCGATAAAAATGTTTACATCAGCAAAATTTTATTAAACGGCAAACCCTACAATAGCTGGCAGTTAAACCACGCCGATATTATGAACGGTGGTAAAATAACTTATTACCTGTCATCCAAACATGGTAAGTAAGGCATTGATGCAAATAAGCGGATCAATTGACAAAAAAACTGTACATATTTAGCGGACTGGGTGCGGATGAAAGGGTTTTTGAACGACTTGATTTTCCAGGTTGTTCGGTGACTTTTATCAAATGGATCACTCCCTTGAAAGAGGAATCAATTGAAGCCTATACAGCCAGGTTGCTGCAGCAGGTCAACACACCAAAGCCGCTCCTGCTGGGGCTTTCTTTCGGTGGTATGATCGCTGTAGAAGCAGCTAAACAGATAGCTACAGAAAAGGTGATAGTTATAGCTTCAGCCAAAACAAAAAAGGAAATACCTTTTTATTACCGTTTTGCCGGGGCTGCCAGGTTACACAAAATAGTGCCTGCAAGCTGGTTTAAACGATCAAATAGTATCACCAACTGGTTTTTTGGTGCTCATGCTGTTGCTGAAAAAAAGCTGTTAAAAGAGATATTACAGGATACGGACCCGGTTTTTTTGAGCTGGGCCATTGATAAAATTGTACGCTGGTCCAATCAAACGCCCACTCAAAACCTGTTTCACCTGCACGGAACCAGCGACCGGATCTTACCGCTGCGATTTGTAAACTGTGATGCGACCGTTAAACACGGCGGTCATTTTATGACGCTGAACAAAGTGGAAGAGATCAACCGTATTTTACAACAACAATTAACGGATTAATACCCGTCAATATCTCGAATTTATTTTTAACAGGTAAACAACAAAGTTTGCCTGTTTTTTTTTATGCCCGTTGGGTAACAAATCTGCTGCCCAACCTTGTTGGTGTAGTACAAGTGTGCGACCCCCAACAATACTGTTGGGGCAGGTCGCAAGGGACGATGATAAGCATTACAACGGTTGGGAACATAAAATCCTAAATCTTAAATCGAAAATCTAAGATTGCTCCCGGTTTTCGTACCTTTGTACCCTAAAATTACTTTGCTATATGTCAGTGAATAAAGACCAGTTTGTAAGCCCGGATTATTTTGGTGTAGATGAACTATTGAGTGAGGAACATAAGTTGATCCGTGAATCGGTACGTAGTTATGTAAAAAAAGAAATTTCGCCTATAATCGAGGATTATGCACAGCGTGCCGAATTTCCTGAACAGATAGTAAAGCAGATGGGTGAACTGGGTTGTTTTGGTCCTACCGTTCCTGAGCAATATGGCGGTGGTGGCCTGGATTATATCAGTTATGGTTTAATGATGCAGGAGCTGGAGCGTGGAGATAGTGGTGTACGCAGCACCGCATCGGTACAGGGTTCACTGGTAATGTTCCCGATTTATGCCTACGGCAGTGAAGAACAACGCAATAAATATTTACCTAAGCTGGCCAGCGGTGAGTGGTTAGGTTGTTTTGGTTTAACCGAACCGAACCATGGCAGTGATCCCAGCAGCATGTTGACCAATATTAAAGATGCCGGTGATCATGTTATATTAAACGGCTCCAAAATGTGGATCAGTAACGCACCTTTTGCACAGGTGGCTGTAGTATGGGCCAAGGATGAAGCAGGTGTGGTACGCGGCCTGGTGGTGGAGCGTGGTATGGAAGGTTTTTCAACCCCCACTACACACGGTAAATGGAGTTTACGTGCCAGTGCTACCGGTGAACTGGTTTTTGACAATGTAAAAGTGCCTAAAGAAAATATTTTTCCGAATGTACAGGGTTTAAAAGGCCCGCTGGGTTGTTTAACCAAAGCCCGTTACGGCATTGCCTGGGGCGCAGTTGGTGCAGCCATGGATTGTTATGATACGGCTTTACGTTACAGTAAAGAAAGAGTACAGTTTGGCAGACCTATCGGCGGTTTCCAGTTGCAGCAAAAAAAGCTGGCAGAAATGCTGACCGAAATTACCAAAGCGCAGTTGCTGAACTGGCGTTTGGGTGTATTGATGAATGAAGGAAAGGTTACGCCCCAACAGGTAAGTATGGCCAAACGGAATGCCTGCGAAATTGCTACCAATATTGCCCGTGATGCCCGCCAGATGTTAGGTGGTATGGGTATTACCGGCGAGTACAGTGTAATGCGTCATATGATGAACCTGGAAAGTGTGATCACTTACGAGGGTACACATGATGTGCACCTGTTAATTACGGGTATGGATGTTACGGGATTGAATGCGTTTAAATAGGATGGAAGGGGTAAGGTTTAGGGCGGAAGGCGAAAAGAAGAAAGCTTAAAGCCGAATGCTGAATGCTGAATGCAAAATGCTTAAGGCATGACTATTATTAATTGTTAATTACTAATTATTAATTAATAAAGCTGTTCATTCTTAAAAAATGATGAAGATTTTTTTAATAGGATTTATGGGTACCGGTAAAACGCACTGGGGGCGTTTATTAAGCCGGAAGATGGGTATTCCTTTTTTTGACCTGGATGAACAGATTGTGAACTCGGCCGGTAAAAGCATTAATGAAATATTTGCGGATAAAGGAGAGGAGCAATTCCGTTTACTGGAAAAAGAAACCCTGCATATTATTGCCGAAAGCCATGAATCCTTTATCATGGCCTGTGGCGGTGGTACGCCCTGTTTCTTTAATAATATTGTTTACATGAAAGAAATGGGAACGGTGGTATGGATCAATACCAGCGTCCCTACCATATTTGAACGATTACTGAAGGAAAAAGATCATCGTCCTTTATTGCGTGACCTGTCCGATGACCAACTGAAGAATTTTATTGCGAAGAAGATTGCGGACAGGAGGATCTATTACCAGCAGGCGCAGGTAACGATTGAAGAGGAGAGCATTGACATTGATAAATTTGTAGATACATTATTTCATGCATAGATCATTATTAATGACAGCTGCCCTCCTGGGGGCACTGGGGGTAGTATTAGGCGCTTTTGGCGCTCATGGTTTAAAAGAACTGGTGCCGCCCGAAACGGTGAATGCTTTTCAAACCGGGGTACAATACCAGATGTACCATGTATTTGCTTTGTTATTTATTGGTGTGTTGTGGCAAAAGTTCTCTTCTAAATTATTAAAGGCGGCCGGTAATTGTTTTTTACTGGGCATACTACTCTTCTCCGGTTCTCTTTACCTGATCACTATACTAAAAGCCAGTGATATAACCGCGGGTAAACTAGGTATTATTACCCCAATTGGCGGTTTGTTTTTTATAGCCGGCTGGTTATTATTATTCCTGGCCCTGCTGAAAAAATCACCAGAACAGGGGCAGGCTTAAATTGGTAACCGTACCGTTATTGGCATATATCTCGTAAGTGCCTCCAATACCTTCCATACGGCGTTTAATATTATTTAAGCCATTGCCAAACCGGCGGATAGCATCCATATTAATGCCCTTGCCATTGTCTTTAATCGTTACTTCCAGGTGGGTATCTAAGGTAACTTTAATGCTGACCTCTGTTGCATGGGCATGTTTTAAAATATTGTTCAGGCTCTCTTTTACACTTAAGAATATATTGCGGCGCTTATCACCCGATAATTCAATATGCGGAAGGTTCTCCGGTATTACCTGGAAACGTAGTTCTATAGCGGTGTTATCAAAATAATCCTGGGCATAGGCACGTATATAGGATACCATGTTATCCAGTGAGTCGTTGCCGCTGTTCATGCTCCAGATAATGGCATTCATCTTATTCAGCACATCATCCGCCGATTGGGATATTTTATCAATCTCCACCGGTGTATTTTCCTGCATTTTATGACGGGCCATTTCGCTCATCAGTCTTATCACGGTCATGCCGGCACCCAGCTCATCGTGCATATCGGCCGAAATACGCTGCCGTTCTACTTCCTGGGCTTTTAATACCGCCAGCTCTTTTTCATACTCCTTACGCTGGTTCTCGGCTTTTAATCTTTCACTCTCACTGGTCTCTTCCACAATACGGCGGTTGTTTTTATAGTTCAGTGCGGCCATAAAGAATACCAGTTCGAGGAATAACCCTGCTTCATACTGGAATACGGATGATTTAAATACGGAATTGCTGAACGGCAATTGCATCACAATGGACGAGAGCGATATTAAGGAGAAGATCAGCAGCATCAGGTTGCCCCAGAATACATAACGCATCAGTTTATCCTGCCAGTTACGGCGGGCATAAATAATAAAGATCAGCATCACGATGAGCAGTGCCAGTTTCATACCGTTTTCCAGGCCATACTGTGCCAGAAAGTTGTTGGTAAAGTAGAAGATATAACAGTAAAATACCAGTCCCACAATCAATATCCAGGTGCCCCAGTTATATAATTTGTATAAAAACGGGTAACGCTCTTTGGTGTTCAGGTAACTGCGCATGAATATCATGTAAAAAATAATACCCACGGCATGTAAAATAAAATCAAAGGACTCCTCAATAATATATCCGGCAGTAATAGCCCTGAATGTAAATACTGCTTTGGTAAATAACATGAGCCCGGTAAAAAAAGCATAACCTGAGTAGTAGAGGAACTCAATATTGCCTTCCTGGTAATAATTGGCCATGGAATACAATACCATCATGGCCAGCAGGCCGCAAAGGAAATAAGTAACAATCTCCCCGGTTTTATTTTGCCCGTGTTGCTTGGCAGAGAAAGCCTCAATAAATGGTTTACCTATCAGCCGCGGAATAAAACGGTTCACATGGGTTTTAATGCAGGTCAGTACAATAACAAAGGTTGCCGAATCCTGCGGCGCCAGTGTAAGCATACGATAGCCGATGCTGTCTTCAATAGCGGGTAATATCTTGGGATCAGACACCAGGCGGTCACCTGTTTGCCGGTACACATCTATCTGCCAGAAATAAAACCCCGGAAAGAACCATACGCCTGCAGTTGTATCCGTATCGTTTTTTAATTTAAACCTTACTACCAAAGGTTTGGTTACCTGGTCCAGGGTATTTCTTACAGGCGGAATGCCGGCACTGTCCAGTGATTTCAGGTTAAAGGTATCCGTAAAATGATCACTGTCATTTATATGTATTCCTCTTGTATAGGCTGCAATATCACTGTAAAAATTAATCTTGCTCAGTTGTACATAATCATCCTGTTTACGGTTAGGCTTATTTTGGCCAAGACCTGTATAGCCGGAAAGAATAAAAAGAACAGCGAATACAAGCATGCGCATGTCCTTACGGCATATCATACTGAAACAATGGTTAATAGTGAAAGCCATACTTTTTAGCTTTGGTATTAGTGGTGGCCCAAACCTACGAAAAAAAAACGGGTGGCGATCCGGGGATTTGCTGCTGAATGCTAAGGATATATGCACGGTTTTGGTGAAAAAACTTTACCTTGACAATAACCCGGATGTTGTGAAAATGATAAACTTTTAGCCGGCGGCCTATATTGGGTCTAAAAAATGAAACTATATTATCTTTGTGAACTATGGCTAATAAGCTGAAAAAAGAGACGCCGAAAAAAAAGACTACCGCAGCCGCGGATAAAAAGACCTGGAAACCCGAAAAAACGGAACAAATTGACCTGAAAGCATTGGCTAAGGACGAACGTACCCATAAGATACTGGGGGCGGCTTTCTTATTGATTGCTATATTTTTAGGCATCGCCATCTTATCCTATTTCGCCACCTGGCGGCAGGACCAGGACGAAGCATTCAGGGGCAGCAGCATTTTGTGGGATGATAAGGTATCGGTGGCCAACCTGATGGGTAAAATTGGAGCCCTGGTTTCCCATTTCTTTATTTACAAAGCATTTGGTATTGCCTCCTTACTGGTATGTACCTTCTTTTTTGTGGTGGGTATTAATTTGCTTTCCAGTAGGAAGGTATTTTCCATCTCCCGTAATTTAAAATACGTAACCCTTGGTGTATTGGTACTTTCGGTATCTATGGCCTTTATATTCCGCAACAGCGAATTTTCCTGGGGTGGGGGCGTAGGCCGTATGATGAGCAACTGGCTTATCGGCATACTGGGCAATATAGGTACGGCAGCTATTTTGTTATTACTGGCTGCAGGCTATTTTATCTGGCAATTTAACCCGGCCTTTAACCTGCCCGTGAAAAATAAACCGGTACTTACACCGGAAGATACAGAAGAGGAAGCAGCGGAAGAGGAGGAAGACGAACCGGAGCAGCCTGTTGTTAAACCTGTTGTTGCCGAGCCAATGGTGGTAAAACCCAAAGCCAATAAGTTAAAAGAAGATGCTGAACCACAGGTGGTAAAACCCGTGATAGCAGAAGAAAAACCTTCTTATGATTTTACCCTTGTTGAAAAAGAAGAAGCCGAAGAAGAACCTGCCGCAACACTGACGGTGAATGATATGTTTATAGAAAAGGAAGTGGTGGCAGATATTTTACATAGCCGGGATGAGATTACGCCTGAAGAAGAGACTGAAGAAGATATTGTTGAGGAAGAAGCTCCGGAACCGGAGGAAGAGCCGCAACAAAGCAAACCATCGGTTTTAGTGATACCACCGGTTTCAAAACCTGCTAAAATTGTTACCGTAGGCGCCAATGATGGCGGCTTAACCCTGGAGATTAAAACCAATACAGAGGATAAACCTGAAGATGAGCCGGAAGTAAAATCGGCAGAAACGGTGGCCAAATTACCGCCTTATGAGCCTACACTTGACCTGAAAGATTATAAATATCCCGGGCTTGACCTGCTGGAAACACATGGCAGTGAAAAAATTGTACAGGACCCTGCTGAATTGGAGGAAAATAAAAACCAGATCATCTCTACCTTACGCAACTATGCTATTGAGATACAGAAGATCAGCGCTACAGTAGGGCCTACGGTTACCCTGTACGAAATTGTACCGGCAGCCGGCGTACGTATCTCCCGTATACGTAACCTGGAAGATGATATTGCCCTTAGCCTTGCTGCCCTGGGTATCCGTATCATTGCACCAATACCCGGTAAAGGAACCATTGGTATTGAAGTGCCCAATACCCGTAAAACAGTGGTAAGTATGAAAACACTGCTGGAATCGGAGAAATTCCAGAATAGTGCACATTCCCTGCCGATTGCTATCGGTAAACGTATTGATAATACTGACTTTATCGTGGACCTGGCTTCCATGCCCCATTTATTAATGGCGGGTGCTACCGGCCAGGGTAAATCGGTAGGCCTGAATGCAATACTGGTATCGTTATTGTATAAAAAACATCCATCGCAGTTGAAATTTGTGCTGGTTGACCCTAAAAAAGTGGAATTAAGCATTTATAAGACCATTGAACACCACTTTTTAGCCAAACTACCCAATGAAGAGGAAGCGATTATTACTGATACACGCAAGGTAATTAATACCTTAAATGCCTTGTGTATTGAAATGGATAACCGTTACGACCTGTTAAAAGAAGCAGGTTGCCGGAATATAAAAGAGTATAACAGCAAATTTGCGGCCCGTAAGCTGAACCCGGAAAAAGGGCACCAGTACCTGCCGTTCATCGTGCTGGTGGTAGATGAGTTTGCCGACCTGATCATGACAGCAGGTAAGGAGGTGGAAATGCCGATTGCCCGCCTGGCCCAGCTGGCCCGTGCAGTGGGTATTCACCTGATCATTGCCACCCAGCGTCCGTCGGTAAATATTATTACGGGTACTATTAAAGCGAACTTCCCGGCACGTATTGCCTTTAAAGTGAGCAGTAAAATTGATAGTCGTACTATTTTAGATGCCGGTGGGGCAGAACAGTTGATTGGTAAGGGTGATATGCTGATCAGCTTTAACGGCGAGATTGTGCGTTTGCAGTGTGCTTTTGTTGATACGCCGGAAGTGGATAAAATAACCGATTTTATTGGTTATCAGGAAGGTTACCCGCAGGCATTTTTGCTGCCGGAATACGTGGATGAAAAAGAACAGGAGAGTAAGGACTTTGATCTTGGCGACCGTGACAGTTTGTTTGAGGATGCGGCAAAGTTGATCGTGATCAGTCAAAGCGGAAGTACCTCTTTGTTGCAGCGTAAAATGAAATTAGGCTATAACCGGGCCGGGCGTTTAATGGACCAGCTGGAAGCGGCTGGTATTGTGGGCCCAAACCAGGGTAGTAAACCCAGGGAAGTGTTAATTAAAACAGATATGGAGTTGCAGCAGCACCTCGATCTGTTAGGTTAGCAGAATGTTAAGAAAACCGGTTATTTGCAACCAATTTATTTCCAAACGGGTCTTGCAGTAGCGTAAAGCCTATATATTTGCAGGCCGTTTTAAGACTAAATAATAAAAAAACAATGAAGAATTTTTATTTGAGCGTACTATTGTTAACTGTGGCTTTTACTGGCTTGCAGGCTCAAAAAAGTGACCCCGAAGCAAAAAAAGTATTGGATGCTGTAAGCGCTAAGTTTAAAACGTATAAAGCGGTACAGGTAGGTTTTTTATATTCCATTGAAGATGCCAAGGGAAAAGTGCAAAGCAAAAAAGCGGGTACCCTTTTAATGAAAGGCACCAAGTATAAAGTAACTTTTGGCGACCAGGAGATTTACAGCGATGGTAAAACCACCTGGAACTACGATAAAAGTGCCAAAGAGGTAACGGTAAACAATGTATCCTCTGATGCCAATGCGTTTACGCCCCAGAAATTATTTACCAGCTTTTATGATAAAGACTTTTTATACGTGTTGAACGGTGAGAAAAAAGTAGGCGCTAAAACCCTGCAGGAAATTCAGCTGACCCCAACCGATAAAAGCAAAGCTTTCCATAAGGTATACCTAACGGTTGATAAAAATGCCAAAACCATCCAGAATACCAAGATATTGGAGAATGGCGGCAACAAGATCAGCTATACCCTGAACAATATGGTGACTACCGTTAACCCCGCTGATGCTTCCTTTGTATTTGATGTAAAAAAATACCCCGGAGTAGAAGTGGTAGATCTGCGATAATCAACTCATTTTTTATAACAGGCCCTTGCAACAGCGAGGGCTTTTTTTATGGGCTTACCGGCAGTAGTAACACTTATCAGCCCGCGTTGCTACAGCTTGTGCCCACAGTAATGTGGCGGACTCCCTTCATTATTCCGTTCTTTGTGCACCAGGCGGTAAACCTTCTCCAGGAAAGCTGTGTTTCAAATCTCAATTCTCAAATCTCAAATCTGAAACCTGAAATCTCAAATCCTAAATTCTAAATCCTGCATCTCCATCTCCATTTCCATTTATCTTTGCACCTATTATTATGCAAGTACACTACAATATTGATCAGCTACCCCGGTTTAAAAATGCAGTCATCACCATCGGTACTTTCGATGGGGTACACATGGGCCACCGCCAGATAATTGACAAACTGAAGCAGGAAGCGGCAGCTAATGACGGGGAGACTGTTATTATTACTTTTCACCCGCATCCGCGTAAAGTGGTGTCCTCGGCTATTCTAGGCATCCGGCTTATCAATACCTTGCATGAACGTATACTGTTACTGGATAAACTGGGTATTGACCACCTGGTTGTAGTACCCTTTACCGACATGTTTGCTAACCAGCCGGCTGATGAATATATCAGGGACTTCCTGGTGGCGAAATTCAATCCGCATACCATCATCATCGGTTATGATCACCGTTTTGGCCGTGACCGTTTAGGCGATTACCGGTTGCTGGAAAAACTGGCGACTACCTATAACTATAAACTGAAAGAAATTCCCAAACATATACTCAACGATATTTCCATCAGCTCCACCAATATCCGCGAAGCTATTTTACATGCCGATACGGAGACCGCTAATGAATTACTGGGCTACAACTTTTTCTTTACCGGTAAAGTGGTTCATGGTGATAAATTAGGACGTGAACTGGGTTATCCTACAGCCAACCTGGTGATAGAAGATGAAGAAAAGATATTATTGGGTAATGGTATTTATGCGGTGTATGCCGATGTAATGGAACTGGTATCG
>CAYUMH010000019.1:33972-51145 GCA_964445775.1 uncultured Terrimonas sp.
TCCGCAATTACCGGAAACACCCGCTTTAAAGGGGATGATGAGTATAGGCTTCAGGCCTACGGTAAACGGCACCAAACGGGTAATAGAAGTAAATCTCTTTGATTTTAATGAAGATATCTATGATCGTTATGTGACCGTGTACATTAAAAAATACCTGCGCGACGAAGTGAAGTTTGAAAGCCTGGCCCATTTGGTTCAGCAAATAGACCAGGATAAAATTGACAGCCTGGCTGTTTTATAACCGGCTTAAAATGATATTTTAAATTCCAGGGCCGTAGGGTCGGTAGTAATATCGCTGAAAGTGGTGGTGATGGTCACTTTCTTTTTATCGGCCGATAAAACGGCATTCTTTCCCTCTACTTTTTTGGCAGGCCTGGGTAAATTATACACGATGGTATTTTTTACTTCCATGCCCATAGCGCTCATTTCCTGCATGGCTTTGGTAGCCTCATCGTTAGCATTGGTAAAAGGATTCTCCTTGGTTTTATCTTGTACTTTCTCAATACTGTTTTTGGTATAGGTAGTAATATAATACTCGTCAAAAGTAGCGCCTAATAAAGATTCTTTATCTTCTTCCACCGGTTCAGCTTTACCCTCGTCCAGTACTTTATCCATTGTGGTATTTAAAAACCGTTGCGATAAAATATTGATCTTTTCAATATCAGCAAGGTTTTTAAAAGGAATTTTGGATTGCGTATAGAAAACGCCACTGTCCACATTTATGTTAATACGGATACTGCCGGCTGATAGTAATTGTTTTTCTTCGGCGGTAAGCTTGTCATTTTTTGCTGCCAGGTCTTTAACCTGCATCAGTGTATCAATTTGTTTCTCCCTTGCCTGCTCTAATTGCTGCTCCTGGCCCATGGATTTGACCAATTCGAATACTTCGCCCAGGTCAATTTTAGTATCTAAGGAACCTGTACCGTTTTCGTTGATGGTAATATTCCTTACAATTTCAAGACAACCTGTTAACGAAAACAATGAACCGATCAGTAACAGGGCAAATAACTTTTTCATGTAATGTTTTGTAGTTTAAAAAGCAAAAATAACATCTATACCCGCTTAACCGGTATTTTATAACCGGAATCTGTTTTTTTAACTAAATAACAGGATGTATATAAACAATAAAGCCGGCATCATGCCGGCTTTATTGTCTGGTAAACACCATTTTATCTTAGAATGCTTTGCCGGAGGCCGAAGCTTCTTTAGCCAGGTCGATCATCACACTTAACTCTTCCACTAATTTGTCGTCGCTGCCACTGAATCCTACTGATTTAAAGCGTACTTTACCATCAGCACCAATGATGAATTTGGTAGGGATACCGTCTACTTTAAAGTCAGTCACTACTTTGTTCTCATTATCTAACAATACATCAAAGCCGTATTTATTTTTTTCAATAAAATCACTGGCGTTTTTCTTTTTATCATCTACCTGCTCCCAGGTATTTACAAATAAGAATTTAACGTTGGGATCTTCTTTGTATTTGTCCACCGCTTTTTGCATACCGGGGAAAGAAGCAATACAGGGACCGCACCAGGTTGCCCAGAAATCAACAATAACGGTTTTACCTTTTAACTCGGTAATATCGGTTTTTTTGCCATCCAGGTTAAACAGGGCAAAAGTAGGAGCGGTTTCGTTCAGGATCGATTTTTTCAATTCCTCTACCATTTTCAGGTAGCTCTCTCTTTGTAAAGCGGTAATATAATCATCATAACCTGCGTCGCTTTTGTTTGTTTTTACATAAGCTTCTTTCAGCAGGTCCTTGATTTCTGAATTTGCTTTGCCATCTTTTACAAATGTTTCCAGCTCTTTTTTATACTTGGCAACAGGTAAAACTTTAGAAGCCAGTAAAGCATAGGTTGCATTTTCATCTACATTTTTACCCTCGGCAATTACCAATGCTGCTTCTTTGGCATATGGTAAACCTTTTTTATAATTACCCATGCGGTATTGGATCATGGCATAACTATCGGCAAACATACCGTAGGTTGATTTACGCTGCTCATCCCATTGTTTGGTGGTCAGGTAATCGGGTTTTTTACCGGTTGGTTTTTTCCAGTCGGCTTTGGTTGTGTTAACTGCAAAGCTCGATAATTCTGAGGCCAGCGGCAGGTTACTGCTGTCTTTCTGCATTTCCCAGGCCAGGCTGTTGTATAAACGGGCTTTGGCTACATTGTCTTTAATGTCAGCAGCTTCAATAGCTTTTTTCAAACCATCCCAGTCTTTTGCTTTTACATAAAGCGGTATTAAACGTTCTTTATAAAAAGCCAGGTTGGGTTTTAAGAATGCCCAGTTAGAATCTGTATTGGCTTTGGCTGTAATATCGGCCAGCATTTTTTCTTTTTTGGCCAGGTCCTGTTCACGGTTAAAATTGTTCAGGGCGTCGCTGGCTACCCATTGGCCGCTTGGGAATTTTTCTTTCTTCAGGTCGGTGAAAATTTTTGCCTGTTGTGGCAATTTAGCCAGGCCGTATAAAGAAGTCAGGGTATTATAATCGGCTTCGGTTTTTAATCCGGTTTTCAATAAGTCCTCAATTTCTTTTTGTACGCGGGCCGGACCTTCAGCTTTGTTCACCGTATTAAACATACGCAGGTAGGCAAGGTTGTTGGCTTTTTTGCTGTCGGGGTGTAATTCAAATTCTTTTTCATATGCCTTTAAAGCCGCTTCATTGTTGGCTTCCAGACCTACGGTTGTACCATAGTACTGATCGTAAAATGATTTGCTCACATAACTGCCTTGCTTGGGCTTACCATCTTTATATAAATGAATATAAAAGCCTTTATTAAAATTATTATCAAATTTTTTATCGGCTGTAAAAGCAAAGTAGATAAAATTGCTGGCAGTGTCGGTGGGCACTACACCTACCAAACGGCCATTGCTGCGACGTAAGGGAATCTCCACTACTTTTTGCCCGACTCCCAGCTGGTAACCGATGGCTTCAGGCAATAACTGTATACCGGTAAGGTCGCCGCCCTGCTGGTAGGAGATATGAATGGTATCGCCTGCCTTGGGTTGTTCCGGCGTATAGGTAAAGTTGGATTGGGCATAGCTGGCGGTACTGCCTGCTATTAATACGCCCAGGAGGACATTTTTAATATACATGACTATAACTGTTTATGTTAACAATAATACAATACTATTTCATCCGGGCTGTAAGTGTATTAATACACTTTGTTTATGACAATCGTGGTGGCAGTGGTCAGCTCAATAGCATTACTGCAGTTAAATGGAGCGTCGCAACTACGCTCAATCAGGGCTATACAGCCGGCTCCATATAAATTTAAACAGGCAGGTAAATGGTGCCACTAAAGTTAGGATTAGTTTTTTAAAGTTGTTTCAAATAATTTTAAAATGCGTTTATATTCATCTGTCCAGCTGCTGGGCTCAATAAAACCATGACTTTCTACCGGGTAGGAGGCCAGTTCCCAGTTATCCTTGCCCAGCTCTATCAGCTTCTGGGATAGTTTTACCACATCCTGGTAGTGTACATTATCATCTACCACGCCATGGCACATGAGCAGGTTGCCTTTGAGGCCGCCAGCAAAGTAAATGGGAGAGCTGCGTTTATAGGCAATACTGTCCTGCGCAGGCTCATTGAGGATATTGGCGGTATAACCGTGGTTATAGTTAGCCCAATCGGTTACCGGACGTAAGGCCGCACCTGATTTAAATACGCCGGGCTCCGTAAACAGGGCCATTAAGGAGATAAAGCCGCCATACGAACCGCCGTAGATGCCAATGTTTTTGGGGTTAACACCAAAGTTTTGTGTCATGTATTTCACCGCGTCAACATGATCGGAAAGGTCTTTGCCTCCCATATGACGATAGATGCCGGTACGCCAGTCGCGGCCATAACCTGCACTGCCACGGTAATCAATATCCATTACATAGTAACCGGCATCGGCCAGCAGGTTGTTGAACATGTATTCACGGAAATAGGAGCTCCACCATTTATGTGCATTTTGTAAATAACCGGCACCGTGTACAAATAATACGGCCGGTTTACCGGGATGCGGATTAGCAGGCTTGTACACCCTTGCATATACCTGTGCCCCGTCAGCGGCAGTAAAGCTGATCACATCGGGCTGACGCCAGGCGTAGCTGTTAAACTCTGCTGATCTTGCTTTAAAGGTTATTTGCTGCGGTTTGGCGCCAGGTTGATTAGCCTGTATATATAATTCCCAGGGCTGTGTAGGGGTAGAGTATAAAAAAGCAATTTGTTTTTCATCGGGCGACAGGATTACAGTATTAGCGCCTTCCATGCCGGTGATACGTTCTTTTTTACCGGAGGCAATATGCAGGCGGTAAAAATGTTTTTCACCCGGGTGTACTTCGTTGGTAGTGATATAGAAGTATTGATTGTTATTAGATAACTGGGCTTCCTGTACTTCGTAATTACCGCTGGTGAGTTGTGTTTTTTTGCCGTTGCTCAGGTTGAAAGTGTAGATATGCGCATAACCGCTTTCTTCCGACTGGTACCAGGTAGTTACAGGGTCTATCCAGCCACCGCTGCGCCAGCCGCCGGGTCCGCCGATCCAGGCTTCGTTACGCTCACGGTTTACGATGGTCAGTTTTTTGGTGATGGAGTCCCAGCCCATGATCCATTTATCTTTATTATCCAATGCCCTTATTTGTATAGTGGCATATTTGCCATCAGGCGACCAGCTGGCGCTGCCCCAGTTTACTTTCCTGTTTTCCGGCTTTTTCTTAAACAGGGCAGGGTAGTCTTTTGCATAATCGGGTGCATCCTGGATACCCGGTATGGAGTCGGTAGAAAAACTATAGATGGTATCCAGTGTCCTGTCATAAATATAGAACTCGTTAGGCGTTTGTACATTGCCTACTTTGGTCCTGCTGGGAATATTGGTGGTATAACCCGATGCGGTAACATAGTCGGGTACAAAGGTGGAAACAGAAGTGGCCGCCGGTTGGGGACTAAGTATATAACTAACAAAACGCCCGTCAGGGCTCAGGTTAAGGCCACGCAGGGTTTTGCCTTGCAACTGGATGCCGCGTTTGGCAGGTTGTTCCACTGATTTATTGTAACGTTCTCTCTCTTTACGGTTATCATCACGCTGGCGTAATACTTCAAATAAAAACAGCTGGTCATTTTTTAGCCATTCGTCCTGTTTATTGGTGTTTTGATTACCTGCTCCCTGGCCGCTACGACCACCACCACCGGCGCCACGGCCCATAGCCGGTGCGGCAGCCGGGGCTGCGCCTCCTTCGGCCTTGATTTCAGTAAGCTGTTCGGTAGTACCGGTGCTGATATCCCAGGCATACAGGTTTTGCGAACGACTGTAAACAATACGGCTATCGTTAAAGTAAAAGCCCGGGTTGCTTTCCCAATCAGCCGTTTGGGTAATACGTAAAGTGCGGGCGGGTTTTAAAGTGGTATAAAAAATATCGCCGTCCTTCACATATACATAAGCCGTGCGTTTGGTATTGTAGGTAACAGCATTGGCATAGAGGATATTTGTTTTTTCCTGCGGTGAGGCTTTTACGGGTGTTTTATTACCGGCTGTAATATAATAGATGGAATCGCTGGTATTATTATCCGGGTTCCAGTTAAAATACACGGTACCGCCGTTAATATCCCACTGTGGGGTGCCGGGTTGGGTGCCCATCCATTTGGGGTCCCGCATGATCTTTTCAACGGTAAGCGGGGAGAGGGATTGGGCTGTAAGGGAAGAACTGAGAAGTCCTCCAATGAAAACGAGTATTAAATAACGCATGATGATGAGTTAAGGACGAAAAATATTTAAGGTGCTAAATTTAATTAATTCAGTTGGTTTAATATTTTATAGGGAAAGATATTTCCCTTTCCGGGGCCTGATATTTGCGAAATCAGGGGCCAATAAAACGAAAAGAGGTTACCTGGTAGGTAACCTCTTTTACAAAAGAAGTCTTTGTTTTAAAGTACTGCGGTGAATTAGTAGTTTATGAAGGAACTGAACATTCTTGTTTGTGCTGCGGTACTGGCTGTACTGGTATAACTGCCCCTGAATACAAAAGTGTAATGTCTTTTGGCGCGGGGAGTAAGTATTACCCTGATAAACTGGTTAGTACCTGTTCCTGTATTTACAAGGTCAGTAGTGGTTCCTGTTAACCGGACAGTAAAGGTGTCTACTACATTTGCAGTGTATGGGATGAACTCTGTTACGTCAGTGATCTTTACATTGGTGGCGATATTTTGTTTCTGAACGGCAGAGTAAATATCAATACCGGGAAGATCTACTTTACTGTAAATAAAATTAGCGATCCTTATCCTGGCCATTCCATCATCCGCAGTGTTGATTTTGGTTTCCACCACTTTTTGTTTTGGCGTGGAAATGGTATCGTATAAAAAGACGGTATAATTTTTTTGGGGCATCACATCCACCGGGAATGTTAAAGGTACCTGTGTTGCAGTACGCAGCGTATCGCGGACCAGGAATGTATGTAACCCGCTTTTTAAGGCAAAGGCATATGCCGTAGCCGCCGTTGGAAATACACCTCCAGATGCTATTACAGCACCGGATGTTAAGGCCCCGTCAACATAAATAGCATTACGGCTTGCATTAACGGTGGCGATATAAGCCTGCATCATCGCTTTATTTCCGAGGTCCATGTCTTCGGTTGCTCTTCTTGGAGCACCATTGTCCTTTGCGCAGCCAATGAAACTGAGTGCGGCAACCAGGATCATGATATATTGTATACTAAATATTTTTTTAGACATAAATAGATGTTTAAAAGAGATTATTCGGGTTTTGAAAACCATTGTTCTATTGTATGATAATCGGGTCTGTTACCGCCTATTTTATTGAACTCGGCTAAGTTGTACGCTTCTGATGCTCCGCGGGGTAAACACCTTTGAACCGGCAGGAAGTTATTGGTAGGCCACAGATCAGCATTATCAGGTACAGCAAAATTCCTGTACACCGGGAAGCCACCTTCCTGGTCAACATTATAATGGTAACGACGCAGGTCCACCCATGTTTCAATAGCACCATGAATAAACAGGGCAATATATTTTTGTAACATGATTTTCGATAAGGTTAAATTATTCTCATCGGTAGGTATGTTATTGGGGTCGGCAAAATAAGCAGCCCTGGTGGTGGCGTTCATTCTCCTGGCGGCCGGAACATTTGCTTCATAATCCGCTGCCAGCAGGTCAAAACTCAGGTTTACGCCTAAAGTGTAGGCGGCAAGTGCCTGTCCTTTTAAACCTTTCCTGTATAATGCTTCTGCTTTCATGAATTGTACCTCACTGGCAGTAATAATAGGGAATTTGGCATCGTTTTTAAACAGGTACCTGCTGGCGGCGTCATTGGCCGGGGCTGTAGCGGTAGCATAAGGCTGACCGTTATATCCTTCCGGCTGATCGGCTGCTACCAAACCATCTGCACCTTTAGTGGGTCTTCCCCCCAGGTAAGTACCATTGGCATTCTCCCTGATTAAATAAGGAGCTCTTGGATCTACCAACGGTGTGGTTGTATTGGTTAAGGCAGGGTTTTTACCCGATAAAAGTTCTGCTGCAAATCTTGTCTGACGAAGTGCATTACAGTTACCACGGAATGCCGCAAAGTAATTGAAAGTGGCACTAACGCCGGTTTGCGCAAAACGCATCGTAGTATTGTCATTGTTGCTGGTCATATTGGCCAGGTTACAATATTTAATTACTGAGTCAGCAGAATAAGTGGATTTGTTTGTCAGGTGATTAAATGAACGTGCCAGAACAGCATACGTAAATTTTTTCCATTTTTCAACATCACCATTATTCATATAAGCATCGCCCTTGGCTAAATTAGCCTGGCTCACGCCATCACCGGTTCTGCTTAAATAATCCAGGGCCAGGTGGCATTCGGCTCTTACCCTGTCATATACTTCTGATTGCGGATCGTACCGGAAAGTGAGCAGGTCTTTAAACGCATCATGTAAAATTACTTCTCCATGAAGATTGGTTAAAGTAAGCCAGCTCCATGCCCTGATGGCATATACCACACCCACATAGTCCCATTTCTTTTCTTCCGTACCCCATTCAATTACTTTTTCAATATTCATACCCTGGCCAAAATAATGTGCCGCCCATACGGCACCCATTACACTGGATGTATTTGAAAAGGGAGATTGAGGCCCCATCCGGTCATACTGGTTATTGGTGGTATTGGTAGCCCAGTATTGAACATAACGGGCAATATAGAGTATATCATTTTGTGTACCGTAACCACTGCCTGCGGCAGAAAAGTTAGCGGTCATGTTCGCAATAATATTAGGAAGTAACTCTTCTATTGGCTTTTTAACATCCGCGTTTGGATTCAGGTACGCGTCATCTATTTTCTTGCTGCAGGAACTGGTAAATAACCCAACCAGTAAACTACCTGCCAAGCAAAGGGAATATATTTTTTTCATTAGTTAATTTTTTAAGGTTTAAAAGGATGCTTTTAATCCAAAATTCCAGCTGATAGGAGCGGGTAATTTGCCCCAGTCAAAACCAAACGAGCCTACACCCCTTGCACCGGCTGTATTACCATTTGATAAAGGATCTCCCCCGGAATAGTTGGTTAATAAAATCAGGTCATTTCCGGTAATGAAAAATCCAAGATTTTTTATTCCTTTTATTACATTGGAAATTTTAGCAGGGAAAGTATAACTTAAGGTTATATCCCTTAAACGGAACCAGTTTACATCTTTTTCAATAAAGGCCTCTTCCGGCATATATTGATAAGTATAATAGTTGTCCTGGTAAGCAGGGATCACTACTATGGTGTTTTTAGTTGGGGTAGCTGTGTTTTCTAAACCGTCCTGTAAAACACCTTCCAGCACACGTGGTGTGTAACGGTCGGCTGTTACCGGGCTTCTTCCATAATTGGTCAGGAACATTTTAGTGGCATTAAAAATATCACCACCTACTTTAAGATCCCAAACAAAATTCAAACGCCAGTTTTTATAACGCAGTGCATTCACCCAGCCGATAGTGAAATCAGGGTTCCTGTCACCACGGATTTTAAAGGTAGGATCGTAAACAGGTAAGCCATTTGTTTTGTCAATCAGGACCTGGCCCTGGTTATTTCTTAAATAACCATAGGCAGTAATGGTGGTTGTAGGATATCCTCTCATTACACCAGCCCTTGCATTCTGGAAAACCCATGTATCCGCAATATAATATTCCGGTACATTTTCAGGAAGGTATTCCACTTTGTTCCACATTTTATTAAAGTTTAAAGTAGTGGTCCAGTCAAAATCTCTTTTCTTAACCACATTAGAAGTCAAGGTTACTTCCACACCCTGGTTCCTGGTGGCACCCACATTTAATGAGTTTAATACAAAGCCGGTTGCATAACTAAGCCTGAAGTTACCATCTACGATCTGGTCTTCATTCAGGGTATTATAATAAGCGGCATCAAATGTGATCAGGTTTTTAAATAAGCGTAATTCGGTACCCACCTCATAGGTTTTTTGTTTCTCCGGCTCCAGGAAAGGATTGGCCCTGGTAAAGCCATAGTTAAAGCCGCCGCCGCTGGAAGTTGTGTTGGTAAACACTGATTGGGTTGAATAAGGACTGTTGATCCTTGCCGTTGAAGCCAAAGATGTTCTCAGTTTGAAATAATCAATTACTCCTCCTTCTTTTATACCGGGGAATATATCGCTCAGTATAAAGCTTAAACTACCACCGGGGTAATTATATTTCCTGTTCTGTTTGGGCAAGGTAGAAGCTTCTTCAAAACGGTGGGTATAGTTCAGGAAGATCATATTTTTCCAGTTGGTAGCAAATTCACCAAAAGTGGCAAACTGGCGGAAGATAGACACGTTATCTTCTCCCAATGCGTTTCTTAAAAGACGAACCCGTGATGTAGGGTCGGTATTGTTACTGTCTGTTCTGTTAGGATCAACCAGTCTGTCACCGGTAACGGCAAACATGGAGGTTTTATAATCCTGCCACATGGTACCCACCATTAAACGGAAATTAAAGTTACCTAATGATTTCCTGGCAGTACCGGTAATGGTATGGTTATAGCCTTCATATTTTCTCCAGAAATTATCCTGGCGTCCTCTTACGGAAGCAGCAATAAAATAGGAGTTGGGGTGGTATTGCAGGTACCCTTCTGTATTATATCGTTCGTAGCCAAAACGGCCGGAGATGGTAATCCAGTCTGTAGGGTTAATATTAACAGACAGGTTGGTGGTATAACGTTTGGTCATATCCTTATTCTTGTTAAAATTAACATTGAATAAAGGGCTGTCAAACTCTGCATTGGGGTTGTCAATATTTTCCTGGAATATCGATTCTTTTAATCCGTTAGGATCAGAAAAACGACGGATATCATCGAATGCAGGCCATACCAGCAGGCTGTTCATAAATCCACCTAAACTACCCAACACTTTGTTGTTATCAGTATTGGTATAGGTAAAGGTTGGTGTAATGTCTAAAAATTTACCAAATTTGGTAGTATTGGTTATCCGTAAGGTGGTACGTTTATAAGTGTTGTTAGGTACTACACCGTCCTGGTCAAAGAATGAACCGGTAACCCTGAACAATGAATTTTTAAAACCAAAGTCGGCACCTAAATTATGTGTTTGGGCAAAGCCGGTTTTAAAGAAGTTATCAATATTATTAAAGGTTTCTGCACCAGCCGGGTAAGCGGGGCCAAATGCACGGAAGGTGCCGGAAGCTACACCATTGGTACCGGATTGATAGGTATCAAGTGTTTCCTGGAAACGTGTAAGTTTAGAAGCTCTGAAGCTATTGTCATATTGAACAGCCAGTTTACTGCTCTTTGCTTTACGGGTAGTAATAATAATGGCCCCCGAGCTTGCCTGGCTGCCATATAAAGCCGTGGCTTCTGGGCCTTTTAAAATGGTTACACTTTCAATATCGTTCGGGTTGATATCTGAAATACGGTTATTATAGTCAGTATTCCTGTTAACATTGGCTGTTAAACCTGTTCTGTCGGGAGTTCCTACACCACTGCCTCCGTAAGAGTTTTCGTCTATTGTCTGGTTATCAATTACAATACCGTCAATAACAAATAAAGGCTGGTTGCTTAATGCAAGCGAATTAAATCCCCTTAAAACGATGGAGGTGGAGGCGCCGGCTAAACCCGAACTCGGGCTGATGGTAAGACCAGCTACACGTCCCTGTAAACTGTTTAAAAAGTTTTCCCTTTGTGTTTCCGCGATATCATCGCCGCTAACTTTTTGAACAGAGTAACCTAACTCTCTCGGGTTTCTTTTAATATCCATAGCCGTTACGACTACTTCACCCAGGTCACCAGATGTAGCTTTTAAGGTAATACTGATGCTGCCGTCAGCACCTACTTTCACATCCTGGGATTCAAATCCTACATAGGAAATTTGTAAGGTTTCGCCCGGGGCGGCTGAAATTTTAAAATCACCGGCTGCATCGGTCTGTGTGATCCGCCGGGTACCTTTTACCCGAATCGACACATTCGCCAGTGGCGACTTGTCTTCGGCAAGCACCTTGCCGCTAATTGTTTTTTCCTGCCCGTACGAAAAATGGGGTAGCAAAAAAAGCATTAGCAGTAGCATGGCTACTAATGGGAGAGCTTTTCTCATAGCTGTTTTTTGTTTTAGTCTGTATTAAATGAAGCAGTTTAAATAGTTGCAGTAATTATGCGGCACACAAAAGGGTATACCAGCAATAATTACTTATTGAAGCTTTAAATAGGGTAGCAGTAAAATGTATATTAAGTAAAATAATTGCTATTACAAAACTTTTATGCCGGCATCAATATATGGCTTCAGCAAAGCATCATCGGCAGGAAGTTCTGTAATTAACGTGTCTATTTTACTAATATCGCAAACCTGTATCGGCTGAAAAGTATTGATCTTCTCAGCAATGGCCATACATACCACATGTTGCGATGATTCGATCATCGCCTTCTTTAATTGCACCACTTCCCAGTCATTATCCGTTACACCATGTGATACGTCGATGGAATTGATACCTAAGAAACAAATGTCGGCTTTTACCTGTCTTATCTTGGCAATCGCTTCGGGACCTACCGTGATCTTCGAATTCTTCGATAAACGGTCACCGATCAGGATCACTTCAATGTTGGGATGGCGCATGTATTCCAAAATCACGGGAATACTGCCGGAAATAAAGGTCGCTTTCAGTTGGGGGGGTAAAAAACGGGCAAGTTCAATAATGGTTGTTCCTCCGCTTGTCAGAATAAACATACCATTGTGTATAATACTGATCGCTTTGGCGGCGATTGTTTTTTTATGTGTTTGAGAGTAAACACCGTTGCTGGCAAAATGCACTTCGTTAAAGGAATGTGAAAGCGCACCACCGTGCACTTTAATTAACTTCCCTTCATCCGAAAGTTCTTGCAGGTCTCTGCGAATCGTATCTTCCGATACATCAATGTCCTTGCAAAGTGTCGCAGATAATACCTTATTATGAAGGTTTACCTGGTGTAAAATGTAGGCTTGTCTTTCTTTTTTTAACAAAGTACAGTCGTTTTGTTACACCAATATACAATCATTCCTGCACAAAAGCGCAAAAAGCCGATATTTTTTGCAAAATGTGGAAAAAACGCCCAAAAATGTTGGAATAAGTTCGCAAATTGACGAATTGCAGGAAACCGCATAAAACAATGGATGATAATGTTATAACAGAGTAGCCTGCCGGAAAAAAGTGCAAAGAATCAGTTTCAAAAAATTACCATTATTTTTTCAAAGCACGCTTGTATTTTTTACGTTGTTTGCTTTTAGAGGTAGCCCCGGTGCTGTTAATTACCCCGTTCAAAGTGGTTTTTACCAGGTAGTTGATGGAGGACCTGTCCTTCAGCCGCTCAAAAAATACAATAGCTGTTCTGTTCTTATTATTGCGTTTAATGACAAACGTATTGGCTACAAAACTAATGACCCGGGTCAGTACGGTTTTATTGGTCTCATCCCCGTTCTTAAACAGCTGTATGCGGATATCTTTATACTTCATATCCATGGTACCATAAGCATAATCATCATTACCGGTTACCTGCATCTTCAGGCTGTCAATTTTACCCGATTTAAATTTTGCCGAGGCCAGCGAAGCTAAAATGGGATTGATGCTCGTTAAATCAGCTTCACCCATATCCACCGTCATATAAAAACCACTGTTACTATCCAGGTACGACTGTGCCACATACAGATTGGTCGCAATCACATTTTCCAGGTCAGCATGGGCATATATGTATAAGCTGTCTGTTGCCGTATGATCATAATTGCCGGCATTATAAATTTTACTGTTCAGCCGGTTCACATTTATCCTGCCTACCGAATTGGTTTTTTCATTGATCTCCTCGTACTGTACCAGGCCATTCTGTAATGTAATACTGTCAACCGAAAGTTTTATGGGAATACTCTTTAAACGCCCCACCGGTAATGGTTTTACAGCGCCCTCATGCCGGGGAATTCTTTTATCACGGAAAGTACTGATATAGCCATCATTAATAACAATACTCCCTACGTTAAAGCTGCTGTCCTTTATATACTGGTCCCAGTTAAAAGGCCCGATATGGATGGATTTTGTTTTTGCCTGCAGGTAATCGGCCTGGTATTGCAGTTGTTTAACAAACTCATCCCTGCTCATCAAAGGCGAATAGGCAAAGGAATCAATGGTAAAACTGCTGTTGCTTTTCCGGTAACGCAGATTATACCAGTTAAACCGGTTCAGGTCATTCTGGTAACTGCCGGTTACTTCCGATAAAGAAAAATCGGCATTGTTACTAATGAGGTCATAAGGCCTTAACAGGTACAGGGGCTTAATGGTAATATTGCTCAGTCGGGCTTTATTGATCAACAGGCTGCCTGTTTTATTTTCCTGCAGGCTGTCAAATACTAATTTGTTTGCGGTAAAATGTTTCAGGTGTGTTTCCCATTCTATGCTGCCGGTCTCTGTGGCGGTCAGCAAGGTATTATCCAGTTCAATGGCAAAAGAGCCGTTATCACTTTTAAGCAGGTGTTTATTGGCGGTCAGCACTGCTATGCCCTGTGCGGTCAGGTTACTGTTACCAATCTCTATCGTTTGCCCGTCACTACTCCGTATATATTGTAAATGTATTTTGCTTTTGGCTTCCTTATCCTGCCAGGTAATGGATGTGGCGCCATTCTCCGTTACTGTATAATAATGTACCTGCGGGTTATTGATCTGCAGGTTATTTACCCGGATAGCCGGGAATTTTATTTTGGGATGCGCCGACAGATCATTGTCCTCTTTTTTACGGTAGTAGCGCAGTACGGGATCAGTAATAACAATATCGCTTGCCGTAGTGGTTTGGGCCAGTATGGCGTTAATATCAGGGTTTAATTTTATTTCAGGTATGCTTACCAGTAGCGAATCGTCAGGGCTTATGCCGGAAAAACTGATATTCCTGATAGTGGAGGCCTGCCTGTCTTTAATATCAAAAAGCCCGATCACTAATTTCTGATCATCAGTGGAAAGGGACAGGTCTTTACCACTTGTTACCAGCCCGTTGATCACCAGGCCGTTTTGTTGACCCGTATTGGCAATACGACTGCAGCTGATCTTGTCGAGGTAGGCCTTGATCGCAGAACCTTTGTTCACCATGTTCAGCTGGGTATTATTCCCGTTTACCTGCTGTATGGTAAAGCGATTAATAGCCTTATCCTGCTGCGCTGCATTGTTGATAATACTGGCGCTGGCATTGCTCCAGCTAAGCTGGTTAATAACAATATTATGCAGCTTTTCGTCAAATGAAAAAGCATCAATGCTTACATTACCGGCGGTTATATGGGTACCGCTTTTATCCTGGTAGGTGACCGTTTTTGCCAATAATTTATTATCGGTTCCTGAAAAACGGATATCCTGTAACTGGATGCTGGTATTACCGTTCTTATATACACCCCTGGTAAAATAAACCGTTTGTAAAGCCTCCTGGATATCCGCTATCCTGGTTGATTGTACCAGCTTTTCTCCTAAAATGGAGAAATTAGCGCCATACAGGTTAAACTTACTTTTATCGGGCAGGATAACTTCTATCTGCCCGTTCTTTACATGCAGCTGTTGTAGTTGCATTTGTTTGCCCAACCCTGCTAAAGTTTCATAAATGCTGTTATTGTTATATTTTTTCTGCGGCAGCAGGGTGTACTGGATCACTGGATTAACCAGGGTTACATTGGCGGCTTTTACTACCCGCTCCAATACCAGGTGATCCCAGGATAAGCCATCCAGGCTAAACCGGTCCATACTGATGGTATTTAACGGCTTATTATTTTTTAATTCATGGTAAACAAACTTGTTTAAGTTGATCTGATTATTATAAAACAAGATGCTGTCAAACTGGATGCTGTAGGTACTATCCTTTAAAAAATTTTCAAAATTCCTGATGCCCATATTGAACTGCTCAATGGCAATGGGTTTGGGAGCATGCTGCAATATCTTCAGTCCTTTTAATTCAAAATTATTATGCTCCGAAGTAAAGGTATTGGGTACGCCATTCCGCTCGGTCCTGATATCAAAGGACCCGTCTTTGATAATTACATTTTTCAGGGCAATATCACCGGTAAGCTGCTGGATAAGTTTGTCTATTTGCGGAGCGGATGCCGAGTCTTTATTCCCAGGCAGCGTAATATCCAGTTTAAAAGTTGGCCGGGTACAATACACCGAATCGGCCTGGATAATCTCCTTATGATACAGGCTGTCAAAATTCAGGTTGGTTAGTTTCAGTTTTTCAAAAAATACGGCGAAGGTACTTTTCTTATTATCACTCTCCGTTGCCTCAATGGTACAGTCATCAAACTCCACCATTTTATTTTGTACGTCCAGTTGAAAATTCTTAAAACTTAAAATATGCCGGCCATCCGGAAAATGAATATTCTGTTTATGGGTGGTAACCGTTAAGTTATCACTGAAAAGTATTTTCTTACTGGACAGGCTATCCCTGCCACTCACAAAAATATTATTCAGCCTTAGGTTGATATTGGTAATATGCAGGGGTATTTCCTTCGGTGTTGTATTGTTTAATAAGGTAAAGGCAGCGTTCTCCATGTAAAACATACGTACATCCAATACATCCAGGGCTTCCTGTATACTGTTGTATACTTTACCCATTTCCTGCGGAATGGAAAGCGGGGTGCCGGTTGTATCGCTGTTACCTTGTTTACTGCGCAACTGGGTAACGGTAATGGCTGGCTTTATGAGGGATAAAGAGTCTATCAGTAACTGTTTATCAATTAAAAAAGGCAATACACCTTTTACCGAAAGTTTTACTTTCTGTACTACCAGGTCGTAGGCGGTATTACTGGTAGCAGTGTCAGTGGAGTAGAAATGAGCATTCTCCAGCTCCATATGTTTGCTAAACCAGTTGAACTTGAATTTTTTTACTTTAAGGTGTAGTTTGCCGTTGGATTGTGAGGATACCATATCCTCGATAAAAGTTTCAGCGTGGTTGATGAACCAAAAGTGAAAGGAAATTAATAACACCAAAAGTCCTCCGATAATGAAGGACAAAATTTTAAGTAATTTCTTCCATTTATGTGTACTTGTAGCTATACCTTTCTTATTTAATCTATAAACAATGCTTAAAAATTCTCAGTTGGTGAACTTGCTACAATAGGGCCCGATATATAAATCTCTCACTTATTTGTTTTAAAAACAAGTTTTAACGGTAAATGTTTATCAATTAGGAGGATGTTTAACCTTTTAGGTAAATAGGAAGCACTATTTACGTTCCCGGGGTGAAACGAAGGAGCATAGCCTGGGGATAGCAGTACTGCAGCCGGCACAAAAAAAGGTTAATAAAAAGCCGCTTCTTCGAGCCTGCTTCCTATTAACCATTATTGTATAATCAACAGCGTTTAACTAACCGAAGCACCGTTGTTAACCACAACATCGGGATTAACAAATTGTAATTTCCCTTCGGCATTCTCTGCCATTAATATCATCCCGTTACTTTCTATACCACGCATTTTGCGGGGAGCCAGGTTGGCTACCACCACTACTTGTTTATTAATGATCTCTTCCGGCGTAAAATGCAGGGCAATACCCGATACAATGGTTCTTGTTTCAAAACCAAGATCCACTTCCAATTGTAACAACTTATCGGCCTTCGGTACTTTCTGTGCACTTACAATAGTGCCTACCCTGAAATCAAGTTTGGCAAAATCATCATACTGTATGGTCTCTTTTACAGGTGCCGGTGCATTGGTTGTTTCAGCTGGTGC
>CAYUMH010000020.1:0-50123 GCA_964445775.1 uncultured Terrimonas sp.
TCCATGCCAAAGTTTACTATATCAGCTTTCAATTGCTTTTCTGCCGTTTCTAATTGGCGGTACTGGTTTTTAAACCCGCCAAACATATCTTTATTTTCCGCGTATATAGGTGTTTGGTTAATATTCCTTAGTTGTGTATTCAATAATTTATTAAAATTTTCGTCAATACTTTGTACAGCCATTTGCACTTCTCTGTCAATTGGATTGCTGGTTTTCTGTTTTGATCTATTTGCCTTTTTTAACGTTTGTTCTACAGTAGTCCTTGCTAATGAAACGTCCGTTGTTGTATCCGGCATAAGCACAGCTTGTTCGTTTATTAAAGGATCAGGCGCTTGTATTTTAGCCTTACCTGCAATAGCCATTTCACCAGACATTGCCTCTTTTTGCTCCTGCATAACATACAACATTCCTGCTATCAATAAAACACAGGCTGCTGTCGCTGCATACAGGATTTTTTTTATGCTGATAACCGGTGCTTTTTTCAATGGTTTATTCAGCTTTTGCCAAACTTCAGCTGATGGGCTTTCAAAAGCCATTTCATCCTTATGATCTTCCAAAAAATTTTTAAAATTATCCATTGGCCACTTTTAAAAAGTTCATAATATTTTCTTTCAAGAGCGATCTGGCCCTGTGGTACTGGCTTTTACTGGTACCTTCACTTACCCCCATTGCATCTGCTATATTTTTATGGGTAAGCCCTTCCATGGTATACAATACAAATACCTGTCTGCAGCCATCCGGTAATTCTTTTATAGCTTCATGTATCTGTGCCAGACTAATATTTTTATAAAAATCGTCCTGCACATTCTCCTCTATATCTCTTATTTCGCTATTCCACTCCTCTATCTTCATTTTTTTACTGGTTTGTCTAATACATTCATTCACCACAATTCTTCGTATCCACCCGGCTACGGCTTCCGGCTGTTTTAACTGTGGCAAATGCTTAAAAATGGTGATGAATGCATCGTGC
Source organism: uncultured Terrimonas sp. (assembly GCA_964445775.1). Taxonomy (GTDB): domain Bacteria; phylum Bacteroidota; class Bacteroidia; order Chitinophagales; family Chitinophagaceae; genus Terrimonas. The sequence continues at coordinate 971 of CAYUMH010000020.1, forward strand.
AAAATATCTTCCGCCAATGCCCTGTCCCCAGCCATACGCATACAAATGCTAAACATCCCTTTGCTAAAGTGATGGTACAATTGTCCACGGGCTGCCGGATCCCCACTTTGGGCCTGGTTAATAATTGCTACTGATATTTCTGTTTGTGGCTTCAACTATGCTGCTCCTATATAAGAGTGTATCATGCAAAGATGGTTGGAAAATATTTACCTTTTTTTTATTGAAGGCAGGCCACACGCTAACTGGAACGTATTGCCCGGGCCATGGTGGAGCAGGAATTTGGCAAAACCAGGATGCCTTTGCCAGCTTTATCACCTCCTCGCCTGAACAGCGTTATTTGAACCTGCTCAATGAAAGGCCCGACCTGGTACAAAGAGTGCCGCAGCGTTTACTCGCCAATTATCTTGGTATGACACCCGAATTATTGAGCCGCATTGCAGCAGCTAAGGATTAGTTATTACTTTATTCCACTAACGATAACCTCATTCAGATAGTTTGCACTTCATTCCTGGTATACCCTACAATTTATTTTTACCCTAAAGCCAGAAGGTATGCTTTCTATTTGTACTATAGTTCGTTCTTTATCGCCAAAGGCGAAAGAATAATATTACGAAACTACAAGTTTCGAATAGCGGAGAATGGATATTCGAAAATATCATATTGAATTTGACCTTTTTATAACCATTATACCACCTACTACTATCACCATAATAATCAAACTTAGAGCGAGTATAGGGTTACTTTGGGGCCATTCCAAATTATTAAAATCCTTATGTCGTAACAGTTTAACGTAATCTCCAACACGATAATGCTTCTTTATACAATTATCACGAGATATTGGAACATTAAATTCTTCGTTGTACAAAATAACTCTTATTGAATTATTTTTTGAACAACTTTCAGGAACTTTTATGACCTCAGCTATAATTTCTACTCCAAAATATCTTACAATTATTTTGTTTATCATAGAAGATATTCCAATAACAAAAACTACAATTAGAATAGCAACCATTAATAACCTTTTAATACTTAACCTTTTCATATTTACGTTTGTTTTCCAAAACGAGTTCTCTTATTATATATAGTCTCCCGCTCTCCTTAGTCTTGGTAACAATAATAGCTTTACACACCAAATCGGGTAATTTGAAAATCAGAAACGAATGATGGAATATGTTAAAATACAAAAAGCCCCGATTTGCATCGGAGCTTTTCGCGGTGAGGGCGGGATTCGAACCCGCGGTACAGTTTAACCCGTACGGCAGTTTAGCAAACTACTGATTTCAGCCACTCATCCACCTCACCGACTGGCTGCCCTTTTTTGAAGGGGTGGCAAAAATAAAGATATCGCGGGATATAACCCAAAAAACAAATCCCAAAATCAGAAATAATTTCCGGATTTCGGGATTTGCCGTATAGGGAACCAAAGCCGCCTTACATAGAGGCCAATTGCACTTTTTGCTGCAATTCCAGTACGTTTTCACGGAAAACGCTGTCGGTATCCATTAAGTCTTTTACTGTCTGGCAGGAATGTATAACCGTGGTATGGTCGCGGCCGCCAAAATGTTCCCCAATGGTTTTAAGGGAGTTTTTGGTAAAGGCTTTGGCCAGGTACATGGTTATCTGGCGTGCCTGTACAATTTCGCGTTTGCGGGTTTTCTGCAAAAGCTTGTCGTAGGCTACGTCGAAATAGTCGCACACCATTTTCTGGATGGTATCGATGGTTATTTCCTTGCTTGCTGATTTGATAAAATTTCTTAACACTTTTTTTGCCAGGTCTAGGTCTATTTCCCTTCTATTTAGCGAAGATTGTGCCAATAGTGAAATAAGGGCCCCTTCCAGCTCGCGTACATTGCTGTTAATATTATAGGCAATATACTTTACCACCTCCTTTGGCATGTCCAAACCATCAGCCTTCATCTTACGTTCCAGTATCTCAATACGGGTTTCGTAATCCGGTATCTGCAGGTCGGTACTAAGCCCCCAGCGGAAACGGCTTAATAAACGCTCCTGTACCCCCTCCATATCCTTGGGCGATTTATCGGAGGTAAGTATCAGTTGTTTGCCCGACTGGTGTAAGTGATTGAAGATCGCAAAAAAAGCATCCTGCGAACGCTCGGCTTTACTAAAGAATTGTACATCATCAATGATCAGTACATCTATTAACTGGTAAAAGTGAATAAAATCGTTGATAGCATTGTTACGGCTATGGTCCATAAACTGGTTAATGAACTTCTCCGAGCTCACATATAATACTACTTTATTAGGGTTCAGTTTTTTAACCTCGTTACCAATAGCCTGTACCAGGTGTGTTTTACCCAGGCCCACGCCACCATATACCACTAAAGGGTTAAAAGAATTGGCGCCGGGTTTTTCGGCAACGGTTTTACCGGCACGGCGAGCCACACGGTTACTGTCGCCTTCCACAAATGAGTCGAAGGTGTAAGTTGTGTTAAGCTGCGGGTCAATCTGCATTTTTTTCAGACCCGGAATAACAAAAGGATTTTTTACGGGATTATTGATCACCAAAGGAAAATCCATTTCATTGTTAGAATAGGTTTTGTAACCATTGCCGGTTACATCCATAGTAAGTGGTTTGTTTCTGCTGTTACCACTATCAACCATTATACGATACTCCAGTCTTGCATCTTTTCCTAACTCTCTTTTTAAGGTCTTAGCTAAAAGGTTTACATAGTGCTCTTCAAGATACTCGAAAAAGAATTGGCTTGGAACCTGAATGATAAGAACATTGTCCTTAACAGAAATAGCTTGAATAGGCTCGAACCAGGTTTTGTAATGCTGCCATTCTACAATATCTTTTATGATCTTTAAACAATTAGCCCAAATTTTTTCAGCGTTCATATCCATCTGTCAGGGGGCAGTTTATTAGTCGAAATGATAAAGTTGGTTAATTAGTCTATCCACATTTTTTCCCACACATTGTCAATAAAAAAATTTGGACGGGAAGCGAATATCTACATTTCTCTGATAATAAAAAACTTTATTCCTTTGTTTTTTTTAATAAAAAATTGTCTGCCATTTTCCGGCTTTTTTTGATGAAAAATTTGGAAGTTGACATAAAAACACCATAGCGGTAAAGCCCGGATTGCTGAGTGTTATATTACAATTGTTTAGACGAAAAACAAGCCCGCCCGGTTGCTTTTATACCCCTTTACGCTGCCACCGCTTAATGCCCCTTGCCCCGGAGTAACAGCAATAACCGGCAACTTATCCTTACGTTCCACGCTCCCGCTATTCGTGTATTTATCTTGTTATACCATCTACAATATAGCACTTAGAAATTTGTTTACAGGTATATACACTATTAAACAAAAAATAATGTATTTTGTAGGGAATTGCTACATTTGTTGACAACTAAAACTAACTACTAATGATGAGAAAATACGCTGCCACCCTGGTAGTTCTTTTTCTATGTGCCATTACTACGTTTGCACAAACAACGAAAAAGAAAGTTACGCTTGGCATTAAATCAGGCATTAACTTAAGCACATTCAGAACCCCCGTTCATTATAGCAACTATGATCCTAACTGGGAAAAACTGGGCTTTGTATTTGGCGGCTCACTGGAAGCCACGCTTAATAAGTCTTTTGACTTTGAGGTGGACGCTCTGTACTCGGCCATGGGTTCAAAATTATTAGGCGCTATGGGTGATGAGACACATCGTTTTAATTACTTCTCCGTTCCTTTATTATTTAAATACAAGTTTGCAAAAAACTGGCGTGTAATGGCCGGTCTGCAGGGCGATATTTTGTTCAATGCCAAACGTGTTGAAGAGCAGCAGAACAAGACAAGCGTGGTAACAGACAGGATAGGCCATTTTGACTTTGCCTATACCGGTGGTGTAGAAGCACTGCTGGGTACTATGTTCACCGCCCAGTTAAGATATATCCATGGCCAGCATGATGTATCCTTATGGAAAGATGAAACAACCGGTAAAAACCAGGCCGTTCAGTTTACCCTGGGTTATAAATTCAACTGTAAGTCTAAAAAGAAGTAATAACCAGTAACAAATAATACAGATGGGGCCGGTATACTATTGTATACCGGCTTTTTTGTACCGTTTATTGACTCTTTTTGCCAACCAAATGACAGATTGCTTGTTTTAACATTTGTTGCCGCAGGAAAAATAGCAACGTATCATAAACTAAATTAGTTTTGTGGCGAATGACAGGCACTAACAAAAACATCCGCATCCTCTTAGCAGCAGTACTGCTACTGTGGGTACAAGGATTGTATGCACAAAAATACTTATCAGGCACCGTAAGGGATGTGCAAAGCGACGAAAGAATCCCCTTCGCCTCCATCACCTTTAAAGGCACTGCCTATGGTGGTTTAACCGACTCGGCAGGCGGCTTTAGTTTTGCTTATCCCGACTGGCCTTCAGACACTGTCATCGTTTCCTGCGTGGGCTACCAGCCTTATACCTTTTATTTACCGGCCGACAGCAGCCGGATTACAGTAGAGATACAAATGGAAAGAGGCACGTTTAACGAAGGGGTTCAGGTAAAAGTACGCATTAACCGTGGCCTGTGGGTATGGCGTAAGATTGTACAACATAAGGATAAGAACAACCGCTACAAGTTTGATAACTTTTCTTACGAGCTGTATAATAAGCTGGAGCTGGATATCAAGAACCTTAATTTCAGGCGTTTTACCAAATTAAAACCCCTGAAAAGCTTAGATGATATTATCAGCAGCCATATGATCGATTCCCTGGGACAGGATCAGAAATACCTGCCCGCTTACCTGACCGAAGCCGTATCTGATTATTATTACCAGAAAAAACCGCAAAAAAGAAGAGAGATCATTAAGGGCGTTAACACCAATGGGGTGAAGAATGAAAGTATCCTGAAATTCCTGGGCGGCATGGACCAGAATATTAATGTCTACAATAACTTCATCCCGGTATTTGATAAACAATTTGTAAGTCCTGCCAGTGATAACGGCGATATGTACTATAATTATAATGTTATAGACACGCAGATGATCGGCGGGCAGCGTTATTTTCACCTTACGTTTGTACCCCGCCGTAAAGGCAGTTCCACTTTTGAAGGTGATTGCTGGGTACATGTGGGCAGTTATGCCATCCAGCGTATGAACCTTCGCCTGGGGAAAGATGCCAATATAAACTTCGTGGAAAGCCTGAGCCTGATACAGGAGTTCTCCCTGATCAATGACAGTACCTGGTTTTTAACAAAGGACAAATTTGTAGCCGATATATCGCCTGCAGGGAAAAAAGTACCGGGTGTGATCGGCCGTAAAACCACCACCTATCGTAATATTATCGTAAACGACAGCACCATTACAGCGGAGCTATTGAAGAATAAAAAACTGGAGGAAGTGGTAGTGGTAGATGAAGCCAATAATAAGGACAGCAGCTACTGGTCCTCCTCCCGATCGAGGCATGAAGAATTATCCCGTATTGAAAAAGGTATTATCAATATGCTGGATACGCTGAATAACAGTCCCTCCTTTCAGCGTTTGACCAAACAATTAAAATTTTTGGCCACCGGTTATTTTGATGTGGGTAATGTAGAGTTGGGCTCGGCCTTTAACTGGTTTACCGCTAATGGCTGGGAGGGCTTCCGTATGCGTTTTGATGTGGCCAGCAATAAGTATTTTGATAAACGTTTCTGGTACCATGGTTACCTGGCTTATGGCTTTGGCGATAAGAAATTTAAAGGCAAGGGAGAGTTCTTTTACCTGCCCAAAAAAGATCCCCGCCAGTACTTCCTGTTATCCTACACCAACGACCTGGATTTTGGTCAGAACTATTATGGCGAAGTAACCCAGGATAATATTTTTGCCCTGGCCATCCGTAAACGCAATGTTACCCGTAAATATTTAAGAGTAGAGGAAAAGAAATTTGAGTTCTTTAACGAAACCCGCAGCGGCTTTTCTACCCTGCTTACCTTAAACCATAAAAACTATTATCCTTTATTAAACCTGCCGCCTAAGGATTCATTTGACCTGCCCCGCAGCCAGGCCATGACCACGGCGGAGGTATCCCTGCGTTTACGGTTTGCTTACCTGGAAAAGTTTTTGGAATCTACATTCTTCCGTACCAGCCTTGGCAGTCCCTATCCTATTATTGAGGCCAATATTACCAGGGGCTTTAAGAATGTACTGAGCAGCGGTTATAATTATACCAAGATCTCGGCCAGTGTTTCCGATTATATTAATGTGCCCCCATTGGGTAATATCAGCTTCAACGTATTTGGTGGTAAAACCTTTGGCAAGCTGCCTTATGTTTTCCTGGATATGGCCCCGGGTAACGACCTGTTTTATTATAACCGCCATGCCTATAATATGATGAACCGTTTCGAGTTTTTACACGACCAGTATGCAGGTGTGAACTTTGAGCATAATATCGGCAGCGGCATTTTCAGGATCATGCCCAAATTAAAATTCCGCCAGTTCTGGACTGCCAAAGCTTTATGGGGCAGTCTCTCCGATGCCAACCGGCAGATGAACTTCAAAGAAGGTAACTTATTCCAGAGCCTTAATGGCAAAACCTACCTGGAGCTGGGTACTGGTATTGATAATATCCTGCGTTTTATACGGATTGACTGTGTATGGCGGGTATTACCTACTTCGGAACTGCGTTCAGCCGGTTATGTGACCAAACGTTTTGGCGTATTTGGCAGTTTCCGCCTGGCTTTTTAACGGGCAGGCCGGTTTTATACTCGCTTTAATTCCTCTACATTTGTAAAAAATTGACTTATGCAACTCAACTTTAGCGAGCTGCTAACCATTACATTCACCCTTTTTGCGGTAATTGATATTATCGGGTCTACGCCCATCCTCATTTCTTTAAAACAAAAAATGGGTGGTCTGCGCGAGTTAAGAGCAACCCTTATCTCAGGTGGCCTGATGATCCTTTTTTTATACCTGGGTAAGGCCTTCCTGGATATCCTGGGCCTGTCGGTTGAAGCTTTTGCCGTGGGTGGTTCTATTGTGATCTTTATCCTGGGTCTGGAACTGGTATTGGGTATCGAATTTTTTAAAGGCGACGGGGATGTAAAAACGGCCACGGTTGTACCTATTGCTTTTCCTTTAATTGCAGGTTCGGGTACGCTGACCACCATTATGTCATTAAAGGCAAACTACCATGATACCACCATACTAGTCGCCATTTTAATTAACCTGGTTATTATTTATATCGTGTTAAAATCGCTCACACCCATAGCAAAATTATTAGGTTCCGGAGGTTTAGCGGCTGTAAGAAAATTTTTTGGCGTAATATTGCTCGCCATTGCGGTAAAAATATTTGCCGCCAATGCTCCCGGCTTAATTAATTAGCCGTTTTGGCCTCGTAGTACAATGGATAGTATAAGAGTTTCCGAAGCTCCAGATACAGGTTCGATTCCTGTCGAGGCTACCTGAAAGGACAAAGTCATTTTTTAGGCTTTGTCTTTTTTCATTTTCGCTAAACCCTAAACTGAATTAAGGATTAGAGTAAGCATCTCATAAGTATTATTTACTCCTGCAAAGTGTATCATAGTTAATACCCTCCTTTTTTGTTGTTCAAGCGCTTCCTTCATCTCCTGGTATTGATATGATGTATCCATGTATGCACAGGGTGGCTCAACAACAACTTTAGAATCATCGTGCGCCATGGCTGTTGAAAGAATGCCACGACTGCTAGTATAACTGAAATAGCAATTATAACAACATATGGTTTGCGGACCTGTCAAATTAAATAAAAGATGTTAATTATCCTCCGGCAACTCACTCAATTTAGCTTCTATCTGCTTTTTCAGATCACCGGTCATAAGTGTTAACGCTTTTTGATAATATAATTTTGCCTTGCCGTACTGTTTCCATACAGCATGTATGTCACCGAGATGGCCATACCAGGAACCATCAGCGGGATACAAAGAAGCTCCCCATTCCAGTACTTCAGTGGCCTGCCGGCGGTGGTTACGTTCAAAAAGCATTCCTCCCAATTCCAAAATGCCCCCGGCACCGGTATCATAACGCTGCCTTTTTTCGGTCTTCATAACCGCATAGACATTTTTTACTTTTGCAAGACCTGCTTTAAGTATATGCTTTCGTAATTCCAACTGAGCCGGCTTTAATGGCAGCGGAGCAAGTTTTCCTGTAAATAAGGTCTGGAAAAAAGCAAAGCCGGCTTCGGCGCCATCAAACAGATCGTTATTCCCCATCAGCACCACGGCTGCATTTTCAGCAGGGCAAAAACCAACAAAGGTCCTGTAGCCTATATCGCCGCCCGAATGAAAATAAATCTTCCGTCCTTCAATCTCAGTTTCAAACCAGCTTAAGCAAACCTTGTAGCGGTCATTAACATTGCGCTGCGGGGTAATCATCTTTTTCCAGGTAACCGGGTTTAAAATGCTGTTACCATTTACCCTTCCCTCCTGTAAAAAAAGCTTTGCCCATGCTACCATGTCACTGAGATTGGAATGAAGGGTAGAACTGGGCGCATGAATGCGGTTATAGGGATATATTTTACCGGGTGATAAAATAAGCGAATCATCCAACTGGTGCGGCCGGGTAAAATTGGCTCTTGCAATATCTCTTAACAAAAAACTGCTGGTGAGCATACCTGCAGGCCGGAGGATATGCGCTTTTACATAGTCTTCAAATGTTTGCCCGGTCTTTTGCTGTATTACAGCCGCCAGTATATCATAGGCAGCATTACTATAACGAAACTCCGTTCCTGGTGCAAAATCTAAATTACTTTCTGTAAAACTCCTGGCATACCACATGGCACTTTGATCGTCCGTTTGCGGCTTTTCCCATTCATAGTCAGTTACATCCGGTATCCCGGATGAATGGGTAAGTATATGGTATAGCGTAATTGTTTTATGACGCTGATCCTTCATTGAAAAACCGGGTAGGCAGGAGACAAGCGTGCTGTCAAGTTGCAACTGTCCACGCTCGCATAACTGCAGGATAGCAGTGGCCGCAAATGGTTTGGAAACAGATGCCATATGAAAATCGGAAAAGCGGTTAACCGGTTTACGAATGCTGGTACTTACCACACCAATCGTTTTTTCATACACTACTTTACCACCGGAAATAACAGCAACCACATAACCAGGCACATCTGCCATCCATTGCTGGTGCCGGGCTAAGGAATCAAACTGCCGTATTGGTTGTGCTGAAACTGACTGACTAATAAAGCTAATAACCAGCATGAGGAAAAAGTAGATTGATTGCATATTGCTACTACGAACGGGGGCGGAATTTGTTACAGGCTGCCAATATTAAAGTAATCACATGCAGTATACCGGTTAGTTCACTTATCTTGCGATTGAAGCGTTTTAGCCTGATGGATAGAGTCCCATCTTGCCTGCTCTTTATCCATTTTAACCTGTTCATCGGTTAACGGAATCCCCTTGGTTCCTTTACCGGTTGCAAAATACCAGGTGATAAAAATTAGGACAAGCGCAATAGCACTGATAGATAGCCATTTTGAAATATCCCTTTTTTTAGCGATGGTCAACACTGGCGATTCAGTCACCATGCTGATTAATCCATTAAATTGGTAACCGGCCTTCGGTAGCGTTTTAATGATTTCCTTATTATTATCTGCCAGCTCCTTGCGAAGAAAAGAAATTGCCTGGTTCAGTCCATCACTGGCCCCGGGATAATCGTTCCAGATATCGCGGATAATCAGTTCACGGGTAACCACTTTGCCACGCTGTTCCACAAGCAGGCACAGTAATTTCATCAGCCTGGGCTCAAGATGGTTGCACTGTTTGGTTACAGTATCCAACACTTCACCTTTACCGGAGTTAACCTCGAAACGATTATTGATGATAAAAACACTGTTGGGCATGGCTTGACCAGGTTTAAACACAAATCTAAAGCTTTATTCAGGTTTTCTAAACCTTTATTCCGCTGTAAATCAATTGTACCGGTATAGCTTAGCCGCTAAATAAAATGCCATGAAAAAAGTAGTTACCATCTGTTTATTGAGTCTCTTTTCCCTTGCACTTACCGGTCAGACCTCCGCGGTACGGGTAGACAGCCTGTTTCAATCTCTTGAAAAATACGGCCAGTTCAATGGCAATGTACTTGTTTCCGAGAAAGGGTTAGTCATTTATGAAAAGTCGTTTGGCTATGCAGCTTTTAGTGATAAAAAACCAATTACACCAGCCTCCAGGTTTTCCATCGGATCAGTAGCAAAAGTGTTTACCAGCATCGCCATCCTGCAACTCAAAGAAAAAAGAAAATTGGACCTAGACGATCCGGTAGTGAAATACTTGACAGCCTTCCCTTATCCCGGTATTACCATTCGTCACCTGCTGACACATACATCTGGGCTGCCCGATTATGAACTTTACGGGAAGCTCGTGGATGAAAACCCACAGCAGATTTTTACCAACAATGACATCTTCCCGGCACTGGAAAAATGGACAAAGCCCTTGTACTTTCTGCCGGGTGAAAAATGGCAATACGCCAATACCAACTATTCTTTGCTGGCAATGGTTGTAGAAAAAGTCAGCCATACCCGGTTTTCATGGTATGTTAGTAAATTCATTTTCCAGCCGGCACAAATGTCTTCTTCTTATTTTTTAACGGACAAATCGATCGGGGGTGCTGATCCGGATCTCGTCGTCAATCACCAGTATCCAGCTTTATTTGACAGCATACCTGTTGATGTAACTGCTATTGCCAAACTAAGGTGGAGGACCTATAACCTGAATGGGTTCACCGGACAGGGAAATGTAGTGACAACAGCAAGAGATTTACAAAACTTTGACCAGGCATTATATACGGGGAAACTGTTAAAAAACGTAACCCTTGCTGAAGCCTTCTTGCCTGCAACATTAAACAGTGGCGAAGTGGTCAATGCTGATATCGGGATTGGCAAAATGTCGTATGGCCTTGGCTGGTTTATATTTGCCGATACCACAGCAGGGAAAATAGTGGGACATGGCGGCGGCGTACCGGGAGCCGTATCGATATTTCTCCGCAACATTTCTAAAAATCAGCTTGTAGTAGTATTGGATAATACATTCAGCGACGGTATTTATAGCACCGGTGTAAATGCCATGAAAGTGTTGAACAATAAAGTACTTACCATTAGAAAAAAATCTCTTGCCCCTGAATATGGCACAGCCCTGATCAACAAAGGGCCTGCGGTCGCTTTTGCCAGACTAGTTCAACTAAAATCAGATTCCCTGCATTACTACGTAGATGAGGAACAACTTAATCTGCTTGGCTACCAGTTACTTTACGAAAGTAAACTTAAAAACGCCTACCAACTTTCACTCGAAGTATTCAAACTTAATACATTACTGTTTTCCTACAGTTATAATGTATATGACAGCTACGGGGAGGCACTGCTTAAAAGCGGTCACAAAGAAGAGGCCATCCTCATGTATAAAAAGGCTCTGGAGATCAATCCGGGAAATAAGGAGAGTAAAGAAGCGTTGGAGAGAATTTCAGCTAATTAATGTAATACTTTAAAACAGCAAACCCAATCGAATATCCCAAACTTTTACCCAATTGGGGCCATGAATTACCGGTTTACATCTTTATCACTTTGCCGAAATCTTTTTAAATTTTTGAATGGTATTGTTCAGGATATCGCCTATATAAATGTTTTCTTCTTTGTCAACTACCAGGTCATGATACCAGGAAGTCGCCCCATCGTAATGCCCGCTTCTGCCAAATCTTGTTTGCACCTGCCCGGTTGTGTCAAATATGAAAACATCAGCGCCCCTATGTTTAAGTTTTAAAAAAGTAAAATCATCAACTGCAAATAATTTCTTCTTTTGCTTATCAAATGTTACCGCACAAATGGCGCCAAAACTTTCATTTGAAAATTGCCTGATAAATTTTCCGTTTGAATCAAATATTTGAATCCTGTTATTTTCCCTGTCTGCAACATAAACATTACCAGCACTGTCTAAAGTAATGCCGTGAGGAATATTAAACTCGCCGGGGTTATTTCCTTTCCGCCCCCACTCAAATAAGTATGCTCCTGATGTCGAAAATTTTATAATCCTGCTATTGCCATAACCATCGCTAACATAAAATGAACCATCATTGGCAATAGCAATATCTGTTGGCTTGTCAAAATGTAAACTGTCATTACCTGGAACTTTTGCTTCACCAAGCTTCATTAATAATTGTCCGTTATGATTAAATTTAAAAACCTGTTGTAGTCCGACATCTGTAACCCAAATATTATTTTCGTGATCAACCTTTAAACCATGCGGCATGATGAACAAATTGTCGCCCCAGCTTTCTATGACTTCTCCGTTGTTTTTATTAATAATTAAAATGGTTTTATGCTGAATGGGCTTGTCTGGCATTGAACCAAATAAAGGCCAATCCCTGTTTGCCCGATGAAAAACCACAATATTTTGGTTTGTGTCAATGCCAATGCCGGTCGGATTTCCCAATACCAATTCTTTTGGTAGGTTTAGCCAGTCCTTCACCAATTCATATTTTACTGATGCGTCAAGTCCGCTTCCTTTTTTGATGGGTTGCAAAAAATAGGCAACACTCAACAGTCCGGCTAAAATGAGTATAGCATAAATTATTTTCTTTATCATTTATCAACGCAGTAAGATGGTTTAGTAAACTGCACAACGGTTTACGAATTGCCCCAGGTCCTGATCATTCAATAGCGTAAGACCAAATTTAATATAAAGTTTTAATAGCAATACAATGCAAATACCGGATGAATTCCCTTCACCATTATAAGTATCAAACCCGCGTTTGTGGCTTTCTATTTTAAACATCCTTATATTGATGTGTCTTATAAAGAATGGCAAATCAGAAAATATGCCGGATAGTTGTCTTACATTATGACAAACTATATTAAGCGATATCCGTTAATCGCTGTACACCATTTACCTTTCTTCTCTTACTTCATCTTGTTTATAAATATTCCTTTCTTAATAGTAAAGACCAACTCCAATATTGGTTAATTTACTAACTTTGCGCCACTGTGCATAAAATAGCTTCCTTCATATTACTCCTTGCCTTTGTGGGTCAAACCTTTAGCCAGGGAGTGTATTACCTGGACTATTTAGTGGACAAGGCCGAATACCTTGCCAAATGCGAAAATAAAAACCGCCCCAAGCTGCAATGTAATGGTAAGTGTCTTTTAATGAAAAGGATACAGGAGCAGGAAAAGAAAGAACAGGAACAAGCCCCTCAAATGAAACTCGCTAATAAAGCAGAAGTTATTTCATCTAAATCATTTTTCCCTGACTATAAAGAAGTTGCTTTAACTAATAACAAACCGGTTTATTTTATTGCCAACTCCGGCTCCCCGGTAGATCGCCCCGACTTCTTTTTCCATCCCCCCGACTTTGCTTAATCACTCCCCGGCTACATTTTTCATTGCCCATAAAAGCAATGAGGATTACTATGCGCTAAACATAAACAGATGGTAAAACCATACCATGGGTATGATGCCATGCTGATCAGGAGACTGCGTATAACCCTTACTATACTTATCTGGATAGTGTGGGCCATTATACTGTTCCTGCAGCATGAAACGATCATGCATATCCTGACAACATTGTTAGAAAAATAAATTGTTAAGTCGATAAAAAATTGACCAGGCATAGCGGCCTTAGCTACTGCTTTGCCCGGCCGGTAAGATCATGATACCATACAGGTTTCCTCATAACAAATCTTTACACCTTCAAATTAATAAACATGATAAAAATATTTTTATATACGGCCATGACCTTAGGATTATTCTCCTGCGAGAAAGAGAAGCAACCACAAAACGATGAAACGATGACAGAGATGACCATTGAGTTTGATAATATCATGGGCGGTCAGAATCTTTTTCTTAATACCGTTACTTATACCAATGCGGCCGGTGAACCCTTTACGGTTTCAATGGCGCAATATTATATCAGCAATATTAAATTGCGCAAAGCTGATGGTACGGAGTATGTGGTAAAACAGGACAGCAGTTATTTTCTTATTAAAGAAAGTGATCCGCTTACCCGTTTTGCACGCTTTAAAGTACCCGTAGGCAATTATCACCAGCTGTCTTTTGTTGTAGGAGTAGATAGTTTACGCAGTACCATGGATATCACCCAGCGTACCGGTGTTTTAGAACCTGCGCGTGGACTGGATGATGGTATGGACTGGGGCTGGAACAGCGGCTATATTTTTTTACGCCTGGAAGGAACTTCTCCACTGGCACCTGTTGATCCCAGCGGTCAGCGTAAATACCGTTTTCATATCGGTGGATTTGGCGGCTACTCAGCCCCCACCATCAATAATATCAAAACCATCACTACCAACCTCACGGCTTCCGGCATTGCCCAGGCCCGTGCAGGCAGAACAGCCAATATTCATTACCTGGTTGACCTGATGAAGATTTTTAACGGTACAACCAATGTAAGTATAGCGGCCAACCCCAATGTTATGTTCAGCAACTACAGCGTGAATGTGGCCAAGAACTATAGCACTATGTTTTATCATGATCATACTGAAAACTAATCACCATGCATACAAAAATAGTCGGTGTTATTATTTTATCTTTTGGCCTGCTTGCCTGCACCAAGGAAGCAATAGACCGGTTCACCGGCTTTCGCAAGCCGGATCATTTTCCCCAACCGGTTTACAATATAGCAGGTAACCCGGTAACAAAAGAAGGTTTTGAACTGGGCAGGAAATTGTTTTACGAACCCCGCTTATCCAGGGATAACAGCATTTCCTGTGGCAGTTGTCATATACAATCTGCAGCCTTTACCCAACATGGGCATGATTTAAGTCATGGTATTGATGATCGCTTAGGCAGGCGCAACTCTCCGCCCATTATGAACCTGGCATGGATGCCCGCTTTTATGTGGGACGGAGGCGTATTTGATCTTGACCTGCAACCCATTGTGCCCATCACCGCTCATGAGGAAATGGACGAGACCATGCCCAATATTTTGAACAAACTGCGGGCACACCCCGGTTACCCGGACTTATACCAGAAGGCCTTTGGTACAAAGGAGATCACCACTGCCAATACCATGAAGGCGCTATCACAGTTCATGATCATGTGTATCAGCAGCGATTCAAAGTATGACAGCGTGATGAGAGGCCAGTCCAAATTTAGCGTGGAGGAAGAACAGGGTTATGTATTGTTCCGGCAACATTGTAACAGTTGTCATGCGGAGCCCTTGTTTACCGATCACTCTTTCCGGAATAATGGTATTGCCATCGGCTTAAATGATGACGCCGGTCGTTCAGAAATAACATTGAACCCTTTGGACCGGTATAAGTTTAAGGTGCCCAGTTTACGCAATTTACAATTCACCGCGCCTTATATGCACGACGGCAGGTTTTATACCCTGCCGGCTGTGCTGGACCATTATAGCGAACAGGTTCAAAATACACCTAACTTAGACCCTTTGTTGCAGCAGTCCGGTCGCCCGGGTATTAGTTTAACAAACGATGACAAAACAAAACTGCTCTCATTTTTAAGAACATTAAATGACCGGGTATTTATTGCCAACCGACTTTTAGCCGAACAATAATCTATAACCGGGATAAGCTATGTTTAATTTTAGTATGGTAAAAAAATAAACAATGAAAAAAACGATATTCATCAGCCTGGTTGTACTGGGTATATTGAGCTGTAACAATGAACAAAAACCTGCACCCAAAGACAGTACAGATCATTCGCTGCACCAGATGATCGGGAGCAGCAATAGTTATATTGATAGTTTGAACAGCGGGTTAATACAGGAGGATACTTTAAAAGGCAGTCCCCATCGTACCGCTATGAGCACTATCAACGGCACCCATGTGCATATAGAATACAGTTCTCCCGGTGTGAAAGGCAGGGTTATCTGGGGCGGACTGGTTGCTTATGATAAAGTATGGGTTACCGGAGCGCATGCGGCTACAACCATCCGTTTTTATAAACCGGTAGAGATCGCGGGTAAACAAATTCCTGCCGGTACCTATGCGTTGTTTACCATCCCCCAAAAAGAAAACTGGCAGGTAATATTCAATACACATTACGATCAGCACCTGGCAGACGAGTACAATGAAAAGGATGATATTGCCAGGTTAACGGTTACGCCGGAAAAAGATAAGATGGCCCAGCGTCTTACCTATTCGGTAATGGCAACCGGTGAAAATACGGGTACAGTAACCATGCGCTGGGAAAACATAAAAATTACCATCCCTTTCAAAACAATACAGTAAATGAAAAAATTCATTTTGCTATTACTCGTTTTAACAACGGGTCAGCTGCTCTATGCCTGTGATATTTGCGGCGCAGGAGCAGGCAGTGCCTACATGGGTATATTACCCGATTTCAAAAAACGTTTTATCGGGTTAAGATACCAGCATAACGGAGTAAGGTATCACTTAGGCCCGGGCGGCGAACCCACTTACCTTACCACCACAGAACGGTTTAATATTACCGAGCTATGGGGCGCCGCCAATATTGGCAAACGTTTCCGGCTTGCTGCATTTATTCCTTATAATTTTATTGAACGCAGTAGTCAGCAGGAAAAAAGCAGTACACAGGGCCTGGGTGATATTACGGTGATCGGCTATTACCAGTTATTCAACAGTCAAAAAACAATTAAAACAAAAACCTTCGCACAATTATTATGGATCGGTGGCGGAGTAAAGTCACCCACAGGGAAGTACAACCCCGAAGAAAAAAATATCGGTCAGTCTTCGTTAAATACTTTTCAACTGGGTACAGGCAGCGTTGATTTTTCCTTGCATACCATATATGATATACGGTTACAAAACCTTGGGATCAATGTTAATGCGGGGTATAAAATAAATACCGCTAATAAATATGATTACCGCTACGGCAATAAGTTAACCCTGAATATGCTGGGTTATTATCGCTTTGCGTTAAATGAAAAGATTGCCATTTCTCCCAACAGCGGCGTTTTATATGAAACAGCATCCAAAGATTGGAAAACGAAAGATATAGAAGTGTGGGAAACAGGGGGACATTCTTTAATGGGAACCATCGGGGCTGAAGTTAACACCGGGAAAATTAGCCTGGGAGCTAATTTTCAAACGCCTTTATCGCAAACCCTGGGAGAAAATAAAGTAAAAGCCAAAAACAGGGGTATGGTGCATATAAGCTATAAATTCTGATATTTTCGGGGTATAACTGGTTATACGCTTATCCAGTATAACCAGTTTTTTATCTGTAAAAAGCCTCAAAATGTCCTGTTTTAGCAGCTTTTCCCGAATCCGTAAATACCGGACAGGGCAACACCATTACATTCGCGGCTCAACCGTTAACGTTATATGGCTACCGTGAAAAAACGTAGTACCTGGCAGATAACCAGGAAATTAGTAAATGATATTCATTTATGGCTGGGCCTCGCAAGTGGCTTAATAGTAATAGCCGTTTGTTTTAGCGGTACCGTTTACGTATTCAATACCGAGTTGACAGAAAGAGCAGCCCCGCATTTGTATACCGTTAAAACCGAACCGGGCAACACAATTATCCCGGTAGACAGTTTATTACAGCTTGTTCAGCAGGCTAACCCCGAAGCCAGTATAACGGCTATTACCGTTCCGGCAGCAAAAGATAAAAGTTATCGTTTTGTGGTAAAAAAAACAGGCGATAAAAACAGCCGGGGCATTACACAATTCGTCAACCCCTATACCGGTGTTATTTTAGGCAACAGCAATGAAAAAAATAGTACCAAAGAATTCATGGGAACTATGTTCAGCCTGCATCGCTGGTTATTACTGGATAAAATAGAACAACCCATTTTTAAGAACATGACCAACCGTGAGCTGGGCAGTATGATCACCGGCTGGGCCACCATCATTTTTACATTAGGTTGCATTACGGGCCTGATCATCTGGTTTCCGCAAAAAGTAAAATACTGGCGCCAGGGATTAAAGATAAAATGGAAGGCCAACTGGAAGAGAGTGAACCATGACCTGCATAATACACTGGCTTTTTATGCACTTTTCTTTTTATTGCTGATGGGATTGACCGGTCCGCAATGGTCTTTTGACTGGTACCGCACCGGCTTACAAAAAACATTGGGTACTTACCAGCCCAAAGGGAAAGAGCAGGATAAAAAACCTGCAAAAGACAAACCGGCTGACAGCAGTTTTACCACCCTGCATATTAACGAATATATAGCTGCCGCTGATAAAGCCCTACCCTATAAAGGCGATTATAGTATCAGCCTGCCGGAACAACCGGTTAAACAGGTGAACATCAGTAAAAACAAAACAGGATTTTTTGCACCCGCTGCAGCCGATAAACTTACGATTGATGCAGTTAATAATAGTGTAACGAAAAAAGATATTTTTAAAGACAAACCATTTAATGAACGGGTAGCAGGATCTATTAAAGCCATTCACGTAGGTAATGTATATGGCATGTTTACCAAGATCATTTATTTTATTGCCTGTTTAATAGCTACTACCCTGCCTATTACAGGTACATTGATCTGGTTAAACAAGTTAAAAACAAAACGCAGGCAACAGCGCAACCGGGTGATAACCCCGTTACCCTTAGCTCCTGAGAACCTGGAAGGAGATCGTTGAGCTATATTATGCAGCACAAGTGTGCGACCCGCAACATTACTATTGGGGCTTAGCGCAAAGAACGATGCCCGGAGTTACCACTGACCGTAACCAAAAAACGGCAGGGAAACCGGCTTAATACTAACCATTCATAACAAATATTTAGCCCCGGTAGGCATTCAGCAATTATTTTCATAAGTTTGGCAATACTCAACTTTTTAACTCATGAGAAAAATTGCCCTTTTACTCCCTGTTGCCGCATTGGTATGCAGTAGTTTATTTGCACAACCCCGTTCGCAGGGCGGTGGCGCTCCCGGAGGTGCTGCACCGGCAGCCGCAACACCACAAGCAGCTCCCCGCGAAGAGAAGAAACAATCTTCGGATATTCCTTTTAACCCGGATGCTACCAGCTCCTCCAATCACGAGGTAACCATTAAAGGTCAGCGTGTGCCTTATAAAGCAACAGTTGGTACCATGCCTGTTTGGGACGATGATGGTAAAACCATTGCCGGTTTATTTTTTACTTATTACGAACGTACCGATGTACGTGATAAAGGCACCCGCCCCTTGGTTATTTCTTTTAACGGCGGACCAGGCACTGCTTCCGTATGGATGCATATTGCCTATACCGGACCTGTACTGATAAAGATTGACGATGAAGGTTATCCCGTACAACCTTATGGTTTTAAAGAGAACCCACATTCTATTTTAGATGTGGCCGATATTGTATTTATAGATCCCGTAAACACCGGCTTTTCCCGCATTGTAGGCAAGGACGTTCCTAAAACAAAATTCTTTGGTATTAATGCCGATGTTAAATACCTGGCCGAGTGGATCAATAGTTTTGTAAGCCGTTACAACCGCTGGTCATCGCCCAAATACCTGATTGGTGAAAGCTATGGCACCACCCGTGTATCGGGCCTGGCACTAGAATTACAGGAAGCGCACTGGATGTACCTGAACGGTGTAATACTGGTATCGCCTACCGACCTGGGCATACAGCGCAGCCCGGCACAGGCTGCTGCCCTGCGTTTACCTTACTATGCTGCTACTGCCTGGTACCATAAAAAACTACCTGCCGATCTGCAGCAGAAAGACCTGACCGCAGTATTACCCGAAGTAGAAGCCTTTACCATGAACGAACTGGTAAGTGCTATTAATAAAGGCAGCCTGTTAAGCGATGCGGAAAGAAAAACCATTGCCGCTAAAATGGCCCGTTATTCCGGCATTGCCGAAAGCATTTACCTGCAAAACAATTTAGACGTATCTACCAATTTATTCTGGAAAGAATTATTACGCAAGGAAGGATTTACCGTAGGCCGCTTAGACTCCCGTTACCGTGGTATTGATAAAAAAGATGCCGGTGAGCGCCCTGATTATAATGCAGAACTTACTTCCTGGTTACATGCTTTCACGCCTCCTATCAACATGTACCTGCGTGAAGAACTGAAGTATAAAACCGATGCCCGTTATTATATGTTTGGCCCGGTTAATCCCTGGGACAGGACCAATGACCGCACCGGTGAAAACCTGGGCCGTGCCATGAGCACCAATCCCTACCTGCATGTACTGGTACAATCAGGTTATTATGATGGCGCCTGCGATTATTTCAATGCCAAGTACAATATGTGGCAAATCGACCCTGCCGGTAAATTATCCAGCCGCATTAGCTGGGAAGGTTACCGTAGCGGTCATATGATGTATTTAAGAAAAGAAGACCTGGCCAGCAGTAATGAACACTTACGCCAGTTCATTAAAAAATCGACGCCTAAGCCCGGCGAGCCCGCTAAGTTTTAATAAAACAAAACGTTTTATACAAAGAGCCCCACCTTATGAAGATGGGGCTCTTTTATTTCCCGGCTGATTATCTTAGCCTTCATTCAGCGCTTTGGCTACTGCCCGCATTTCCTCAGTAGTACCAATACTTAAACGCAGCCATTTAGTGCCCTCTTCAAAAGTACGGGCGCCAAAAATATTGCTTTTCTCCAGCACTGTTTTTACATCCTTATGATAGCGGGTAGCATCAAAATATACAAAGCTGGTATGCGAGGGTATATACCGTAACCCGTGTTCACTCAGTAAATAATAGAATATCTTTTTCGCTTTTTCATTCTCAGTCCTGCAATAAGGTATAAAACTTTTATCCTCCATAGTAGCGAGGGCCCCTGCCAGCGATACTGCGCTGGCGCCCGCATTGGCCCAGGGTTGCAGATCGGCTAATTGTTTTGCCGTATCCGCATGTGCCAGTACATAGCCTACCCTGGCCCCTGCCAGTCCGTATACTTTTGAAAAGGTTTTGGCAATCACCAGGTTGGGATGTGCATTTACCAGGTGCGCCATAGACGGCTCATCACTGAACTCGGTATAGGCTTCATCCAGCAGTATTATAATATGAGATGGTGTATTTTTTATAAATGCTTCCAGCTCTTTGGCAGGAATAATGGAGCCTGTAGGGTTATTGGGGTTACAGATATAGATCAACCTCGTAGTAGCATCTACAGCAGCCTGCATCTTAGGCAAGTCCGTTACTTTATCGGCCGTTAAGGGTATTAAGTTAACAGGAAGCCCTACGCGTTTGGCTGCCGGTATCCATAACCTGAAAGTAGGATCAGGTGCAATGGCTGTTCCTTTCTGTAAAGCGGCCCAGGTGGCAGTAACACCCAGTAATTCAGATGAGCCGGCACCGATCACCACATTATCTTTAGCCAGGTTAAACAAAGTGCCGATCTTTTCCCGCAGTTTGGTGGTTACATCCCAGGGATAACGGTTACTCGACGCCACGGCATCCATCATGGCCTTTTTAGCCAAAGCGCTGGGACCATGGGGGTTTTCGTTGGAGCCTATCCTGATAATTTTTTCATCAACCGGTAAGCGCATTATTTTATCATCAAACAAACCGGCAAACGCGTCACGGCTTAAGGCAAAAGCCGTAGCAGCCATTGCTGTTCTTTTTAATACTTCTCTGCGTTGCATAACAATTGATTTGCCCCTAAGTTACATTTTTTTAAGGTGCTGTTGCCGATACATCTTACCGGCAAATACTAAGGTTTTTATGGGTAACTGCCGCAGTTACTATGAATATTATCGCACTAAAACCCTTATCAGCCCGGCAATGGTAACATAAAGGCTATCCTTCTTTTTTGTATACTACCGTTTTGAGGGTATTGACAGGCATTATTCCCGGTTGTACATTTACCTTAAAATCATTACACAATGAAACGCAAGCACCTGTTACTCTGCCTTTTTGCTTCCCTGTTTTTTGTACCGGCCATCTATGCACAAAAGCAGCTAAGCAAACAATTAAGTTTATATATTCCCGGCGAAAACGGCAGCAATTCCGGCGCCGTTGCCTGGCATCCCAAGTTTAAACGTTATTACACATCCATGATCGGGAATGCCACCTACCCGATGGCCATTTTCAGCGACAAAGGTCATTTAATTGATGGCAATTTTGAAGCCGGCGCCGACCTGCGGGGTTTATGGTACAATGCCAACAGTAAACAGATTGAATATAATTGTTATGATGACGGCGGTGTAGGACATTATATACTCAATGCAACAGGCGAGATCATTAACAGGGAAACGGATAAGGAAGGCATGTTTCAACCCACCGACCAATCGGTAGGCACTTATAATGACAAGGATAAACTATACCTTTTCCCCGATAATAAATTTGTAGTGTACAGCTATAAAACCATTGGTGGTGAACTGGAAGGCCGCACTACCCTGTACCTGAATTGCAGCAGCAAAAAACAGGCTGATGAGTTAAGCGACCAGGATATGGAAGACCGCCAGCTTGCACGTAATACCACGGTAATTTATACCGGTATTAAGGATAGTGAGTATGCGGTGTTAAATGCCGATATGAAAGTGATTGAACTGTACAGTGCCAAAACTGGTTTAATGACCGATAAAAAAAGATTGCCGGAAAGTTTTAGTACGCCCCTGTATTATGCTTTTAATTTCAGTTATGCCAATGGTTACTGGTGGTTTTTTAATAAAGACAACCGTACCTGGGAAGGCTATAAATAATTACCGTTTCGCAGGTTTTTGTACAGGTTGCTGTAAATAATCCAAGGTCAGCGAGGTTAAGGATCTTACACCTAATACAAAGCTACTTTCATCAATAAAAAAATCGGGAGTATGGTGTGGCGCAGCCTGTGCCGCACTTACTCCTTTTGGCATAGCGCCCAAAAAGAAAAACAGGCCCGGCACTTTTTGCTGGTAAAAACTAAAATCCTCTGCACCGGTCTGCAACTCCACCAGCGATACAAACTGTTTACCGGCCACCCGTTGTAAAGTAGGCAACATCTTTTGTGTCAGTACGCTATCATTATTGGTTACGGGATATAAAATATCAATATCCACATCGGCACTGGCACCGGCACTTACGGCAATATTTTTTGCTACTTCGTTAATGCGTTTATGGATCAGCTGCTGGTGATCATTATTGTAGGTCCGGATAGTACCTATCATCTCTACTTTTTCGGGGATGATATTCTGCCTGATGCCGCCATGTATGGCACCAATACTCACCACAGCGGGGTTCTTGGTAATATCCACGTTGCGGCTGATAATAGTCTGCAACCCATTAATGATCTGCGCAGATGTTACAATGGGGTCAATACTAGTCCAGGGCCTGGCTCCATGACTTTGTTTACCATGTACCGTTATTTTTAATTCATCTACCGCGGCCATTGTAGGGCCGGGGCGATAGGTAAGTGAACCCACGGGTGTAATAGAACTGATATGCAGGCCGAATATAGCCGCCACATCCGGGTTTTTCAATACGCCCTGCTCTACCATCTGTTTGGCACCATAGGTATCCAGGCCACTGATACCTTCTTCGGCAGGTTGAAAAATAAACTTAATGGTACCGGCTATTTCATTACGCATGCCGGCTAAAATCTCGGCTACTCCCATCAGGATGGCCACATGCGCGTCATGTCCGCAGGCATGCATTACACCGGTTTCCTGGTTATTAAAATTTGCTTTTACAGTCGACTTAAAGGGAAGGTTGCCACGTTCCGTTACCGGCAAAGCATCCATATCGGCACGTAAGGCCACCACGGGGCCGGGTTTACCGCCTTTTAAAATACCTACCACACCGGTAACCGCTACACCTTCCTGCACATCTATACCCAGGCTTTTTAAATGGGCGGCTACAATACCGGCTGTACGTTTTTCCTGGTTACCCAGTTCAGGGTGTTCATGAAAATCCCTACGCCAGCTGATCACTTTCTGTTCCAGGGCAGCGGCAGCGGCGTCCACTTTTGCCTGCCATTTGGGTTGAGCATATACCTGTGAGCCTGTAAATACCAGTAGTGCGGCTAATATTGACCTCCGTATCATAAGCAAAGTTTTGTAACAGCAATTTACTTTAATACAGTTATACCGGCACACTTAATTTTACCATTGCCCGGATCATTACACCCATCACACGGTCTGAATACTATATACCGCATACTACATACCCAAAATCACCTAGGATACATCTTTCTTCCCTATTTAGTCTCTTTGCACAAAATGACGTAGCTTTTCTAAAATTTTACGATATGAAACCCGCAATCGATATGGAAGTATGTTCTTTCTCCGACTTCCTGCGCCAGCACCATCCGCAGATGAAAGACCTCACCGATCTTAGTCCCGAACAAATAAGTGAGAGCCGTAAACAATATATCGATGAACTGCTGCATGCAGAATTAGGAGAACTGAATGATGTGGAGAAAATGGTGGCCAAAAGCATCCGCCAGAAACAGCTGACCATTTCCCATAAACATAAAAATGTAAAACCACCCAGCTTTGGCGATAAGCTGGCCGATAGAGTAGCCGCATTCGGTGGCAGCTGGAATTTTATTATCCTGTTCCTGGGTATCCTGGTGGTATGGATGCTGATCAATGCCTTTTTATTTCATAATAAAGGCTTTGACCCCTATCCTTTTATTTTACTTAACCTGATCTTATCCTGTGTGGCAGCATTGCAGGCACCGGTTATTATGATGAGCCAGAACCGCCAGGAGGATAAGGACCGTGAACGTGCCGAACATGATTACAAGGTAAACCTGAAAGCCGAGGTGGAGATACGTATGTTACACGAAAAGCTGGACCATATTCTGTTACACCAGAATAAACGTTTACTGCAGATACAGGAAGTACAGATGGAAATGATGGAAAGTATCGGGAAGAAATTAGGGAATTAGATAATTAGCTAATTTGAAAATTTGGTAATGAAAACAGTCAGGTTTCATTACTCATGACTAGATTGATAAATATTAAGGGCTTAGGCCAAGGTTCGTGTCTCACGAACCGGACTTAATATTACTACAGTTAAAATGGTGCGCTGACCTCCCCTTTAGGGGCCGGGGGGTGGGTGGCCCGCCTTTCTGCCAGTTTGTCCCATTTACCTGCTTTGGAACAGCTATTGCTAAGATGGATTGTCATTTGTAAAAAATTGAACCATTATGCAAGAAAAAGGTACTATCTCCATACACACGGAGAATATTTTCCCCATTATTAAGAAGTTTTTGTACTCCGATCACGAGATTTTTTTACGTGAACTGGTTTCCAATGCAGTAGATGCGACACAAAAGATCAAACGCCTTGCGTCATTAGGTCAGTATAACGGCGAATTAGGCCAGTTGCAGGTAGAAGTGAGTTTTGACGAAAAAGCAAAGATCATCACCATCAGCGACCGTGGCATCGGTATGACGGCCGATGAAATAAAAAAATACATCAACCAGATCGCCTTTTCGGGGGCGACTGAGTTTGTCGAAAAATTTAAAGATGCCAAAGACGCCAATGAACTGATCGGCAAATTTGGTTTAGGTTTTTATTCTGCCTTCATGGTAGCCGATAAAGTGGAGATCGAAACCCTTTCTTACCAGGATGGTGCTACACCGGCACGCTGGGTATGTGACGGCAGCACCGAGTATGAATTAACCGAAGGCACCCGTTTACAGCGTGGTACCGATATTATACTACACATCAACAGCGAATCGGAAGAGTTTTTGCAACAGCAGAAATTACAGGAAATACTCACCAAGTATTGTCCCTTCCTGCCCATCCCTATTAAATTTGGTACCCGTACCAACTCGGTACCCGATGGTGAAGATGCTGAAGGAAAGCCTAAATACAAACAGGTTGAGATCGATAATATCATCAACAACACGCATCCTATCTGGGTTAAACAGCCCGGTGAATTAAAGGATGAAGATTATTTAAACTTTTATAAAGAGTTATATCCTTTCTCCGATGATCCTTTGTTCTGGATCCACCTGAACGTGGACTATCCTTTTAACCTTACCGGTGTATTGTATTTCCCCAAGGTGAAAAAAGATGTGGAGCTGCGTCCTAACAAAATCAAGCTGTTCAGCCGCCAGGTATTTATTACCGATGAAGTAAAAGATATTGTGCCTGAATTTTTAATGCTGTTACATGGTGTGATCGACTCACCGGATATCCCGCTGAACGTATCGCGTAGCTTTTTACAGGCCGATGGCAATGTAAAAAAGATCAATACCTATATCACTAAAAAAGTAGCCGATAAACTGGCCGAGCATTTCAGTAAAGACCGTTTAGGTTACGAAGCCAAATGGGAAGACATTGGCCTGTTTGTAAAATACGGTATGATCACCGATGAAAAGTTTTACGAAAAGGCCCAGCAATTTGCTTTACTGCAAAACACCAATAAAGAAAATTTCACTTTAGAAGAATACCATAACAAGGTAAAAGAAAACCAGACCAATAAAGACGGGCAGCTGATCTACCTGTACACCAACGATACCGGCAAACAGGACGGCTTTATACAAACCACCAACAGCAAGGGTTATGATGTATTGTTAATGGATGCACCGCTGGACAATCACTTTATCAGCCACCTGGAACAAAAGCTGGAAAAAACACAGGTAAAACGGGTGGATGCCGATACCATTGATAACCTCATCAGCAAAACAGATGCGCCGCCACTGGCTTTAAGCGAAGAACAAAGCACGGCTGTAAAAACCGTGTTTGAAAGCGCCATAGCCAAATCCAATATGCAGGTAAGTGTAGAAGCATTACAGGCCGATGATATGCCGGTAACCGTAACCATGGACGAGTTCATGCGCCGTATGAAAGATATGGCTGCTATGGGCGGTGGCGGTATGATGGGCTTTTATGGCAATATGCCCGATACTTATAAAGTAACGGTGAATGGTAATCACCCGCTGGTGATCCGTTTATCGCAACTGGAAAATGAGGAAGAAAAAACGGTATTGGCCAAACAAACATTCGACCTGGCCTTACTGTCGCAGGGTTTATTAACCGGCAGCGAGCTCACCAGCTTTATTAAACGCAGTGTAGCTAAATTATAAACGAAATATAACAATAAAAAAAGCCGTCAACATGTTGACGGCTTTTTTATGTCGGGGCTGTCAGCTTCAGTAATACTGTTCAGCAATTGTTCCTGCTGCTCCGGGCTCCGCTTCGCTCCGGTACTTCGCTTTGCTGCGTACTACCCCTGCGCATCAGGCAGCCTGTCGACTATAACAACCAGCTTGGCAATATCAATAAGTGTTATAAAATCTCGAGGTAACAAAACTCGTTAACATCTATATAATGCCCTGCCATATTCTCTTTGGATTTACCAACAGGAAAAAGGAATTTATTATCTGCAATTTTAGACCGGCTTCCCAGCATTACATTTCCTTTCATTTTTTTAGGGCTATCAATTAACATTTTCCTTTCCAGCAATTTTCCATCTGAATCATATACGTTGACAACTGGCACCATTTCAACAACCCGGCGCACTAATCCTATTTGCTTATCGGTAAGTTCCTTTTCCTGGAACTTGGGTATATCCGCATAAACACAGATGAACTTATCCTGGTAAACATAATTAAAAAACTCTGTAACCGACTCTTCGGCTTGTTTTTTAGGTATCAGTGTCATTACAGCCTTTTTACCAGGTTTTATAAAAGCATGTATTACCGGGCCAACATAATAAAAAGTATAATTGGTTGTACTGGCTGAGGTATGCATATCACCCGATAAAACAATGGTGCCATTTTCCATTTCGGTGATCTTATAACCTATACCACGACCTAAGAATACAATTTCTCCATTTTTCCTGGAAGCGAAATCAAGGTCCAAGATTCGTTGTTTCAGTTCTTCCGTATATGGATGGATAGCAGGACTGGAAATGGATTGGCTAGCAATATATATCTCACCCAACAAAACACCCCGGTTGCCTTCATCATGCTTTTTAGCAAAATATTCGGCGCTAAAGTACAACTTCGTTCTCGTTCTAGACTCCTGTACACTAAGATATCCCAATGAGAACCCATCCGGTAAATTAATAAGTTTTGATACCCATTTGGCATTCGCCGGTTGAAAAAAAACAGCCCTGTCGTAATCCTTATTTTCATCAGCACTATTATACTTACATACCAACACCTTGTTACCATCATTCCCCATGTAAGTTCCTGTAACCTGTATATTTTCCATTTTTCCTGGCAATGGCTCTGACTGTTGAATAACGTTAAGTTTATCATCTATTACTGTACTAATAACCTGTGTAGGGCTTACCTGAACAATCCACATATTTTTACCATCAGCTGAAGCAGTAAATAAAATCGTAGACTGTTCCATTCTTTTAAGAGCTCGCCAGAAATTCTGGTTCTTTTGGTCATGCTCCATAACTTCCTTTGTAGTTATAACAGACAAATCATCAGGGTTTACTTTAGCTACGTACATTTTTATCATATCCCCATCAGTAAACCGGGA
Source organism: uncultured Terrimonas sp. (assembly GCA_964445775.1). Taxonomy (GTDB): domain Bacteria; phylum Bacteroidota; class Bacteroidia; order Chitinophagales; family Chitinophagaceae; genus Terrimonas. The sequence goes on from CAYUMH010000020.1 coordinate 29,234, forward strand.
ATACAACACATATATAGCAGTTGCACCATAATGTACCACCGGGCTAAACGGTCCTAAATCTTTTTCACCTTTATCAATTGATAGTTTCCTGATCTCTTTTAATGCTTCATCGTATTGGGTAAATTCCAGTTTATATTTTACTTTTTTAAAATTCGTTAGATAAGGCCCATGTACTTTAGTATATTCCATTTCATATGTGTATAGACTTTTACCATAGCGGTGGAAAGTCGATCTACTTTTCTTTACACTCCCTTGTGAAAACAAATCAATCTTAAATTGCTGGCCCTGCATACTTATGCTCCAACAAATGCTTAAAAGCAACAGAAATCGTTTCATAACTTACTTGGTGGTTATTATATTTTTTAGTTTAAAGTTTGTAAAATATAAAAAGAAACTCAAAAGTCCACTATCACCACAACCTTTAAAATTCTTGTCCATATGGTTTATTAGTCGTTGAGTAAATCGTTTGCACAAATAAACATCTTACAAAGCCCTGTATTTCCTTAGTAAAATTTTACTTTTAAAAGAAATACAGGGCTCTATGTTTTCAACCATACGTTACCGTTTTATATATTCTCTTTGTTTGTTATTGCTTGCAACTGCCATCCATGCGCAAACCAACAGGAACCTGCTGGTACAGGCCGCAACTGAATCACAACTGGCCGGTTACCTGCAACCCAATCATACATGGGTAAAATATCCTTTATATGCCGACAGGGCCGGCTGGGATAAATACACCGGTACGGTTAAAGACAGTTTAATAGCCAATGGCAGCAAATTCTTAACCTATCAATGGAAGACGGTACCGGCCACCGCTTATCTTGATTATGAGCGTACCGGTACCAGGACTACCATGGAAGCGCCATTAAACAGTAATGTAAATGCGCTCTCATCTTTGTTAATAGCAGAGCTGGCCGAAGGTAAAGGCCGGTTTATGGACCAGGTAATTGACGGCGTGTGGGCAATCTCCGAACATTCATCCTGGACCTTATCCGCTCACCAGGTTGTACAAAAAACACGCCGTTCCCTGCCCGATTTTCGGGAAGAGATCATTGACCTGGTTTCCGGCGATGTAGGCTCTTTATTATCCTGGGCCTTATACCTTTTTAAAGATGAGTGGAATAAAGTTGACCCCGTAATTGCTGTCAAAGTAAAAAAACAGGTCACCGACCGCATCATCATTCCTTATTTACAAAGAGATAATTACTGGTGGCAGGCATTCAATGCAAAACCCGGCGCTACCATTAATAACTGGAATGTATGGTGCAATGCCAACGTATTGGTATGTATGCTGCTGGTGGCCGATGATAGTGTGCGCACCAAAGGTGTATACAAAACCATGCGCAGTGTAGACAAATTTTTAAATCATGTAAAAGAAGATGGCGCCTGCGAAGAAGGTCCTTCCTATTGGGGACATGCTGCCGGCAAACTGTATGATTATTTACAGGTATTAAACGAAGCCTCAGGCGGTAAAATAAACATCTTCAGTTATCCCATGATTAAAGACATGGGCGAATACATCAGCCGCAGTTATGTAGGCAATGGCTGGGTAGTAAACTTTGCCGATGCTTCGGCCAAAGGCGGTGGTGAAGCCGGACTGGTATACCGCTTTGGACAGGCCGTTAACAGCCCCGAAATGAAAGCCTATGCCGCTTACCTGGCACAAAAAGAAACGGCCCGTGAGTTTATTAATGAAGGCCGGGATTTTTACCGTACCATTGAGAATATACAAACCTATGCACAGGTAAAACAAACGGCTCCGGCCTTATCAACGGCTCCCTACACCTGGTATCCCCAAACCGAATTCTGTTATATCCGAAACAACAACTTCTTCTTTGCCGCAAAAGGTGGATTCAACAACGAAAGTCATAACCATAACGACGTTGGTACTTTTTCGCTTTATTATAAAAATATTCCTTTCATTATTGATGTAGGTGTGGGTACTTATACCAAAGAAACATTCAGCAGTAAAAGGTACAGTATCTGGACCATGCAGAGTAATTATCACAATGTTCCCCTCATCAATGGACAGGCGCAGCCATTTGGTGCCCAATACAAAGCACAGCAGGCAAAATTCGATCCTAAGAAAAATTCATTCTCATTAGATCTTACCCAGGCCTATCCCAAAGATGCCGGCATTAAACAATGGGACCGCCGGTTTACCTTACAGGCCAATGGCCTAACAATTACGGATGATGCGGAACTGACCCGGGCAGATAGTACCACCGCCTTTCATTTAATGAGTTGGGCCAAGCCCGTAATAGGAAATAATGGAACTATTGTTTTGGAAAAACAAAATGAAACACTCACCATTCAATATGATCCCAAACTACTGTCGGCCACTTATGAAACCATGCCGGTTACCGATCCCCGCCTGTCCAATGTATGGGGTAAGGAAGTATACCGGATTGTATTAACCGCCAGGAGTAAAAAATTAAAGCAGCAGTATAAAGTTGTTATCAGCAATAAGTAATCTGACGCATGTGCTACCCAGGTATAACTCCTGATTTAACATAGCTAACAATAAAAAAGTCCGTCTTTTCAGACGGACTTTTTCTATAGAAGATAAAATCATTTATTGTTTAATAGGAGCGTAGCTCGGCACTAAAGATTTCATGATCACCCAACCAATTAGGTAGGCAACAGCACAAATAGAGAAAATGATCATATAACCCGATTCAATACCCTCAAAGCCTAATAGTTTCATATTTGTTTTCTCGGCATGGTCAAACAAAACGCCAGAACCTTTATTAATCAGGAAAGAACCCAGTCCGCCAGCCATACCGCCAATACCGGTAACAGTAGCAATGGCCGATTTTGGGAACATATCACCCACCGTTGAAAATATATTGGCACTCCATGACTGGTGAGCGGCACCGGCAATACCTATAATAATTACCGGCATCCAAACCGATATGCTACCTAAGGGTTGTGCCAGCAATGCCAGTAAAGGGAAAAAAGCAAATATCAGCATAGCCCGCATACGTCCGGCATAAGGGTTCATGCCTTTCTTCTCTACAAAAAAAGTAGGTAACCAGCCACCGATAATGGATAATAAGGTTATCGCGTATAATACAAATATCTGCGGAGCACTTTCGGTAGAAGATAAACCGTATACCGACTTCAGGTAAGCAGGCGTCCAGAACAAAAAGAACCACCACACTCCATCTGTCATAAACTTACCTACTGCAAAAGCCCAGGTCTGTTTATATCCCAATATCTTTCCAAAAGATATTTTAGGTTGAGTTACCACCGTTTGATCAAATATGGTCCCTTCCTCTGCCACATCATCCTGGTTAATATATTCCAGTTCAGCCTTATTTACTTTAGGATGTACATGTGGCTTCTTATACATAAATATCCAGAAACCCATCCATATAAAACCTAAAGCACCAATAATAATAAACGCCATTTCCCAACCCCAGGCCTCAGCTATAAAAGGAATAGATAAAGGAGCCAGTAAAGCACCAACGGTAGCGCCTGCATTAAAAATACTGGTAGCAAAGCCCCTGGCTTTTTTAGGAAAGTATTCTGCCGTAGCTTTAATAGCAGCCGGAAAGTTACCGGCTTCTCCCACTGCCAATACCACACGGGCAACAATAAATAAGTTAACACTGGTAGAAATAATTAAAGAGGTATCGCCTACTTTAGCCAGCGTTTCTTTAGCACCTTCAAAACCTACAAACCATTCACCGGCCACCATACCCGAAGTAGCAATACCGCAAAATGCATGTAAACAGGCGCCGATAGACCAGATAAAAATGGCCCATAAAAAACCTTTCTTGGTATCCATCCAGTCAACAAACCGACCCGCAAACAACATGGCAACAGCATATACCAGGGAGAATATAGCCGTAATATCACCGTAGTTTTTATTGCTCCAGTGAAACTCGGGTTCAATAAAATCTTTCCAGGTAAGTGATAAAACCTGCCTGTCCAGGTAGTTAATGGTGGTTGCAAAAAATAACAATGAGCAGATGGCCCACCTGTAGTTCGTCATTTTTGCAGTTCCGTTTTGTTGCAGCATATCGTTTTATTTTTTTACAGCGGCCGCAATATCCATTGCCTGCCGGGTTAAATTACCTATGGTCTCAAAATCTTTTTTTGCCAACAGGTCCTTACTGATCAGCTTACTCCCCAGGCCCACAGCACAAACACCTGCCTTATACCAGGCGCCAATACTGGCTTCTGATACATCTACGCCGCCGGTAGGCATGAATAACATATTGGGGAATAATTCTTTAATAGCCGATAAAAATTCCGTTCCCAATACATTTCCCGGGAACAGCTTCACCAGTTTACAACCTGCATTTTCCGCCACATGTATCTCCGTGGGTGTCATACAACCCGGTATCCATAATACCTTGTGTAAATAAGCCACATCACAAACTGTTGCATCAAAAACAGGACTGATCAAAAAATCAGCACCCGCATTAATAAACTTAGTGGCCTGCTCGGCTGTACGTATGGTACCAACGGCCAATACCAGGTCAGGCAAGGCCGATTGCTTCAATTCAACCAGGGCTTTAAAGTTTTCAAAAGCCGCTTCTCCCCTGTTGGTAAACTCAATTACACGGATACCAGCATTGTATAAAGTTTGTGTAATTTGTATACACAGTTCCTTATCCTCGTTATAAAACAAAGGCAATACGCCCTGCGCCTTAACGGCATTTATTATTTCTTCCTGCGTCATGATTATCATTATTTATACCTGGCTTTCACCTGTTCAATGGTCTGTTGGCTGGCATCACCGATTTCCGATAGTTTGCCAACGGCTGCAGAAGCTGCAAAATTTACGATCTCTGCTGCAGGATTATGATGAGTAATACCATAGATCAGTCCACCCATAAAACAATCCCCCGAACCTACTTTGTCTACTATCTGTTCAATATTGTACACCTGTGATGTGGCAACACTTTGCCCGTCGTTATAATAAGCCCAGTAATCTTTTTCCAAACGGAAAGTATAGGCAAATTGTTTTGCTTTCGGGTATTGTTGTTTAAACGCCGCTACACTGGTATTGGCCGCTTCTATAAAAGTTTCTGTGGCTATGCCAATACTATCATCCAAAGGCGATTGTATACCCGCCAGTTTTTCAGCCGCCCATAAATTACCCATCACTACATCACAGTAAGCGATCAGTTCGGGCATTACCTCCGTTGGTTGTTTACCGTATTGCCATAACTTGGCGCGGTAGTTCAGGTCAACAGAAATAGTCAGTCCTTTTTTAACAGCTGCTTCCAAAGCCTCTTTACAAACAGCCGCTACATTTTCATTTAAAGCCGGACTGATGGCACTGAAATGAAACCAGGTACAACCTTCCAGCGCTTTATCCCAGTCAATAGATCCGGGTTGCAATTCCCAGAATGCGGAATAAGCCCGGTCATAGATCACGCCTGCATTTTTCAGATCGGCGCCCTGCGGTAAATAATAAGACCCGATACGGTTGCCTGAAAAATGAATGGCTCCCGTATCAATATTTTTAGAACGGACATGCTCAATGATTTCCTGCGACAAATAGTTATCCGGCAAAGCCGTACCATAACGTACCGGTACCTGCCAGTTGGCCAATGCTGTTGCCGCATTTAATTCTGCACCGCCTACATATACCGGGATGGTATTAGTATCGATCCACTTGCCACCCAGTACAGGCGACATACGCAGCAATAATTCTCCAAAACAAAAAATCATCAGTATATAGATATATAGTATTCAGTATGCAGACAAACTACATTTAAATTAAGATAAAGCTGCTTCTTTTTTAGCAGGCACTTTTTCGTCCAGTTGCTGCCAGCCGAAATAGTTTTTGGCATTGTTAAAGCATATATCCTGTATTACTTTACCTATCCAGTTAATATCGTTAGGTAATTCGCCGTTCTCTACTTCGGCACCAAACAGGTCGCATAAAATTCTCCTGAAGTATTCGTGACGCGGGAAGGATAAAAAGCTCCTGGAATCAGTAAGCATGCCTACAAAACGGCTTAACAGGCCCATATTGCTCAGCGCATTGATCTGTTTGGTCATACCATCTTTCTGGTCAAGGAACCACCAGCCTGAGCCCCATTGTATTTTACCTACAGCCGATCCGTCGTTAAAGTTACCGATCATGGTAGCCATTAACTCATTATCAGCCGGGTTTAAATTGTACAAAATAGTTTTTGCCAAACGGTTATTGGTATCCAGCTTATCCATGAAAGTAGATAAGGAACGTGCCTGCGGAAAGTCACCGATCGAATCCCAGCCGGTATCTGCCCCTAATGAACTCAATAAACGGTTATTGTTATTACGCAAAGCGCCCAGGTGAAACTGCTGTACCCAGCCTTTCTCCCAATCCCACTCGGCAAAATGTAATAACATAGCCGAACGGAATTTACGTTGTTCCAGTTCCCCTAATTCTTTACCGCCATGTATCTTACTGAAAATAGTATCGATCTCAGATCCCGTGAAGTCTTCCGCATCAATATTCTCCAGGCCGTGATCCGATACATTACAACCCATCGACGCAAAAAAATCGTGACGGTTTTGTAAGGCATATAAAAAGTCATCAAAGGAGGAAATAGCAATATTGGTAACGCCTTCCAGTTTTTTTACATAAGCATTGAATTTGGCAGCGCTGCTAACATTCATGGCATTGTCCGGGCGGAAAGCCGGTAAAATAGGAATTTCAAAACCATCTTCTTTGATCTGTGTATGGTATTCCAGCGAATCAACAGGATCATCGGTAGTACATACCAGTTTCACATTCATCTTACGTAACAAATTACGTACGCTATACTCCGGTGTTTGCAATTTGGCTGTACACTCGTCATATATCTTCCTGGCAGTATCCCCATTTAAAATATCCTGTACATCAAAATAGCGTTGCAGCTCCAGGTGTGTCCAATGGTATAAAGGATTACGTAAGGTATACGGAACAGTTTCTGCCCATTTTTCAAATTTCTCCCAATCGCTTTTATTGCCGGTAGCAAAACTTTCATCCACACCGTTGGAACGCATGGCACGCCATTTATAATGATCGCCGTACAACCACACCTGCGTCAGGTTTTTAAATTGCGTATCTTCTGCAATTTGTTGTGGCGGTAAGTGACAATGATAATCAATTATAGGCATGTGTTTGGCAAACTCATGGTATAACCGTTCTGCTGTTTTGGTATTCAACAAAAAATTCTCATCTAAAAACTTTTTCATACGCTCCTTATTTTAATAATCTCTATAAGTTTCTTTTACTTTTTTGTTACCAGCTGTTGTAACACAGATGATCTTCTGTTGCGCTGTACCCCAACAAAAATGTTGTGGGTCGCACGCTTCATCGTTCTGTTTGCTAATCAGCAGGCTTAACGCAAAATGCTTAATGCGCAATGCTGTAAACCTGCAATTACAAAATGACACTTGCACAATGCTCAATAGCATTACCGGACGTAGAAGTGAGTGACACAACTAAAGCTGATAGTAGCAATGCAGTTGATTACCAAAATAAAAAACTACAACGATACGCCACGCTTCCATGGAATGAAATCATCCTGATTCAATTGCACGGCCTTCGGTATCACCTCACCGCTGGCAGCCTTGATACAATACTCCAATATTTCTTCGCCCATTTCTTCAATGGTCAGGTCGCCCTCGATAATGGGGCCTGTATTAATGTCAATAATATCGCCCATGCGTTTGGTTAACGCATTATTGGTTGCCACTTTAATAGTAGGACAAACCGGGTTACCGGTAGGTGTACCCAGACCAGTCGTAAACAATATTAATGTAGCACCGCTGGCTGCTTTACCGGTAGTTGCTTCCACATCATTACCGGGTGTACAAACCAGGTTCAGACCGGGTTTAACGGCAGGCTCGGTATAATCCAATACATCTTCTACCGGTGAGGTACCACCTTTGCGGGCAGCGCCGGTACTTTTAATGGCATCGGTTATCAGGCCGTCTTTAATATTACCGGGTGATGGGTTCATATGAAAGCCGGAACCTACTCTGTGTGCCTCTTCATTATAAGCTGTCATCAAATGAATAAACTTCTTAGCCGCTGCTTCATCTTTGGTACGGTCAATTAAATTCTGCTCAGCGCCGCATAATTCAGGGAATTCGGCCAGTAATATTTTACCGCCCAGGCCTACTACCAAGTCAGAGGTATAACCTACTGCCGGGTTGGCAGAGATACCGCTGAAACCATCACTACCACCGCATTTCACACCAATCACCAGTTTATCTAACGGGGCAGGTTTACGTTCAATTTTATTAATCTCTATTAAGCCTAAAAATGTTTTGCGGATAGCTTCGGTTACCAGCTGCTCTTCACTTTGCGATTGCTGCTGTTCAAAAATATAAAGCGGTTTATCAAAATCCGGGTTACGTTGCTTCAGGTCTTTTAAGAAATCGGCCACCTGTAAATTCTGGCAACCCAGGCTTAAAACCGTTACACCGGCTACGTTCGGATGGTCGGCATAAGCCGCTAATAACTTGCTCAATACACCGGCATCCTGGCGTGTACCGCCACAACCACCCTGGTGATTCAGGAATTTAATACCATCCACATTTTTAAACACGCGGCTGGTATTGACTGTTGATTCTTTTATATCCAGGTCGGCTGTTGCTATATCAGCGCCGCTTTTATATAACTCCAGTAACAGGTGTGCTTTTTGTTTGTACTTATCGGTTACTTCATACCCCAGCTCATTGTACAAAGCCTCACGGATAACATCCAGGTTCCTGTTCTCACAAAAAACCGTTGGAATAAATAGCCAGTAATTGGCAGTACCCACGCGGCCATCGGCACGGTGGTAACCATTAAAAGTACGGCCGGCAAATTTTGATACATCGGGCGCCTGCCAGGTATATTCATAGGGCCTGTAATAAAACGGATCTGCTGCATGTTTGGTGTTATCCGTATTCATGATAGCACCTTTGGGAATAAGATACTGTGCCTTACCCACCAGTACACCATACATGGTAATAGGATCACCTTCGTTCATGTCCTGCATAAAAAACTTATGCTTGGCCGGAATATCATCCACCAATGTGTAACTCGCACCGTTAAATACTATCTCTTCCCCACGGGTTAAATTTTGCAGTGCCACCAATACATTATCATTGGGGTGTACCTGCAATACTCTTTGTTTCATATAGTTATTTTGCCTTGTTTATGTTAAAACCTGGCTACTAAAATACTGCTTTATAAGTGTTGTTACATTTTCTTTTACCGCCTGTTCAAAACCCTTTATCTCGAGCAGGTTATTACCTCCCCATATTGTAGTATCTGATAATATGTCTGCCACCAGATCGCTGATCTCCTCGTTCTTTTTCCATTTATCAGATAATGCCTGTGCATACTGGCAGGTGATCGTATACGTACGATCGTTTATTTGTCCTTCAAACTCGCCTTGTTCATTTTTGTCAATATTCATCAACAATATGTAAGCAGCAAAACCCATGGCCATCTTCTCAGGCACTTTGCCTGTGTTCTTTGCATAGCCGATGATCAGCGGCACATTCCGCATGAACATTTTTGAAGTGTATTGCACGGCAATACTCAACCATTTATGCTCCAGGTAGGGGTTTTTATAACGGTCCAGTACATGATTGGCAAAAGTGATGGCCTCATCAGTTGGTACTACTTTACTATCCAGTGCAGGAATGATCTCTTCCTTCATCAGGCCATCAATGAACTGGTAAAAACCATCATCATTCATGGCTTCTTTCACCGTTGTAAAGCCCTGCAAAATGGCATAGGCACAGGTGAAAGTATGCGAGCCGTTCAGTAAGCGCAGTTTCAGTTCTTTGAACTTCGTGATATCCGGTGTCAGTACCACACCCGCATCGGCCTGGCTGAAGGATAATATTTCTTTTACCTTTTCATTATCCGTTTCAATAGCCCAGAGGCGGTATACTTCCGACATGATCATCAGTTCATCCGTATAACCCAATGCGGCTTCTGTCTGCTGTTGTTCTGCCGCAGGCAATTTACCGGGTACGATCCTGTCCACCAGGGTATTGCAGAAATAGTTAGATGCCTGTAACCATTGCACAAATGCCTCCTCCAGTTTATTCCAGGCGGCTAATTGTAAAACTATCTGCTGTAATTTAATGCCGTTATCAGTGATCAGCTCGGTGGGTAACACTACCAAACCTTTTGTTGCATCACCATTAAAAGCTTTATAACGATGGTATAATACGGCGAGCAGTTTTGCCGGAAAAGAAGTTGGCGGATCCTGTTCAATACTTTCTTCCACCAGACTGATACCCACTTCGGTTGTATTGGAAATAATAACCTGTAAATGCTCACTCGCCGCTATTTCCAGGATAGCATTCCACTCTGTTTTGGCAGCCAGTACACGGCTGATAGATGCGTTAATGATCGTTTCTTCCACCTGTTTACCATTCTCCAGCCCCCGCACACATAAGGTATATAAACCTTCCTGCTGGTCAAAAGCATCGGCGCCACCGGTTGCGGTTGATTTAACCACGGCTACACGCCCGTTAAAAATTCCGGCACGGTTTGCCTTATCAATAAAATAATCGGGTAACCCTCTCAGCAATACCCCGGTCCCGAATTGTAATACTTTTTCGGGCAGGGCAAATAAGTTTTCACCGGGAATGATCAATCCTTCCTGCGGTTTAACCTGTGCGATATTTTGTTTTGTTAATTGCATCTGGTGTTTATTTATTTTTTCGCTTTACCTAATAACCATTTCACAAAATCGTTAGCCCCTTTAAAGTTCTCATATTCCAAAGGCAGTTTTTTCCCATCTACGTATTCGTTATAGATCCAGGGATCGCCCAGTACCAACACACTGCCTTTACCATATTGTGCAGTGGCATACACCACATAGCCGTCATGTGTAAGGGCCGCTTTTGCCGGTTTGGTAACCGTTAAAGAACTGATCTCTTTCAGGAAAAGGTTTTTAGCAGTTTTAAAGATCTCGTTACCGGCCGGGATCTTCACCTCTCCTTCAGCATAGTTGTTGTTCTTCACCATTAACTTATTGTCCTCATTTTGGGTTATACCAAAAGCTTTTGACAAAGTATTAAAATGCGTGAATTCGGCATTCCCCTGGTTATTGCCGAGTAATACCAGTACGCCACCATTTTTTACCCAGGTGGTCAGGGCTGCCACATCCTGTGGCTGAACATAGTTTGGTTTTTCTGTTTCTTTATCTGTGTCAGGGTCAACAATAACGTATACCCCGGCATTTTTTAAATTGGCTGCTGTAGGCGCTTTATCCAGTGAAGTAATACCTGCCCCATGCTGGTTAAATATATTGCCTAATAAATAGTAACCGCCATTGGTTCTGTCATCCCAGGTATAATGCCAGCGTACAGGTGTACCGGTAATATCTTTTTTCCACTCATTATTATAGTAAGTGTCCAGCACCACTGTTTTAGAAGCACCGCTTTTTGTTTTACCGTATTTGAATAAAGGCTGCATTTCAATTTCAGTAGCGGCCAGTATAAATGCACCCACGCCTTTGGCATCATTCACAACCACTTTCTCGCTCATATAATAATCAAAACTGCCGTCGCGGTAAGGATTACCACCCAGGCCCGAAACGCTAACGGTTCCTTTCAGGTTGGTCAGTCCTTTATCGTCCACTTCAATAAACTCTTTGATAATACCATCAAAGCCTTTTTTCGCTACTGCCGCATAACCATAAGGAATATATCCTTTACGGGCTGCCTTGGCAATGGTATACACTAACATGGAGGAAGCTGAGGCTTCAAAATAATTGCGGGGCTCATTGGGCATATCAACAATATCGTACCATAGCCCCGTTTTTTTGTCCTGTACAGCGGTAACCGCTTTAACAAAACGATTTAGTATGGCAATAATAGCATCTTTACCGGCATGTTGTTCGGGGAAATAATCCAGCGCATCTACCATGGCCATGCCATACCAGCCCAGCGCACGTCCCCATACATGTGGTGAACGACCGGTTGTTTTATCGGCCCATTTCTGCTGGCGGCTTTCATCATAACCATGATATAATAAACCGGTTTTAGGATCGCGGCTGTTTTTTCCATCAATACAAACTGGCGGGCAATATCATTAAAAGTAGTATCCTCATGAAATAACATGGCATACTCTGAATAAAAAGGCTGGCCCATGTATAACCCATCCAGCCACATCTGCCAGGGATATACCTGTTTGTGCCAGAAGCCCCCTTCTTTTGTACGGGGATGCTCACGCAATTGCTGGCGTAAAGTATCAGCAGCCTGTTTGTATTTTTTATTGCCGGTTACACGGAACAGGGTAAGAAACAGTTTACCGTTGTTCACGTAATCAATATTATAGGTACTCTTTTTATAGTCTTTTATCTGGGCAGGATTTTCAATAAAGAAGTCCATGCTCTTCTGTATATAGTTATACCATTTTGGATCACCGGTAGCATTCCATACATTTTCAATGCCTTTCAGTATCACACCAAAATCGTAACTCCAGCGGGCCGGCTTACCGGGAAAGGCAAAAGAGTCTTTCCAGTGGTATAACACGGTATTGGACATACGTTGCGAATAAGGTATATCCTGTGCCTGTGTGGCAGTAACAGAAAAGACCAGCAGCAAGAGAACAAATAATTTCTTCATCATACAAATACTTTATTCAAATTAATTAACCCCGGCACCGCTTAAGGCTGTACCGCACCCAGTTCGTAGCTATATGCTTTTTTAGCTTTTTTATCATCAGTATTGGTTACTTTAACCGGCTTGCTTCTTTCCCCGTTTATCCTGAACAGGAGCTCAGCCTGGTTACTGTATTGCAATTTATCAAAACTGATGTTATCGCTATTGATAATGTCTACTACCGGGTTCAACTCCGTAGTATATAACTGAACATTTTTAAAACTGATATTGGATGCCTCCTGTATATCCAGGCCTTTTTTTGATTGCAGCACCAGGTTACTGAACTGCAGGTTATTGATATGCATTTCGGGCAGGCCACGGATAAAGACCGCTTTTTCCGCACCATTCACATATACATTATTTATGCGGATATTTTTAAACTGCGGCGTAGTTTCATCTACCGGTTTAAATTCTACCGCAGGCAAAGCTCTTTCTTCACCTGCCAAAGGAATCGGATCACGGGCAGCATAGTACATATCAAACAATATGGCATCACCCGGGATATCTTTCATGTAAATATTATTAATGAAAATATCTTCTACCACACCACCACGGCCACGGGTTGTTTTAAAACGCAGGCCGATATCAGAGCCAATAAAGGTGCAATCACTTACATGAATATTTTTGGCACCGCCACTCATTTCACTGCCCACCACAAAGCCGCCATGTGCGGCATACACTGTACAACCGCGAACAATGACATTTTCGGTAGGCATTGCTCTTTTACGTCCTTCGGCATCACGGCCGCTTTTAATGCAGATACCATCATCACCTACATCAAAAAAGCTATTTTCTATCAGCACATTTTTGCAGCTTTCTACATCCAGCCCGTCACCATTCTGCGCATACCAGGGGTTACGTACGGTGATATTGCGTACTGTTAAATGTTCGCTCATCAACGGGTGCAAACACCAGGCCGGCGAGTTTTGAAAAGTAACGCCTTCCAGTAAAATATACTTACACTTTGTCAGCACCATCAGATTGGGCCGCAGAAAGTCTTTTACATCATCATAATTTTTCCCGGCCACATAAGCTCCCGGGTTATCCATGGTGCTGGCTTTTTTAAACGCCTCCGAAGGGTACCATGTTTTTTTATTATCGCTCAACACACCACCTGAAGCGACCAGTTTTTTCCAATGACTTTCGGTAAGCTTTTCTTTTTTTACATAACGCCAGGCATCTCCGTTACCATCAATAATGCCTTTACCGGTTATGCCGATATTGGTGGCATTTTCTGCAGAAATTGGCGACTGGTTACGCATCTGGTCAAGTCCTTCCCAGTTGGTACGCACCAGGGGGTATTCTTTTTTATCTTTTGTAAACAACAAGGTAGCGCCGCTGGCCAGGTTAAGATTCACATTACTCTTTAAAACAATCGGACCGGTAAGCCATAAACCCGGCGGAACCTGTACGGTACCACCACCGTTTTTATGGCAGGCATCAATAGCCGCCTGGATACTTTTGGTATTTAAAGTATAGCCATCGGGTAAGGCGCCATACTTTGTAATAGTGTAGGTAATATTTTTAAACTGCGGTGCTTTAACTACAGGAAGTTTAGGCGTTGTTTGTGCAAAAGTTAACGCGGGTAATAATAACAATAAAGTCAGGATTCTTAACATCACATTCATAACAAGCATTTCGTTTCCGTACAAAAAACCTTTTACACCACACAAGTTTACCCCCAAATACATTGATGATGAAGCAAATACAAGGTTTTTTTTACGCAAACGTTGCCGGAAACGATAGCGCTCGCAACATATTATATTTTTTATAAGTATTTGAGACTCAATTAGTATTTTGCTCAAAGTATGATCATGCTATTGCTTTAACATAGCTGTACCAAAAAAGGGTGTACCTTTGTGTATATATAACACATTATATAGTTGCCGTCCACTTTTATTCACCACTGTATAATTAAGTAATATGGAAAAGCAAATTTTTGAAGCGATAGCACTTGATGAGGTCACGAAAGAATCGATCAAACAACTTCCCAAACAGGATAAAGAAATGCTCTACTCCTATCTTTTTGAAGGTAAAATAACCCCTGAAGAGTTTTTATTCCTGTGCAAAAAGAAAATTGAAGGACATATAGGTGGTTAAACACTCCATAACATTCTTTTATTGCAGCTACCAGGATAAAATTATTGTAATTCTCCCGCTTATATTTTTTGTAGCCGGAGAATAATATGTTACCGGCGCTATTTTTCTTTTTTAATAAATTTATCCCCGATCGCGATATTCCATTCCCGGATATACCAGGCTTTCACCAGCCCCTGCTGTACATAAGGGTCCTGGCGCATGAATGTTTTAATAACCTCCTCGTTCTCACAATAGAAAATAAGCAGCGACTCAATAGCCGGTTGCATGGAACCGCCTGCCAGCAGGATATGCTCATCGTGGTATTGCTGTGCCAGTAACAGGTGTTGTTCCCGGAAAGGTATTCTCCGTTCCACAAAATTCTCTACGGTTATATAGGTTAAAGCGTAATAAGGCATGTATATATTTTCTACCCCAAATTTCGGGTTTTTATTTGGCTTAAACCATATAAGCAGGAAAACTCATTTTTCAAGAAATTACAAATAAGTAAAAAGTACCATAAACACTTATTTAAACACCGCGCTATCTCTCATAGCTGTTTTACCTTTGTACAGTAAAGCAATACAGTATGGCAAAGGATAAAATACCGGTTTATAATATTCACCACCTGCAGCTACAACCGGTGGCACAGGGTGATTTTTTAGCGGAGCATTTTTCCGATTACCTACATAAACATTATGAACACCTTCACTTTCCCCACCGGCATAATTTTTACCACCTGGTACTTTTTATTAACGGTAAGGGATCGCATACGGTAGATTTTAATAAATACACTGTTAAGCCCTACCAGGTATATTGTATGGTACCGGGACAGGTACACAGCTGGCATTTCACCTCACCGATCAATGGATATGTGATCAATTTTTCGGCAGGCTTTTATAAGAATTTTTTACTGAATGAGCGGTATTTGGATAATCTCTCTTTTTTTTCAGGTAACAGTAAGGATGGTGTTTTTCAATTACCGGTGACCTTACACGAGGAAGTGACCGTTTTGTTTGAGAAGCTGATAGGCCTGCAGCAACAGCCGCAACCCGCCTATGACCTGATCAGGGTAACACTGCTACAGTTGTTACTGTTAATGGACGGACAGGCACAGCAGAAACGTGTTCCCGCAATTCCGAACCAAAAGTTAACCTTATTAAATAATTTTAAAAGACTGATCGATGCACATTATAAGAGTATCCGTTTACCTAAAGAGTATGCTGATCTTTTGTATGTAACGCCAAACCATTTAAATGCCCTGTGCCAGGACCTGCTGGCCAAGACGGCCGGCGAACTGATCAGGGAGCGCATATTACTCGAGGCAAAAAGATTGCTCACCAACGTAAACATGACTGTAACCGAGATCGCATACGAGTTAAACTTCCAGGATAACTCCTATTTTAACCGGTTCTTTAAGAAGTATGAGCAGGTAACCCCTGACGATTTCAGAAAACAATTTTCAAAATAAAAGATATGGAAAGCATTAATAAGGTATCAATACCTGAAAAAAAAGCAGTACCGGCTATCATCAGCAGTTTACAATGTAAATGTCCCCGTTGCCGGGAGGGTAATATGTTTGTATCCCGCAATCCTTACAATTTGAAACAAACATTGAAAATGCAGAAGGAATGTCCGGTGTGTAAACAACCTTTTGAGCTGGAAGTGGGTTTCTATTACGGCTCCAGTTATGTTAGTTATGCCATGTCGGTAGCGCTCAGTGTGGCTTCGTTAATTGCCTGGTGGGTATTTATAGGACTGAGCATTTACGATAACCGTTTTATTTACTGGCTGGTGTTCAACGCAGTTCTCCTGCTGGTACTGCAACCGGTGCTGATGCGTTTGGCCCGCAGCATTTGGTTAGCCTTTTTTGTGCGGTATAATAAGAACTGGCGTACCCAGCCACCCGAACGTACCGAAAGAACCAATAAGGACCAGATGAATAACTGGTAACCGTACAGTAAATATATTACATACAAAGGCCGCAGTTATGCGGCCTTTATATGTAATCAGCAGGTTATTCCTGTTCGTCCAGCTGATCCAGTACGGATTTTATTTTCTTTAAATGTTTACCATAATAATATTGCGGCCAGTATTCAGCTCCTGCAAAAGAAAGGGCCATAATAATAATGATCCCAATAATGACATATGCCTTTTTCTCAAACAACACCAGGAAATCGGCATCTTTAACAGTGACGCCATTATTTTTTAAGATGGTATAGGCCAGCACGCCAAAGGCAAAACCGATGAAGAACAGAATATAGGTGAGCGCCTTATACAATTCTATATTCAGCTTTAACTCATAGTAGAACCATAACAGGTTTTTACGGCTGTCAAAACTCAGGTCGTATGAGTGTTTGTAAAATTTAAAGAACTTATAAAAATAGTATAAGGTAAATGCTACTGCCATACCATAGGTACCTATAAACACGGTAGTTAACTGGGATGGAAAATTAAAAATTACCGGCGCAAAGCCCATTAGTACCAGGCAAAACAGCTGGGTATAACATTCCCTGCGCATATTTTTTCTTACCTCATCAATAGGTGTATGGGCCTCCTGCATTTTTACATCGGAGGGTACAGCAATCTTACTGTCGTTGCTGTTATTCCATTCTTCCTGTAGTTTATCAAAATTCATATCCCTTGTCTTTAATAATTTGTTGTAATTTTTCTTTGGTGCGGTTGAGTTTAACCCGGGCATTGCCCTCTGTTAAGCCAAGGTTGGCTGCAATCTCTTTGTGGCTCTGTCCCTGCAGGAAGAAGAAGATAATGGCTTTCTCAACAGCATTCAGTTCCTGTACGGCCTGGTAAAAATAATCGAGCTGTGATTCTTTTACCGGGTTGTATTCTTCTGCCGCAACCTCCGGCTCTTTGGTATCGGTGTAATGCTGCTTTCTCGATTTTTCTTTCTTAAAAAATACCATGGCTGTATTAATCGCAACCCTGTACATCCAGGTACTGAACTGGCTGTCGCCCCTGAACTTATCGTATGATTTCCACAGCTGTAAAATGATCTCCTGGAACAAATCCTCCTGGTCATCCGGCTGATCCATATACATGCGGGACACCTTGTAAATAACACCCTTATGCTGTTCGATTTTTGCTAAAAATTCCTGTTCCCGGTTCAAAACAATGATTTTGGTTTAACTTCTTAGTGTTTATTCCTGCCTTAAAATAGTGCCTCCTGTTAACCGGCCGCAAACTTACTGTTCTTATACAGTAAAAAATAATTTATGTAAGTCGAAGTTATATTAACAACCGGCAAGCCTTACTTGCCGGTTGCAAGTTCCAGGTTAATTAAAAACCGGGGTTACTTTATATCCTTTATCCTGTAATAATTTGATCATGCCCGTGTGCCCGGATAAGTGTGCACTTCCCACAGCAATAAATGTTGGCTGCTCTTTCATGATTTTTGGCAACCTGTCAACCCATAAGTTATTACGTACGGTAAGCAGGTAATGATAAGCGTCGGAATTGGTGGTACTGAGGCCTTCCATCATTTTATTAATAGCTGTTATGTCTTCGGTTTTATAAGATGCATATAAGCCTGCTAACATATTGCTGATATTAAACTTATTCAGCTCACGTATTACCGAGGCGAATTCTTTGGCTGGTACAATTTTATTCATGAATGAGAACTGTTCTTCTACACTGGATAAACCATGTGTTTCCTTTTTATTTTTCGTGGAATATTTGATCACTTCCTGCTCAAAGCTGATCAGCGGACACGTGAAATCTTTTTGCATCAAGGCACTCATCAAAGCCATTGGCTTAATACTATCCAGCTGTGCGAGACCGGCTCCCACTTTAACTTTTAACACGCTGTCAATATAAGCGGCGTCCTCCGGTGATACCTGTGAAGAAATGGGTTTGTCACTTATTACATGTTTTGCAGATTCTACTGCAAAGTCGGGGCTGTCGAGGTCAATTTCCAGGAAACTTTGCGTGGTTTGATCCATGGCCCTGGTCACTTTTTCAGGCATAACAAAGTTTTCTGCACATAACATGTGTACCGTTCCAAATAAATAAGAAGGTTTATTTAAGCCGTTCCCTTCTATTTTCCATAATAAGGACTTCTCATGTTTTTGAGCAAAAGCAGTACAGGCAAAACATACAAAAGCTACCAGCGCAATAATTCTTTTCATTTTATCTTCTTTTAATTTATTTTAATAGTAAGTATGTGCCGGTATTATTTCGTTACAAAAAAATGTCAGCTTTTTTAAAAAATTATTTTTTCCTGAACCGGGGACCGTTACCCGGCCTGACCGGTTAATAATTGAGTGTTATCTTTGCAGGGCTATGAAGTATTGTGTTTTTATTCTTTTTTTATTAGTATCCGTTCCTCTTTTCAGCCAGTTTAATGACAGTACCCATTATTTTGCAAAATTTGGCACCACAGGCATCATCAACCAGACCAATGACCGCAAATCCTTTGTACTGACCAATGCCTTGTCGCTGAGTATGAATAAAAAGATCATGACCTTTAACAGCAGCAGCAGCTGGATATATGGCCGCCAGAATAAGGCTTTGTCGAATAATGATTTTACTTCCAGTTTCAATGCGGATATATTAAAGAACCAGCGTAAGATCTATTACTGGGCACTGGCATCTTTTTTAAGCAGTTATTCTTTAAAGATCAATCACCAGTTCCAGCTGGGCGGAGGTATAGGATGGAATATCGTTAATAAAAAAAACCTGGAAGTTGTGGCCAGTAACGGTATTATGTATGAAACCAGTAAACTGATCAATACCCTGAACGAGACGGAAAGTTATCAAACCGTGCGGAACTCGTTTCGCCTGAAACACAAGTGGCTGATCAATAATATTGTTACTATTGAGGGCATGCATTTCTGGCAACCTTCTTTTGAGCGCTTTGATGATTATATTATCCGTTCCAATGCGGCCATATCGGTAAAACTGAGAAAGTGGCTGAACCTTACATCGGCGCTCACCTATAATTATATCAGCAGAACGGAAAGAGAGAACCTGCTGATCAACTTTGGACTGGTAGCGGAGTCGTTTTTTTAGGCTTACCTGACAGGTTTAAACTAAAATATTCTCTTGTTGTAGTACGGTTTATTGAACCCGGGTTTAACAACTGAGTAAACGCTGAATACCGGTACGGGACAAATCTTAAGAAATTTGTATCCATCCCCCCGAATTCCTTATTTTTGGCGCCATGCAACCTGAATTAGTAACCGGCACCCTGGTGGAACGTGTGGAAATGGAATCGGCGTTTTTAAAACGTACGGTGATTGTTGACTTTTTCCTGCCCAAAAATGTAGCCGACCCTTCCGATATAAGTTTACTGCTGATCAATGATGGCCAGGATATGGAAAAACTGGGCCTGGAAGAAATGCTGAACGGCCTGTACGAAAGCAAAACGATCAAACCCTTATTATGTGTGGCCATTCATACCTCTGCGGACAGGAAGATGGAGTATGGCGTGGCCAGTCAACCCGATTATTTAGGCCGCGGCGCCAAAGCCGGTTTATACACCCGCTATGTTTTAGAGGAATTACTCCCCTATATACAAACCACTTATGTTTTACCTACCGTGCATGAACGGGGTTATGCCGGCTTTTCTTTAGGGGCCGTGAGTGCCCTGGATATTGCCTGGGGCCATCCCGGTTTGTTTACCAAAGTGGGCATTTTTTCCGGCTCCTTATGGTGGCGTAGTATTGACCAGACCGACCCCGCTTACGATGATCACCAGCACCGGATCGTGCACCAGCTGATAAAAAACAGTCCCAAGGTTCCCGGTATGCAATTCTTTTTCCAGTGTGGCAACCTTGATGAGACCATGGACCGGAATAATAATGGCATCATCGACTCCATTGATGATACCCTTGACCTGATGGATGCTTTATACAAGAAAGGTTATACCGACCAGGACGTGGTATATATGGAACTGCCCGATGGCCGCCATGACGTGGCCAGCTGGGCCAGGGCCATGCCGGAGTTTTTAAAATGGGGATGGGGAATAAAGAGTATGTAGATAATAGTAGACAGATGATAGTATAGAGAGGATAGTATACAGAGGATAGTATAGAGATGGCTCGTGCATAACGGGCCATTTTTTTGTTGCCCATAACAGCACAAAGGAGGTTATACAGAGGGTTTCCACAAAGTTATGCAGAGGATATTACAGGTTATCCGGAGCTTATTAATGGCATTAAAAGCTGGCGGACAGCCA
>CAYUMH010000021.1:0-49959 GCA_964445775.1 uncultured Terrimonas sp.
TGATTGCGATGTGTATGACTTATATGGAGGACAAAAAGTTAATTTCTGGAATATCCATATTATTAAGAATAACTTACTTATGAAATAGCTTATCAAATATTGCCTAATTCTCTAAAACAAAAAACCGGCCCAAAGCCGGTTTAAAAAAAGTTAAGAACCTTAATTAAGAATCATTAAATGCCTGAAACCTTTGCTGTATATTTTTCCCTGGCATAGTTCAATACCCGTAATACAGAGGAGGTCCTGGGCTTTTCAATAATTGTTGTTAATCGCTTCATGGAAGTTTCTAAAACTGCTAGTTTTTCACGTAGTGTCCAACTCTGTTCCAACGCTTCTCTAATGGCGATTGTTTGTTTAGGGGATGTTTCTTTGTATAAATACAGTAAAAGATCCTCAGGTGTGAAATTGTCCATTAGTATCCTGATTTATAATCCTTGAAAAATTACGTCCGCAATAATTAACGCCAAATTAATACGGATATTGCCTTTTTCAAATAGTTTAGGATAAAATGGGGAAAAGTTAGTTTACTGTATAATAAATACGTCTTCATTATCCCTTTTCATCAGGTATTTTTCCCGGCTGAGCTTTTCCAGCGCATTCGGGTCATTTTCAAGCCCTTGGCGTATTTTTTTAAGCGTTTCTACCTCCTGGGTATAATGTTCCTTGCTTTGGTGCAAACGATAGAGTTCCTTTTTACGGTCAATTTGTGTAAAAACATCGTTTTTGTCAAAAAACAGCAAAATGATGGCAAAACACAAAATGGCGATCAGGTATTTGTTACGCAGGAAGGAAGGGATAGCAATAAAGCCCCTTTTACCAAGGGGCTTATTGTTATCTGGTATATTAGTTGCTGTTTCCATGCTCTGGTATTGAAGAATTACTTACCAAATTTAATCTTTCCTTTCGGATAAATAGCACTGGCGCCTAACTGTTCTTCAATTCTTATCAGCTGGTTGTATTTGGCTATACGGTCGGTACGGCTGGCCGAACCGGTTTTGATCTGGCCGCAGTTTAAGGCAACCGCCAGGTCAGCAATCGTAGTGTCCTCGGTTTCGCCGCTGCGGTGGCTCATGATGGTATTGTAACCATTGGTTTGAGCCAGTGAAACAGCATCAATGGTTTCGGTAATAGTACCGATCTGGTTTACTTTAACCAATAAACCGTTCGCTGTATTTTTATCAATACCCTGTTGTAAACGTTTTACGTTGGTAACAAACAGGTCATCGCCCACTAACTGGCATTTGCTGCCGATGGCATCGGTCAGGTTTTTCCAGCCTGCCCAGTCATCTTCGGCCATACCATCTTCAATAGATACGATCGGGTATTGTTTTACCCATTTTTCCCAGTATTGTACCAGCTGGTCGCTGCTTAATACTTTACCATCACTTTTATGGAACACATATTTTTTCTTCTTGCTGTCCCACAGCTCACTGTTGGCTGCGTCCATCGCAATTACAATCTGAGATCCTGCTTTGTAACCGGATGCCTGGATAGCTTCCATTACAGTATCAATCGCTTCTTCATTGCTCTGGATATTGGGAGCAAAACCACCTTCGTCACCTACATTGGTGCTGAACCCTTTTTTCTTCAATACGGTTTTCAGCGTATGGAAAATTTCCACACCCCAGCGTAAGCCTTCGCTGAAAGTAGGAGCGCCTACCGGCATGATCATAAATTCCTGGAAATCTATCTTGTTATCAGCATGCGCACCACCGTTCAGGATGTTCATCATCGGGATAGGCAATGTTTTAGCATTGGTACCGCCAATGTAACGGTATAAGGGTAAAGAAGCTTCTTCAGCAGCTGCTTTCGCCACTGCCATACTTACGGCCAGTAAGGCATTAGCGCCTAATTTACCTTTGTTTTCTGTACCGTCCAGCTCAATCATCATCTGGTCAATACCGGTCTGGTCGGCAACATCATAACCCAGTAAAGCCGGGGCAATAATATTGTTTACATTCTTTACGGCTTTCAATACACCTTTTCCAACATATTTTTTCTTGTCATTATCACGCAGTTCCACCGCCTCATGAATACCGGTACTGGCACCACTTGGTACAGCTGCACGGCCAATAGCGCCCTCATCGGTAATTACATCTACTTCTACGGTAGGGTTACCGCGACTGTCTAAAATTTGTCTGGAAAAAATCTCTGAAATGTAGCTCATAAAATTTTTTGTAGTTTGTTGTTATAATTAATTGGCCGGTAACGTTCCCAGGAATCGGGTAAATGTGTTGTAACAACACCTCTTTCCGGCGTTGCAAAGAAACAATCTTTTACAGAAATATGGATAAGGTTTTTTCAATAAAACCTGAACAGGTGTTAGTTATTGGCTATTACAGTATAAAATCATTTGTTTAATACCGTTATTTTTTGTTACCATCGTCCGGTTCGCTAATCAGTTTTTAGTTATTGGTTATTAGTTAACCGTTGAAGCTAACATTACCATGAACCATGAACTATTAACTATGAACTATTTCAACTTATGGCTACTTTTGTAACACAACACTTGATTCATGAAAATAGCATTAGCACAACAGAATTATCATATAGGCAACTTTGAAAAAAACACCGAAAAGATCATCGAAGGCATTGGCTGGGCTAAAGCGCAGGGCGCCGACCTGGTGGTATTTTCAGAGTTATGTGTATGCGGTTATCCGCCCCGCGATTTTTTAGAATTCAATGATTTTATCAATAAATGTTATGCTGCTGTTGATACCATCCGTCAACATGCCGATACCATCGGGGTACTGATCGGCTCACCGGCCCGCAATACCATTGCCGATGGTAAAGACCTGTTTAATGCCGCTTTCTTCCTGTACGAACAGGAAATAAAGGCCGAGATCCACAAGACCTTATTACCCACTTACGATGTATTTGACGAGTACCGGTATTTTGAGCCTGCCGACAGCTGGAATGTGATCAACTTTAAAGGGAAAAAACTGGCCGTTACCATTTGCGAGGATATCTGGAACATGGGTAATAACCCCCTGTACCGTATCACGCCTATGGAAAAACTGATTGTGCAGGAGCCGGATCTGATGATCAACCTGTCGGCCTCACCCTATAACTATGCGCAGGATATTGTACGCAACAGCCTGGTGAAAGCGCATACCCTGAAATACCGCCTGCCGATGGTGTATTGCAATACCGTTGGTTCGCAAACTGAAATAGTTTTTGACGGTGGCAGCCTGGCCTACGATGCCAATGGCAACAAACTACTGGAGATGAAGTATTTTGAAGAAGACTATGGACTGATAGATACCAACAGCTTAGCCCCAACCTTATCCCTTACCGAATTAGCGCCAAATAACGAACCGGTTTATTTCTCTGCCATGGATGTGGGTGTTGGTGAAAGTACCCTGCAATACCTGAACAACGAAAAAAATATTGGTGAAATATACCAGGCCCTGGTACTGGGTATCAAGGATTATTTTAACAAGATGGGGTTTACCAAAGCCATCCTGGGTTCATCGGGGGGTATTGACAGCGCCGTTACCCTGGCCATTGCCGTAGAGGCTTTGGGTAAAGAAAATGTAAGGGCCGTACTGATGCCTTCTCATTTCTCTACCTCCCATTCGGTTGATGATGCGGTGCAGTTGAGCGAAACATTGGGCAACCCTTATGATATTGTTCCTATTAAAAATATTTACGATAGTTTTTTAACCGAACTGCAACCCATTTTTAACAACCTGCCTTTTAGCCTGGCCGAAGAGAATATCCAGAGCCGCACCAGGGGCAATTTACTCATGGCCATTGCCAATAAGTTTGGTTATATCCTGCTGAACACTTCCAATAAAAGCGAACTTTCTACCGGCTACGGTACGTTATACGGCGATATGGCCGGTGGTTTAAGTGTGTTGGGCGATGTATATAAAACGCAGGTATATGCCCTGGCCCGTTATATTAACCGCCATGCGGAGATCATTCCCAACCATATTATTACCAAAGCCCCTTCGGCCGAGTTAAGGCCCGACCAGAAGGACAGCGACAGTCTGCCCGAATATGATGTGCTGGACAGCGTTTTATACGAGTATATTGAACGCCGTAAAGGACCTAAGGAGATCATTGCCGAAGGGTTTGAGCCCTTACTGGTAACCCGCATTTTAAAGATGGTAAATGTAAACGAGTATAAACGTAACCAGTTCTGTCCTATCATACGTGTAAGTATGAAAGCCTTTGGTATGGGGCGGCGTTTACCGATCGTTGCTAAATATTTATCTTAAGTAATGAATAATTAGTATTTAATAATTAATAATAACCGCACGCTTCTTTTAGCCTGGACGTAAAGTTGACAGCAACCTGTAATACACAACCCGGTAAGGTACTAAACAGACCCTGGTTAACCGATTAAATAAAAACTTCCGCTTTTTTGCCAATTATTTGGCTAATAACATAATATCGGCAATTTTTTTGCTTATACTTACAAAGTAATTTTATAACTAATTATATAGTCATGCTTAAAACCGCAGAAGATATACGTGTACTAAACGAACGTATTACGCAGGCCGGGAGTTTTATAGATAAATTGAGGTCAGAAGTGGCGCATGTGATCGTAGGTCAATCCTACATGCTGGACCGTTTACTGATCGGGTTATTAAGTAACGGGCACGTACTGCTGGAAGGGGTACCGGGCCTGGCTAAAACACTTACCATAAAATCATTGTCACAGGCGGTTGATGCGCATTTCAGCCGGATACAGTTTACCCCCGACCTGTTGCCTGCCGACGTATTGGGTACCCTGATCTATAACCAGCAACGCAATGAGTTCATTGTACGCAAAGGGCCCATCTTTGCCAATTTTATATTAGCAGATGAGATCAACCGGGCCCCGGCCAAAGTACAATCGGCCTTACTGGAAGCCATGCAGGAACGCCAGGTAACCATTGGCGACAGCACTTATAAACTGGATGAGCCTTTTTTAGTACTGGCCACACAGAACCCATTGGAGCAGGAAGGAACCTATCCCCTGCCCGAAGCCCAGGTGGACCGTTTTATTATGAAGGTAATTGTAGGTTACCCGCAAATGCATGAGGAGCAGCTGATCCTGCGCCAGAATGTTTCGGGCACCAGGCCACCTGCCGTAAACAAAGTAGTGAGCATACAGGAGGTAACCGCCGCCAAGGAACTGGTACGGGAGATATACCTGGACGAAAAGATTGAAAAGTACATTTTAGATATTGTGTTTGCCACCCGTAACCCGGATGCTTACCAGTTACAAAGTCTCAGCCCGCTTATTTCCTATGGCGCATCGCCCAGGGGTAGTATTAACCTGGCACTGGCGGCCAAGGCACAGGCTTTCTTAAATAAACGCGGCTTTGTAATACCCGAAGATGTGCGCAGCATTGCCAACGATGTATTACGCCACCGTATTGGTCTTACCTACGAAGCCGAGGCTGAGAATATGAGCGTGGAAAATATTATTGATGATATACTGAAACAAATAAACGTCCCTTGATCTTAGATCTGAGATCTTAGATGGTATATTATGTTGACGACAAAAGAAATATTAAAAAAAGTTCGCCTGCTCGAAGTAAAGAGCCGCAAGCTGGCCACCGACCTTTTTGCCGGTGAGTACCATAGCGCTTTTAAGGGCAAGGGTATGTCGTTTAAGGAAGTAAGGGAATATGCAGCCGGTGATGATATCCGTTTTATTGACTGGAATGTATCGGCCAGGTTCGGGCATCCTTACAGCAAAGTATTTGAGGAGGAAAGGGAGCTTACGGTTATGCTTCTGGTTGATATCAGTCGCAGTAACAATATAGGTACCGTATACGCCCGCAAAAAAGAGTTGGCGGCCGAGCTGGCAGCGGTGATCGCTTTTTCAGCTGTTAATAACGGCGACAAGGTTGGTGTGATCTTTTACACGGATAAAGTAGAAGGCTATATTCCGCCTAAAAAAGGCAGGCAACATGCTTTGTATATTGTGCGGGAACTGATCAGCAAAGAACCCAAAGGCAATGGCACACAAACCGCTGCCGCATTGCGTTATTTTACCAATGCCACCCGCCAGGTAAGTATTGCCTTTATCTTAAGCGACCTGGTGGATATGAATTATGAAGATGCCCTTAGGATAGCCGCTAAAAAACATGATGTAATTGGTATAAAACTGTATGATAAACTGGATATGGAATTACCCGATATTGGCCTTACCCAAATGACAGATGCCGAAACAGGCGCTTCGAAATGGATAGACAGTTCTTCGGCCAGGGTACGTTACCATTACCAGCAGGCATTTTTTAATAATACCAACCTGGCCACGCAGGTGTTTAAAAAAGCCAATAGCGACCTGTTGCATGTGCGCACCGGTGATGATTATGTGAAAGTATTGCAGCGTTTCTTTTTAAGCAGACATAAATGATTGATGTAACTACATGACAGGTTTAATACAATATAGAATATTACTGGTATTATTTTGTTTCATCAGCGCATCTGCGTTTGCACAACAGGCTACTACTATTAAAGCAACGGTTGATAAGAACAAGATCGTTATCGGCGAACAGTTTTCGTTAACTATCGAAACCACCATTCCCGAAAACGAACCCATCCGTTTTATTGCCATTGACAGCATCCCTCATTTTGAGTTTATTGGTGAAAGTAAGAACGATACTATTAACAAAGGTGGCAGCACTATTATCCGCAGGCAGCTGCTGGTTACCAGTTTTGATTCGGGCCAGTGGGTTATTCCACCCTATGTAATGACTGATGGTGTACAAAGCGATAGTATTGCAATTGATGTGGGTTTTTCCGCGTTTGACCCTAGTCAGCCTTATCATGATATTAAAGATGTGGAAGATGTACCGGAAGAACGGGAGCAAAATATGACCTGGTGGATTATTACGGGCATTGCCTTACTATTTGTCATTATTATTTTATATGCCCTTACCCGCAAGAAGAAAACACCTGCCACGGTAATCGCTGCACCGTCCCTTAGCCCTTACCAGGCTGCCATGCAGGCTCTGCAGTCATTACAGGCCAACAAGCCGGATAGTAAGACTTTTCACACTACCCTGTCCGATGTTTTACGTGATTACCTGGATAGTCGCCTGGGCTTACATACTAACCAGCAAACGGCTAACCAGTTACTACATAGTTTAAGTGCTTATTTATTGCCGGAAGCCATTTATAACAATGTAAAACAGGCCTTGTTATTAGGTGATTTTGTAAAATTTGCAAAGTTTACCCCGCAACCGGCAGAAGATGATTATAGCCTGGAAGCTATTACCGCTTCCATACAACATATTGAAAATTTACAACAGCAGCAGGAAGCCGCTGCCCAGGCGAATAAAAATACAAGCAGCTAATGGTGTACGAGTGGTTTACAAATATCGATTTTGCCTGGCCCGAAAATTTTTTATTATTGGGCCTGCTGCCATTGCTGATATGGCATTACCTGCGTACCCAGCATAAAGCCAAAGGTTCTGTTTTAATTACTACTACCAATACCCTGAACGTTACAACCGCTAAAAGCAAATTCAGGCATATTGTTTTTATACTACGCCTGTTAGCCATTGCATCCATTATTGTTGCACTGGCCCGGCCGCAGGAACGCAGTGATATTCAGAAGACCCAGGGCGAAGGCATTGACATTATGCTTTGTATTGATGTAAGCGGCAGTATGGGTGAAAGAGATATTCCGCCTTCCCGTATGGAAGCCGCCAAACAGGTGGCCGAGGATTTTGTGCGTGACCGGCCTGTGGACAGGATTGGCCTGGTTATTTTTTCCGGTGAAAGTTTTACCAAATGTCCCATTACTCCAGATAAAAACACATTGATCAAACAGATCCGTTCCCTGGACCTAAGGGATGGTGGTTACCTGGAACAGGGCACGCTGATAGGTGAAGGACTGGCTACGGCTGTAGACCGGATTTCTTCCAGCAATGCAAAATCGCAGATCGTTATTTTATTAACCGATGGCAAGGAAGATGCTCCTGCTACCCGTTTAATAGATCCCCTGAGTGCACTTGAAATTGCCAAGGTAAAAGGCGTAAAAGTATATACCATTGGTATGGGAGCAGGCGCAGCGACAACATCGGAGTTAAGCGGCGAGACCAATAAAGCCACTGATGATTTTTTAGATGAAGGGTTATTGAACAAAATAGCCATTGAGACCGGCGGATTATTCTTCCGCGCCACCAATAAAAAAGCGCTTACAGATATTTATGCCTCCATCGATAAACTCGAAAAATCGAAAGTAGAACTGGTGACCTATAAAAGATTTAAAGAGCAGTATATCCCTTTTCTGTTGGCAGCACTGGCCTTTTTATTATTGGAACAATTGTTAAGAATGACGGTTTTCCGGAGACTGCCGTAGAGGAATTTAATATTGAAGATTTAGGATTTTGGATATCAGCAGTCAGACTTCAGTATTCAGATATTTTCCTACACTTTTAAAACTCGGTTATTCCAGTACTGACTTCCGGACTTTCTGACTTTCGATCTTTCCGACTTCCAGACTTACCGACTTCCCAACTTCCTGACTTCCGGTCTTTCCGACTTCCGGACTTCCTGTCTTTCCAACCCAGTTTTCCTTTTTTCATTTTTACTTTTCCTACTTTTACCCGATGAAAGCAACAGTGTATAAATCTACCGGCAGCTGGTACCAGGTAAAAACGGAGGATGGGCAATGGTTACAGGCCCGGATGAAGGGGGTGTTTAAGATAGATGAGGATATTACCAGTACCAATCCTATTGCTGTAGGTGATGTGGTGACAGTAGAAACGGAGGACAGTACTGAAAAAGCGGTGATGATCACGGGTATTAATGACAGGCGTAATTATATTAACCGGCAATCACCCAGGCATAAATACCAGCAGCATATTGTGGCCGCTAATCTCGATCAATCCATACTGATTGCAACGATCAAAGAGCCCCGTACTTCCACGGGTTTTATCGACCGTTTTTTAGTGGCCTGCGAAATGTACCATGTACCGGCCATTATTGTGTTTAATAAACGCGACCTGTATAAACAGAAAGAACTGGATAAGTTTGAGGAATATAAGAACATGTATGAAGCCGTTGGTTATAAAGTGTTATGCATTAGTGTAAACGAGCAAACCGGCATGGAGGAAATTGATGCATTACTGACCAACAAGGTATCCCTGGTAAGCGGGCATAGCGGCGTAGGCAAATCCTCTTTTGTGAACAGCATTTTACCGGGCAAGAATATTAAGACGCAGGATGTAAGCAACTGGAGCGGCAAAGGGATGCATACCACTACTTTTGCCGAGATGTACGACCTGCCCAATGGCGGCAAACTGATTGACACGCCGGGCATGCGGGAGTTTGCCTTGCTGGGCTTAGAGAAAGATGAGCTGTCTCATTATTTCCCCGAAATGCGCAGCCGCTTACAGGATTGCCAGTTTAATAATTGCCAGCATATCAATGAACCCAAATGCGCTATTAAGAAAGCCGTAGCGGCACAGGAGATACATGAAGACCGTTACCTGAGTTATTTAAGCATCTATGAATCTATAGGCGCTGCCAATTACTGAGTTGCATATACATTACCCTGAATCGTCCTAAAATAGGTTGACAGATTTTGAATAAGTCCCGGTTGCTTTAAGTAGCCGGGATTTTTGTTTGATAGACCTGTTCCGGAGTTTTCATTTGTAATGCCAGATGTGGTCTTTTATTGTTGTATAAAAATATGCTTTCTGCCACTAACTGTTGTACCTGTTCTTTATTTTTTAAGGGTTTATCCATTCCAAACTCCTCTTTAATGGTTCTGTTCATTCTTTCTGCCAATGCATTTTCATATGGGTCTCCATTTTCCGTCATACTAAGTCTGATGTTATGTTTGGTCGTTAATAAACTGTATTCTTTACTACAATATTGAAGCCCTCTGTCAGAATGATGTATGGTAGCCAATTGAGGGTATCGTCTTTGTTGAGCTGCCATTTTCAATGCTCCGATCATACTTGCTGTTTCCATGGTATCATCTACTGCATAACCCACAATCTTCCTGCTATAGGCATCCGTTATCATATTGAGATAACAGTTTCCCTGCTGTGTTTTTATGTAGGTAATATCACTGACCCACACTTCATCCGGATGCTGAACCTTTCTGCCTTTTATGATATTAGGCCATTTTCTCAGCCAATGCTTGCTCATCGTGGTCTGCATATAGCGGCGCCTGGGTCGGATATGTAAACCATAATATTTCATCAAAGCAAAAAGCTTATCCCTGCCATATTTTACCCCTTGGCGCTGCAAATCGTTTTTGATTAGCTCATGAAGCTTACGGGTACCCACTCTTGGCAAAGACTTCCTTTCCCGGTCAATCAGCTTTTTTACAGCCTCCCGTTTCAAGATTTGCCTGACTCTATCCCTGGATTGTTTGTACACATATTGGCGGCTATAGCCTAAAACAGCTGCTATTGTTCCGACGGCGTATCTTCTTTCCCCTGCTTGTCGGAAGCTGCCTGTGACAGGGGCAAGTACTTTTTTCTGATCTCGGTATCTAACATATCGTCAGCTATATCGATGGCCCGGTTTAGTATTTCCTTTTCGGCTTCCAGACGCTTGATTTTCGCTTCCAGCTGTGAAATATAAGTTTTAGGGGGAGCTTTCTTTTTCATTGGTTTTTTATTTGTCCAATCCAAAGTTCCGTGTTTTCTCAACCAAACCAAAACGGTGCTTCTACCCTGAATACCGTACTTGCTTTGACTTTGTTTCCACGTTAATTGCCCTTTTTCAACTTCATCCACTACTTGTAGTTTAAACGCTAAACTGTAGTCCCGCTGCGTTCTCTTTAAATTCTTGTTTATCATAATAAGTTAACTTTTGTGTCAACTTATTTCAGGACGTTACACCCTTATTAATAAAAAAGCCGGAGTCGTACACCCCGGCTTTTTATATATTTCAATGCGTTGATTTAGAAAGGACGGAAATGCGGCATATTCCAGGGAATGGCAAACAGCATCAGCAACAGGGCAATAGTGAACCAGATAGCCATGGTTTTAAACTTAGCTTTATCACTTGCCTGGCGTTTGGCTTTTGATGAACCAATGGTGATCAGGGCTACAGAAATAAGCATTAATAAAGCGTGTTCAAGGCCTACAAAGCGCAGGTCCTTGTCTTTCATACCAGCTCCAACATTATCTAAAAAAGCCGTTACCCTTGGACTAACAAAGTATAATACAATACCCAGGATAAACTGGAGATGGGTAAACACCACGGTAAAAACCCGGAAACGGTTATCAATAGCGCCAAACTTTTTATTACCTAACCAGCCGCGCCAGGCCAGCAGAATGGCAATTACTAAAAATATAAGTACTAACCAGCGAACTACATTGTGAGTGGCTAAAAGATGTGGATACATAATAATGTAATTAAGAAGTAAGCAAAAATGTAGCGCAAAGGTAAGTTTTTATCCTTCTCAAGGTCCTTTATAAGAGTAAATTATTGGAAACGGGGAGAGGCTTTTATACCGGCAAAACCGCTTGCACTGGTAAACCTTCAATACATATCACAATTTTTCAGACAATTGATGTCATTATAGATGGCAATACCATACAGCTTTTCTTTCCGCATCAGGTTTATATCCCATACACCGTTACTATCAATTGGGTTCATATGTGTAAACTCCCGTACATGTAAGTCTATCCATACGTCTTTTGTATACACAACTCTTAACAACCTGGCTTTTAAATTAAATAAACCACAAACCTGCTGATTCATATACGATTGTGGGAGTTTTAGAATTATAGAGTCTAAAGGCTTGCCTATATACTTTGCTTCATCAATCGTCATTAAGGAATCTACAAGAAGATTCTGGGCCTTGGCCTTACCCGGCAACAACTGAATAAAAAAGATTGTGGCAAACAATAATATTTTTCTCATACAAAAAATTGAATAAAATCAATACCAGCATTGGTTCATACTATTCAAGGCTCGTTTACAAATCCAGCACCACTTGTTTGATACCTGTTTCTTTTGTCAACAGCTTCAGTAATTTCTTTATAATTAAAATGCCCGCCGAGCCGGTATCTATCCTGAGTTCTATTGTATTATCAATTATGATAATACGGTGATTGTGTACAACACCATCTTTTCTATCTTCCAGTTCTGACTTTTCATTATAGCTGTAAATTGCTTCCGACAACCTGTTAGCTATATCCCCTATATTTTTATTATCATCTGTTTTAATGAAACCCTACATTTCAGTACCAAAGCCCAGTACTTTTAAAGAATAGGGAAGGTTTTTGATTAAGAATGGATGATCCTTTTGTTCAGTAGCCACAGCTTTCCATAATGTTACGGGGTCCACTCCTTCCAGCCAGCACTCCAGGTCTGTTTCATCAAATACCTCATCGGTAGTTTTTACCATTTTACCGGATTTTGACTGCCAGCAAAAGCTAATATTAAAATAACTTTCCGGCATAATCCATACTACAACATTCAAGCGGGATATAGGCCCGGGTTCATACATAGGGCATTCATTGTGCTGTTTAAATCCCGCAAGTGTTACTTTAGTAGATGGTTTTATACCGGTTGATTTTATAAAAATCCGTTCAAAATTATCCGAAAAATAATTACAAAATTGGCTGCTTAAATAAACGCCAAACCGTCCCCAGGTCATTGGAGAATAGTACTCACAATACATAAATTTATTTATCACAAATTTGTTGGACATAAAATAAAATTAAAGTGCGATTGCATAACGAATAATCCGATAGGCCAAGGTAAAACAAGCCCAGTCATCCGCTATCCCAGTACCCATAGTCAATATATCTTCAATTATTGTTCCTACAATTATGGCTATGCCGGCTCCAATAGCAGCGGTTTTTATATAAGTCGCCAAATCCGGATTCTGTTGCAAATATTCAGCAATTATTCTATCTGCGCTATTAAGGTTTCCTTTTAGTCGATTAATGAGATGCTTAAATTTGTCAATAACAGAACTAGGAACAACAATAGGAGGTGACACAGGAGTTTCATTACTTTTTACTTCATACCCAAGCACTCCTGGCTTCATCAATCTTACCGAAATAAATTTATTATAAAATCCCATTGGAATATTTCTTTCTTCATAAACAGTCCCTTTATTCCAAGCAACTCCTGTAGGCAATGTAGATTTACAATACTGATTAGCTTTATTAACATAATTTGTAACTTCAAAGTCTCCGTTAAGTTCGCCAGATAGATTATCTGGCTTTATTTCAAACATATTACCATTTCCCATGTTTACAATATCCGCATAACTTCTGTTATTTCCACTTGAATATGGAACAGCAAATTCTATCTCGCCATTTAATGGATGTCTTGTTACATAATCTAATTGTATTAACCAATGTTGCAATGTACCATTAAACTTTACATTTCCCGATCTTTTAGTTCCTTTACAATCAAGATTGATTGCTTTATATTTTTTAGACAATTATCAGAAATATAATATAATATAATGTACTCTCCTACCACTACATAAAATACTTTTCAATACTACTTTAAAAAACAACCGGAACTATATTGTAATAATATCTTAATTAAGATCGCAGTTCCTCAGACAATTGATATCATTATAGATAGATATCCCATATAACCTTTCTTTCCGCATTAAATTAATGTCCCACACGCCATTACTATCAATCGGATTCATATGCGTAAACTCTCGTACATGCAGTTCGATCCAAATATCATTTGGATACGTTACAGTTATATACCTGGCTTTTAGCAAGAAAAGCCCCCTGACACTTAAACTGATATATCCCTTGGGGAGCTTGGCAATCAAGGTATCCAATGGTTTACCAATATATTTCGTTTCATCAATAGACATTAATGAATCTACAAGAGGGTTCTGCGCCCTGATATTACTTAGCAATAGCTGGACAAAAAAAACTGTGGTGAGCAAAAATATTTTTCTCATATAAAGTGTTTAAGGGTTAAGCAATGTAAAATTATTAAAATTTGGCCCATCCGCACTGTAAAACCCAATACCGTTTATGAGAACACTGCCTATTACATTTTCCACACATAAACTTCTTAAGTGTTGCATAGTGCCAGATTGCGGACCAGCTGGCAACTTATAGTTGTAATAAATAACTTCCCGATTATTATTAATAAAAAACTGCTGTGCTTTAACCACATCCGTAATAATTAAAGCAAAACGCTTATTACCGCAATCTACAAAAGAGATGAAATTTTTAGTGCCTGCATGTCGTCGCAAATAATCAATATCTGCATGCGAATGAGGTATCCTCGCTGTTTCTGCACCCTTTCCCTGGTGACCATGCCACATACCTATTGTTTGCCATCCTGATTTAATCATGTTTTTTGGAGTAACGCTATTCTCCTGCTGGTCTGTTCTCACCATCCCTGTTGTAATATTATCATTATTACCAAAAATAGGGAACATATACTCCCAGTTGTTAGGAACTGATAGTTGCTTATAGATAGAATCAGCCAGTTTATTAATAGCCAAAGAAGCTTTGATCAACGCCGAATCCGGTGGATGACCGAACCACTGATTTTCATCGGGAACAATGGGTATCCATCCACTGCCACCACCGGTTCCGCCACCTCCTCCGCCACAGGGCGGAAGCCTGGCGCCGCTTATCCGGCCACCGCCGCATGGATCACCCGGACCGGGAAGATCAGTGCCGCCTCCTGTTCCATCACCCGGGTCGGGTAAAGCAGGTCCTTCCCCTCCACCGGGACTATCATCCTCCCACCAGCCGGTACAGATTGTTTCCGTTGTCTGGCAATAACCCGGACAGTTATCACAAGTGGGCATACATTGAGGAGCAGTAGGCGTAGTACAGTTGGTGCGTATGATATCCACACATAGTTCAACATATCTTAACCGGCCACTTATATTATTTTCAGGTTCCCTTAATCTGATCAGCACACCGGCCTTTGCCGTGTCAAGAACCGGGAGGTTACCGGTAAATAGTCTTTTATCGGTTATTTGAAAAGCGGTATAGTTAAACACCAGTTTATTTAAGCGCATAAATTGTAAGGCCAGCTTTTCGGCCTCTCCTATCCCATTGTTCAGGGTATTGCCAAAAGCCAGGCTTGTGTACTGATGTTTGGTATATATGGCTAAACTGACCGTATCGCCGATCCAGGCTTGCAAATAAGCAGTCACTTCGTTCGTATTCTCCGGAACAATGGGTGTAATAACAACAGAATCTATACCATTGTGCGCACGGGAAGCGGTTGATTGCATATGGGCATAAGGCAATACAATACTTTTATCCCATAACAGCTTCCCGTATCGGGTAAAAGCTCCTTCGCTAAGACCTCTTTTGTTCAGTTCCTTAAAAACTTTGGCAACCTGTTTATTGTTTTTCCCGGTTAACGCATACGGTGCTGTAGTTATAAGTTCATCCTTAACAACCACATCCTTATCCGTTTTTTTACAAGCCTGAAATAGTAATACCCCTATTATACAGAGAAGCGCTGTAAAGCCGGGCCGGCTTCTGGTGTAGTGACGGTTCATTGGTCAGGTTAATTAAAGGTTAGCGTGTACCTGAAATTAATCCATTTAAAACCAATTAAAAAAAAAATTACTTTATACTAATTATTAATAATATTAGAAATGTAAATAATATAAATAGTTCTATTACATAATTAGTCAATACATAAACGTTATAAATAATATATCAATCCAGTGTTTATTTCGGTTTATATTTTGCATCGTCCAGTATTTCCTGCGGTGTTTTTTTCATGATCTCGTCAATGGTCATGGAGCTGTTGTTAGCTGCAAATTTTCTAACAATCTGGCGGCCAAACCAGGGGCCTATATTGCCGGGTGCAAATTCCTGGGAGAAGAACTGGGTAAAGGGCGCATCACCAATAAAGGTTTGTATAGTAGGCCGGTCAGTTGCCTGCAGGTTTACATTTTTAATAAACGATGCCCATACCGCACCCTCATTATGCTCCACCCATTCTGTTTGTAAACCGGTATAACCGGTTTTTAAAGAATCTGCCGTAAGCGGCATGAGTTTATCCAGCAACCACCACCGCTTGCCTTTTTCTATTATCTGCCCGATCAGGGGCAGGGCCTGGCTTTCATCGGGATACAGGTCATCCACTATCAGTTTCATTACATCGGTCGCCATGTATTGTTTTTCAAAACGGCGGCTGATATATAAAGGTGCTACATTGTTAATGAAGTATTCAACATTGTACAGGGAGAAATCTTTACCCAGGTAAAATTGCAAGCTAATGCCTACAAAATCTTCACGGCCAAACACAGCTGTATATTCACCATTGGCCTTACGCGGCAGGTCATCAGCTGCATTCATGGGACCTACAATGGGTATAATACGGCGGGGCAGTTCGTAAGCCGGGAAGTAGTGTTTTACATACCGGAAGGACTGGCCTATTTCTTTGGCAATACCATCAAAATCGGGAAATGCTTTTTGTACAGAATCGTATACCGGTTTATAGTACTGGTAAAAGGAGTTGACACCGGCGGGATCAAAAACACCCAGTATCCCCTGCAGGTAGAGCGGTAATAAAACCGGGTATTTTTCCTGCAAAGCCACCATGCCCGATTCGGTATGGTTGGTATCCAATGCAAAGAAGTCCCGGTCAAACCTTTCCACTTTCAGGTCAACACTGATATTAGAGACATCGGGGGCTTTTGTTTTATTTCCACAGGCAGCCAGGCCAATAACAATAAGCAGGATAAGGGCTTGTTTCATCCGTTTCTTTTTATTTTCCGAATACTTTATGCCATTACATACTGAATGGCCATATCGCGATTCATGCACCCTATAACGTAAGTTGATGCATTTTATTATTTACTGATAACGGACGCAAATATACTGCTTGCCGGCAATTGTATCAGGCATTGGTATCCAGCAATGGCTCCAATTGCTCCAACTCGCGCTCTGTAAAAACCTTTGACTGGATAAAGAACCGCAGGCCCAGCGGTATTTCCAGGGAAAAACTGCTGCCCCGTCCCGGTGTTACGTCCAGGGTTAACTGGGTATGTTTCCAGTATTCAAACTGGTCGGCATGCATATAAAATTTACACCCGGCTATTTCGCCCAGGCAGATATCGTTGCCCCCGATCTTAAATTCACCCTCGGGATAACACATGGGCTGACTGCCATCGCAACAACCCCCGCTTTGATGGAACATTAAGGGACCATGCGTATCTTTTAACCTTTGTATAAGTTCGAGAGCGGCGGGAGTGGCTAATATTCGTTTTATCATGAGGAAGTAATTTGGTGATTAGGCAATTTGGAAATTAGGGGGTGGTTCATAGTAATAGTTCATGGTTCATGGTTAATAGTTCATAGACACGCCATGGTTCGTGTCCCACGAACCGAAATGGCTGATTAGCATTACAGAACAGCCCCGATTGAATTACGGGGTACTGCAAAATGGCCAATAGAATTGTTGCATTACAAGTGAGTGACACAACCAACCTCCCCTTTGGGGTCGGGGGCATAGTAGTAATGCAGCCGGCAAATAAAAAACATTGAAACAAAAACAGCGGCTTACGCCACTGTTTTGCTTTTTAACATTGCTTGCCTTGCTTTAAAAAAAACCAAGCTTTTGTTTGCTATAGGAAATCAGCATATTTTTTGTCTGGCGATAATGGTTTAACATCATCTTGTGGGTTTCGCGGCCAAAGCCCGATTTTTTATAGCCACCAAACGGCGCATGTGCCGGGTAAGCATGATAGTTATTAACCCAAACACGCCCTGCCTGAATGGCCCGTGGCACCTGGTACAGTTCATGAGCATCTCTTGTCCACACACCGGCGCCTAACCCATATAAAGTATCATTAGCAATAGCTATCGCTTCTTCCGTTGTTTTAAAAGTAGTTACAGCAACAACAGGACCAAATATCTCTTCCTGGAAGATACGCATCTTGTTATGTCCTTTAAAAATGGTAGGTTGTATATAGTAGCCATGTTCTAACCCGCTGTTCTGGTGAAAGGCTTCACCACCGGTCAGCACTTCTGCTCCCTCCTGTTTACCAATATCCAGGTAACTTAGTATTTTTTTGTACTGGTCTTCCGAAGCCTGTGCGCCCATCATCACCGTACTGTCTAATGGGTTGCCCAGTTTAATTGCCTTGGTACGCTGAATAACACGCTGCATGAATTTGTCATAAATTTTTTCGTGCACCAGTATCCGGCTGGGACAGGTACATATTTCGCCGCTGTTGAGTGCAAACATCACAGCGCCTTCTACTGCTTTATCAAAGAAATCATCATCCGCATCGGCAACGCTCTCAAAAAATATGTTGGGGCTTTTACCGCCTAATTCCATAGTAACAGGAATCAGGTTTTCCGAAGCATATTGCATTATTAAACGGCCGGTAGTGGTTTCACCGGTAAAAGCTACTTTGTTAATACGTGGTGATGATGCTAAAGGTTTACCCGCTTCCACACCAAAACCCGTTACTACATTTAATACACCTTTGGGTAACAGGTGGCCTACTAATTCCAGTAATACCATAATGCTGGTAGGTGTTTGCTCGGCGGGCTTTACCACAATGGTACAACCTGCAGCCAGGGCCGGGGCTATTTTCCAGGTGGCCATTAAGAGCGGGAAGTTCCATGGAATAATTTGTCCCACTACACCGATAGGCTCATGCAGGTTAATGCTGACGGTATTTTCATCATGCTCACTGATGGTGCCTTCTTCGCTGCGGATAACACCGGCAAAGTAGCGGAAGTGATCTATAACCAGTGGTAAATCAGCGGCTTTGGTTTCCCTGATGGCTTTACCGTTATCGGTGGTTTCTACTGCTGCCAGGTAGTCCAGGTTATCCTCAATTACCTGTGCTATTTTCAATAGTATATTACTGCGGGTGGCTGCAGGCGTTTTACCCCAGGTTTCAAAGGCCTTGTGAGCCGCATCTATCGCTTTTTCAATGTCTTTGGCATTACCGCGGGCCGCTTTGGTAAAAGCTTTGCCGTCGAGGGGTGAAATATTATCAAAGTATTCTCCGCTATCTGGCGTAACCCATTCACCGCCAATGTAATGTTCATATTTTTCTTTAAAAGAAGGTCTTTTTACCGCGTTTGTTGCAGGCGCAGCTGCTGTTGTAGTACTCATGGTCAAGCTTATTTTAAATCGTTAAACAATAGGCTAATTTTGTTTTTTTAGCAACAAAACCAGCGCATAATTGTATTTAGTTGTAGTACGATTGTACCCTTAATGATGATTGTACTAATTAATAGCAGTATCTTAACTGTACATTCTTCAACTAATATTTATAACTGTGCCGGTAAGAAATTTTTTGCGGAAAATAGACCTGACGCACCCGGATAAACTGGATACGTTGGTAGAGAACAGGCGTGTGTTTAACCTGGAAAATTGTGAGCTGAATGTTTTTGAATGTTACCAGCAAACCTATCGCCTGCCGCTTACCTTTAATGATTTTGTTATCACCAGCATGGTGCGGGGCAAAAAGATCATGCACCTGTTTGATAAGCCTGAGTTTGCCTATTTACCCGGCGAGTCTGTGATCATTCCGGCCAATGAAACGATGGTCATTGACTTTCCCGAAGCTACCAGCGAAACACCTTCGCAGTGTATAGCTTTAGCCGTGGACGGCAGTTATATTAACAACACCCTGCAATACTTAAACACTTATTATAACACGGAAGAAAGGACCAGCGGCAACGACTGGAAATTACAGTTTAATCAATATCATTTTGCCAATGATACGGAGATAGCAGACCTGATCAATAAACTGATAAGAGTATGCAGCAGTGCCGATACGGCTAAAAATATTTTTGCCGACCTGAGCCTGAAGGAGCTGTTGATACGACTGGTACAAAGTCAGCATTTGTTGCAGATTGAGTCGGAATCAGTAGCCAATACCAATCACAGCCGTTTACATTATGTATTACACTATATACACGATAATTTGACCGATAAAATTTCGGTAGATGTATTAAGCCGAAAGGCTTACTTAAGCCGGAATATGTTTTTTAAATGGTTTAAAGAGCAGTTTGGCATTACGCCATTAGAATATATTAACCGTGAACGCATCAAACTGGCCAAACAACTACTGGCCGATAATAATAACAGTATAACGGATGTTGGTTTACAATGCGGCTTTACCGATGTAAATTATTTTGTACGCTTATTTAAAAAAACTGAAGGTATTACGCCTGGCACGTACCAGCATTCGTTTAAATCTTAATTGTGAGAGTGAAAAACCGTTTGCCGTAAAAAAAATCAGATCCCGTTACGGGATCTGATTTTTTATTTCCGGTAATTTAAACCTGTTACATTACAATTTTGTCCCAGCCTCCAAAAGGAAATGGATGATACCATTCACTTCATCGTTCAGCAATAGTAATCTACATTTGCGGTTCGTGGGACACGAACCGGGGCCGGAGCTCTATCGTTCAACAATACTAACCTGCCTTTTGCGGCCCGTGGGGCACGAACCGTGGCTCATAATTCGCACCTGTTACATTACTATCTTGTCCCAGCCTCCAAAAGGAAATTGATGATACCATTCACTTCATCGTTCTACATTTGCGGTTCGTGGGACACGAACCATGGCTGGTACAACCGTGGCCAGAACCAATTAACTATTAACTATTAACCATGAACTATTAACCATGAACCATTAACTATGCCCCCATTTCCAAATCACCAAATCATCTAAATATCCCCGATATACCCCAATGACTCTTCATTCATCACCACTTCATCTGCCAGGCGTACACCACCATCCCTGTCATCATACTCACTGATCAGCTCTGCTACTAAAGCTGTCCAGCCGGTTTGGTGTGAGGCGCCGAGACCCCGGCCTGTATCGCCATGAAAATATTCGAAATAGTTGATCAGGTGCTGATTACCGGGTTGGTTATAGAACCAGTTATAATCACCAAACAAACGGCGGCCATTCTCCCCATCGCGTTCAAATATGCTCACCACTCTTTTAGATAATTCTTTGGCCACCTGTTGCAGGTTAAGTTTATTACCCGACCCGGTAGGATATTCTACCTGTAAACTATCACCATAAAAAACACCATACTTCATAATTGACCGGATGATAATAAAGTTGATCGGCATCCATACCGGTCCGCGCCAGTTACTGTTGCCGCCAAACATATCTGAGGTGGAGTCACCCGGATCGTAACGGATACTGTAAGTGTTATTCTCCAGCATTACCGAATACGGATTTTGTTCATGGTATTTTGATAAGGCCCTGATACCACCTTTTGAAAGAAAGCCGTTCTCATCCAGTAAGCGTTGTAACAGGTCTATCAACCTGTCCTTAGGTATCAGCGATAACAGGATCTCTTCATCCTCACTACGCTCTTCGTTGGGCCAGAATTTATTATTTTTCTTCCTGAAATCTTCAAACCAGGTGATACGTTTTTTAAAATCGGGTAGTTTGTCCAGCTTATCTTTACTGATGGTTGATACTGCATATAAAGGTGAGATACCTACAACAGATTGTATGCGTAAGGGTACCGGCTCGGCGCCTGTTACGCATAAAACATCATAGAAAAACCTATCCTCTTCGTTCCATAATCCGTGTTCATTTAAGGATTCAGCTATCAATACAAAGTGTTCGAAAAACTTGGTCGCTGTATCTTCAAAAGACTGATCGTGAATAGCAATTTCAATGGCTATATCCATCATGTCCAGTGCATAGGTACCCATCCAGCTGGTACCATCGGCCTGTTCCAGTTGTATCTCGCCCGGAAAGTGAAAGCTGCGGTTGAACACCCCGATATTATCAAGGCCCAGGAAGCCGCCTTCAAATATATTATTGCCGTTAACGTCCTTGCGGTTTATCCACCAGGTAAAGTTGATGAGCAGTTTATGGAATACCTTTTTTAAAAAATCAACATCGCCTTTCCCCTTTTGTTTCTTTTCAATATTGTAGATCTTCATGGCAGCCCATGCCTGCACCGGCGGGTTAACATCGCTGAAGTTCCACTCATAAGAGGGTAATTGTCCATCGGGCTTCATATACCATTCCCGCATTACCAGTAATAACTGGTGTTTGGCAAAAGTAGGATCTACCACTGCCATTGGTATACATTGGAAAGCCAGGTCCCAGGCGGCATACCAGGGGTATTCCCATTTATCAGGCATTAAAATAATATCCTGGTTTTTTAAATGTTTCCAGTCGTTATTACGTCCCGTTAATTTTGACTGGCTAACGGGTGTAATGCCATCACTCTGTGTCAGCCATTCTTCCACATCAAAATGATAGTATTGTTTACTCCATAAAGTACCGGCCAGTGCCTGGCGTTGTATATTGGCTTTATCCTCGTTTATCCCTTTGGGTAAAATGGCAGCATAAAAATCATCTGCTTCGCTTTTGCGTAAAGCAAAAACATCTTTAAAGTTTTGCGGAAAGGGCTTATCCGTTTGTTTGTTGCTTAACCGGCAATACACTGTGGTGGTGGCGCCACCGGCCACATTCATTTTATATACCGGTGAAAATTTGGTGCCCGATTTTTTACGGGTCAGTGCATTCAGGTTCTCCCCTTTTACAATAGCCGTATTGAAAGCATCCTTTGTGTAAATGCTTTCGTTGGGCCTGTTCATCACCACTTCTGTATTGGTCTCGTTCTCAGTAAATAAAGTTTTATCGGCCGGCTGAAAATAGAAGAAATAATCCTCCATTCTTTCATGGGTAAGTTTTACCGAGGTTTTATCGAGTGCTGTAATAACCGGCTTTTGTTTAAAGTTGCCGCGTTGCCAGCGGTTATAAAACCATACCGTAGGTAACAGGGTTATATCTGCAGGTTTTGTAAAGCGGTTGGTGATATCTATTTTAATAAAAATATCTTCGGCCGATTGCTTGGCATAGGTTACTTTAACATCAAAGTATTCGTTCTGTTTAAACACATCCGTGTCTAGAATTTCAAACTCCGGTTCATCTTTGCTTTTCTCCCTGTTTTTATCGCGTAGTTCCTGGTAAGGAAATGCCTGCTGAGGATATTTATACAGGTATTCCATGTAATAGTGCGTAGGAATATTATCCAGGTAATAGTACAATTCTTTTACATCTTCGCCATGGTTACCCTGTGGGTTGCCAAGGCCAAATAAACGTTCTTTCAGTATCTCATCTTTACCATTCCATAAAGCAATAGCAAAACATAT
Source organism: uncultured Terrimonas sp. (assembly GCA_964445775.1). GTDB lineage: Bacteria > Bacteroidota > Bacteroidia > Chitinophagales > Chitinophagaceae > Terrimonas. The sequence continues at coordinate 23,062 of CAYUMH010000021.1, forward strand.
ATTACCAAAATAGTCCGATATACCTGCCAGGCCATCCTCACCCCATAAAAAGCTACGGCAATGCGCATGTTCAAAAGGGAAATAATGCCAGGCATCGCCGTTAGTGCTATAATCTTCGCGTACCGTTCCCCACTGTCTTTCACTCAAATAGGGCCCCCACTGTGCCAGGGGAATAGCTTTTTTGGCGTTTACCGCCAAACGTTGGTGTTCTGCTGTCATCATGAATAAAACTCCACGGGTGTGGTTTGGTTACAAAAAGCAAAAATAAAAGGAAATAGGCAAACAGGGGCGATTAGCAGCTCGGGCGCATTTATTTGGGTACAATTGTTCCATTTCACCCACAACCAGGTACAAAAAAGCCCCTTATGTAAGGGGCTTTTATTTATTCCATTATTTGTTCAATCCGGGTCATGCGCCCGTCGCGGGTAATTCCTTCTATCACTACACGGAAGGATTCGCTGATATCGTTATTATAAAAAGTAAAACTCAGTTTATTATCACGTCCGTTGGTAACTACCTGTGGATTCCAGAATAAGGTGGTCCGGAGGTCTTTTTTATTATTATCCTGGGTAAAATTATCGTAATTAGGAGAATAGAACTGTTTAATAACCTGGTAACCTTTAGCTGTACCCGAAGCCAGCCCTTTACCCGGCTCACGTTTTACATCATCACCCCGGCGGGTATAAATAGCAATTGCGCCACCCGGTCCTCCACCAAAGCCTCCCATAAACGGTGGGCGGAATACTTTTACATAAGCAATATCAGCAACAGGCGTGCTGGCCACCATATCGGCACTCGACTGCATTTCGTTAATGTATAACTGCGGAGTGCCGCCACGCCAGCTCATTTGTACATTTGCACCCGTACCACTTATCTGTAACCCCGCAACACGGCTCTGTAAAAACGCAAATATATCTATCGCCCCCAGTGCGCCGGTTTCATTGGTCATATCAAACTGGTAACCATCACCACCAAACATACCGCTTGTATATTTTTCATCCATCTCCTGTACGCGTGTTTTTGTTTTTGCTTTTACTACTACCTCGTCCATTAAAGAGCCTTCATACTGGCGTAATAAACTGGCTGCCTCATCGGCCCAAAACCAATGATGTCCCAATCCGGTTGTGTCACCAAATTTATCATTATACTTACCGCTGGCCACCATTGTTTTTGACAAAGGAGGTAAAAAGCCGGGCATGAATTTAACCAGTGGTTCTCCGAATTTATTTTTAGCCCCTATCTGGTAACTCACTTTTACTGTATCAAATAATAGCAAGGTAGAATCCATAAACATACCATTGGATTGTAATGGCAGGTTAATAATGTCCGGGGCCTTGTTAGGGTTGGGTAATAACATAGTAATACTCCCTGCTTCCCGTATCTGGGCTGGTGTTAAACCAATTACCTGTCCCGACAGGGTCATGTACATACTATCCATAGGATAATTAATCTTAGGGAATTGTTTCTGGGTTACCATTTCCCAGTTAAACCGGCGCCAGCCATGTGTCAGCATTACCAGGTCAAGATGCTGCCCGGTGGTTTCATTGTTTTCTTTAAAATAATAGGAAGGTTTGTATACCATGCCTTTTATTTCGCTGGTCAATAATAAGTGTGAATAAATATTATTACTGCTGTCACTGTCAATATTCACATCGGTAATAGAGATGGAAAGGTTTGCCGCCAGGCTATCAGGCACCAGGATATCAATTTTATTACGGGCACGTTTACTTAAACCCCAGTGATCCACATTGAACTCCGGTTTAAAAGTATAATCGTCATTATTAATAAAGGATATTCTTTCTGCCAATGGCTGCATAGACTGGTTAAACACCGTTACATTCAGTATACCTGTAATTAAACTATTAGTCGGTACCACTGCCGTTGTATTCCCGCTGCTGATATCCTTCACCACTTCAAATACTTTAAACTGGTGCATCGTACCCACTATAATTACTTTTTGCAAAGCTTCCGCATCTGCCGCATTAGCCGTTACATTAATGGTTCTTTTCCCGGCTCCGGTGATCACTGCCAGGTTAACGCCACCGGTTTTAGCGGCCGGTAAAGCTGTTGTATAATCTTTACCCTTTTCATCCTTCCATTTAGCTGTATATTTTTCGCCGGCTTTAGGCGTAAGGCTAAACCAGCCCATTCCATCATGCAAAGTGGTAATATCAGCTACTTTAGCACCTGCATTATTCACTACTGTGCCGGTTACTTTTACCGGTTTACCCCATTGGTCATTGGCTTTAAAAGCCATTTTACCGTTAATACCATTCACCGCATCACCACCTTCTGGGAAAAACTGTATGGCCGGTATAACTGCCGGCAATGGTTTGGCATTGGCAGGGCGACCAACTAATATTTTAATATCCTTATTATATAAAAAGGCTGTATCAAAGTTCAGCATCCATTTAGTATAGGCCTTAATATGCAGGTATTCTCCTTTATATGACGTAGGGACATCAAAATTACCGGAGGCACCACCCTCAACCATGGGCAGTACATTGTGCGCCAGCAGCTTACCCTTGTCATCAGAAATATCTACATAAAAACTTTTACTGTCTGTAGCAGGTAGTATCCCTTTTAAGATATAAGCTTTAAACCAGATGGTTTCGCCGGGGCCATAACTGGATTTATCATAATGGAGGTAACACCTTTCATTGGTAAATTCGTTGGCGTACCTGTTTAAGACATCATCTAACTGCTGGGCTTTCGCAGCAGGTAATATACCGCATAAAAAAGCCAGGAAAAATACACTCCGTCCGATATTTATCATTTTCTGTGTCATACTTTAGTATTGGTTATCCTATAATTGCCAGGCAAGTATACCCCCGAAATTAAGACGGGAACAGTAATAAACAAGAGGCGTTAACAGTTTAACAACATTTCACCTGATATTAATATTCCTATTCTATCACTTTTTCAATTCTCATCAACCTGCCATCGCTTGCAACTCCTTCAATAATTACCCTGAATGACTTACTAATATCGTTGTTGTAAAATGAAAAGGTTTGTTTATTATGCTGACCATTTGTGATCAGCTGGGGATTCCAGAACAATGTAGTCCGGCTATCTGCCTTCTCCTTGTCTGTTATATCATTTCCGTAATCCGGTGAATAAAACTCCTTAACAAGCTGGTAGCCTTCTAACACGGCTACTTTCATCCCATTATTCCGGCCCGCTTCCAGTTCACTGCCCCTTTTGGTATAAATTGCTATTGCACCTCCTGCACCTCCAAGCGAAGCGCCCATAAACGGAGGACGGAAAACTTTTACAAAAGCTATATCCATCATAGGGAAATATTGAAGCCCTCCCACTTCTGTTCGCACCTCATCAATAAAAATAGCCGTATTATACCCTTCCCACATTATTGTCAGATTGGGCCTGGCTCCAACAATACGTATCCCTGCCACTTTTCCCTGTATATAGTCAAAAAAATCCAGCACGGTCTCTGCCTTTTTATCTTTTATCAAATCAAACATCAGGGCATTTTTACTGCTAAACATACCACTGGCATATGTTTCATCCATCTCCTCCAAGCGTGTTTTAATTTTTGCTACCACACTTACTTCTCCCAGCAATTCCCCTTCATATTTCCGCAATAAAAACGCAGTGTCCATCGCTAAAAGTGCCTGATATCCCGACCCCAATGTTTCGCTAAAGCTCTCTACCGGAAGAATTTTATCAGTAGTTTTTTTGCCAGGTGATGGCCAAAACTTAGATAAAAATTTAACCTCCGGTTGCCCTATTTTACTTTTTTCTCCAACCTGGTAACTGATTTTTAAAGAATCAAACAATAATAAAGATGAGTCCCTAAACATCCCGTTCGGTTGTAATGGCAGGCTAATAATACCCGGTATACTATTCTTTTTGGGAACCAGGATAGTAATGTTTTTTGCTTTACGGATTTGTGCAGCCGGTAAATCCGTTACCTGGCCCGACAAAAACAGGTAGACACTATCCCTTGGGAAGTTAAGACCGGGTAGTTTTTTTTGTATGATAGCCTCCCAATTAAACTTTCGCCAGCCATGTGTAAGCATAACGAGGTCAAGATGCTGGGCAATTGTTTCGTTCTTGCCTGTAAAATAGTAGGAAGGTTTATGTACAATTCCCTTTATTTCGCTTGTCAATAATAAATGCGAGTAAATATTAGCATCTTTATCCTGGTCAATATTAGCATCAGTAACAGCAATCGACATATTAGCGGTTACCCCCTCAGGTAACAGTATCTCAATTTCGTTCCGTCCTCTTTTTTCTAATGCCTGAGCACTTATATTTATTACAGGATTAACTGTATAATCATCATTATTCACAAAAGTTATCCGTTCTGCCAATGGTCGCATCGTTTTATCAAAGACAGTAATGGTCAATATGCCTGTGGCTAATCCATCAATCGGTACCACTGTCCTGGCCACAGTTTTGCTGATATCCTTATTAATTTCAAACACCTTAAACTGCTGCATGGTACCAATAATGACAACCTCTGTTAATTGAGCTGCAGTTAACTGATCTGTACTAACCGTAATGATACGTTTACCTTCAACAGTTGCCACCATCATACTCACCGCGCTGGTTTCGGCCTGGGGTAGGGTTGTAGTATAATCATTCCCTTTTTCGTCCTTCCATTTAGCAGTATATCTTTCATTTCTTTTTGGCGCCAGCATAAAATATCCCATACCATCATGCACCGTATTAATATCCGCAATGGTAGCTCCCGCATTATCTACTATGGTACCCGAAACTTTTACCGGCCTACCCTGGCGATCACTTGCCTTAAAAGCAATTTTCCCGTTAACTTCAACAACTGCCTTACCTCCTTCAGGGAAAAATTGAATAACAGGTGTCGGATCAGGCAAAGATGTAGCGTCGCCGGACCGGGTTACCAATATTTTAATTTGTTTATGGTATAAAAAATCTTCCTCAAAATTCAACATCCATTTTGTGTAGGCTTTTATCTGCAGGTATTTACCTTTGTAAGAGGATGGTATATCAAAGTTCCCGGAAGCGCCGCCCTCTATCACCGGATGAACTGTATGGGCTAACAAATTACCTTTATCGTCCGATATATCTATATAAAAATTTTTACTCTTCGCGGCAGGCAATATGCCCTCCATTATATAGGCTTTAAACCAGATTGTCTCCCCGGGCAAATAAATGGATTTATCATAATGCAGGTAACAGCGTTCTGTTGTATAGGCAGTGGCAAACCCGTTTAAAGAACTATCCAATCGTTGTGCATTAATTTCAGTGCTTATACAACCAATAAAAAACAAGATGGCTACAATATTCTTCATTACTATATTTTACAATTTTTCGCTTTGATTATTTCCTTATTTATAAGCCCCAACTCAATCTTACGGAACTTTATAAGCTTTATGTCCAATAACAAATTGTTTCAAATAACCTACCACACCCCATATTTAACCGATCATTCAGATCTACTTATACTTTTCTATTAAACTCGCCAGTATTTTTTTATCACTTTCGTTCAGTGTTTTGCTGCTGTCCTGTGGTGTAAAGTGTAAACGGTACGATTGAATGGCTGCCTGCGGTTTGGCAATATTATACCCCACTATCCGTAATGCCTGTAATGCATCAAAACCCGGTGTCACCTGTACATTCGTGGTATCGTACCAATAGCCGAAGCCATTACCTGCCAGTTGCTGCCAGGGAAAATGATTATTAGGATCTACTTTACGGCCTGGCGCTATATCCGCATGGCCAATAAAATTACCCGTAGGTATCTGGTAAGCGTTTTTCAGCCGTCCCAACAGGGTTTGCAGGCTACCTATCTGTGCATCGGTAAAAGCTTCCGATCCGTTATTATCGATCTCAATGCCGATGCTGCTGCTGTTCAGGTCAGTCGCATTACCCCATTTACTTACCCCGGCATGATGCGCACGTAACAGGTCGTTCAACATATGGTGCACCGTACCATCCTTACAAATAACATAATGTGAACTCACCTGCGTACGGGGCAAAGTGAATGTTTTTAAGGTTTGCTCACAGCTATTCTGCGCCGTATGATGAATAACCACATAATTGGGTTTGCGCATACTGAAATTGGTAGTGCCTACAAAATCAGCCGCATAAGGCAGACCGGCAGAATCTTTTACCGGGTAGGCTTTAAGGATCGCCGCATAGGCAGCTGCCTGTTTTTTATATTGCTTGTTGGTTGAACTGTAAGGTTTGGAACTACTGCAGGCGTATATAACGATAGTTACAAATAAAAAAAGGACAAATTGCTTCATGAAGCTGTTTTTAAACCTTAAAAATAAGGCATTGTGGTAAAAGATGAGCCGGCAGAGGTATTGAAGGAAAGGAATAAGGTGTAAGCGATAAGGTTTTAGGTTTTACCTGGTAAATTCTTTATCCGCCCCCTGAACCCTATACGGTAAGCCTTAGTTTTTATGTTTTCAACAACAATTTTGTCCCGGCCGTTAAACCAGCTAAATTTGCAGGTTTATGATGACGTATAGATCTGAGGGAAGGAAAACTTTACAATTGGCATTCCCTATCATTTTAGGTGAGCTGTCGCAAATGTCACTGCATTTGCTGGATACGGCTATGATCGGCTTTGTAGGCTATAAAGAGTTGGCTGCTGCCTCCCTGGTATTACAGGTGATCAATATCCCTTTTATTTTCGGTATCGGTGTAACGGTTTCTGTTGCACAAATGGTTTCTATGGCCCAGGGGCGTCATGACCGCCAACTGGTATCCCATTATTTTTTCAACGGTATATTATTATGCCTTGTAGCCGGCCTGTTAATATCCCTTGGCCTGCATTTAGGTAAAAATGTGCTCTGGCACCTAGGGCAGGACCCGGAAGTGGTACAGCTTGCCCTGCCTTTTATGGACCTGATGAGTACTTCCATCATTCCCATGATCCTGTTCATGGCGCTTAAACAGTTTGCCGATGGATTACAGTATACCAAAACAGCGATGGTGCTATCCTTATCGGCTATACCTATTAACTTTTTCCTGAACTGGTTACTGATATATGGTAACTGGGGTTTCCCCCGTTTAGAACTGGAGGGGGCCGGTTATGCTACCCTCATCACCCGTACACTTATTTGTGTGGCACTGGCCATTGTTATTTTAAAGCACCGGGTGTTCAGACCCTTTATGGCCGTTAGAAAAAACCAGTGGAAACTACGCCGTGCCGCCATGAAACAATTATTAAAAATCGGCATCCCCAGCAGTTTACAAATTGGTATGGAAGCGGGCGCTTTTGCCGTATCGGGCATTATCATCGGCACCATCAGTGCACAGGCACAGGCTGCCCACCAGATAGCTTTAAGCTGTGCTTCTTTCACCTTTATGGTATCCCTGGGTTTATCGCAGGCGGGTTCAATCCGTGTTAGTAACGCTTTTGGCGCCAACCAGCTTACCAAGATCGGTTTTATTGGTAAAAGCACACTGGGCCTCTCGCTTATTTATGGTGTGCTCTGCTGTATTATTTTTACTGTTTTCCGCTGGCAGCTGCCTACCTTTTTCAACCATGAAACAGAGGTAATCACCATAGCCGCCACACTGTTATTATTTGCCGCCATCTTCCAGATATCCGATGCCTTACAGGCTATTGCCGCAGGTTTATTACGTGGGGTAAAAGATGTAAACATCCCCACCCTGTTTATCGCTGTCGCCTATTGGGTCCTGGGCATTCCTATTGGTTGTTTACTGGCCTTTTATTATAATATGGGTGCCAATGGTATCTGGCTGGGGTTAATTGCGGGGTTGAGTTTTTCGGCTATCTTTTTAACCCTTCGTTTTTTGAACTGGAATAAACGCAACAGTGTTAACCGTTAATCGTTATTGATTAATTGTTAATGTCTTATTGCGTGCTTTTGGAATAATACCGGAAGATTACTTTTTTCAACACAGAGCTCACGGAGTTTTCACAGAGGCATACCAGGTTTATAGTAATCAATTTGACAGTGCCCTGTACGCCATGGTTCGTGTGACACGAACCATGGCGTTAAATGCTAATTTTCACCACATAGTTTACTGAGTTTTTTTCACAGAGATACACGGAGTTTTATGCTCCGTCTGCCTACTGTTACCGAACGGTGCCGTAAATAACACAACCGGCCTCCCTTTAGGAGCCGGGGCTTTTAATTTTATTTACTCAGGTACATACTCCTGTCTTTGTATAACTGGCGGAAGTACGGATCACGTAAGTCCTTAATGAAACGGATGGCCTCACCCGTACTTTTCATTTCAGGGCCCAGCTCCTTGTTAACGTTGGGGAATTTGCCAAAGCTGAATACCGGCTCCTTAATTGCAAAACCTTTCAGTTTCTTTTCAAACTTAAAGTCTTTCAGGGTATGTGTACCCATCATGATCTTGGTCGCAATATTCAGGTAAGGTATCTGGTAGGCTTTGGCAATGAACGGTGTGGTACGGCTCGCCCTCGGGTTGGCCTCAATTACGTACACATTGCTGCCTTTTACCGCAAACTGTATATTGATCAGGCCTTTAATATTTAAAGCCCTGGCAATTTTTTCGGCATAAAACTCCATGGTGGTTACTTCCATCGGGCTCAGGTTAAAGGCAGGCAATACCGCATTACTGTCACCGCTATGGATACCGGCTGGCTCAATATGTTCCATCACGCCCATTACATGGAAATTCTCCCCATCAAATAAGGCATCGATCTCAGCCTCCTGGCAACGATCCAGGAAATGGTCGATCAGGATTTTATTACCCGGTATATGTTTTAACAAACTTACTACCGCGCTTTCCACTTCTTCATCATTGATCACAATACGCATACGCTGTCCACCCAATACATAGGAAGGACGCACCAGCACCGGGTAACCTACTTTATTGGCTACCTGTATGGCTTCATCCACATCATAAGCGGTTCCGTAATCGGGGTAAGGAATGTTCAGGTCTTTCAGCATATCACTGAAACGGCCACGGTCTTCGGCAATATCCATACTGTCATAGCTGGTGCCGATTATTTTAATACCACGCTGCGTTAATTTCTCTGCCAGCTTTAATGCGGTTTGTCCGCCAAGCTGCACAATTACGCCCTCAGGTTTTTCGTGTTCAATTATCTCCCACAGGTGTTCCCAATATACCGGCTCAAAGTATAACTTATCGGCCATGTCAAAATCGGTACTTACGGTTTCGGGGTTACAGTTTACCATAATGGCTTCGTAACCACACTCTTTAATAGCCAGTAAGCCGTGTACACAGCAATAGTCAAACTCAATACCCTGGCCAATACGGTTAGGACCGCTGCCCAGTACAATGATCTTCTTTTTATCAGTCACCTTGCTTTCGTTGGCCAGTTCGCTGGTACTTCCGTCAGCATTAGTGGTTTTACTTTCAAACGTACTGTAGAAATAAGGTGTTTTGGCTTCAAACTCGGCACTGCAGGTATCTACCATTTTGTACACCCTTTTTATACCCAGTTCCTTACGCTTCTCATATATCTCGTCTTCGGTACCGTTTTGTAAAATGCGGCTTAACTGCTCATCACTGAAGCCGTTTACTTTGGCTTCCTGTAACAACTCTTTGGGAATGGTAGCTAAAGAATACTTTTCCAGTTGTTTCTCCAGGTTACATATTTTCTGTATCTCGTATAAAAACCAGCGGTCAATACCATTGGTAGCTTTGGAAATACTGCCTACCGATATACCGGCCATCAGGGCATCTTTAATACGGAAGATCCTGTCCCATTTCGGGGTTTTAATGTATTCCAGCAGTTCTTCGGCATGCATCAGGCTCTTGCCATAATAACCCAAACCAACCGCATTGTTCTCCAGGCTCTGGCAGGCTTTCTGCACCGCCTCGGTAAAGCTGCGGCCAATGGCCATTACCTCACCTACACTCTTCATCTGTAAGCCTAAAGTATCATCGGCGCCTTTGAATTTATCAAAATTCCAGCGGGGTATTTTTACAATTACATAATCCAGTGCCGGCTCAAAATATGCCGATGTGGTCCGGGTGATCTGGTTTTCCAGTTCATCCAGGTGATAACCTATTGCCAGTTTGGCTGCAATTTTAGCAATGGGATAACCGGTTGCCTTACTGGCCAGGGCCGATGAGCGGCTCACCCTCGGGTTAATTTCAATCGCGATAATTTCTTCATTAGCCGGGTTCAGCGCAAACTGCACGTTACAACCGCCGGCAAAATTGCCCAGGTTACGCATCATGGCAATAGCCGTGTTACGCATCAGTTGCATGGCAGTATCGCTCAGGGTCATGGCCGGGGCCACGGTAATGGAGTCACCGGTATGCACCCCCATCGGGTCAAAATTCTCTACCGTACATATAATACATACATTATCGGCGCTGTCGCGTAATAATTCCAGCTCATACTCTTTCCAGCCCAGTACCGCCTGTTCTACCAGTACCTCGTGTATGGGTGATGCCTGTAAACCGCGGTTCAAAGCCTCATCCAACTCACTTTTATCGTGTACAAAGCCGCCGCCCGTACCGCCCAAGGTAAACGAAGGGCGTATAACCAACGGAAAGCCAATCTCTTGCGCAAATTCTTTTCCTTCCAAAAAGGAGTTCGCTGTTTTGGCTGTTGCTACCTGAATGCCCATTTCAATCATCCACTGGCGAAACAGTTCCCTGTCCTCAGCCTTATCAATGGCTTTAATATCCACCCCTATCAGGCGTACATTAAACTGTTTCCAAAAACCAAGATCCTCCACTTCCTTACACAGGTTCAGGGCAGTTTGTCCACCCATGGTAGGCAATACGGCATCAATGGGGTTGCCGGTATCCTGCGCTTCCTGTAAAATCTGTTCAATACTTTCTACCGTAAGTGGTAATAGATACACTTTATCCGCCATCATGGGGTCGGTCATAATGGTAGCCGGGTTACTATTTATCAGCGTAACACGCACACCTTCCTCACGTAAACTGCGGGCTGCCTGCGAACCGGAATAGTCAAATTCACAAGCCTGGCCTATTACAATGGGACCGCTACCGATGATCAGCACGGATTTGATGGAATTATCTTTGGGCATTTTAAAAACTGGGGGGTTAAAACCTTAGCGAAAAAACAAATCCCGCAAAATTAAGGGAAAGCAGTTTTTTAGCGGCGGTTTTTGGGAATTAATATTTTGTGCAGGGGATTTTTTTGCGGCCGGAGCCGGTTTTCGCTAACATGTGTTTGTATTGAAGGCTTAAAGCTGAAGGCAGAAAGCTTAACGCTTGTCCCGTTCCTGTCTAATATCTATATACTAATATCTACATACTGAATACTATATACTATTCGGGGCTCTCAGCTGTAGTAACTCCGGTCGGCAGCAGTTCCCGCTTTCCGCTCTACTTTGCCAGGGCTCACGCTACGGCCTAAAGCAAAGTGCCGCTGCAATCGGGCAGCCTTTGTGCTGTAGATCCTCGGTTAATAGACCTGCCTTCAAAATAATCCCTAAACGCTAATATGAATGTATCGGTTTTCAAAAGCTGCTTTTATTGTATATTGTGAAATAACACAAATACCTGTACAGAATACCATGTTATGAAAGCCTCCCTATTTCTCCTGTTATTTTTATTAAGTACAAGGTTACCGGCACAAAACAAACGACCCGAAGATTATGGTTTCAGACACCTGCAAACAATTTATAGGGGTGATACTGTTGATATACTCATTAAATCAAGAGTGGGGGAAGAACAAAAAGTAAAACCTATATTCCTGTTTTGCCAGGGCAGTTTACCGCAACCATTAATTAAATATGATGAACAAGGTGTGTATGGGGTTTTTCCCTTTAATCCGGATAGCCTGAGTGCAGATTATCACCTCGCAATTATTAATAAACCTTTTACACCGCTTATTGCTGCCAGGGAATCTTTGGGTGAAGATTAAACCTATGTAGACAACACCGGAATGTTTTCAAAAAAATACACAGAGAGAAATTTGCTCGATTATTATGTAAAAAGAAATAAGTACGTTATCACCTTCCTGCAAAAACAAAAATGGGTGTTAAAAAACAAATTAGTAGTTGCCGGACATTCAGAGGGAAGTACTATCGCTGCAAAACTTGCGTTACAATCTTCGCAGGTGACACAGCTTATCTATTCAGGTGGCAATCCACTGGGACGGATTTTAACAATCATTGAGCGACTCAGAACTAATGAAACCGGTACAGCAAAAGAAGCCGAAACCGCAATTAAAAACTGGGAAAACATAGTTAGAGACCCTTTAAACATGGATGCATCCAATGGGGATACCTTTAAGGCGACCTACGAATTTTCAATCCCTCCCATTCAATATTTGCAGCAATTGAAAATTCCGGTTCTCATTTGTTACGGAACCAAAGACCATAGTTCCCCGTTCAACGATTACCTGAGAGTGGAAATGATAAGACAAAAAAGAAAAAATTTTTCTTTTAAAGCATATATCGGAACAGAACATAACTATTTTCCGCTAAAAGCTAATGGCGAACCCAATTATGATATTTTTAACTGGGATAAGGTAGCCAAGGATTGGAAAGAATGGTTAATACAACAATAAAGAAAAGCGGTATGACAATAACCATCATACCGCTTTTCAATAAAATATAAAATCTTTTATTGAGGAGTATTCTCTTTCGACTCTTCCACAGGTACCGGTGCCGTTTCTACCATGGCAAAATCATCTTCCTTCTTTTTACGGAAACGCTTGAATAAAAAGGCACCTAATCCGGCTAAGCCGATCAGGATAAACTTGCCGAATTTGGCCAGTAAGGCAAAAAAACCGGCTTTGGCCAATACTTTACCTGCTACCAGTCCGCCTACCGTATAAGCAGCCACATTATCGGTTTTACTATCAAAATCCTTATAGGTTTCACCGCTGGCAAAAGTTACACTGCCAATTACCGCATCAACGGTAGGTTTTACTTCATTAAACTCGTTCATCCGGGAAATAGCATTTAACAGGTACATACCCTTACGACCCAGCACCCGCAGGTTGTAGTTCAGGGTATTGCTGGAGTCGCCGCCAAAATTCAGTTCACGTGCCCAGTGCAGGGTATGGGTTTGCTCGTCGTAATAAGGTTTAGATGCCCAGCCAATGATCGTAATCGGCGGGTAATTCTCTTTTACGCGTTGCACATTTTCCGCCTCCTGTTCCTTTTTCAGATCTTTCATCAGGTCATCGTAATTAATCTCTTTTGCATCCTTATCCTCCACATAGCCCATCCCATCGTAAGATACGGAGAACGCCCAGCTATCATCGGCCAGTACACCCTTTCCTTCGGGTACCAGTAAACCGATAATATCGGTACTGGCGGGATTACCCCACAACTCTTCCAATACATACCTGGCCTGTTCCTGGTTTAAGAAACCAAAACCTTTTGGCACAACCAATGTGCCATTACCCTGGGCCAGTTTAATAGTACCTGTTTCATACTTCAGTGAACTTTCAATCTGTTGAATAAAAATTTCGGTGGAATCTTTTTCTGCCCTGGCAACGGATACAGCCATAAAAAGCGAAAGGCAGATCGCAATAATTTTTCTCATAATATTTTGGTGGTTATGCGCCAAATATATTTAAAATACTGGTAAACTTATAACCCTTTACTCAAAAGATAATATGGTTATAATAAACATATGAACAACCTCAATATTTCTTAATAGCTTCTTGTATATTTATCAGTATGAACAAAAATTCCTAAGTTTATTTGTAAAACTAAATACCGCACCATATTTCACCTTCACCCCCATGAGTACGCTATCAATATATGTCCCCGAAAAAAAAGCATAGGTTGTTATTCGCACTAAGTTTCCTGATCTTATTACCAATAGTACTGGAATGGAATTTTCTTTCTGTAACCCATCCTGAAATTATAACTGACCAGGGATTTTATAATAATTATGGTAGAAGAAACAGAAGAACCACCTATGAATTGTATACAGGTGAGAACAGAAGTTACAAGATTCCTAAACTTGTATATGATTATACACGGATTGGCGATACCATACAGGTTGCCCAAACAAAATTTACCAACCGTTTACAAACTGTAACTGCCTATATATATGATCGTGATAGAACATTCAAACTCGGTTTTTTAAACAGCTCTTTCGGGCAAGTTACTATACCAGCCATTATGTTGGGATCATTACTGTCAATTATTTTTTATAACTATATCAACCCGCCGGGACGACCGCGGCTTGCCTGGTTTACACTTGTACTAAGTATCAGCCAGGTAATCTTCTATTTATTGCTTTAATATATCTCATACACAAACCGGTTATCCCTTGTTGCCGCCACACCAGTATTAAAGAAAATGTTAAAAAACAAAACGCCCGTTTCATTCTTCCCCTATAACGAACCGAAGGCCTGTCTTAACAGGCCTGAAATATATTATGTACACTTTTTTTAGTTAAATTGCTCTGACAACTTCTGCTACCCTTCCCGGTTTTCAAAACAAGCCAACCAATAACCTCATATTGTAATATATGAATAAATTAAAATTCACCAGGGACGAAGGCTCTGATTTTTATAAAGAGCTTACCGAAAAAGTTGAGCAATACTTTAAGGAAAATGGGATGCGTAAAACTGGTAACAATACCATGTATTTTAAGATCTTCCTGTATTTCAGCCTGGATATCCTGTTTTATGTGTTAATGATCACCAGTACCACCACTTTTGCCTTTTACACCTTTTATTTATTAATGGGACTTTCCGTGCTGTTAACCGCTTTTAATATTTCACACGATGCGGCCCACGGTGTAGCGGTTAAAAGTAAATTCTGGAATAAAATATTATTCTCCCTCAGCTTTAACCTTCAGGGAAACAATGCCTATGTCTGGGGCAAGAACCATAACGAATCGCATCATTTATATACAAATATAGAAGGGAGTGATATTGACGTTTTGAATAACCCATTATTCAGAATGACTGACAGCCAGGAATTAAAATGGTTTCACCGTTACCAGTTCATTTATGCTCCTTTTCTTTACCTGCTTTACTCTATCAACTGGTTTTTCTTTCGCGAAACCCTGATGCTTTTCAATTATTCCAGCCGTACCATTAAGATTGTGATCCCCCGGAACGAAGTGATCAAGCTGGTACTTTATAAACTACTGTATATCGGCTATATGATCCTGTTGCCCGTTTACCTCTTACCCTTCGGCTGGCCTACCGTTTTATTGGCTTTCCTGTTAAACCATTTTATTATTTCCATCTTGTTTGTAGGGGTTTTAGGTGTTTCTCATTTGTCGGACTATGTGGCACACCCGGTTCCGGATAAAGACAATAAACTGGATATGAGCTGGCCCAAACTGCAAATGTGTACCTCGGTTGATTATAACACCGACAGCGTTTTTTTTAACTGGACATTAGGCGGCTTTAATGCCCATGCGCTCCATCATTTATTGCCGAATGTTTGTCATGTTCATTACCTTGGTATACTACCCATTTTTCGTGAGCTGGCTCAAAAACACGGCCTCACCTATATGGAAATGCCCTACCATCAATCACTGGCCTCACATTTTCGTTTTTTAAAAGAAATGGGGCGGCAACAAACTTTTAAACCTATACCCTTTGAGAGATAAACACCTGCATATTCCACAGGACAGCGAATTATTAAGATCCATTTACCGCCAGGTAGAGGAAAAGCTGGTTATTGACCATCGTGTTTTCCTGGTTAAAATATGGATCAAATTTATTTTCTACTTCTCTTTCTCCGCATTCAGTTATTCACTTTTATACACTGTCAACAGCCCGGTGTATTTTATCCTTTGTTTTATACTATATGGTTTTGTGTCTTTACTGTTTGCCTTTAATTTTTCACACGATTTTTCCCATAATACCATATTCAAAAGCAAGAAGCTAAACAATCTTTGTTTCATTTTTATTTACACAATTGTTGGGGCACATGCCGAAGCCTGGAAACAAAGACATATCCATTCTCATCATTATGCGCCTAATGTGGAAGAGTATGATTCCGACCTGAACATCACCAAACTCATCCGGGTAATTCCCGGCAGCGACCATTACTGGTATCACCGGTACCAGCATATGTATGCCCCGCTTGCTTATACCACCTATTCACTTTTCTGGATATTTGTAAAAGATTTTATTATCCTGTTCTCTAAAGATCCTTACACTGAAAAGAAAGGTTTTAAATATCACCTTTCTTTTTGGGTACAAAAAATTGTTTATCTCAGCTTTATCCTGTTATTACCCCTGCTTTACTCCGGCCTGGCCTGGTATATTGTTCTAACGGGATTCTTACTCATGCATTTAACCCAATCGTTGTTTTTACTGTTCACCTTTTTTATGACCCATCATGTGGAGACCACCGCCTACCCTACTACCGATGAAAAAGGTTATATCAATACTTCCTGGTTAATGAACCAGGTAAAAAGTTCCAATGACATGC
Organism: uncultured Terrimonas sp.; assembly: GCA_964445775.1. Lineage (GTDB taxonomy): Bacteria > Bacteroidota > Bacteroidia > Chitinophagales > Chitinophagaceae > Terrimonas. The sequence goes on from CAYUMH010000021.1 coordinate 39,396, forward strand.
ACCCGTTCAGTGAAACGGCCAATTTTATTCTCGGCGGCTTTAACAACCATATCGCCCATCATCTCTTTCCGCATTATCACCATATCCACTACCCCAAACTCAACAGGATTTTATACCAGGTATTACAGTCAAATAATATCAACCCCAACCAGACCAGTTATTGGGGCGGGCTTATTTCCCACCTCAGGCTCTTAAAACGCATGAGCCGGCCCGAAAGCCGATAGATACATTTATAAATTTCATTGGTTAATTTGTAAGAAGTGTGGATATTTGCGCCCTTTAATAAACGGCCTCCTATCTAAACAAGTATTGAACATGAAGACTATCAGTTTATTTTTCACGTCATTTTTATTTATTCTAACCATTTCGGCCCAGGAAAAACAAAAACAAGTCAGTTTCGACGCAAAGTTCAGAAAAGCCCACCAGGGGAAAGTAAAAATCGAGATCCATGAAGTAAAGGAATTACTCCACATCATGATCGCCATCACCCCATCAGGCTTAGAGAATGATGATATGGTGGCTCAAACAGGTAACTATTATAAAGACATCCTGAAAGATTTTGACCAGTTTAAGCAAGAGCCCATCATTTTAACCTTCGATTCACTAATGAAAGCCAACCCGCTTAACTACATCTTTCTTACCGGCAATGCCCTAAGCTACCAGTTTAAAGGGAATAAATTAAAAGCCGATAAAAACTATTTATTCCCGGCCCAGAGCGTTTCATCACATACCACCATTACGGTTAACCCGATCACTACCTATAAAAAAGAAATTGAACAGTTTGCAGCCAAAACTAAATTCAGGAAGTTTTATAAACAACATACGGGGTTTTACCAACAGATCATTGCAGACTATAACAACTTTGCCAACCTGCAGCAACAATGGGACTGGCTGGAAAAAAATTTCAATACAAGGGTAAATAATTACACCATCATGTGTTCCCCGCTGATCAATGGTTTAAATTATACGACCAGTTATACCGATAATGATTTTAAACAGATCATGATGGTATTACCACCCATAGAAAAAAATCCGGCACTGACAGATAAACAAAACCAGGTTTTCAATACCCGGATCATGTTTACAGAAATAGACCATAATTATGTAAGTGCTCCCACCAAAACCAATAAAGAACAGATCAATATAGCTTTACAGAACAGGAGCAAATGGGTAGACACAACCAAAGAAGGAACAGAGTATTACCCCAGCCCCGGCCGCGTTTTTGATGAATATATGACCTTTACCACATTCTATCTTTTTTGTCACGATACTTTTTCCGGTGACAGCGCCACTATTAAATATGCTTATGACGATATCAATGCTGTTTTAAAGATCCGCGGATTTATGAAGGTGCAGGCATTTAATGATGAATTGTTAAGATTGAAACAAAACAACCCAGGCAAAAAAGTAGATGAATTATATCCCGAATTGATTGAATGGTGTAAGCAGCAGTAACAAAGCAACAAAACCGGTATCTTTAATCAGGTAATTACTTCATTATTAAATATTGGAAAATGCTGACAGCTGTTAACCCCAAACTTCCCATGCGGAACAAAACCGCAACAAGAGATTTTTATGTCAATAAACTAGGCTTCCGCGAATTGGGCGATCCTGATTTTGCCCTTTACCTGATGGTGGAGAAGGACAATATCGAAATTCATTTTTTTGAATTTAAAGACCTGGACATTACTACCAATTATGGTGGCGTGTATATACATACCGATGATATTGATAGTTTATACCGGTCATACCTGGATAATAAGATCTCTATACACCCCAATGGGCCTTTACAAATAAAACCATGGAGTCAAAAGGAGTTTGCCCTGCTGGACCCGGATAATAACCTGCTTACCTTCGGACAAAGTCTGTAAAGCTTTCTGCCGTTTAGCATAAAATAAATTGGGCCTTTAAACCCGCAATGGAAAACTGAATCTCATGAGCCGCCGGGAAATTAAATGCGGATAGCAGATAGAAGATTGCTCCATTGAATCGGTTTTTTTTACACTAATAGTATTTATTGAGTATTTTATAAGCAATTACACTAATTAAATACGAATAAAAATATCCTGATAGCTAATTAGCAACAGTTGTTACAGAATATTTCATCTTTTCAGGTTTACTTACTCAAAAGCAAATGATAAAACGCTTGCTTAAATGTGTGAGAAATAATGAAAACTTTCCAACATAATTCTTTCGTTATTTCTAAAATTGTTTAACTTGTATGATACATTGAATATGAGCTATTGAATATCAATAATATGGTATCAATAGTTTTGAAACATTATTTAATGTAGTAAAACAACCTTTATGAACTGCAACTCTACCTAATGTAAGGCCGTATATTTTCCTTTGTAAATTTAGTTTTTAGTCCTGCTTACATCAACGGGATTTTTTTTTTACACCTGCGCTTTTCTTATTAAACTGTTATTTAAAACAGCATTTTTCAATACTACTTTTCATTCAACCTTATAAAAGCTATAGTACAATGTCAATTATTAATCACAAGACAACATTATCAAAGTATAGTATAACTACTATTTTTATTATTTTCCTGTTGGCCTATATACCAAAAAACATTGCTGCACAGGTAAGTGTAAGCGGTACAGTGTATATTGATAACAATAGCCTTACGGGCGGCATAGATGCCGGTGGTACTGGTGGCGGCACCTGGGCTACAGCCAACCAACTGTATGTAAATGCCGTAAGCGGCGGACTGGTAATTGCACGGGTCACCGTAGCCAATACCGGGATTTTTACGTTCCCTGCCGGCGGTGCATTAATTACCGGTGATGTGGTAACTTTTCAATTAAGTAATATACAGGGCACTGTAGGCGCTGCCCCTCCCCAAAAAACATTGCCAGGGGGCTGGGGTACCGTAGGCGAAAGCACCACTTCTGGACCAAGCGATGGTACACCCAATAATGAGTTTGTACTTACCATTCCTGGTACCAATAGTCCAAATAACACCACTAATCTTTTTGGAATTACGCAACAGAGTTATGTGGATGTGGGTGTAGGTTTTTTACCTAATAAAACATATGCCTGCGGCAGAACTATGTTTGCCGTAGATATGCGTTATATTAACCTCGCTACCAGTGGACCTGCTGTTCAACTACAAAATAATGTTACTATTACCCTCCCTGCTGGTGTTACAGTGGTTAGTGGCGGAGTCCAGGGTTATAATACAGCCGGAGGAACATGGACCACCCCTCCAAGCTTTTCTACCACTGCCAACAGTATTACTATTAATGCGGGTGCTGTACTAAATGATAATTCCAACAGTGTCCGTGGTACCCAGGGTTTTATTTATGTAGAGGTACAGGTGTGTAATGCCGGTACAGTAACCTTACCTGCCAATAGTTTCAATTTTGTACAAACAAGCGGCACTTTGTACACTTATACCAATCCTATCAGGGATGTAGAGCCGGTTAGTATTGTACACACAGCCAACCCTACATTGGCCAAAACATGCCAGGCGTTAGATATAGGTATTTTGCTGGATGCTACCGGCAGTATGTCGGTTCCGGAGAGAGAGGAGATCATTACCGGTATCAAAGGTTTGCTGGATGATCTTGAAGCACATTATGCCAATGGACTGGTTCCTACTCCATTCAGACTACGTATTGGCAAGTTTGCTACCACCGGAGGTTATGCGCAATTTATAGATCTTACAGAAGTTACCGCAGCTAATCGCCCGCTGTTTGATAATGTATTAAGAACCGACTGCGGCAGCTCTTCAGCCTGTTATGCTTATGAAAACACAGGTACCAACTGGAATGACGGGCTCACCAATTTTAACCATACCGGGCTGGATGTAATGTTCTTTTTTACCGATGGCACGCCAAATGCACCTTATAGTGAAATACTGCAGGCTTCTGATGCTACCAATGATTTTGTAGAAAATGTAACCAATGCTTATGATGCCGCCAATGCCATTAAAGCTGCCGGAGTACGTTTGTTTACTATTGTAAATGATGAAGAATTTTTCTTTACAAGCGGCATGGATGCGTCACCTGCCACACCTTATGGGTTAAGCATGGTTAAATCTTTAACAAATGGCGCCAATGCATTGGCTTATACCAATGATTTCAAAACACAGGATTACTATGTAGGCCCTTTCTCCGGTATTAGTAATTTTTTCAATTCCGTTGCCGCCAATGTATGCAGCACTACCCCCATTATCAGCGGTAATGTATTTAACGATGCCAATGGCTTAAACGATATCCCTGCTGGTATTGTAAATGGTAGCGGCACCAATGCCGGCGGACTGAATGCTATTTTATACAACAATACCACCGGCGCTGTGGTGGCTATAGTTCCTGTAAACGCTGATGGCAGCTATACATTCCCTCCTGCTGTGGGTGGAAATACTTATTCTGTATACATCACTACTGCTACGGCCACAGTTGGTCAGCCGGCACCTCCGGTTGTTACACTACCTGCGGGCTGGGTTAGTACCGGCGAACAAAATTGTGAAAACGCAGCAGGCTGCACCGGTAGCGATGGAACTGCGAATGGCGTATTGTCTCTGGGCCCGGTTAACAACGATATTACCCAGGCTAATTTTGGTATTGAAAGAGCTCCCAACAGTGATAATGTTTCGCAAAACATTCCAACCCCAACAGGAAATGCCATTCCTGCCGGCACTATCACCACCAGTGTTAGCGGCGCTGATCCTGAAGATGGCGTTCTTAGCAATAGTAATACCTTCACTGTTACTCAATTACCATCTAACGCTACCATGTTATATAATGGCACACCTGTAACAGTTAATCAAACCATTACTAATTTCAACCCGGCTTTGTTATCCTTCACAGGTATCAGCAATGGCTCTACCAATATAGTTTTCAACTACGCTTTTACTGATGCTGCCGGCGTTCCGGATCCCACTCCTGCCACCTATACCATCATCTGGTCTACTTCACTGCCGATTGTTTTAAATAATTTTTACGCAACTGCCATCACCTGCAATAAAGCACAGTTAAACTGGCAGGCCAGCAATGCGGTTAATTTCATTCATTTTGAAATTGAAAAAAGTGTAGATGGTATGTCTTATTATAATCTGGCAACGGTTGCTTACAATGAAGTGGAAAGCAAATACAGTTTTTATGACAACCAGTTAAGCAGCGGCAATACGTACTACCGTCTGAAACTGGTAGACATAGATGGCACATTTAAGTACAGCAAAATTTCTGTTATTAAATCCAGCTGTGATAATAAAAACATTACTGTTTTCCCCAACCCGCTTACGAATGATGTATTAAATATAACAGGGTTGAATGGCAAAGTGCAGCTACAATTGTGTGATATTTCAGGCAAAATAATAAACAGACAAACTTCATTTAACTACCAGGAAAGAATTGATATGGCAGGCTTAAGCAGTGGCATATATATATTAAAAGTTCTTGACAAAAATGGCAGGTTAATACAATCTATCAGGGTAACCAAGTCAAAATAAAATAAAAAAGAGGCTGTCTGCAAATTTTGTAAACAGCCTCTTTTTTTATTATAAATACTACCTGAACTCATTTGACTGCTATCTTAAAGTAAAATGCGTAAACCAGGTAAGTTAAAGTGCTGTTATTTTATTCCCGGATAAAATTTTAGCCGTAACATTGTCAAAAAAATATGCTCAAAACAGCAGCCCTCTGTTTTTTACTTAGTCTTTTTACCCTTCTCTCTTCCGCACAAAAGATCGATCAGCCTGCCGCTTATGCTTTCTATTTCAAAACCTGGAATTTTATTAAATACTATCATCCTGATTTCGCTTCCGGGAAATTAAATGCGGATAGTATATTTCTCAGGTATATTGATGAAATAGCAAAAGTGCAGGACAAAAAAACATGGAATAAATTCCTGCAATCCTCTTTACTTCAATTTCCCTTACCCGCTGCCTTCGCAGAAAAGGATACGGCCGCCGCGGGCAACCTGCTTTATAAAAATGTAAACTTCAACTGGTATACAAAAAGTACTTTGCTGGACAGGAAAAATAAAAAAAAACTTGCTGCTATTTTTAAACACCGTTACCAGTCCGCTAACCACTACTATTTACCGGCTTTAAATTTTAATTCGGATATCCCAAATGAAAAAGTATACAGTTTTCCTAAGACAGAAAACATACCGGCACCGTACCGCTTACTGGCCTTAGCAAAAATGCAGGGCGTTGTTGATTATATGTACCCGCATAAATACCTGATGGAGCGAAATTTTGACAGCCTTCTGCTAACGCAAATAATACCCGCACTCGACTGTAAGGACAGGAAGGCTTACGAACTTATATTGTTAACGCTCTCGGCTACTTTACAGGACTCACATACTTACTCCTTTTACGAGCAACTGGTGCATAAAAGAGAGATTTTCAATACTGCCTTCTTCCCGCCATTTGCCTATAAGGTTTTTGAAGACGGTATTATCGTTACCGATATTATTATTCCGGAAAACTGCCAGGCTGCGGATATCAAAACCGGGGATTATATTGTTGCCGTTAACGGTAAGCCGGTAAAAGAAAGTATAGAAGAACTGGCATCCTTGTTATCTGTTTCCAATCCTCCCGTCTTATTACACTACCTGTCAGGCTATGCCGGCAACCTTATCTGGGGACTCACCAATAAAGACGTGAAGCTGGTTGTTTTACGGAATAATCAAAAGACAAACGCCAATATTTCTTTTATCGGTCCCGGTGATAATGAAGGTTTTAAAGCGTTGAACGCTTACCTGTCCTCCAGACCAGGTAAACAAACAAAGGGAGAAGCGCTGACCATTATTGATCATGATTTTGTGTATTTCAAATTATTTGATACGTTCCGGTTTATCAGGGATGTGGACGACAATAAAATTGACCGGCATATGGATTCATTGTTAACCCTGGTAAAAAATAAAAAAGGGATCATTTTTGATATGCGGGGTTATCCTGACTGGGGCGGTTTTGCTTATACCTACCTGATTAAAAGTTTTGGTACCACACCACACCGTTATGCCAGGTATTACGAAGTAAACAAACAGACCGTAGGCACTTACCAGTATAAACCGGGTATAGAAACCTACCACCAGGCCGATCTGCAGGTTAAAAACCCATCTTATGCGGGAAAGGTCGTAATTATAGTAAGCCCCGAAACATTAAGTCAAAGCGAATGGAATACGATGAATATTCAACAGCTTTTTCCAAATGCTATAACCGTTGGTGAACAAAGTGCCGGGGCTGACGGGGATTCAAAAACAATCAATCTGCCCGGCAATTACAAGCTAAGTTTTACCGGCAATGCCATCTTTTATAATGATGGTACCGAAGCTCAAAAAGCCGGTATAAAAATTAATATCCCTTTGAAGTTCACTAAGGATAACTTTTTACCCAAGGGCGATTATTTACTGGAGAAAGCAATAGAGCTTATCAAAAAATAAGCGTGTATCCTTTCCTGTAAAACCATGAACAGGTATTTATAAAAGTATTAGCTTCAATTATCAATCATAAAAAAAACGCTCATGCGCCCATATATATTAGCAGAGACCAACTGGAAGCAAATTAAAGCAACCAGTTTTAATATTGCCATCTTACCCTGGGGCGCTACCGAAGCGCATAATTATCACCTGCCCTATGCAACCGACAATATAGAAGCAACGGAGATTGCGGCGGCGGCAGCAAAACTTGCCTGGGAGCAAGGCAGTAAAGTAATCGTATTGCCTACCATTCCTTTTGGGGTTAACACAGGCCAGGCCGATATTACCCTGGATATAAACCTGAACCCAAGCACCCAGTTATTAATACTATCGGATATTGCGGCAACCCTTAACCGCCAACAGATCCACAAATTGTTTATCCTTAATAGTCATGGCGGAAACGACTTTAAACCGATGATCCGGGAGCTTGGTCTTAAATTTCCCGGTATGTTTATTTCTGTCTGCAACTGGTTTCAGCTACCGGATAAACGCAGTTATTTTGAAAATGCCGGCGACCATGCCGATGAAATGGAGACCAGCCTTTTATTACATTTAGCGCCCGGGCTGGTATTACCTTTAGAAGAGGCCGGTGATGGTAAGGAAAAGAAACATAAGATAAAAGCCTATACCGAAGGGTGGATCTGGGCCGAACGCCAATGGTCAAAAGTAACGGCCGACACCGGCATTGGTGATCCGCGTTTGGCCACCAGGGAAAAAGGCGAAGTGTTTTTTAACATGGTTACAAAAAAAATAGCCGACGCCCTGGTACAGCTGGACAAGCTGGATATAAATGATATGTACGGATAATTATCTCCTAAAACAATACTGATGTTTCATATAATCAGAACCAATTCTGACAACCCTCATTTCCGGCAGCTGGTATTTGCGCTGGATAAAGACCTGGCCATCCGCGACGGGGATGATCATGCATTTTATGCAGCGTTGAACACCATTGAAACCATTAAACACGCCATCGTTATGTATGAAGATGAGTTACCTGTAGGATGCGGAGCTTTAAGGGAGTATGAACCCGGTATTATGGAAGTAAAACGTATGTACGTGTTACCAGAGAAAAGGGGCAGGGGCATTGCTTCCCTCGTATTAACAGCCTTAGAGGATTGGGCAAAAGAATTACAGTATAAAAAATGTATCCTGGAAACCGGTAAAAAGCAGCCTGAGGCCATCAGTCTTTACCACAAAAATAATTACACCGTTATTCCCAATTACGGTAAGTATGCCGGTATTGATAACAGTTTTTGTTTTGAGAAAGTATTTAATTGACCTCTATTTACCGGGATATACATCCAGCCGGTTGATCTTCTCCTTATAAGCTGATGGCAATAATATATTTTTCAGCAGCCAATCCATCTTCATCACCCGGCTCACCTTATACAAAGGTACTACGGGCGTCAGCAGGGAGAAATCGCTGAAATGCAACATTGTTTTCACCCGGTCAGGCACCACCAGCTTCTGCCCTTCTATCAGTACCCTGAACCGCATGGCACCCAGGTGTTTTTTATATTGTTTAAACAGGTCCTCGGTATAATTACTTTTTTCCAGGTCGTTGATCATATGCTGTTCCCGCACCGGCAGCCAGCTTATATAATCAGGCGGCAGCTCTTTTAAGCCCATACGTGTACCTACCTTATAAAACACATGGTAAACCTCTTCTTTTTCCGAGTCCGTTAACTTTTGTTCCAGCAGCTCATAGGCTGCAATGGAGTAATGTATTAACATGAACAGCACATCCCGGTAAGCCCAGTCGGGTATTACCGCTCCGCGGTTGTTTTCTACTGCGGTATGTATCTTGCTCATGGTATCAATGGCCTGGTGAGCCTGTACTTCCGGTGTAAAGATAATTTTGCGGGCATATTCTACCGTGGAAAAAAGCCGTCCCAGGGGATCAGCAGGTAACTTGCCGGTGAAGTAGAGCCAGTCCACCGCTTTATTTAAAGCAAATTCGGCCGCGGCGCCGGCAAAGATGAAAAGTATGGTATCGCTTTTACCCCATATTTTCCTAACAATTGAATTTTCGGCTACAAAAGGGTGCATGTTCTCAAAAGGTTTGTGCTATAAAGGTACAGCTGAATGAGGAATTATGAGTTATGAATGATGAATTACGAATAGGCAAAAAGGCGGAATGCAAGACTCGCCTATTTACCGGGTTTTGTATATATTCGGGAACAGGTTAGCATTCATGTATGCTACCGGTATCCACCATGAATAAAATACTCTGGGATAAAATACAGGCATTTGACTTTGACGAGCCAGCCAGCGAATATGGGTTCTCCATAAGGCTGGCTAATGAAAATTACTGGACCCGGGAATTTACACGCCAGGCCATACAGGAGTACAAGAAGTTTATGTACCTGGCGGCTACTTCCGATTTTATGGTCTCGCCATCGGAAATTGTCGATACTGTATGGCACCAGCATTTAATCTTCACTCAACTGTACCAGGATTTTTGCGAACTTATCGGCAAACAGGTACAACATGTGCCCTCCACACACAATAAAGAAGATTTTCAGAAATTTAAACAGGCCAAAGAACGTACAACAAAATTATACGGGGAGGTTTTTGGAGAACAGCCGGCAACAATATGGCATTATAACGATATGTACGAAAGCCTGCATTTAAAGAAGGCGAAAATTAAGGTAAGAACCTTTGTGATCATTGGCATTATCACCATTGCATTACTAACAGTCCCGTTTTATTACCTGTTATTACCCGTTTACAGGAATATTGATAACCCTGATTTCTTTTTTATATTCCTGGCCATCACCATTGGCGTCTACCTGTTTTTAGAAATTCATAATACCACCTCGCTAAAAAGAATAGTAAAAAGTTTTGACCGGGATGGTTTTATTTATCAACTGCATCCATCCGAAGTTATCTTTTTGAAAACACAAAAGAATGCGGAAGTAGTCAATAACAGGGTAAATGAAATGGTCAACCATTATATCATTAATATAAACGCAGATAGCAGCCTTGAGCTGGATGAAAGCCGGCCCGTGAAGGGCGATGAACAGCGACAATGTGCTACCATACTAAAGGAGCTGGGAAAATCTTTCTACCCCATACTGCTTACACAGTTAATCGTAAAGCCGGTTTTCAGCAATACTGCCAGCTG
>CAYUMH010000022.1:0-45369 GCA_964445775.1 uncultured Terrimonas sp.
ACCGCAGAAGCAGTTTTGGGATCATAAAAAACTTTAATGATAGAGTGAATAATGTAACCCTGCCTGTGTTTTTTGCAAAATTTGTTGATACAGCCTATATTAACCAGGGCAGAAATCCGGGCAATTCGGGTACGGCTTATACGGTGCCTTTTTTACGACTCGGAGAAATGTACCTGATAGCAGCGGAAGCAGAAAATGAGATGAATGGCCCTAACAATGCATATGCTTATGTGAACAAAATCAGGTGGCGTGCCCGTGAAGATAAAACCAACCCCGCACAGGTGCCTGATTTTTCCGGATTGAATAAAGCACAGTTACGTGACTCTATATTGCTGGAAAGAAAAAAAGAATTGTTCCAGGAAGGCAGTACCTGGTTTGATTTGAAAAGAACAAAAACGCTTAACAGGATTCAAGCGATCAGGGGAACGGGGCTTTCGGTACCTATAGGTGCTTATAATGATACATGGTATATTCCGGATACAGAATTAAGTATTAACAAAATACCACAAAACCCCAGGTACCAGTAATTTTTAACTGCTCAATATTATTTCAAAGAAGATTTTAATATTGAGCAGTTATTCTTGAATAGATTTTATTATTAAATTATAAAACACCGGTTCAGACATTTAGTTATTTCTTTTAATTAATATTTTGTATGCGTTCTCTTATTAAGAATTACCTCTTGTGTGTTTGTTTAACTTTTTTTGTATTCTCTGCTCTGGCCCAGGTGCATTTGCATGTTTCTGTTAAGGGTAGTGATACTAATACCGGCTCAGTACAAAAGCCATTTAAAACCTTGCAGCGGGCCGTAAAAGAAGCCGCTTCAAAAAAAGGGAAAAGTGTAATCATCGAAATGGGTGGCGGCACCTATTATCTCGATCAGACGATCAGGTTAGAAGCGGGCCGTTTTTTACCCAAGTCCCTGCATATCCGTGCTTATCAAAATGAAAAAGTAATCATCAGTGCCGGTCGGTCTTTATCACTGCAGTGGAAACCCTGGAAAAACGGGATCTATGTAGCTAATGTACCAAAGGGAATAAATTTTGAAAGTTTATATATCAACCAGCAACTGCAAGCCCTGGCCCGTTATCCCAATTATGATTCATCAGCCAGGGTATTTAACGGCACGGCTGCTGATGCTATAGCTCCTGAAAGAGTAAAAGGATGGAGCAACCCGGTTGGTGGCTATGTGCATGCTATTCATGCGTATGAATGGGGCGGCTTTCATTACCTGATCAAGGGTGTTGATGCATCGGGAAAATTAGAGCTGGAAGGTGGCTGGCAAAATAACCGGCCCAATGCCATGCACAAAACATATCGTTTTGTGGAAAATATATTTGAAGAGCTGGATGCGCCCGGAGAATGGTGGCTGGATAAACAAAAAGCATTGTTGTACTACTACCCGGCCAAAGACGTTAATATCAATAAAGTGCTGGTAGAAGTATCGCGACATAAAAACAGCATTGAACTAACAGGTACTGCAACCAACCCCATAAAACATATTACCATCTCCGGTCTGCGTTTTGCTCATAATGAACGGAGTTTTATGGAAACCCGTGAGCCTTTGCTGCGAAGCGACTGGACCATTTACCGTGGCGGCGCTATACTGCTGGATGGTACTGAGAACTGCGCTATACAGGATTGTACTTTTGAAGGTATTGGCGGCAATGCCATCTTCTTCAGCAATTATAACCGTTTGGATACGGTGAGCGGATGTCATATATACAATATAGGGGCTAATGCTGTTTGTTTTATTGGCGATACAAAAGCCGTACGGTCAGGTGTACATGGGTACGAAAACTTTGTACCTTATAACCAACTGGATAAAACACCCGGGCCTGCGGGTAGTAATTTCCCGCAGGAATGCGTGGTAGATAATAACCTGTTTCACAATGTAGGCATTATGGAAAAACAGGCTACCGGGGTACAGATACAGGTGGCTTCCCGCATAAGCGTAAGCCATAACAGTATTTATAATACTTCCAGGGCAGGTATTAATATTGGCGATGGCAGTTTTGGCGGACATATACTGGAGTATAATGACGTTTTTAATACAGTAAGAGAAACAGGGGATCATGGTTCCTTTAATTCCTGGGGACGGGACCGTTTCTGGGCGCCCGGCCGGAAGTATATGGATAGCCTGGCTGCTGCTCATCCTGAGCTGATACTATTGGATGCGCAACAACAAACCATCATCCGCAATAACCGGTTCCGCTGCGATCATGGCTGGGATATTGACCTGGATGACGGCTCATCCAATTACCATATTTATAATAATCTTTGTTTAAACGGCGGCCTTAAATTGCGGGAAGGCTTTTACCGTATTGTTGAAAACAATATTATGGTCAACAACACTTTTCATCCGCATGTATGGTTCAATAACAGCGGCGACTGGTTCCAGCGGAACATTGTGATGAAGAAATATGCGCCCATACAGATCAAAGACTGGGGCGACAGTATCGATCATAATTTTTTTCCTGATGCCGCATCACTTCAAAATGCTCAGGCCAATGGGACGGATCAGCACAGCTTATATGGTACCGTGAAATTTGCCGATCCGTCAAAAGGCGATTATACGGTATTACCTGGCAGCGATGTGTTTAAAACAGGATTTAAAAACTTTGATATGAAAACATTCGGGGTTCAAAAACCGGCCCTGAAAAAACTGGCATTACAACCCTCCTTCCCTGTTTTACTTACAGCTGCAGGCTTATCCGATAAATCGGTACAGGTTGCTTTTTTAGGCGGCATGATAAAATCTGTTGATGGTTTGGGTGATCGTTCGGCATATGGGCTACCAGATGAAAAAGGAGTGATTGTCATGAGTACAGGTCAAAAAAACAGCCTGTTGGAAAAATCCGGGTTACAGGCAAGGGATGTGATCCGTTTGGTAGAAGGCAAACCGGTTGAGGATGTAAAACAATTGTTGGATAGTTACCAATCCCTGAATTGGACTGGTCATATGGCCATCCATATTATCCGCAACCAACAGGAAATGCAACTGACATTATTAACCAAATAAAAACTTTACTAATGAGCTCAGATTGCTGATTACTTAACAGGACAAAGAAAAAAGCATGTGATAATTATGGATTACTGAGAATAACTGAATAATTCCGAAAATGGTATTAAATCGATATTACAAACCCGAATTGGATGTGCTTCGTTTTTTTGCATTTCTTTTCGTGTTTTTTGTTCACCGGTTAGACCTGGCGCCCATTGATCCCGAAAAACATTATTAGGAGTATAATATAAGTCTGGTAGGCAATTATGGAGTACTATTATTCTTTTTCCCGAGCGCTTTTTTAATTACTGAGTTACTTACAAATTGAGAAACCCTTTTTACGGTTGAAAAAAAATTACATACATTCCATCAAGAGATTAACAAAAACATCCTGGGAGTCCCTGCTATTCTATACTTATCCTTTTGGGATGTTTAAGAAAAACTAAAAGGCAATGATTATTAGAAAACTGCCTAAAAATATTCATCGTTTTATTTTTGATATGGTAGCACCCTGTGAACGGCTGGGTTTATCCATATCTTTAATCGCAAACTGAATGGCTTCTTCTACCAGGGCCGTTACTGTTGCATTGTTGTAGTCCGTTGTTTTTTTTATATCAATATGCCGTATCAGGTTGCCGGTTCCGGTGAGCAATTGATGCGGATCTTTTAAAAGTGTTCCTTTATTAAATCCTAAATTAAGATGATTGGTATAGATGGGTATCATGCAAAAAGCATCAGCTAATTTATCAGAAATGGAGAACACGGCCGTTAATGCATGTGTATGATACAATAATTCGTTGCTGTCCGGGTAAAGCCCGATGATATAGGTTCTTAACCCGGTGAACAGGTCAATAAGCGGCTGTTCTTTCAAATGCAGCAGTTCCAGGAAATCAGGATGTACTGGTCTTGCTTTTTTCATGTTTCAGTTTTTTGGGTAGACAACTTAAGGTTTTTCTTTTATAAAATGAATAGCCAGGAAGTCAAACACTTTATCAAAATGTTTGGTTGGTTCCGCATGTGTACCTTCATAAATCACCTGTTCATACGGATAGGCAAAATGATTGTGCTTTAACCGGGCTATCATCTTTTCTCCCATACTTACAGCTGGTATTATTTCATCGCTGGTGGCCGAAAGTAATAAAATGGGGCCATGAATTTTCTCTACTTTAATAAGTGATTGCTGTTCTGCTACAGAATCTTTTAACATGGCTGTAAAAGTGCCTCTTAAATCTCTTTTCATCAAAAATGGAACAGCTTCTTCATTCACCGGGATAAAGGGTAATTCCTTGCCCTGGAAAGTCCAGCACGAAGTAGTAAACTCCTGCGTATGCCCCGGGAAAACCGCATGGCTGGATGACATGCCCACTACACAGGAAATATCTTTATAATAACTGCCTAATAATAACGCCAGGTCGGCTCCTCTTGAACCACCTATCACCGCAATCCTGTCCGGGTTCACTCTTTTATACTTTTTGGCTTCAGCAATGGCTTTGTATACATCATCTATCGCAATTTGGTTCAATAAGGCGGGAGTTTCTTTACAGCCGAAATAACCAATTGCCAGGAAAGCGTAACCTTTTTCGAGGAAAGCATCCCTTGTGTTTTTCCAGTAATTACTGGCCCATGCATTACCACCTTCCGAACCTCCCAGGCCTACTACAAGCGGCTGTTGTTTATTTTTACCGGTATACAAAATGGCTTCCACGTTCTTTACCTGTAAAGTGTCCTGCGAAAATGCAGTGAATGATAACAGGACGGATAAACATAACAGGAATAACCGGGACATTTTTAATAAGCGCATATTTTTTATTTAAAATTGCAGATTATGCAGGACTAAACTTTTGACCTGTATCAAAAACTTATCTTTCGCCTCTTAACCTGCTTAAGGTTTCCTGTGCAATACCCAAATAGGAGGCTACCATGCCCAAAGGAATGCGGTGGTGAATATCGTGATAGGTTTGTAAAAAATGATCGTATTTTTCTTTAGCGGTAGTAAACCGCAATGATACGATCCGCTCCATTAAATGCCCGAAAACAGTACCCATGGATAACCGTGAATAACGCTCCATCTCAGGAAAACGGTCAAACAGGTAAACAAGATCATTCACGTGCAGGCAAAAAGCTTCCGTATTTTCAATGGCCTCTATATAGTAAATATCCTTTTGCCTGGTGATAAAGCTTTTGGGGGAATTAGACCATTCATTTTCGGCCGGGAAGTATTCACTGATCTCTTTCCCGTCTTTTAAAAAATAAGCCCGGAAAAGCCCTTTCTTGATGAAATAGGACCTGGTGCATACTTTCTCCGCATCATGAACCAGGGCTCCTTTTTTAAACTCAACATAACTTACCCTTTCCGCCAAAGCTTCCTTCAGCTCATCACTTAATTTGATGTATTGCTCAAAGTGCCGGAATAATATGTCCTGGTATTCGATGATAACTGTGTTTATATGGCTTGTTAAGAATGGGTCAGAACGATCTTATAAATTGTAGCAGTTAAAGTTAGGCTTTTACCATCATTTGTGATACGGTCCCGTTTTCAGTCAGCAAATAAAAAACCCTTCCGCCAGGCGAAAGGGTTTATAAAATTATCGGGTTAAATATTGTTAAGCAAATTGTTTGCGGATAATATTCAGGGCAGCACCTTCTTTAAACCAGCTGATCTGCTGATCATTATAAGTATGGTTTACCGATATGGTATCGCTGGTACCATTGCTGTGATGCAATACGATCTCTAATGGTTTGCCTGCTTCAAAACTAGTTAAACCATTGATGTCAATGATATCATCCTCCTGGATCTTATCATAGTCTTCCTTGTTCACAAAAGTCAAAGCCAGCATACCCTGTTTCTTCAGGTTGGTTTCGTGAATACGGGCAAACGATTTTACCAGTACGGCACGTACGCCTAAGTGACGGGGCTCCATCGCAGCATGTTCACGGCTGCTACCTTCACCATAGTTCTCATCACCTACCACAATTGAACCAATACCTGCTGCTTTATAAGCACGTTGTGTTGCCGGTACCGGGCCATATTCACCGGTTAACTGGTTTTTAATTTTATCGGTTTTTTCGTTGTAGAAGTTAACCGCACCAATTAACATGTTATTGGAAATATTATCCAGGTGACCACGGAATTTCAACCAGGGACCAGCCATGGAAATATGGTCAGTAGTACACTTGCCTTTTGCTTTGATCAGTAATTTCAAACCTTTCAGGTCGGTACCTTCCCAGGCCGGGAATGGTTCCAGTAACTGCAACCTGTTTGAATCAGGGCTAACCGCAACGGTTACGCTGCTGCCGTCTTCTGCAGGAGCTTGGTAACCCGGATCGTCCACATCAAAACCTTTAGGAGGCAGTTCATAACCGGTAGGCGCATCTAATTTAACCTGCTCACCATCTTCGTTGGTCAGGGTATCGGTTAAAGGATTAAATCCTAAGTCACCGGCAATGGCCAAAGCGGTTACTATTTCAGGTGAACCAACAAATGCATAGGTATTAGGGTTACCGTCAGCACGTTTGGCAAAGTTGCGGTTGAAAGAGTGAACGATGGTGTTCTTCTCCTGCTTTTCAGCACCTACCCTGTCCCACATACCAATACAGGGACCGCAGGCGTTGGCAAATACCTTGGCGCCGATCTGGTCAAAGGTTTTCAGGAAACCATCTTTTTCAATTGTATAACGAACCAGTTCTGAACCCGGAGTAATGGTAAATTCAGCCTTGGTCTTTAATTTTTTAGCAGCTACCTGTTTAGCCAGGCTTTCCGCACGGCTGATATCTTCGTAAGAAGAGTTGGTACAGCTACCGATCAAACCTACTTCCACTTTTAAAGGCCAGCCGTTTTTAGCTGCTTCCTCTTTCATTTTTGAAATTGGGGTAGCCAGATCCGGGGTAAACGGACCATTCAGGTGTGGTTCCAGCTCGCTCAGGTTGATCTCAATTACCTGGTCAAAATACTTCTCAGGTTCTGCATATACTTCGGCGTCACCGGTTAAGTGCTCTTTTACCAGGTCGGCAGCAGCAGCAATATCAGCACGGTTGGTGGCCGATAAATAGCGGCTCATGCTCTCATCGTAACCAAATGTAGAAGTGGTAGCACCAATCTCGGCACCCATGTTACAGATAGTACCTTTACCGGTACAGCTCATGCTGATTGCACCTTCACCAAAATATTCAACAATAGCACCGGTACCGCCTTTTACGGTTAAAATACCGGCAACTTTTAAAATAACGTCTTTAGGGGCAGTCCAGCCGCTTAATTTACCGGTTAATTTTACACCGATCAATTTAGGGAACTTCAATTCCCAGGGCAAACCAGCCATTACATCACAGGCATCAGCACCACCAACACCAATGGCTACCATGCCTAAACCGCCTGCATTTACGGTATGGCTATCTGTTCCGATCATCATACCACCCGGGAAAGCGTAGTTTTCTAACACTACCTGGTGAATGATACCGGCACCCGGTTTCCAGAAACCGATGCCGTATTTATTGGATACGGAGGCTAAAAAGTCATATACTTCCTTGCTTTCCTGTACGGCGCGGTTAAGGTCAACCGTACTGTTTTCCTTGGCCTGGATAAGGTGATCACAGTGTACAGTACTGGGAACGGCTACTTTAGCCCTGCCCGCCTGCATAAACTGTAATAAAGCCATCTGGGCTGTGGCATCCTGCATTGCCACACGATCCGGCGCAAAATCCACATAACTTTTACCACGTTCAAAAATAGTAGTCGCATTACCATCCCACAAATGGGAATAGAGTATCTTCTCGGTAAGGGTCAGCGGTCTGCCAAGTAATTTACGGGCAGCAGCTACCCGTTCGGGAAGTTGGGAATAGTGTTTCTGGATCAAGTCGAAATCGAATGCCATAATGTGGATTTGAAAAACGTTTAATTTGTCGGAGGACAAATAGCTAATACATTGATAATAACAAAGCTAGGTATGAAATTGTTCATGCAAAAAGCCAATGTACAACCGGTATCTTAACAAGGCTGCGAAGTTACAAAAACATAATGTAAATTACAGTTACTTGACAATTTTGTTATAAATATTTAGCTTTGGCTTATGAACCAATTTAAAAACTTTGTGGAATGGAATGCTTTTGGCGTTTGTACGGCCATTGGTAACCGTATGGGCATTTCTACCGGCCGTATCCGGCAGTTTTTTATTTACACATCTTTAGTCACCATGGGATCGCCTATTATTTTGTACATGATCCTGGCTTTCTGGCGTAATATGCGCAACTACATTAAATCCACCAAACGTAATCCCTGGTACAACCTGTAGTGAAGTCAGATCTAAGAAGTATGATCTAAGATCTGACTTCTTAGATCCTGATTAATCAATCGGAAATCTTAAATCCTACATCAAACTGTAAGGAAGTTTAACCTGATAAGTATCATCTAAGATCTGACTTCTTAGATCTCAGATCGGTCTACATCAAAAATCTTAAATCCCCTTTCCTGCTCTTTTCAACCATATATAGCCTACCACACCTGCTGTTACCGAAGTAACCAATATGGCAAACTTGGCTATGTTTTGCAGTTGTACCTGCTCGGGGAAGGATAATAGCGCTATAAAAATGGACATGGTAAAGCCAATACCGCCAACAATGCCAACTCCCGTAATATGTTTCCAGCCTGCCGCTTCCGGTAAACGGGCCATACCTGCTTTAACCGCCAGCCAGGAGCTGAGTAATATACCAATGGGTTTACCAATTAACAGGCCTGCCATAATACCCAGGCTAAGCGAAGAGCCCAGCTCTGTAAACATATTGCTTTCAATGGTAATATTGGTATTGGCCAGGGCAAACAAGGGCATGATCACAAAGTTTACGGGCTTTAATAAACTATGTTCCAGTTTCTCTAAAGGTGAAGGGTCATTGCCGGCATTGGTAGGTAAAGTAAAAGCAACTGCCACACCGGCAATGGTGGCATGTATGCCGGAATGATGAAAAAAATACCAGATAAATAACCCCGGTACCAGGTAAAAGGCAAGGTGTTTAATGCCTGTCCTGTTAAATACAACCAATAAGGCTAATAATCCCCCTGCATATACCAGGTTCATTAAATGAAGTTCGGCCGTATAAAAAACGGCTATTACCAATATGGCTATCAGGTCGTCAACAATGGCCAGGGCCGCCAGGAATATTTTTAAAGATGCCGGTACCCGTTTACCCAGGAGGGCAATAATGGCCAGGGCAAAAGCTATATCAGTGGCCATGGGTATACCCCAGCCTGCGGATGAAATGCTGTTACTATTAAAGGCAATAAAAATAAGGGCCGGTATAATGGCGCCGCCGAATGCGGCAATAATGGGCAGGCTGGCCTTTTTTATATTGGACAGTTCTCCTTCTACCAGTTCTCTTTTTATTTCTAAGCCTACCAGTAAAAAAAACACTGCCATCAAGCCATCATTGATCCATAATAACAAAGGATACTCCAGGTGCAGCCAGCTGTTCTGGTAACCCAGTGGATGATTTAATAACTGTTGAAAACCCTCAGCCAAACCGGTATTGGCGATCAGTAAGGAAACAATCACTGCTGTAATTAACAATATACCGCTTGCAGAGCCTGATCTGAAGAACTGTTTAAATACCTGTACATTAATAAAGCTGGCCATGCGGTAAAGATACAACCTATGTTTAAAAGCATTGCTTGGCTAAACATTAACAGATAGCCGTTCCAGTTTTTGCATTTCTTTATCACAATTTTTTACAGCGTTTACGTTGTAGGAAAAATTATACTTAGTTATGAAGAAAGTAATATCAGCCTTCACGGTAATGGTCGCCTGTATGTTTGCCTCGCAGGCAATGGCACAGGACGAACTGCCGGCCCCCGCTCCCAAAGAACAAAAACCATACAGAGCAGCAGTTGGTATCCGCCTGAGCAGCAGTCCTGCAGTGGTGAACAATTCTATTTCATTCCGGTATTTTTTTAAAGAGAACCAGGCCATTGAAGCCCTGGTGTCATTAGGCGACCCGATAGCTTTTGGCGCCTTATACCAGATCCATAACCCCCTGGCCGTAGAAGGGCTGAACTGGTTTTATGGTGGTGGTGCTTACCTGGGTTTTGAAAAATATTATCATACTACAAAGAATAAGGATGTTACCGAACCTAATGTTGGTGCGCAGGGCGTGGTAGGACTTGATTATAAGTTTACCGGTATTCCCCTGAATATATCGCTGGATTGGAAACCGGAATTAAACCTGGTACGTGAAGTGTTTTTTGAGCCGGCGGCTATTGGTGTATCGGCAAGGTTTACTTTTTAAATAATTTGGACTGGCTGAAAATAAAAAAGACCTCTCTGTGGAGGTCTTTTTTTAATATTATGCGGCGAGCTTTTCTTTCTTTCTTTTTATCTGGTTTATTAGCGAGTCTAAAGCGGTATCAAAAGACTCTTCAAAGGATTTACTGGTTGATTTAACAAAAAAATTGTGTCTCGGAACATGCACTCTTATTTCGGCAATTTTGTCTTTAATGGTGTGAACAACATTGTCTAGTTTCAGAAATACATTTACTTCAATGATGCGTTCGTGGAAGGTACCTAACTTCTGCAATTTTTTGTTAACATACTCCATCAACTTAGCATCTGCATCAAAACGTACTGATTGAATGTTTACGTTCATAATTTCACATTTAAAAATGAAACAATAAAAAAAAGAACTTGAATAATGAGAATTTCAATCGCTCATTCATTTGTAATGAAGTTACAAAAGGCAAATGGAGAAAACAAATAAAAACCTATGAAAATTTTGTTAGAATAGCTACTTATTCACCGTGGTATAATTCCGGGTAATAATACCTTTAATGGTACAAATGTTGCAAGGTTTTGCAAGCTAGCAGGGATAGTAAAAACAGGCGGATTTCTTTGCCTTTATTAAGCTTTTGGATGGGCTTTTTTATATACGTCCTTCAGCTTGTCAATGGTATTATGGGTATATACCTGTGTGGCAGCCAGGCTGCTATGCCCCAATAACTCTTTAACGGCATTCAGTTCGGCGCCATTGTTCAATAAATGGGTGGCAAAAGTGTGCCTTAACACGTGCGGACTTTTTTTATCCAGTGTACTGGCCTGGCCTATATAATGGGTAACAATCAGGTAGGCATATTTGGGATATAGCTTTTTACCCTTTTCAGTTACCAGCACCGTAGTATCGTAAGTGGCAAATTCCTTACGTTTTAAACGGTAATATTCATCCAGCATGTTAATGATCTCTTTGGTCACCGGGATGATCCTTTCCTTATTCCCCTTGCCTAATACTTTTAACTGGCTGCGGGAATTATCAACCTGGCTTTCCTGGAGGTTGATAAGCTCACTTAAACGCATGCCTGTGGCATAAAAAAGCGTAACCAGCAGTTTAGCGTTCAATGTCTTCCAGCTTTCGGTAGCCGTATCAACATGTTGTAATAATTGGGTGGCTTCCGTTTCCTTTAAAAATGCGGGTAGTTTCTTGGCTGTTTTCGGGGCTATTATCTTAGCCATTGGGCTCTGTTGAATATGCCCCTGCATCATCAGGTATTTGAAGTAGGATTTTAAGGTGGATATTTTGCGGTTAATAGTGCGGCTGTCCCAGTTAAGGGTTTGTTTGCCATCGGCCAGCCAGCTGCGGATAAAACTGTGGGTAATATCGGCCGGTTTCACGGGCCCGTATGTTTTGTCCAGGTACGCAAAAAAAGTCTCCAGGTCCTTACTATAAGCCAATACCGTATGGGGCGAGTAACGTTTCTCGAATTGTAAAAAATTAATAAAGGCCTGCACCTGGGTATCGGGGTCGGTATTTACCTGCATACACTAAAAATACGAATAAAAAAGCCGCAACTTAAGTTGCGGCTTCAGAAAAGTTTATCGTAATAAAACGCCTAAACTAATTAAGCGTCGATTTTTCCACTATGAATCTGCTGCTTATAAATCGCTTTTAAAACCTCACCACGACGTTTAACCGATGGTTTGGTAAAACTTTGACGCTCACGCAGTTGTAACAAAGTTTTAGATTTTTCAAACTTCTTTTTGTACTTTTTCAGCGCCTTGTCAATGTTTTCGCAATCTTTTGAATCAATAATTAGCATAGTCTATATACCTCCTTTGGTAGTTTTTAGGGTGCAAATATAGTAAAAAAAACAATTTCAGCCGCAAATACAAAAACTTTGGCAAAATTTATTTGAAATGCCACCTTTGTAACATGTTTACAGGAATTATAGAAACCACCGGCATAGTTGAAAAAATTACCACAAACGGCACTAATAAAACATTTTGGATCAGCAGCTCCCTGGCGCAGGAATTAAAAATTGACCAGAGTCTTTGTCACGATGGCGTTTGCCTTACCGTAGAAGCCATTACCAACAATAGCTACCAGGTTACGGCCATCAAAGAAACCTTGTTAAAAACCAATCTCGATCAATGGCAAACCGGTCATATTGTTAACCTGGAAAGGTGTTTACAAATGAACGGACGTCTTGACGGGCATTTTGTACAGGGTCATGTGGACGATACCGCAACCTGTACAGCAGTAAAAACCCTGGATGGCAGCTGGGAGTATACTTTTAAAATCAGCCCGCAATTTGCTTCCCTCATTATTGAAAAAGGTTCTGTCTCTATCAACGGCACCAGCCTTACCTGTTTTAATGTAGGCCCCGATCATTTTACCGTAGCCATTATTCCCTATACTTTTGAACATACCAATATTCACCTGGTGAAAGAAAACAGTCAAGTAAATATTGAGTTTGATGTTATTGGCAAGTATTTTTTACGGAAGCAGGAAGTAGAGCTGTTTAAAGTTTAATATTTAAAGTTTGATGTAGAGAACATCATTTGTTAAACACTTACTATTAACCAATAACGATTAACGGATAACCTGATCAAGTTATGAACGTACAAATAGAAGCCAGCTGGAAACAGGCGTTACAGGATGAATTTAAGAAAGCTTATTTTGCCAATATAGCCGACAGGCTTAAAATTGAAAAGGAACAACAAAAACTGATCTACCCTCCCGGCTCACAGATATTTAATGCGTTTAACCTTACACCGCTGGATAAAGTGAAGGTAGTGATCATTGGTCAGGACCCTTACCATGGCCCCAAACAGGCACATGGTCTCAGCTTTTCGGTACAAAAAGGCGTTGCCATTCCTCCTTCCTTAATGAATATTTACAAGGAGCTGGCCGATGATATCGGGATGAATATGCCTAAACATGGCGACCTGACTGCCTGGGCCGAACAAGGGGTGTTTTTACTGAACGCTTCCCTTACGGTTCGTGCAGGTGAGCCTATGAGCCATGCCAAGATCGGCTGGGCCGAATTTACCAATGCCGTTATCAAAACCATATCGGAGCAAAAGCAACACGTGGTGTTTTTATTGTGGGGCAAGTTTGCCCAGGAAAAACGTACGTTGATTGATGACAGTAAGCACCATATTTTACGATCGGTTCACCCCTCGCCGCTTTCGGCTTATGGCGGGTTCTTTGGTTGCAAACATTTTTCAAAAGCTAATGAATACCTGGTAAGCAAAGGACTTGACCCTATTAACTGGATTATTGTTTAAGTTTAAGCCTTATACAAAAGCGCTAAAGCCGGTAATGGCCCTGCCAACGATCAGGGAATTAATTTCCTTGGTGCCTTCGTAAGAATAAATCGCTTCTGCATCGGCCACAAAGCGGGCAACATTATGGTCTAACAAAATACCATTACCGCCCATTACTTCCCGGGCCTTACTTACTATATCCCTGGTACGCAGGGAGCAGAACACTTTTGCCAGCGACGCATGTTCATCCTTTAATAAACCGCCATCCTGTAACTCGGATAAACGATATACCAGTGATTGCATGGCTGTGAGGTTAGACAACATTTCAACCAAATGATTTTGTATTAACTGGAAGGAGGCAATGGGTTTACCAAACTGTTTTCGTTTGCGGGTATAATCCAGTGCATTTTCGTAAGCACCGCGGGCGCAGCCTACCGCCATCCACGCAACCCCTGCACGGGTCATCTGTAATACACGGGCCGTATCTTTAAAGCTATTGGCATGCGGCAACCTGTCCGACTCAGGTATGGCGCAATTGGTTAACGTGATCAGGCCGTTCTGTACAATTCGCAGGGCCATTTTACCTTTTATCTTCTCTACTTCAAAGCCGGGTGTATCTTTCCGTACAATAAAGCCTTTTACCTCACCGTCATCCACATCACGGGCCCAGATAATGATCACATCGGCAAATGTGGCATTACCTATCCATTTCTTCTGGCCGTTCAATACCCAGGTATCGCCTACTCTTTTTACGGTGGTGGTTAAACCACCCGCTGCACCCGACCCTACTTCGGGCTCAGTTAAGCCGAAAGCCCCTATCTTTTCCATACGGTGCATAGCCGGCAGCCATTCCTGTTTCTGTGCTTCAGAGCCACACATGTAAATGGACCCCATGCTTAAACCGCTTTGCACACCAAAAAAGGTAGCGATGGATGAATCCACCCTTGCCATCTCCATCGCTATAATGCCTTCCATTAAAAAACTTAAGCCCGGGCATTCATACCCCTGGTAGGTTACACCGCATAAGCCCAGTTCCGCAAATTTGGGAATGATCTCATACGGAAACTCATCATGTAACCAAAAATTATTGACAATGGGTTGAATCTCTCTTTCCATAAACTCACGTACCCGCAACTGTATGGCCCTGTCCTCCGGGCTCAGGCGCATATGTAATTCATAAAAATCTCCGTTTATTTCGGGTAGTTCCTTTTTCGGCTTGCCACCGCTGCTCATCATCTTCATCAGTCCTTTCAGCTGGGCATCATCCATACCGGCAAACTTATCCATCACTTCTTTCAGATCAACCTTGGCAGATAATTTTGCCAGTTTATCCATATCCACCTGCTGGTATAATTTGTATGCTTGTTTTAACTTAGAAAAAATTCCGGCCATAATCGTTATTATTTTATTTTTTTAATCAGCTACATATCCCTGATTGAACTTTACTTGCGACAGCCTGCCCTCACAGCATTGTGGTGGGCTCCGTTCAACTGCATATCGCTAATCACCATCGTGTTTTGCGTAGGTCGTTTTCATTAGCAAATCAGCACATTATCTTATTAGCTAATTATCCTCCCGGTCAATATACCAAATAATACCAGTTATACCTACTATTAAGTTGTTAATAAACGGCATCATTTTTATACTAACTTAGGTGAGTGCAAATAAAATACCACTTTCCCTTATGCGTTTACGTACATACGAATCATTCTGGTTATTAAAAAACGGTTTACTGTATACTTATCCTTTGCTGGAACAAAATATCAAAAGCGATTTTATCGTGGTTGGTGGCGGTATTACCGGCGCCCTCATCAGCGATGTTTTAACAGCACACAATTATAAGGTAGTATTGATTGATCACCGCGATATTGGCCAGGGAAGCACAGCTGCCACTACCTGTATGTTACAGTATGAAATTGATGAAATGCTCATCGATCTCAGCAAAATGATCGGTGAAGAAGGCGCAGCCCTTTGTTACCAGGCCGGTGTACAGGCTATTCATGACCTGCAAAAGCTGGTGACCCAAAAAAAGATCGACTGTGACTTTGAATTAAAAAAATCATTGTATATCGCCCATAATAAAAGAAGTGCCGTTAAACTGCATAAAGAATTCCTGTTACGTAAAAAACATGGTTTAGGAGTTAAGTGGTTAACGGCCGCACAGGTTCTAAAAAAATACGGACTGGTATCGCAGGGCGCAATCCTGTCGGATACTGCCGGCAGTGCGGATGCCTATAAGCTAGCGCATGAGCTTATTAAACAAAATACGCAAAAAGGTTTACAGGTATTTGACCAGACCTGCATTAAGAAAATAAGCGAACAAAAAAACAGTGTAACAGTTGATACCACGGATGGTTACCAGTTACAGGCAAAAAAAATTATTTTTTGTACCGGCTACGAAAGCACTTATATGATAAAAGAAAAAGTGGCCGACCTGTTTAATACCTATGCCTGTGTAAGTGAGTCCGCAGCACCTATTGCCAAAAAGCTGGATAATGTGCTGATATGGGATACCAATGACCCCTATTTATATTTACGCACCACCGGTGATGGCCGCTTATTAATAGGTGGTGAAGACAGTGATAAACTATCACAAGCCAATCAACAGGAGGTAAAAGAAAAAAAATCGGATAAACTGATCAAAAAAATAAACAGGCTGATACCCGGTATTCATTTTATTGAAGACTTTAGCTGGGGCGGTGCGTTCGGCTCCACCAAAGATGGTCTGCCCTATATTGGTGTATCACCAGAATATAAACATGGTTATTTTGTGCTGGGCTTTGGCGGTAATGGTATTACGTTCTCTATGCAGGCCCGCAATATTTTAATGGATCATTTACATCATCAACCCAATGAGCTGGCCGGTTATTATAAGTTTGGGAGGTAGTATTAAGGTTGATGCTGGTGACAATAGCCATTGGCAATACTGGTATTGTGTTTACACCTGTTGCCCGCTTTGGTAATGCCTTTACACTGTACTGTATTTTTTGCTTCTCCGGCTGGTTTTTTGGTACCACTACTCTTGCCAGCTGCTAATACCGGCCGGCATATTTTACAGGCTTCTAATCCAGATGCAGGAATATCTTTTGCCTCAATAGCCTGCGATACATTTTTAACGGAACGGCAATCTGCGGTATGGTATTTCTGACCATAGGGCGTTTTATAAAAAGTTTGTGCCTGCAATCCGGCACTGCATAACAATATTACTAATACAACTGCAATATGGCGAAGTTTCATAACCGAAAAATAATCATCCTTACCAATATTTGCAAGGGTATTCCGTAAAGCCTTATGCCTCCTCTTCAAAATATAGTTTGTAATACTTTCTGCCAACGGCATCATCATAACCCTGTTCAATCATATCCTTATTACCATGAATATAAATATGAAAGTTTTTATCCAGTTTGATCACCGATTTAAAAACCCTGGCCTGTTTTTTTACGGCAGCCGATGAAATGGTAAAGGAGTCTTCAATAGGTGTACCGAAATCCTGTTCGTATTGTTGTTTATAGCTTTTAAACATACCGGCAGCTTCGGGTACGCCAATCACATCCTGCGTAAACTCATCTACATTAAAAGATTCACTCTGTTTAAAATATTGTATGGATCGGTTCAGCAGATCGGCCTTATCGGCCTTGGTCATACTGAAATGTTCTTCCAGCTGGTCATTTACAAAACTTTTACAAAGGCTGAGTGTAGCGGTGGTTTTATTAAAATCGTCATTACGGATGCGTAGTTTTAAAAATTCATCTACCCAATATACGGCGCCTGTTTTATTGGTCTGGTCAATTACAGCAACCTTATACCCTTCCTCTTTCTCGGTATTAAAAATTAAACATCCTTTATCCAGCTTCTTAATATTAATGGCTTCCTCCTTATACCCTATCTCAAACTCCGGACCTGATTGTGATACTACCAGGAATGGTTCTTTGGATTCCGATTTAAAAATACCTACCGCATCCAGTAATTCACCTTCTATCTGCAGTTGTTTAAAATACACCACATACATTTCGCCCGATTTAATATTCGGGTGGCTGGTAATATCATACAATTGTTTGGCTATCTGCCGGGTATTATCGTGAAAATCCGCTTCGGTCTCAAACATTTTAGCCGCAAAATGATACAGTTCATTCAGCCCTATTTCTTCCGTAGCATGGGTAAAGCGGTATACTTCATTTGTTTTTTCAAAGGGAGCTAAAAAGTATTGCTTCAATAAACCGTTCAATACCTCGTCCTCAATTTCCAGGGGCTGCTCCGATAAGGCCAGGCCTTCTCCCATTTGTTTATTACCTACTTTATGTATGGATAAATGTTGAATATTGGCTTCAGTAAAATAGATCATGCGGAATGCAATTTTTGAACGGCGAAATAAATGAAAAAAAAGATATGAATGCAGCAGCTTTTATAAACATTATAAACTGGCTTTCAGCATACGTTGTTTGCCCTGCATATCCTGTAAAATAACCGTTTGATAACCTTGTTCTTTATAAAAATCATTTACTTCGGTATGGTAAACATCATATAATTCCAGGTAAATGCTGCCATTGCTGTTTAAATGCTCTTTCCCAAACAGGGCAATGGCTTTATAAAAAATAATGGGGTCATTGTCCGGCACAAACAAAGCGGTGGCGGGCTCATAACGGAGTACATTGGCGTCCATATCCCGGGCATGCAGTTGGGGTATATATGGCGGATTACTCACAATAATATCAAATACAGGCAAGGCTTTTGTAGAACCGGTATCTAAAAAATCAAGGACAGCAAAATCAATATCGGCGTGTAAAGTAAGCGCATTCTGTGTTGCCACCGCCAGTGCCGCTGCACTGATATCAATAGCCTGTACGCTGGCCTGCGGCAGGGTTTTCTTCAAGCTGATGGGAATACAACCGCTGCCGGTACCAATGTCCAGTATCTGTAAGGCGCCGGACTGGCTATGGTTTTCAATGATCCAATCCACCAGCTCTTCGGTTTCGGGCCGGGGGATCAGTACGTTTTTATCAACATAAAATTTCAGTCCATAAAACCAGGCTTCGTTCAATACATATTGAAGCGGTTCGTTTTGTAACAGGCGGGCTACTGCAGCGTCCCATTGTTCTTTTTGTATAACCGTCAGTTCCTGTTCCTGTCTTAGCTGGCGATCAGTTTTACGGGTGTTGGTCACCGCTTCTGCCAGCCAGCCGGTAATGGCTGCGGCCTCAGATGCATCATAAATGCCCTGTAATTGTTGTTCCGTATCACTGATTGCCTCAAATACCGTCATACGGCAAACTTAATTCATTTACATTTGCGCCACGAATGCAGGTGGCAGAATATTATATGGAACGTTGTATACAACTGGCGCAATTGGGTGCCGGTAAGGTAGCGCCCAATCCCATGGTTGGCGCTGTGCTGGTACACGATGGCCGTATTATTGGTGAAGGATGGCACCGGCAATATGGCGGACCGCATGCAGAAGTGAACTGTATTGCTTCGGTGCAGGAGGCGGACAGGCACCTGATCAGTTCGGCTACCATGTATGTGTCACTGGAACCCTGTGCGCATTTTGGTAAAACACCGCCTTGTGCCGACCTTATTATTCATCACCGGATACCCGAAGTAGTAGTGGGCAGCCGCGACCCTTTTGATGCCGTAAACGGTAAAGGCATTGAAAAAATGCAGCAGGCTGGTATTAAGGTAACCATCGGTGTATTGGAAACCGCCTGCTTACAACTGAATGAACGTTTTTTTACTTTTCATACAAAAAAACGTCCTTTTGTTATTTTAAAATGGGCGCAGACTGCCGATGGCTTTATTGCGGGGAAAGAGAAAACTGATCGCCTACTCATTACCAATACTGAAACCAATATGCTGGTGCATAAATGGCGGAGTGAGGAGGCGGGTATCCTGGTCGGGACCAATACGGCTTTATATGATAATCCATCGCTTACTAACCGGTTATGGACCGGCCCATCGCCAACCAGGTTAGTACTGGATAAGCACCTGAAATTACCGGCAGACTTACACTTATTTGACAGGCAACAGGCTACGGTTGTATTTAATGTGCAAAAACAGGAACAACAGGAAAACCTGTTATACTATAAAATTTCTTTTAACGAAAACATTGTTCAACAGCTGCTTACAGCATTGTTTGAATTAAAAATAATAAGTGTAATAGTAGAAGGTGGCAGCCAGTTGTTACAATCTTTTATTGATGCCGGTTTATGGGATGAAGCCCGGGTAATTACCAATACTACCCTGTTGATTGGTGAGGGCTTAACTGCTCCCCGGTTACAAAACCAGTCTTTACTTACCACTACCCTGTCCGGGACTGATTCCATCAGCACCTGGCAAAATACCAGTCCAAACATTACTGCATGAGTGATACGAAATATATGAGTCAGGATTATTATAATACGATCGACAAACCGGGTATGGCTGAGTATAAGGACCGGAACAGCAAGTTTATTGCCTATGCCCTGCCCATTAAAACCGTTGATGAGTTTAAAACTCAACTGGCCCAGATAAA
Organism: uncultured Terrimonas sp.; assembly: GCA_964445775.1. Classification (GTDB taxonomy): domain Bacteria; phylum Bacteroidota; class Bacteroidia; order Chitinophagales; family Chitinophagaceae; genus Terrimonas. The sequence goes on from CAYUMH010000022.1 coordinate 20,027, forward strand.
AAAAGAACATCCCAAAGCCGGTCATCATTGTTTTGCCTATCGCCTGGGTTTAGATGGTAATACCTTTCGTGTAAGTGACGATGGCGAACCTTCCGGCAGTGCCGGCAAGCCCATACTGGGCCAGATAGACAGCAAACAGGTAACCAATGTGCTGATTGTTGTAGTGCGGTATTTTGGTGGTACTTTATTAGGCGTACCAGGCTTGATCAATGCGTATAAAACCGCAGCCTCCTTTGCCTTACAGGTAACGCCATCGGTACAAAAGCCGGTGATGGAGAACTACCACCTGCAGTTTGATTATACCCAGATGAATACCCTCATGACCATCATCAAACAATTTGATTGCACCATCTTAAAGCAGGATATTCAATTATTCTGCACCATGGATATTGCCATTTCCAAAAACAGGTTACAGGAAGTATTATTCAGGTTGAAGGATATAAGGGAGATAGAGGTGAAAAAAATATAAACAATTAGCTAATGTGCTAATTTGGTAATGTGCTAATGTAAAAAAGAGCCCGGGTTCGTGTCTCACGAACCGATAAGATAAAAAAAAGCTCCTTTACAGGAGCTTTTAGTATAAGAATAAATTACGATTAAGGGAAAATACCCAATTCAGCATAACTCGTAGCTACTTTATTAATAGCAACCACATAAGCTGCAGTACGCATATCAGGAATGGTGGGGTTGTTTTTCCACTCATTCATGATCTCGTGGGTAGCAGTTACCATGGTTTCTTCCAGGCCGCTGTATACCAGGTCAACCTCATCGGCACCATGTACGATATACTCCCTGTCCTTGGAGGTCATTTTTTTACCGCTTAAGGATTCCATCTGGTCAACGATATGCGAGTTCATGTTCTCGTTAAAACGTTTTTCCATACGGCCATAACGCACGTGACTCAGGTTTTTTAACCACTCAAAGTACGATACGGTTACACCGCCGGCATTCAGGTACATATCGGGCACAACCAATACGCCTTTTTTAGCAAATACCTCATCCGCATCAGGAGTTAAAGGACCATTTGCCGCTTCGCCGATGATCTTGGCTTTTACACGTGGTGCATTTTCGCCGTTGATCACGTTTTCCAGGGCAGCAGGAATTAAGATATCACAATCCAGCTCCAGTGCATCGGTGTTTTTTTCCAGGTTCCTGGCACCGGGGAAGTTTAAGATAGAGCCTGTTGCTTTACGGTGATTGAATACCGCATCAATATCCAGGCCTTCTTCGTTATGGATAGATCCTTCATATTCGGCCAGGGCAGTGATTTTAGCACCTGCATTCTGGAAGAATTTAGCCGAGTGATAACCTACATTACCCAGGCCCTGTATAATTACACGCTTACCTTCCACACCTACAGGTAAACCCAGTTTTTCCATTACATCGGGAATATTACATACTTCGCGTAAGCCAAAGAACACACCTAAGCCGGTGGCTTCCCTGCGACCACGAACACCGCCCTGCGATACCGGTTTTCCGGTAACACAACCCGCCGCATCAATTTCACCGGGACGCATAGTGGTATAAGTATCCAGTATCCAGGCCATTTCCCTTTCACCTGTTCCGTAATCTGGAGCCGGTACATCGGTACCAGGGCCAATAAAGTTTTTCTTGATTAGTTCGGAAGTGTAACGGCGGGTAATTTTTTCCAGCTCATAAGCGGAATAGTTGCGCGGGTTAATTTTGATACCGCCTTTACCGCCACCAAAAGGTACGTTTACAATGGCGCATTTAAAGGTCATCAGGGCAGCCAGGGCCATTACTTCGTCCTGGTTCACTTCGGCTGCAAAACGGATACCCCCTTTACATGGCGCTTTGTGGTGTGAGTGTTGTACACGGTAAGCTTCAATAACTTCAATGCTGCCGTCATCTTTTTTAACCGGGAAACGCATGCGGTAAACGGCATTACATGCTTTTATTTGTGCCAGTACCCCTAAATCCCATTTTGTAAACTTAGCGGCCTTGTCAAAGCTTTTTGCAACGTCGGCAAAAAAGCTGTACTGATTGTCAGACATAATTTAATGTTTAATTTATTTCATATAAGCAAAGCAAAATTAATGGCAATACTAACAACTATTAGTCATTTAATTGTTAGCCTTTTAATAAATCTTAAGAATGTTTTTCCAACTTGCCAATTTTCCTATCCAGGCGGATAAGATAGATGATGATACCTGCTAAAATAGTAAGCATAACGGCCACCACCACGTAAATACGGCCGCTGGAACGCATTAAAGTTTCCTGCGGAACGGTGTTTTGTGCGTTTATCATGGTTACACCAGATAACAATACTGCTAACAGGGCTATTAATTTCAATTTCATAACATATCTTTTTCCTTCAAAAATTGTATCCTGATCTTAATGGTGGTGATCCATACTGCCAATAGTGTCCACCCAATTACAGCCGGGTAAAACACCCTTCTCAGTTTATTATCCACTTCTTTAAAATCCAGTACGGGGTGAAGGCTTTCCACCATACTGGGAATAATTTTTATAGCAGGATATAAGAGTGCAAAAGCAAAAATATTGTACACGGCCGATACACGGGCACGGCGGTCAATATCCGGAATGGATTGCCGTAACACCAGGTAGGTGCTATACACCAGTAAGGCAATAGCCGCGCCTATCAGTTTGGGTTCGCGGGAAAAAGTACTAAACGAGTCCATCAGCGAGGCATTGGGGTCGGCCCAGGTATAACTCATCCAGATGGCCCCGGTTGCATAACCCAGCAGACCTATAAAAATGCCGGTTGTGGCAAATTGTTTGGAGATGATATCGTACCTGAGATTTTTTTTGTTCAGGTACATGATGGCAAAAACAACCGAGATGGTGAACAGGATCATCATGGCAAACCATAATGCCACATGAAAATACATGTTCCTGATCGTTTCTTCCAGTTCGGGCAGACGGGGAATATCCATTAACAAGCCGCCGGTGATAGTATAAACCAATAATACAACCGCTGTAATTTTCCACCACGATTTATACATAAAACCTGTCTTCGGGTTACTCATGCTTATTCAAAATTTAGTACCAGTTTTTATCAGTACCTGCTCCTTTTCCGGGGGTGGGTAAAGGGGAAATGCCCGATAATTTGATAATAAATGCAAAAGTAAGGGGGATTTTGGTACTAAATGCTAAAAGCTTAGCGCAAAAAGCGGAAAGTGGGGTAATCTGTAAAGAATGATGAATTATGAGTTATGAATTACGCAATACATGATGATTTTGCCATTTTTGCCAACATTCAACATTCATAATTCATCATTCAACATTTATAATTTATCATTCAACATTCATCATTTCTTTTCCTCTTCAGCTTTATCCATCATTTTCTGGATCGCATCTTTACGCTTATAAATACGCCAGGCCTGTATGAGGGCGGTAATGGCAAAAATGCCACCAATAATATAGTTTAAAATATGCTGGTTGTTGTTGATCTTATCGGCTATGAGCATACCCCCGAATATAAATACGCAGTTACCAATGAAAGTACCAATGCCAATGCCGCTAATATAGGAGTTGTAATGACTGTTTTGCGGCAACAGCACTTTTTTAGTAAATAACACCGTGCTCCATCCAAACCAAAAGGGTATCTGCACCGGGTTAATGGCGCACATCATGGCCCCGAATAAAAAGGGATGCATATTGGGTAATCCGCTCCTGTCCTCTCCACCAACTGTAGGGTGCATGGCCGCATAAAAGCTGGCAATGGCCAGGGCCAGTACAATGGCCAGGGTTATCCACTCCAGCGCCTTTAAAACCTTTTCCTGCTTACGTACCCAGTCCATGGCTACCAGGGAAATACGTACATACACTATCTCTACCAATAAAGAGCCAAAGGAGAATAACATGGCGGCCATAATGCCTTGGTAAACCGATATTTTCATGGCCAGTATGTTCAGCGTACCCAATGGCAATGAACCCACAAAGCTCACCAGCATGCCTACGAAAAATATCTTGATCAGTTTATTCATTACTCGGTTAAAAGTTAATAGTTAATGGTTCATGGTTAACAGTTAGTAATTAATAATTAATAATTAATAATTGTATCAGGTAATATACCCTGTCTTTACATTATCACATTACCAAATTATCAAATCAGCTAAGTTAAAAATGTTTTATGCTTAATAGCAAAACCGGAAAATATACGCTGCCTTTCCATTAGCATATCAGCAAATTATCAAATTAGCTAATTAATCATACTGTTCCAGCACTTTAAAATGCCTGCGGGCTTCTTTTAAAAAGTCCTTTCCTTTTTTGTAAGACCAGTATGGTGTACCATGATCATTATTATACTTGCTTATTTTATACAGGGCTTTCCAGTGCTGTAAAATAGTACCGTAAGCTTTCCAGATGCTCATGCCGCAATCATAAATATGGTTGGGCTCGGCGCCGCAGCCGTTAAATTCAATGATCTGGAAATTCTTACCCTCTTTCAGCTCTTCTATCGATCCTGTTTTAATATCATAACGACCATAATAAAAAGTGGTATGATGACTCAACCTATCAAATACTTCATGCATACGGGCATTGATCTCGTTGTGCAGGTTGGTAAACTGTGCCCCGCGGTTATGGTTACCGGCATAGGATAAGTAAAATATTTCGCCTTCGGGTATTACCCGGTCAAAACGATGCCCGTGGCGGTGCTGCATCTCCTCCATCCTGAACTTTGCCCGGCTATGGTTGGCCACCAGCTCCTGTAAGGTCAGCCGGCCATCGCCAACTACATGTAATAATTCTTTATGGATAAAACCGCTTACGGTTCCTTTTTGTTCCCAGGGATAACGATAATAAAACACACTCACTTCCACCGGCAGCTCAATCAGGTTTTGTACAATATACTCTACCGGTATGCGCTCGTGGTATTTGGCCAGTTGTTCTTCACTGTCAATCTTGCGAAATAAAATACCCTTCATACCAACATCGGGCTTTACAATAAAGGGATAAGTAAAGCCGGCTGCTTTTACTTTTTCCAGTACTTCCGTAAAAGGTAAAGTGTTTAAAATATAGATGGTGCGGGGAACCAGGGCTTCGGGTAACTGGTCATACATTTCTTTTTTGCCCTCGCCTTCAAAACCGCCGAAAGTAATGGTAGGGTTTGAAGGGGTAAAAAACCATAAGGACCGGCTGCGCAGGCAATACCATAACCACACCGGTGCTATGGGTGCATACAACACATAAAAATTCCACAGTTCCCAGTTAAACAGTCGTTGAAAAAATTTTTTTATTGCCATGCTGTTGTAAAATAAAAATATAAACGTGGTAGCGTTTATAAACAGGTACGGTAACCGGTAAAATGACCAGGGATATGCAGTTAAACGGAGCGTCGCAAGGAACGATGCTCAGGGAACTGCAGCTGGTATCTTACTAATTATACCATTACACAAGCAACAAAAATAAAGGAAAGGCTATGCACTTGTGCAGGAATAAATCATTTTAGTTTAGTTTTGAGCAAATTTCTTTTATGCAGGTACCTATAATGGCAGAAAAATTTGCGACAGGCGAAAATCCGGATGTACTTTTTTGGGTGGGATGTGCAGGAAGTTTTGACCAGCGTGCCCAAAAGATCACCAAGGCCTTTGTCACCATTTTAAACAAGGTGGGTGTAAATTATGCCATTTTAGGAAAGGAGGAAATGTGTACCGGCGATCCCGTACGCCGTGCCGGTAACGAGTTCATGTTCCAGATGATGGCCTACCAGAATATCCAGGTATTAAATAACTACGGCATAAAGAAAATTGTGACCACCTGCCCTCATTGTTTCAATACATTTAAGAACGAATACCCCGAGCTGGGCGGTACTTACGAGGTAATACACCATGCTACTTTTTTACAGCAGTTAATTGATGATGGTAAGGTACAATTGAAAGACGGTGGTGCTTTTAAAGGTAAAAAGATCACTTTCCACGATAGCTGCTACCTGGGTCGCGCCAATGATATTTATGAAGCCCCGCGTAAAGTACTGGAAGCCCTGGATGCCGAGCTGGTAGAAATGAAACGCTGCCGCAGCAAGGGTTTATGTTGTGGCGCCGGCGGTGCCCAGATGTTTAAGGAAGAAGAAAAAGGCGATGTGCGGGTGAATATTGACCGCAGCCGCGAAGCCATTGATACACAGGCTGCCGTTATTGCATCGGCCTGCCCTTTCTGCAATACCATGATGACCGATGGTGTTAAACTTGCCGAAAAAGAAGAATCGGTTAAAGTGCTGGACATTGCCGAACTGATAGCAGAAAGCCTGAACTAGGTCCAGGCTTTTATTCAACAATCTTTTATTTTTTTAGTTTACCATTACCGAATCGGCAACAGGTGTTTCAGCCTTGGGCCTGGGTTTGGGGTGTCCTCCCCCGTCCTCAAACTTCTTACAGGTTTTGGGTAAGCGTTTATAGGCGTCTTCATTTTTAGTTATATTATCCGCATCGTAACCGGCATTGGCTATGGCTGTTTTAATGGTCTCAATATTCACCCGGTCGGTTAAATATTTTACCTGGGTAATGCCACGTTTATAATACACTTTTACGGCTAATACGCCGTCATACCTTTTCAGCATGCTGGTAATACGGGTTTCGCAGGCAGCACAGGCCACATCGGGAGTACTGATATTAGCTGTCAGCTGTGCCTTTGTCTGGGCACCGGCGGCAAAGGATATGCCCATAAAGGCAATAAGGGTAAATAATAAATTACGCATAATGAGGGTAAGATAATCATTAAAAATTATTCGGCCTTCCAGGCTGCCGGGTTTTCACGCCATTTTAGCAATTCGGCTTCGTCACCGGCCGATACAATATTACGTTCCAGGGCCAGGCTGATCAGGGTCGGGTAATCGGTCAAGCTATGGTAAGGCACACCCGCTTTTTCAAAAGCTTCGGCAGCCTGCGGAAACTGGTAGGTAAATATCGATACCATGCCTACTACTTCCACTCCTGCATTTTTTAACACATCCACCACCTGCAGGCTGCTTTTACCGGTAGAGATCAGGTCTTCCACCACAATCACTTTTTGCCCGGGTTGTAATGATCCCTCTATCTGGTTGCCCAGTCCATGCTCTTTTGGTTTGGGACGTACATATACATAAGGTAATTTTAGCTGGTCGGCAGCCATAGCACCCCAGGCAATACCGGCAGTTGCCACACCGGCCAGAACATCGGCTTCAGGGAATTTTTCAAAAATCACATTGCACAATTCCGACTTTACATAATCCCTTACATAAGGAAAGGACAGTACTTTACGGTTATCACAATAAATAGGACTTTTCCAGCCGCTGGCCCAGGTAAAGGGCTCATTGGGACTTAATTTAACGGCCTGCACATCTAATAATTTACCGGCTACTATGGTTGCATCATTCATGGCGCAAAGGTAAGGGCTAATACAATTAATTTTTTAGCAAACTGGAGCTATCATTATATAAGTATATCGTGTTTTGGGGCTGTCAGCTGCAGATCCATTATTCAGTAGCAGTTCCCCGCCCGGCTGCAATCTGCCCCGTTTAACACGGGCCAGTATTTCCGCCTAAGCGGGGCAGCCCTTGGGCTTTGTTGCAAACTGCAGCTATTTTATTTTATTTAATAGGTAATAGCCGGGTGCTATGCTTATTGATTAAAAGGCCAATGACATTAATATGCGACCCCGCCGGGGTCGATGTCCTTTGGGGGCGGGTTAAATCTATTAACCTGTTATCCCTACGGGATAATCATGTGAGTTAGTTAACGTAGGGTTTCTATCACTGTTTTATGTAAGGAGGGAAAAACATTTCGAGCCTGCGGAGTCGCATATTTGTTGCACAAAGTTTTTACATAGAGGGATAGAACGTTAAAAAAAGAATCTCCGTGTAACGCTGTGACTAACTCTCCTTTACCTCTGTGGTTTATAAAGTGTACCTGATGCCAGCGGCATCATATATGTATAATTATGTAATGAAATAAAGGTATTTCGACCCCATCGGGGTCGCATGTTTTATATTACCATGGAGTTACACAGAGAGACACAGCTTTATTGTACAAGATCTCCCTGTAACTCCATGACTAAAGTCTTATTACGGTGATTTAAAATATACCAGGTAACAGCTGCATTCTACCATAACTTCTCAACTTAGGTGGTAGCAAAAAGCTGCATAATTGCCAATTTAAACAGGTTAAAAAAAATTATTAACACCCTAAACCGCCCAAAATTCTTAAAAGCAATCGGTTGATATTAATTTATCAATTTATTATATATGATATAAATTAATAATGTTAATAATAACATCAAAATAGATACAATTTTGCTATAAATATTTAATTATTTCTATAAACTAACACGTGTTATTTGATTTTTGATATAGTTTTAGTGTGTTATCAAAATATTATTTATTTATTTAAACTATTTATTGAACTATGGCAAAACTAACTGCTAAACAAGTGGCGCCTTTCCTGGTTTTAACGGCAGTGGCCATTTTTGCACTGTTTGTTACACCGGGTAGTGCTTTCGACCCTTCTACTGTAACCAACGCCGATGGTACCCCGGTTTATACCTACGACAGCGGCGATATTGCCTGGATGCTTGCTTCATGTGCCTTTGTATTTTTAATGACCCCCGCCCTTGCCTTTTTTTATGGCGGTATGGTGGGTCGTAAGAACGTTCTTTCTACCATGATCAAAAGCACGGTATCTGCCGGTATTATTAGTGTACTGTGGATAGTGGTGTTGTTTAGTCTTTGTTTTGGTGAGTCAATCGGTGGTTTTATTGGTAACCCCGCCACCTTCTTTTTCTTTAAAGATGTAATGAACGGCGCTCCCTGGAGTGCGGCTTCAACAGTGCCCTTACCGTTATTTGCTTTCTTCCAGCTGATGTTCGCCATCATTACTCCCGGACTGGTAGTAGGTGCCGTGGCTGAGCGTATCCGTTTCAGCTCTTACACTTTATTTATTGTATTATTCGGCGTATTGGTATATGCACCATTAGCGCATATGGCCTGGCACCCCGAAGGACTGATGTTTAAATGGGGCGTTCAGGATTTTGCCGGCGGTACCGTTGTGCATATTTCTGCGGGCATGGCCGCTTTGGCAGGTGCTATTGTATTAAAAGCACGCAAAAGCACGGTTGCTGCTCCCGCCAATATACCTTATGTATTAATCGGCACCGGCTTACTTTGGTTTGGCTGGTTCGGTTTTAACGCTGGTAGCGCCGTTGGTGCAACACCTTTGGCGGTATATGCATTTGCTACTACCAATACCGCTGCCGGTGCAGCAGGCCTGGCATGGATGTTCTTTGATGTGATCAGGGGCAAAAAACCTTCTGTATTGGGCTTCTGTATCGGTGCTGTAGTAGGCCTGGTAGCTATTACTCCTGCAGCCGGTTTTGTAGGCGTACCCCAGGCCATCTTCATTGGTTTTGCGGCCGCTATCATTTCTAACTATGTAGCTGAGTTCTTAAAACATAAAACCAAACTGGATGATCCGCTGGATGTATTTGCCTGTCATGGTTTAGGTGGTATTACCGGTATGTTGTTAACCGGCGTATTCAGCATGGTTACACCTGGTGAAACAGCTTTGTTCAAAACACAGTTCCCTATCCAGCTGGTAGGTATGCTGGTAGCTGTAGCGTATAGCTTCACTGTATCATTCATCTTATTTAAAATTATCAACTTCATATTACCGATGCGTGTTACCAGCGAGGAAGAAGCTGCCGGCCTGGATGCATCGCAGCATAACGAAAAATATGTACAGGGTACTTTACTGGTAAACGGCACCATTCCACCCGAACTGTTACATAAAGAAGCCGAAGTACTGGAAGAAGTATAGTACTTACCCATCAATCATTATTGCGTAAAAATATTCACGGGCTAAGCAAAGCGTAATCTATATCCGATCCGGTTACGCTTTGCCTGCCGGCCCGAACGGGACCCGTATGTTCTGGAACAACATACCCTTACCGGAGTATTTTAACCATCTTTTTTGCAACAACTGTTTGCATACGGACACACACAAACAAAAAAGGTACAGTGTTCCCGGTCTTCTGGAACAAGACCGCACTGTACCTCACTTTTAAAAGAAAAAAAGTTTTACAATGTTAAGAAAAAATCTGTTAGCATGTGCTGCTTTGCACCTGCTTATTCTACCTGCTTTTGCACAAGATTCTACATCAACCGAAGAAAAGAGTTCTCCATTAAGTATCAGTGGCTCGGCCGATGCCTATTACCGCTACGATTTTGCAAAAACAAAAGCGAATAACTATACCAGCTTTACGCCAACACACAATACGTTTGCCCTGGGTATGGCCAGTGTTAAATTTGATTATACCATGGGTAAAGTAAATGCGGTGCTGGATCTTGGCTTTGGCCCGCGTGCAAAAGATTTTGCTTACACCGATGATGGTATTACACAGGCTATCAAACAGGCCTATATCTCTTATGCTCCCGCCGATTGGATCAGCTTTTCAGTAGGTACCTGGGGTACACATGTGGGTTATGAAGTACTCGACCCGCAGGCCAACCGTAATTACAGCACCTCATATATGTTCAGTAATGGTCCTTTCGGACATACCGGTGTAAAAGCAAATATTACCAAAGGTAAACATGGTTTTATGTTGGGTATTGCCAATGCCACCGACTACCGTGTGGTGCCTGATGATGCCATTAACCGCAAATTTGCCCTGGCACAGTATAGCCTGCAGGCCAATGATAATATATCGCTGTATGTAAACTATGTGGGTGGTAAAGCACCCGATACAACCATCAGTCACCAGGTAGATGCGGTGGTAACGGCAAAGATCAGCGACAAATTCAGTATTGGTTACAATGGTACGGTTACCGGTGTAAACGGCTGGGACGGCGCCAAGAAAACATCATCCAAAACCTGGTGGGGTTCGGCCTTATACCTGAACGTAGATCCTAAGCCATGGTTTGGTCTTACCTTACGTGGCGAATACTTTAATGACGAGAACGGTTTAAAAATATACAGTGGTACAGATGGCGGTACTGTTTTCGCTACTACCCTTTCTGCCAACTTCAAAGTAGGCGGACTGACCTTTATTCCCGAGTTCAGGGTTGATAATGCCAGCAAGGATTACCTGTTTGTAAAAAGCGATGGCACCGCCACCAAAACGGCCGCCAACTTTTTATTTGCTGCGGTTTATTCCTTTTAATAAAATTTTATATTTCACTAATAAATGCTCCTTCCGGGAGCATTTATTGTTTTAGGCCACTTTGTTGTTTAAAAATGAGCGTTAGTAAGTAAATTTTACCGCAGTTTTCTCGTTTATGGGCTTAAAATATACATATTAATATATTTGCTATATGTGTAAATCGTTTGCATTGAATGTATTGCGAAGCATGCCTGGTAATTTGAATGTTATAAGTTGTAATTTTGTGGCTCCAACGATGTTTGTTAACTACAAAATGGCCCGTGATGAAATACAACTTTACGCTTGCTTTACTTGGTCTTCTCTCTTCTGTTGTAATGTTTGCGCAAAATGATGCCGTGGATTATACCGCTTACCCCGAACGTTTTGAGAAAGTGGTTACTCCCTCAGCCAATAATAACCTGGTGAATGTAGTGGAACATCATGATGAAGCCGATAATCATATTTTATTCAATGCCCATTTAAAAAACGGGAAACTGCATCATAGCTGGTACAGCCAGTATGCCAATGGAGTAAAATGTGATTCGGGTTATTTTAAGCACGGTATTCCGGAAGGGGAATGGAAACATTGGGACAATGCGGGTAACCTGCGCATGGTACGTACTTTTTCAACCACCAAATATCACCGGGTAACCGATGAAATAACCAAACAGGTCAAACATCCTACCTATACGATCTCCCGTATGGCCAAACAAAATAAAAATGCGGCCTGGCAACATTTACAAACCAAAGAAACGGCTATTAAGAGCAAGGATTATAAAGTAAAAGCCCTGCACAATGTAAGTGCCGGCGCGGGTTATGCATCGGTATACAATGAATGCCTGTATCATGGCCTGTACATGAACTTAAATGAAAATGGCGTAGTAACCGACTCCGGTTATTATAAAGATGGCCTGCGTGACGGGCTCTGGTTAGAGCGTGATGCCGCTACACAAACCATTAATACGGGTATGTATAAACACGGTAAAAAAAATAAGGAGTGGAAACAGTATGATGCCCAACAACGTTTAACGGGTATTACTATTTACAAAGAAGGCGAAGAAACCTACAGGAAAAATTTCCGTTAGTGCGAAAAAGGTTTCCCGCATATTTTCGCTGATATAATATTGGTTTATTTAAAACTGGCCTTCATCACTCTTAATACATTCCCGCCTAAAATTTTCCGGATCGATTTTTTGGAATAACCTCTTTCCAGTAATGCTTCAGTTATTTTGGGATAAGTGGTTACATCTTCCAGTCCTTTGGGCAGGGCGCTGATGCCGTCATAGTCGGAACCAATGCCTACATAATCATCTCCTACCAGTTTTACAATATGATCTATATGGTCAACCAGGTCATTGATGGTGGGTTGTACATCGGCCACCCGGTTACGGAAATACTGTCGCCATTCCTGTTGCATCCTCGCACTGTCCTTATACAGCTGCCATAAAGAATCCTGTACTATCGGCCGTTCTACTTTATTTAATTGTGTCAGTCTTTCATCGTAGGCCTTGCTGATAAAACCCGAATAAAAATTAATGCAGATCACGCCCCCGTTCTTCGCCACGGCTTTGATCTGTTCATCCTTTACATTACGGAAAACCGGGCAGAGCGCCCATACCGAACTATGTGATAATATTACCGGCTTGTTGCTGGCCGCAATAGCATCATAAAAAGTCTGTTCACCGGTATGCGAGAGGTCAACCAGTATGCCCAGTTCGTTCAGGCGTTTTACCACCTGTACCCCGAAGTCTGTTAACCCTTTATGCGTTAAACTATCGCCTTTCTGGGTTTCATCCATCGCACTGGTTGCCCAGCTATTACTATTATTCCAGGTAAGGGTCAGGTAACGCATACCGCGTTGGTGTAATATATCCAGTTTGTTTAAATCGTCTTCTATCATATGACCACCCTCCACGCCTATCAATGCGGCCAGTTTTTTTTGTTTGATGGCCCTTTTTACATCGGCGTAATTCTTTGCCAGTATCATGCGGCCCGGGTTACGGGCTGTTATCTGTTCCAGGGAATCTATTTCTTCCATGGCATCTTTATATACACCTTCGGCATTCCGGGCTTTAGGGCCGGTGAATACCGAAAAAAACTGTACATCCACCCCGCCTTCCTGCCAGCGGTCCAGGTCGCTATGGCCCCTGTTCAACCGGTGCGATATATCCTGCTTTGCAAGTACCACATTTGATAACACATCATTATGCCCGTCAACCAGTACGGCTTTCCGGTGCAGTTTGCCGGCATTTTGTGCCGTTAGTACCGATACTATTAATAAAGCGGTTCCTGTGAGTAATGCTTTCATGCTGGTAAGATAAGTAATTATGGGGGACGGATCATGGTTCATTGTTATTGGTTAATCGTTAATGGTTAATAGTATTAGGAACCCGGATTTTGGTGCGGAAAAGGGCGAATGAAAAAAAATCAAAAAAAAATTACAAACAATTCAAAATCATTTTGTGTGAAAACAAAAAAGTCCTATTTTTGCCGCCCAATCACGGGATGGCTGCGTAGCTCAACTGAATAGAGCATCTGACTACGGATCAGAAGGTTTCAGGTTTGAATCCTGACGCGGTCACAAAAAGGAAAGAGTTGCATTTATGCAACTCTTTTTTTATGCATCTTAACGTTGTAGTGGAGTATGAACAACAACCTGTTATTTGTTTTCTTTGTTTACCTTATCCAGTAATTCCTTTTGCAATCTTTTAGGCAGCCTGCTCCAGTGAATATCCATTAAAGCACCCTGCAAAGCATACAGGTATAAAGTTACCGGCAGGTTAATACCCTGGAATTTCCTGGTTAATATTATATAGGCTTTGGCCGGGGTTATAACAGCAAGATCAGTTAAAGTATAAATGCCGACCTCATGCAGCCTTTTCGCCACCAAAGGGCCAATATTCTTTGTCCGGGTGAGGTTATGCGTATCCGGTTTCATGATTTTATTTTTTAGTAACGCTCTCTTATGAACGATCCCGGTAATCATTACCGGGATCGTTTATTTTAAGGTATTGGAGGTGCTTATTATTTGATTGAATAGAAGAATGATCTTAGTTCACCGGCAAAAGCCTCCGGCACTTCCAATGCTGCAAAATGTCCGCCGGCATCCATTTTTTTATAGTGTACCACATTCACAAAACGTTCGGCCCATTCACGGGGAAATTGTGCTTCTCTTGGAAATACGGCAACACCTGCAGGCACCTGTGTTTTTTGTAAAGGCTGTGCCCCGCCCCATTGTGCAATGGCATCTGCCTTGTACATCCTGGTTGATGAAGCGATGGTTTGCGTTACCCAATAGATCATGATATTGGTGAGCATAGCATCTTTGCCCCCAAATGCCGCTTCAATTAATTCGGGAGGTGCGCCGGCACTGCCAAAACTTAATATCCAGGCGGCTAATGCCACAGGCGAATCATTTAAACCATAAGCCAGTGACTGGGGTTTGGTAGCATGTACCATAGCATAAGCGCCCTCACTATACCACCATTGCTGTACAAAACCGGCAAATTGTTTTTCTTCTTCGCTCATGGTATTGGGGTCTTCCTGTCCCATGGGGTAACCCAGGTCGGTAAAATGAACGGCTTCTACCACATCGGGGTATTTGGATGCCAGGGCCTTGGTAACACCCATACCCACATCGCCGCCGGCAGCATAAAACTTTTTATACCCCAGCACTTCGGTCATTAGTTTTTTCCAGAGCCCGGCCACCGCTTCACTATTGGTGGATGTTTTACCGGAAAAACCAAAACCGGGAATAGAAGGGATCACCAGGTCAAAGCTTTGTTCCCCCTCGGTCAGTAAAGGAATGATCTTGTGAAAGCGATAGTAACTATCAGGCCAGCCATGGGTTAATATTAAGGGTTTGGAATTGCTGCCCTTACCTTTTATCAGTTGAAAATGGATGGGGAAGCCGTCTATTTCGGTCATGTATTGGGGGTATTGGTTTAATTGCGCTTCCTGTTTTTTCCAGTCGTAGTTATTTACCCAGTAATCGGCCAGCTCTTTCAGGTATTGTTCGCTGGTACCAAACTGCCAGCCGGAGCCATCGGGTTCACCGGGCCAGCGGGTGTTTTGAATACGGTTTTTAAGATCGGCAATAACAGTTTCAGGAATGTTTACGCTAAAGGGTTTCATAATATTTGTATTTGGGTTTTGGGAAAATATGTTTTGAACAGCTATGATTGTCTGGCAAATGGTTAGTATCAGGATCAGCTTTTTCATTTTTGTGTGTTGTATGGGTTACTGGTATCGATGATTGACAACACAAAAATACTTGCTCACGGAGGTGGGGATATAGGCTATAAAGCGGGAAAAATGGTAGTTTTTTCGGTAAATAAATGGCAGGCGTCCGTTTATAGTTTTCTGAATGCGACGGGTGTGATACCCTCCCATTTTTTAAAAGTCTTGGTAAAATAGGAAATGTCTTCAAACCCCAGCCAGAAAGAGATCTCCTGTACGGTCATGGCCGTTTGTTTCAACAGGCTTTTTGCTTCCATGGCCAGGTGTTCATCAATCCATTTCTTGGTTGTTTTGCCGGTTTGCTCCAACAGAATTTCGCTCAGGTACTTGGGTGTAATATTCAGCTGCCCCGCATAGAAGCTTACATCTTTCTGTTCAAAAGCATGCTGCGATAAAAGCCTGCGAAAATCAGCAGTGATCAGCTCCTGCCGGAATGAAGTATGTTTTGCCGTAACCGTAGACTGGTGGTATTCTTCTGCCAGTTTCAGCAGGCTGTAGATGAGTCCGGGCATGATGGCCGGTTGGTGACTGAACTGGCCAAGCAGGGCGAAGATGGATTTTATTTGCTGGGTTTGCGCTGTTGTCGTTTGCAGCACATGATTTCCGCCCGGCTGAAAAAAGGGTAAACTGTGCAGGAAAGAGCTTTTAATGATATGCGTAAAAATGTTTTCGGTAAAATACAGGGTTTCATGTTTTGCCTCGTGGTAGGGCTCCCATTGTGATACAATACCCGGGCCGATGGTGGTGAGGCTACCCGGTTGCAATATATAATCTGCACTGCCTATTTTTACACTGCCGGGCTTGCCGGAATAAGTAATGCCGATGCCATAGGCAAAGTTTCGTAACGGAAAGCTAACCCCTACATTTTTATAGGTAGTATCGTTGGCCAGGAAATACGGTACAGCCATATTATGCTGCTCCTGCTCTTTCAGGTAATGAAACAGGTTGAAGCTTTTCAGGTTTTCTTGTTTGCGTATCACGGGTATGTATTTGGAATCCTTAAGCGGTAGCATTAAAAATACACCATGTTAATGGCAAAAAAATTAAACATGAATATTTTTTATTGTTGAAGACCAGAAGGTTTCTAGTTTCAACTCATACTCAGTCATTAATAAAATTTATAGTCAACCATTGTTCTGTTTTCAAGTATATCTACTAATTACATCAATATGTTGTTTTTCAATAACTTATAATGCCAAAAATCAAATATGTATAGTTTTCAATGATACTTAGTAAATTTAAACAAGAAGTCATTTTGTTGCATTTACTTAATTAACCAAAACTATTAATTCTTTTAGAACGTATTTCTCTATACGTGAAAACTAAATTTAATCAGCTTGTTTTAAAATATTATACCGCAGCGTTCATCTCTTTTGCCACATTTATAACCATTAAAAATTTAATCATGAAAAGAACACAGCTTTTTACAGTAGTAATTGCCTTATTTGCATTAATTGTTTGCACTGTTTTATTTGCCAAAGATAATGCTCTAACAAAGGAGAATAGCAAAAACAATTTTATAGATACCTACAAAATTGTTTCGGGTTATTCTGTAAACGAATTAGAGAATAAGTTAAAGGAGCAAAGGCATTTTATACCTGCCGGGGGGCTTGTAATAGAAAAATTTATAGATACAAATGGAAAGGAAACTACAATCTACTATCAAGCAATTTATACTCAATAAATTCTTATAGATCATAAAAATTCGACAATTAGTCAGCTTTTTATTTTCTAATTTCTAAAGACAGTTTACCTATTTACATTTCAATCATTTATGTAACTTTTAATATAACCTCAATATGTTATTTTGCTATTTATGATTGTCTAACTAACTACCATATACTATTATACTGAAAAACATTTGAACTTAGGTTTTAAAGATTTCGGATGTAGCCACAAAAACAATAATAATAATAATAATAATACATGTCACTAACCATATATATATTAATAGCAGGAGTTATAGCTGGCTGGATAATTACATATTTAGATTTTTCAGATTCTGACTGGAAAGATCCTAAGAAAAGAAGAGCCTTATGGGTTAAAATTTTTATACCAACAATAATAATGGCACTAGCAATTGGTCAAGAGGTTAATGATACAAATATTAAAGATGCTAAAGCAAAAATAATGAAAGCTGAGAATGATTCGATAAAAGCAGATGCAATAACTTATAGAAGCCGGCTTTCTGAAAGTGATTCAATTTATAACATAAAGTTACAAATACGTATAGATTGTACTAATGCGAGAAACATACGAGAAACAAACGTAGCTTTAGCAAAGTATCATCTTGAATATGTTGATTCTTTGAACTCCATTGTACCCAAAATAAGTGTTACTGGTTTCAAAAGACCTATTTTGTTTATTCCGAACTTTGATCCAAATACGAATGTAGAGTTTCCCATATTCAAAGATTCAATACCAGGAGTATACTCTCTAGAGCACAGAATGTTTTCTTCTGATAACACCAGCTTCAATATTAAATTGTATTATAAAATTTTCTCTTGTGAGTTTAATCGAACAAATACCGGGTTTGCAGTATTCAATGAAAAAGCAATTCAAAGTAAAAAGATTTTTATGGATACCGAATCTTTTACAGAAGGTGCTATCGCTAAAATAGATATTGAACTTGAACCAAGAGCTTTAAAACTACCACATTTCATAGTTATGATTTTTGGAACATATTCTGATAAGGTGACAGGTGGTATTACTTATCAAATAAAACATGGATATTTATTTGACATGAAGACAAAAAGTCTTTTGTTTGCCCAAATTAATAAAGCTGCTATAGAAAACATGGAACGTCGTAACTTGTTGAAATAAAATATGTTATAATGATTTATGGATAATATTAGAATTCATGCTAAATACATTGATGATCAATCTTATTTTCATATTTTTAATTGCTTAATTCATCTTTATCATGGATAAAAGTTAAAGTTTTGTAATTCTATCATTTTCTCGTACCTTTGCCACCCAAATTATAAATTAACAATACGGCCAAATCCGTATTACCTTAAAAATCATTCAATTATGAAAAAGGGTCTCCATCCGGACAGCTACCGGTTAGTTATTTTTAAAGACATGAGTAACAACACCATGTTTTTAAGTCGTTCTACTGCAAATTCTAAAGAAACTGAAAAATGGGAAGATGGTAATGAATATCCGGTAATTAAACTGGAGATTTCGAACACTTCACACCCTTTCTTCACCGGTAAAAATGTATTGGTGGATACTGCAGGCCGTATCGATAAATTCAAAAAGAAATACGCGAAAAAAGCATAATAATCATATATTGTGCGACGGCTTTTGGCCTTGCCAAAAGTTTGTTTTTCATGGCTATACTTTTAACCCCGTAGAATCTTCTTCGGGGTTAGTTTTTAATAGTAATTGCCTGAACTTTTTATGTAATTTTGTGTTATAACACTATACCTTAAATTTTAAAAACAATGTATCCAGCACAGATAGTACTTCCCATGAAGGAAGAATTAACCGACAACGGTTTCAGCGAATTATTAACCCCCGAAGATGTAGACAGCCAGTTAGGCAAAGAAGGTACTACCCTGGTAATGGTAAATTCGGTTTGTGGTTGCTCGGCAGGTTCGGCACGCCCCGGTGTGTTGATGGCTGTGGCCAACGCTAATAAAAAACCAAGTTTCCTGACCACCACTTTTGCCGGTTTTGATGTGGATGCAGTAAAACAGCTGCGTGTTAAGTTAGCACCTTACCCCCCATCCTCACCTGCTATTGCCTTATTTAAAAACGGCGAACTGGTACATTTCATCGAAAGACACCATATTGAAGGCCGTTCGGCACAAATGATCGCCCAGAATTTAGTGGCGGCTTTTGAAGAGTACTGCGATTAATTTTCTCCTGAATGTTCTATATAAAGGCCCGGTGTAGTAACCGGGCTTTTTTATGCACCGTAATGAACTAAACAGTAAAAATAGCTGGCTGATGCTGGTACAACTCTGGCGTATTTGCTACCTTGCAGCCTAAATACAATGCATGTATATTAAAATATATTTCGACAATAAACCCCTGTTTTTATGTGATGCCATTGAACCGGCCATCGAGCCCTTCCTGCACCACGATGATGCCGTGTTTATTGATGAACTGGATGCGCATACCGTAAAGTCCATGATCCATGAAATGCAGCTGGATAAAGTACATGCCGGTGTCTTTTTACATGAAGACCTGAATGAATTGAAGAAAGCATTTTTTAAAAAGTTTACCATTATCCAGGCTGGTGGCGGACTGGTAAGTAATGATCATAAGGAATACTTACTTATACACCGACGCGGTAAATGGGACCTGCCCAAAGGAAAGTTAGACGAAGGAGAAACTATTGAGCAATGTGCGGTAAGGGAAGTGCAGGAAGAAACAGGGCTGCAGCAGGTAGAAATTGTAAAACCTTTATTAATAACCTACCATACTTATCATGAAGGCACAAAATTTGTTTTAAAAGAGTCGCACTGGTATGATATGCTTGCTCCCGGTACACAAGCCACCGCTCCGCAAACAGAAGAAGACATTCAGCAAATAGTTTGGGCTCCTGTATCAGCGTTGGGTGAATACACCGGTAATACATTTCCTTCCATAAGAGATGTATTGCAGGCAAAACATTAACCGGTAAAAAGCAGACCGCGTTTTGCTGGTTTGCAGTGCTTTATGTAGGTTTGTAAATATCCAGATTATGTCGTTAAATTATAAAAATAAAGTAGTCGTAGTAACAGGTGGTTCGGAAGGTATTGGCAGGGCGCTGGTAGAACAATTATTGTCCCAGGGCGCCATGGTAGCAACCTGTGCCCGCGATCATGACAGGTTGTATGCCTTACAATCTGCTTTCCCATCCTCTCCTTTACATACCATGGTGGCCGATATCAGTAATGAAAATGATTGCCGCCGTTTTATAGAAACGACGATCAAATATTTTGGCGGTATAGATGTATTGATCAACAATGCAGGCATCTCCATGTGGGCACTGATGAAGGACAGTTCTATTGACCTGGTAAAAAAAATAATGGATGTTAATTTCTGGGGCGCCGTGTATTGTACCAAATATGCATTGGATTCTATTATCAGCCGTAAAGGAACTATAGTTGGTGTTTCGTCGGTGGCGGGTTACCGTGGCCTGCCCGGGCGCAGTGGGTATGCGGCTTCCAAGTTTGCCATGCAGGGCTGGCTGGAGTCGTTAAAAACCGAACTGATGCACGAGGATGTGCATGTAATGTGGGTTTGCCCCGGCTTTACCGTTTCAAAGATCCGGTACAATGCTATTACCAGTGAAGGCAAGCCGCATGCAGTAGAACCTTTGACTGATGACCAGATGATGAGTGCCGGTGACTGCGCTACGCATATTTTAAACGCAATAGCAAAGAAGAAACGAACCTTGTTACTTACCTTTGAGGGCAAACGTATTGTCTGGTTAAACCGGCTGTTTCCCAAATGGGCAGACAAGATGGTTCAAAAATTTTATTTAAAGAATGGTGAATTGGTCAAATAAGGACTTTTCACATTGCTGACCACCCTATTAATTTGTTCGATCAACTATGCCACTAATTACACTTACTTCCGATATAGGTCAGCAGGACTACCTGGTAAGTGCAATAAAGGCGCAGTTACTGCAAGTGAACCGCGAGTTCCAGTTAATTGATATTTCCCATCATATTGCGCCCTTTAACTACCCGCAGGCCGCTTATGTGTGCCGGAGTGCTATCCGGCATTTCCCGCCATACAGTTATCATATCATCCTGATCAACCTGTTTGAAAGCAAGCCGGAGAAGTTGTTGCTGGCATATCATAAAGAACAGTATTATTTATGTGCTGATAACGGTATTTTGCAAATGATACTGGAAGAAAAGCCGGAGCTGGTGATCGGTATTCTCCTGGATAAAAGTGCCAACCGTAATACCATGTATTGCACGGGTGTAATGGGTAAGATTATCGATCAGCTGGTACAGGGTGATTCTATCCAGGCCATCGGAGAGCCGGATGTGAGTTACCTGGAAAAAAATCCCATCCGCCCCGTATTGGACAAACATTATATTGAAGGTCAGATCATCTTTATTGACAATTTTGAAAATGTAATTGTCAATATTACCCATGAACAGTTTGAAGAACAGCGCAAGGGCCGTCGTTTCCGGATCGTCTTCCGCAGAGATGAAGTGATAGACCGCATCAGCGAGTCCTATGCCGATGTGCATCAGGGTGAAAAACTGGCCCTGTTCAACAGTGCGGGTTACCTGGAGATTGCCATTAACAAAGGCAATGCAGCCGGGCTGTTTGGCTTAAAAGGCTTTTCCGATAAACCGGGCATGTTACAAAACCGGTTGCTGTATGAAACCGTGAGGGTTTATTTTGATGATTAGGTTTCCCGCTCCTTAATCCTGTCCCCAATTTTACTATGCATTCATTTGCTCTCATTGATATTTATCATTCCCTGATACATTACCGTCATGATTATTATTTGAACGGAAATTTTGTTCTGTGATTTATGGTTAGTTTTATGTTTTCCTAAATTTTTATCGTTTATATGAAAAAAATACTTTTATCGCTGGCCGTTTTGGTAAGCGGCCTGACACAGGCCCAGCTGAAAGTGTCCGATGTACAAAGCTTTACCTTAAAGAACGGCATGAAGTTCCTGGTAGTGGAAGACTTTTCCATTCCCAATGCCAATATGTATTTGTTTTATAAAGTGGGTTCCCGTAACGAATACCAGGGTATTACCGGCTTATCCCATTTTTTTGAACACATGATGTTCAATGGCGCTAAGAAGTACGGCCCTAAAGAATTTGACCGGGTGATGGAATTAAACGGAGGCGCCAATAATGCCTATACCCGTGAAGATATTACGGCTTATACCGACTGGTTCCCGGCTTCTGCCGCAGAAGTAATGTTTGACCTGGAGGGTGACCGTATTGCCAGCCTGAGTATTGACCCCAAGATGGTAGAGAGTGAAAGAGGTGTGGTTATTTCGGAAAGAAGTACCGGCCTGGAAAACTCACCCTGGAGAATGCTGATGGAAGGGGTAAGTGGTGTGGCTTTCCAGGAGCATCCTTATCACTGGCCTGTGATCGGTTACCTGGATGATATGAAGAACTGGAAACAAGCCGACCTGGAACGTTATTTTAAAACCTATTATGCACCTAATAACTGCGTGGTGGTAGTATCGGGCGCCCTGAAGTTTGCCGATGTAAAACGCCTGGCTGAAAAATACCTGGAGCCAATACCGGCACAGCCCGCTCCCCCAGCCGTTCACCAGGTAGAGCCTGAGCAAACCGGCGAACGCAGGATAGAGATGGAGAAAGATGTAACTACGCCTTACCTGTATATAGCCTGGAAAGCACCTAATGCCCTGGATGCTGATTATTATGCCCTTACCCTCTTAAGTGATATCCTGAGCAGCGGTCGTTCTTCCCGCCTGTATAAAGCACTGGTAGATGAACAGCAGTTAGCTACAACTGTATTTGCTTCTTATAGTGAGAGTCTTGATCCCACTACATTTGGTATTGCCGGCGTAACCGCCCGTGGTGTGGATGTAGCCAACCTGGAGAAAGCTATTTACACCGAGATAGAAAAGATCAAAAAAGATGGTATCACCGCAACAGAACTGGAGAAAGTAAAAAATGCCAGGCTGGTAGGTTTTTACGGCCAGGTAGAAACCATCAATGGTAAATCCGATAACCTGGGCACTTATGAAATATTTTTCGGCGATTATAAAAAAATGTTTGATGCCCCTGCCGATTATAATAAAGTAACGGTAGAAGATATTAAACGCGTGGCCAATAAATATTTCAATAAACAAACCCGTAGTGTAGGCGTATTAAAAGCCAATACCAAAGATTAATCATTTATCTCTTTAACATAATAATACCTGAATAGTATGAAAGGTTTACAATATATAATTTGCTACTGCCTGTTATTGGTTACTACCGTAACCATGGCGCAGGATTATAAATTACCGGCTTACCAGAAGTTTACTTTAAAGAACGGGTTAACGGTTTACCTGATGGAGCAGCATGAAGTGCCCATGATCAATGTATCGGTGGTACTGCCTGCCGGCGCTATTTATGATGGTGATAAAGCCGGCCTGGCTGCTTTTACCGCCACCGCTTTAAAACATGGCACGGAAAAATACCCTAAAGCGAAAATGGACGAAACACTGGATTTTATGGGAGCCAGTGTGAATACTTATGCGTCTAAAGAATCTGCCGGCATATCCGCCCGTTTTGCGGCTAAGGATAAACAGCAGGTATTTGATATTATTTATGAATTGCTGACCAAACCTACGTTTGACGCCACCGAGTTTGGTAAAGAAAAACAACGTAACCTGACCAGGCTGGCGCAGGCTAAAGAAAGCCCCCGCTCTGTGATCGGTTACCAGTTTGATAAATTAATTTATGGCGATCATGTATATGGCAATATCACCGGCGGAACCGTAAGCAGTGTTACTGCACTGGAAGCAGGCGACCTGAAAAAGTTTCATGCTGATAATTATGTGCCCAACGGATCGGCCATTGCTGTAGTGGGCGATTTTAACAGCAAGGATATGAAGGCCGAGATCACCCGGTTATTCAGCAACTGGAAAAAAGGGAACAGCCAGTCTGCTAACCTGGCATCAGCCCCTGTTGCTGCTGCTGACAAGGCCAATGTATTGCTGGTAAATAAGAATGACGCCAAAGAAACTACATTTATGATCGGCTCCAAAGGCGTAAGCCGTAATAATCCTGACTTTGTAGCCATTGATGTGATCAATACTTTATTCGGTGGCCGTTTTACTTCTATGCTGAATGATGAGTTAAGGGTTAATTCGGGTCTTACTTATGGTGCAGGCAGTAGTTTCGGGGCTTTGAAAAACAGCGGTACTTTTGCTATCTCTACTTTTACAGCGGGTACGACAACCGAAGCGGCTATTGATAAAGCCCTGGAAGTACTGGATAAATTACATAAAAACGGCGTGGATGAGCAAATGCTCACCTCGGCCAAGAATTATGTGAAAGGACAGTTCCCTCCCAAGTACGAAACCAGCGGCCAGTTAGCGGGTTTACTGACCAGCATGTTCTGGTATAATTTTAATGAGTCTTATATCAATAATTTCCAGAAAAATGTGGATGACCTGACTGTGGATAAAGCCAAAGAGATCATTCAAAAATACTTCCCTAAAGACAAACTGCAATTTGTATTGGTGGGTAAAGCAGCCGATATTAAAAAGATAGCTGAGAAATATGGTAAGGTTACTGAGGTACAGATCACTGATGAGCCGAAGAAGAAAGCCTTTTAATCAGGTACAGATTATAAAAGAAAGCCGCTTCATTTGGAGCGGCTTTGTTATTTTTTTCCGCAGATTTCCGGAGATGAATTTGCTGATTAACGCTGATTTTTGTGTTAGTATACAACTATTAACTATAGTACATTATTAATATTCACTTATCAGCATTGATCAGCGAGTACAATCATCTGCGAAAATCTGCGGGATTGCCTTTATTGCAACAGGAAGGCCCTTAGCTTTTCGTAAGATACTTCCATCAACTCGCTTTTCTTAGGGGCATCCATAATTGTTTGTACCGCTTCGGGAATGGCCACCGGCTTGCCGGTAATTCTTTCTACTGCTTCGGGGAATTTAACCGGGTGAGCAGTTTCCAGGAATATGCCCTTGCCCCCGTGTTGTTCCAGGTATTGTTCTAATGCCAGGTAACCAACCGCTCCGTGCGGATCGAGTAGATACCCCGTTTCTTCATATACAGCTTTAATGGTGGCTTCTGTTTCCGCATCGGTAACGGTAGCTGATGACAGTGCACTGCTTACTGTACTGAACTCCCGGTTAAATATTTCCAGGATACGTACAAAATTGCTGGGGTTAGCCACATCCATGGCATTACTTAAGGTTGCAACGGCCATTTTGGTTTGCCAGTTACCCGTTTGCAGGTAAGGGCTCACCACATCGTTGATATTACAGGCTGCAATAAAATGCTGTAAGGGTAAACCGGTTTGCCGGGCCAGGATGCCGG
>CAYUMH010000023.1:0-43901 GCA_964445775.1 uncultured Terrimonas sp.
CGGTATCATTATGGTATATATTCTTCCTGCAAAAGCCACCTAAATATGAAGAGATTAATAAAAAAACTCAGGAAACAGACATCAACCCCCAAAGGAAAGATTGTAGCTTTCACCATTTTAGGCCTTGTATTACTTGGTATTGGCGCCGGAGCATATTACTGGTATATTCATAAACAACGCATCATTGAACAGGAGATAACCGGGCTGGTGGATAATAAATCCAACGGTTTATACCAATTAAAATATGATGACCTGAGCCTGGATGAGATCAACGGCAACCTGACCATTAAAAATATCAGCCTGCTTTCGGATAGTTTAAAGTTTGACAGTTTACTACAACTTAATGAAGCTCCCAATATTGTATTTGATGTGCATATCCCCTCCCTCGAAGTATCAGGAGTAAAAACACCGGCGGCTTTACTGAACAAAGAAATTATCGGCACCAAAATAAAGATAAGCAATGCCGCTATCGGCTTAACCTATACCGGTGTGGGCAGCGATTCTACTAAAAAAGTACCGACCAGTAAATTATACCGGCAATTGCTGGGTAATTTAAACTTAATAAAGATAGATACCATTGAATTATCGGGCATTACCCTGATTACCAAAACCCGTAAGCATAATGATGCCATTGTACGTATGTCAAATGCCACCATCATATTGACGGATGTAACCGTAGACAGTACTGCCAACGCCGATACAACCCGGATCTTATTTGCAAAAAACATCAGCGCCGCTGTTGATAGTATACAATGGAAAACAGCAGATAATTTGTACCGCATGGTGGCTGCAGGCCTAAACTTTGACAGCCGGCAACAAAACCTGTCTGTAAACAGCGTTAAAGCCATTCCCCAGTATGATGAAGCTAGTTTCCCTCATAAAATGCCATTCCAGGGCGACCGTTTTGATGTACAGGTAAGTAATTTGCAGCTGGAAAATATTTCCTTTTCCCAGTTATCCCAGGAAAAGATCATTGCAGAGAAGATGATCATTCCCAAAGGATCATTAAAAATTTACCGCGATAAGAATTTTTTGCGTGATAAAAAGAACCGCGTAGGTACTTACCCGCACCAGTTATTATTAAAAGCTCCATTACCTGTTTTTATTAAACAACTGGCGGTAAATGACCTGCTGATTGAATATAAAGAGAAAAGCTACCATACCAAACAAAAGGCAGCTGTTCAGTTTGCCGGTACTAATGGCACCATTACTAACCTGACCAATATTGATGACAGCCTGCAAAAAAATAACCTGGCAATCGCTAATTTAAATACCAATTTTTTAAATAGCGGTGCGTTAAAAACAAAGTGGACCTTTTATTTAGGTAATCCCAATGGGCGTTTTGATGTTGAAGCCTCCATGGGCAGTATGCCCGCAACGGTAGCCTCCCCTATTACTGAGGCACTTACAAAAATAAAAGTGCAGAAAGGTACGATCAACAGTATCTGGTTAAATACAAAAGGAGACGATTATAAAATTAAAGGACAGTTAAAGATTTTATATGAAGATGCCAAAGTGGCCATATTAAAACAGGATGAAGAAAAAACGGAGATGAAGAAAAAACCGTTGCTGACGCTGGTTGCCAATACACTGATCAAAAGTGATAACCCCACAAAGAATAAACCGGTAAGGGAGGTAGAAATAGATTATACACGGGACACCAACCGTTCTATATTCACCCTTATTTGTAAAGGCATATTAGAAGCCATTATGAAGACCGCCGGTATGGAGATGAAGGAAAAGCCACAGAACGGACATTGATAACCAGATTATAAAATAAGTTGTTCGTGCAGCTGATCCAAAGTAGCCTGCGCCTGTAAACACAATCCGCTGTGCACTTTGGAAGTTTGAATGATGGTGCTGCGTGTTGCTGCCAGCCACCGGAAGCGGGAGGCTATATCGAGCCTGGCGATAGGACTATGCACCGCTACCCCGTTTGCTATTTGTTCAAATGCATCGAGGTGTATTTTTACCAGTTCGGTATCGGTTAAAGGACATAATGCCTGTAAACGCTGGGCGTTGAAGGTGATCCTGGTACCCAAAAATTTTTGTTTGGGACAATACAAGATCACTCCCACGTTAATGAATTCCTCTCTTTCTATACGAGGCACAATGCGTATTACCGCATACTCATATAAGTGACGCTCTTGCATGTTGTGCTTCTTTTATAAAAATATCGGAATGATTAAGACGACTGGTTAAAAAAACAAAGTATATTTTACGGGTAGTATCTATATCGGTGGTATAAGCATAATCCGTCAGCCATACTTCCGGTATAAGGTCGATAATACCTTTAATAGCTTCAGGCGTAAGCACTGCTTTAATGGCTGGTGTAATAGCTTCCAGTTCTGAAGCAAGCGGTAATAATACATGGTCCTTAATAGCTGCGAAAGGCTGCACAGCTGCTTTTTCCCAGTCAGGCCAGGAATGATGAAAGTATAATGCCGCACCGTGATCTATGAGCCAGAGCTGTTTGTTCCAGCTAAGCATGTTTACATTACGTGCCGTTCTGTCCACATTCGTAATAAAACTATCCAGCCATACAATTTTGGATGCTGTAACCGCATCAACCTTATCAACTGTAGGATCATAGCTGATAGCCCCGCTTAAATAATGTAAAGCCAGGTTTAGTCCCTCGCTTTTACGCAACAACTCCTGTATTTCCTCATCTCCTTCACTCCGGCCAAAAGATTCATCGAGGTTGGCAAAAACAATTTCGGGTACCCTGAGACCCAGTAACCGGGCCAGTTCTCCGCCAATCAGGTCCGATACCAGGGCTTTTACTCCCTGACCGGCACCAAAAAATTTTAAAGCATATAAAAAGCCGTCATCGGCCTCGGCAATGGCAGGCAGGGAACCGCCTTCACGCAAAGGTGTTACGTACCGTGTAACCGATACTGTTCGTATTTCCGGGATTTTTGCCATTGTGACTGATAAAAGTTCTGCGAAAGTAAACAAATAAGCGTTTCGTATGTACAGTGTTAGCCGGTGATTATGATTGTTTAAACAATCCTTATGCTGTTTTGTTATTACTTTGCGACGATTTTACAGAAACTTAAAAAACACACCTGATGACATTTGAAGCATACCATCAATATTTTGAGTCGATCATACAGAAAAATGCGGATGAGCATACTGCCCCTTATAATAACCCTGATTATTTTGATTATACCAGGCTGAACTGGAGCCGCATGAACCGCTGGTTAAAAACCGGCCAGCTAACTGATGCTGTGAAAGAAGTGGTAAAAGCTATTGACAGTCCCCAGCAATGGATCATTATCACCGAGCCCTGGTGTGGTGATGCTGCCCATAGTGTACCTTTCTTAGAGATGATCAGCCGTTTAAACCCGTTGATAACAGTGAGCTACGAGTTAAGAGACAGCGAACCTTTCCGTATAAACGATTACCTGACCAATGGCGGTAAATCGATACCCAAGCTGGTGATCAGGGACAGTGAAGGAAAAGACCTGGCTACCTGGGGTCCCCGCCCCGCTGCCTGCCAGGAGATATATAGCAAACTTACCGCAGAGAAGGCTGATTTTGAAAAAGTAAAAACTGAATTACAACACTGGTACAATGCCGATAAAGGTGTTGGTGTTCAGGAAGAGCTAAGCAATTTACTGGTTAACATTAACCGTTCTGCCACCTTACAGCCTGCTGAATAGTGTTGGTGCAGCCCAGGTATGCTCCCCAACATTACTATTGGGCTCAGCGCAACAGGCGATGATAGTATTACAGCTACACACACCACAAAAATAACGATAGTAAAAAGCCCCTTGTAAGTATTGCAAGGGGCTTTTTTATTGGGGTATGGATCGGATGAATTAATATACCAGTTTTGTTACGATCTCGGGATTTTCAATTTCGGCAACCGTAGAGGTCTTTGTAAGCTGGTAAGCGATCTTTGCACGGGCTTTTGTCCAGCGGCCCAATGTCATATTGAATTCACCACCCAGCACATTAAATAAGCCGGCATCGGAAGGCGTATTATAAGTAATAGCCGTTGTATTATTACCTGAACGGTAAAAAGGCTGCTCTTCCAGTGTTAAAGGGTTAATGATATCATAGTAATCATTGTTACAGATGCGGTATCCATAGCCGTTACCCACTAAGGATCCACCGGTAGCACAGAACATTACATCTTCAGGAATAGAGGCCGCTGTAACCGTGGTTGTCTCAAAAATGGCTACACCATAAGCATTACCTGAGTTGGCCAACAGGTTGGTGGTAGCCGTACCAAAACCCTGACCTGCCAGTGTGTGATAAGCGTATGTAGCCACCCAGTTGGAAGATGCCATGCTGGTAGAACTTGTACTGTTGATAAGCTTATTGGTGCCCCCAACATAGAAAAAAGTTCCTTTAGGTGCAAAGCCCGAAGTAATATCCATTTTATAGGTACGTACCTGCCCTGTTGCCCAGCCATTGATGGGAAAACCGGTTGGTGTGGCTGCATTGGCATTGTTAGTAGCAACTACAGAAAAAGGTGTAACTGCAAAATTAATATCTTCTGTTGCCAGGAACTGGATGTACTCGTTGTTGGCATCCGTATTCTGCGGATCGTTGTTCCACCCGGAAATAATGATACGTGGTGTTTTATAGACAGATTTTAACTCCACCAGGTCATTGGCATTCCTGAATTTAAGGTAAGGGATACGCAGGTTTTCGGCTTCACGCACAAACACAATACCGTAGTAGTTGGCCATTTTGTATTGCGGTAAGGCCGCCAGCGGAGAGTTAATATTGGTATTTACATTTACAATACCAAAACCATCATTGATGGATTGTTCACCACTCATCACCTGGCCATTCTGCGGCTGGTAAGTAAAGCCTCCTTTTACAATAGCGATCAATGTACTTTCATAATCATCGGGGCGGGCTAACAGTTTATCAATATTTACCCGACCCACTTCGATAGATTTACCACTTGCCACTTTTTGTATTTTACTATCGGTAATATTGGTTACCTGTAAGGTACCGTTTATTTTTTCCAAACGGCTTCCCAGCAGGTCAATCACCAATGAATCACCAGGGAAATAATTATCAGCCTGGTCACCAATATTAATAGCAAGACCTCTTAAGAAACTTAAGCGGGGATTGTTTTGTACAATCAGTAACCCTTCCGGTAAATTGTCTGTCCTGTGATCAGATACAACCATACAGGCTATTTTCGAAGAGCCGTCCAGTGAACCTTCCGTGAGTTCAACCGGCTTACCTTTATACAGGTTACGCACATCATAAATAGCAATGTAAGGACTTACTTTACCACCGGGGTAATTTAGTTTTGATTTATAACAACCGGCAAATGTTACAGCCGTTATTATTAATACGAGTAGTTTATTAAGATTATGCTTCATAACAATACTTTTAGTTTTGGTTATGGTTTTTGCCACCACACTTTTGTGTTAATTTCATCGGGGCCCTGCTGCCTTACCGCATTTTTATAGCTGGTAGGGTTTGATGATTGGACATATACCGGGTAATATAAACGGGCCGGCATTTCGCCATTGTTTTTTAAACCGTTGCCTTTGGGCAGCACAGGATGACCTGTACGGCGGTATTCAAACCATTGCTGCATATCTACCAGGAAAAGGGCCAAGTATTTTTGCTGATGAATGCGTTCCATTTTCTGATCAAAAGAATCATTATCGTCCCAGTCAATATCTGATTCCGCTAAATGTTGCTGTATAGGTTTTGTCCACCCCGGCATCCATAAAGTGATACTGTTTTGTGCACCACTGTAGAAGAAGGTTTTAGGGTCGCCGGCCAGTAAGCCTTTTAAAGCCAATTCTGCTTTGATGAATTCAATTTCGGCGAAGTTCATCATCATACCTGTCATTTGTTCGGTTTGTAAGTTTACTGCCGCCGTTTGATCAGAAGAATAGAAGTAGGACTGCCTTACATACTCACCCCCGTTAGGCGCATAACCTGAAGGGACACCTACGTAGTTACCTGAAACCGGTGATATACCCCAGCGATTATTGGATGAACCAGTTGTACCGTATAAAGTATTATATAGTGAAATATCTATCCGGGGATCATTGGAATCTCTCAGGAAGTCAATAAAATAGGAAGCTAGGGAAATAGCCCTGAAATCCTGTACCCTTATTAAACTGTAAGGAGAAACAAAGGCACCTATACCTGTCCAGCGCAGGATAGCCGCATCTGCATTGCTGGTCATGATAGGATAGTTAGCAGCATTGGTAGTGAACATTTGCTGCATTTTAGTTACATAGTCCGCCATTTCCGGTTTATGCGCAATACGCAGCATTAAACGAAGCAGCAGAGAGTTACAAAATTTTCTCCATTTGGTCTTATCGCCCTTGTACACCAGGTCAGCCTCCACATCAATGAGTTCAGTAGAAGGTGATAAACGCAGTAATGTATTGGCTGAGTCGAGCTTTGCTATTATATCTACATAAATATCCTTCTGTGCATCAAATTTTGGTTCCAGGATCAATGAATCCCTGCCCAGTGTTGCCTGTGAATAAGGAATATCGCCATAGGTATCAGTCAGGATAGAATAAGTCCAGGCCTGGCAGATAAGCGATACTGCCTGGTAAGCCCGGCTATAGTTAATCGGCTCTACGGCTTTCAGGTACATATCCCTGTAATTGGCCATATTAGTAAAATGTCCGTTCCATAAATAATCGGCCCAGTTTCTCCTGAAGTCGTAACGGAATACTTTACCATCACCGTCACCAACATCTACGGTAACCTGCATCAGTTCATTATTCAGGTTACGGTTACGGATCATATTGTATTCCACCGATTTCATTAATGCATTGGCCAGGAATTGCTGTGGATACGCATTCGTGGTTTTGGTAGGATCTGTATTTAAATCAACAAACCCTTTATCGCAGGCCTGCAATGCCATTATACCAACAGCAAGACAGGGAATTAATATTTTTCTCATTTTCATGTTCTTTTTAAATTAGAATGTAACAACCAGGTTAACACCAATGCTCCTGGTAGAAGGGAATTGCGCTATTTCAAATCCTTTTACAATGTCCGATCCATCTAAGGTTCCGAACTCAGGATCAAATGCAGGCCATTTTGACCAGATGAACAGGTTACGGCCATAAATACCCACAGCCGCTTTTTGCAGACCCAGCCTGGCTACTACTTTCTTTTCAAAAGTATAATCGATCCTTGCTTCCCTGAATTTGATAAAGTCGGTTGGGAAGGTATTGCCCTCACCCTGGTTACTACCCCAGTGTGTACGATAGTATTCATCGATATTTGTTGCAATGGTTGTATTCGGTACATATTTACCATCGGCAGTTAATACAACACCTTCACCAATAATACCGCTGTAACGGCCCGGTAAGGTTTGTTTTAATTTACCTTGTTCCGAAAGTTTGTGATTGGTTTGCGAATGGCCTACACCACCCCACTGCGTATCGAACAGGAAGTTTAACCTGAAGCCTTTATAGGAAAATGTGTTCCCGATACTGGCCCGGCCTTTGGGTATAGTATTACCCAGGTAAATAACATCACTTGTTAATAAGGCATAACCGGTAGTGGCATCGTAAATGATCTGTCCGTCCGGGGCACGCTGGTAACCGATACCATACATATCGCCCAGGCTACCGCCCACTTTACCTACAATTTGCGAAGCTCCTATTGAACGTTGCTGTAATACAATGGATGAGTCGGCCAGTTGCTCTATACGATTACGATTCATGGAGAATGTAAAGGAGGTAGACCAGTTTAAGCCTGTTTTACTTTCCAGTTGTTTGGTGGTTAAGCCAATTTCAATACCGCTGTTGCTTACTTCACCAATATTGGTTAAACGGGTTCTGGCACCGGCTGCAGCATCAATAACCCTGTATAAATGCTGATTAAAGGTATTGCCCCGGTAAACGGCAACATCAAGACTTACCCTGCTTTTAAACATCCTGATATCTGTACCTACTTCAAACGAACGGGTTCTTAAAGGGTTGATGAACGGATTGGCCAAGTTGCTTCCATTGGTTAATGCTCCACCAATGAGGGTATTGGGACTTTCATAGTAGTTTTGTGTCATGTACGGTCTCTGTACACCCGAGCCTACACCCGACATGGTTGCCCTTAGTTTTACAAAATCAACAACAGCAGGTAAATTAACTACCTCTGATAATATAAAGCTGGCATTAAAAGAAGGATAAAAGCTCCATACTTTTTTATCGGGGAACTGAGGTGTTGCCAGGGTGCTCCACCAATCCCAACGACCGGTAACGTCGGCAAATAAAAAGTTTTTATAGCCACCGGTTACTAAATAATAAAAACTATTGGTTTCAAAGTTTTGTATTTCCTGGCCGGTTTTTACACCATATTTGGAATTGTTATGGTTGTACACGCCGGGAAATGTTAACCCATCAGAAATCAGGCTTGTCATTCTGAATTGATTTCTTAGGGTACTTCCCCCTGCTGTAGCCGAAACATCAAAATTTTTGTTTAGCTGCTTCGCATATTTAAACATGAAGTCAACCGTTGCTTCTCTTGAAAATATATCCTGTGAACGGTGGCTGCCTTCCGGTAATCTTGAGCCGGCATCATACGGCCGGTTTTGAAAACGATCTTCGCTGGTTTGGTCAATAGAAGCCCTTACCATGGCATTAAAACTCTTTGTAAACTGGTAATTTACCTGGGCATTACCATTTAGTGTATGCCGGTTATTACCATTGATAAACTCATAAGAAATGGCATATGGATTTTCCGGGAAGGTTGAATAGGGATAAGCTATTTTTTTCAGCTCCTGTCCTTTTACCCAATAGTTTTTCAGCCAGTTTACATCGGCATTCGGTTGCCAGAAAATAAACCAGTACATCAGTGACTGGTTACCATAACCCGCACCAGGCAGGTTATCGCTGTTACGATTGCCGTAGTTTACTTTAGCCGCTATCGTTAATTTATCGGTTACTTTAGAATTTACCGATAAGGCCAACGTGGTTCTTTTATAACCGGTATTTGGCATGATCCAGGTATTGTTAACATTGGTAGCCGAAAAACGGGCCGATGTTTTATCACTACCACCGTCGATAGAGATAGTATTGGTTAGGGTTCTGCCGGTTTCAAAGAAGTCAGTGATATTATCATAAGCTTTCCATAGTGTACGCTCTGTACCTACGTTTTGCCTGGCAGGATCATATTGATAAAAATACTGGCCGTCAAATCTTGGTCCGTAAGCCGAAGAAGTACCTGAGGTACTGGGGCCATCAACGGTAGTACCATACGAATAGTGTGCCGCACCATTTAAACCCTGGCCGTATTCGTATTGCAGGTCAGGCCAGCGGTTCACGCTTTCCATAGACGCATTTGAATTCAATGTGATACCAATACCTTTTCCTTTTTTATTACCTGCTTTGGTGGTGATGATAATAGCACCATTGGCTGCACGCGAACCATATAAAGCCGCGGCGCTGGGGCCTTTTAAAACAGTAAGGCTCGCTATATCTTCCGGGTTAATATCGTCCATACCGGAACCATAATCCACCGGCATATTATCACTGCCGGTACCATAGGCTGCACTGCTGCCTGTTCTGCGACCGGAGCCGGAGTTGATCACCACACCGTCTACAACAATCAGCGCTTCATTTTCACCGGTCAGGTTATTTTCACCTCTTAATATAATTTTAGTGCCGCCAACAGGTCCGGCATTGGAACGCAACAGGTTTAATCCGGCAACTTTACCGGATAAAGCGTCCATCCAGTTGTTGGATAAAGCTTCAGTAAGCTCCTCACCTTTTACCGTAGTAACAGCATAACCTAAAGCTCTCTGTTCACGTTTAATACCTAAAGCGGTTACCACCACCTCATCCATATCTCTTGCATCCGGCACCAGCTTTACATTTAATACCCTTGTTTTTTCAACTTTGATAGTTTGTGTTCCATACCCTGCATAAGAAAAAACAATTTCTGCCGTTTCAGATTGTACAACCAGCATGTAATTACCCTTGTTATCGGTAATAACAGTTTTTGAAAATCCTTTGGCCTGAACATTTACACCCGCAATGGCATCGCCGTTTTCATTAACCACTTTACCCCTGATAACAATGTCTTCAACCGGGCGGTTGTTTGTAATCAAACCCCGGTACTTTTTGTCGGGCACCTTATCAGTCCCATTTGCGTAACTGCCCAATTGCAGCACCATACAGAAAAACAATAAACGTTTCATTAAAGAAAAGTTTTGGTAGTGAATGCATAAAATACCAGTTACGCCTACAGTGTATCACTGTACCGCGTTTAGGTTAATGCAATAAATTAATTGGTGATTTTTTTGACTGTGCGAATGTAGAAGCCTAGTGTAAACTTTTTGTTAACGCAGTATTAACTTTAATAAGTACATAATATGATAACATTGATCATTAAACCTAACAAGCGTTGGTAGCCTGCATATTATTGTATGCTATTTTTTTCCTCCAGCCGCAACCCCGCTCATCGTATTGTTGCGGGTTGCACATTTGTAAACCTGTCATACTATGCATCTTATTCAAAAGTTACGGTATGTTGATTGATGGTACAATGCCGGTAAAGTGGTCATTCCGTCAACAGTGGTTAACTATAAACCGTCCAAATTAAAACAACAGGAATCGTCCGGTCTTTATATCATATAATTGTCAGTTAAATTATCCATAACAGTCCATTCATTAATATTACAATTCTCTGACAATTCAAACAATATTTTCCGCCAAAACCCTTGCTGTAATTGACGTTTATCGTAAATCATTTTTCCTGATCTCGCAATACCTTCCTGCAGGTTCAGGATATTTTTGCGTCCTAAAAAAACTAACACAAATGATAACCAGGATCGTACAATCAATGGTAAGTATCTTCTTTTTATTATGCCTCTCACTTACCGTTACAGCACAGGAAAAAGTTAATCTGCAGGGTATTATAAAAGATGAATCGGGTACGCCTGTTGTCAATGCATCTGTGTCGCTAAACGGTACAACCGTTATTTCAACAGAGGCCGGCAAATTTGAAATGGCAGGTGTGAACTCCGGCAAACAAAAGCTGGTCATATCCTCCATTGGCTATGAAACAAAAACAATCACTATTCATGTTAGTGCCAATAAAACGGGAGATATTGAAATTATACTCACATCACTGACCAGCCAGTTACAAACTGTTGAAGTAACCGGCCGCAGAACTGATGGCTATAAAGCGAATTATTCGTTTGCCGCTACTAAAATAGCCATACCCGTAGTAGAAATTCCTTCTACGGTTTCTACCATCACCCAATCCATGATAAAAGACAGGCAGGCAGTACGTTTTGATGAAGTAGCCCGCAATACCAATGTACGGGTAACCAATACCGGCCGTTCTATTATCATCCGTGGTTTTGATAATGGCACCAAATTAATTAACGGCTTACGTACCCTGTCGCCCAATTACCGGTTTTCTTCCATTACACCTGTGGTAGAAAGTTTTGAAGTGGTAAAAGGGCCTTCCTCTTCCATGTTTGGCAATATGAGCCCGGGTGGTGTGGTGAATATTATTACCAAAAAACCACTAGCCGAAAAAAAACAATCGCTATCCTTCAGTGCCGGCAGTTTTAATACCATGCGCGGCGACCTGGATTTTACGGGTAAATTAACCGATGATGGTACCGTGTTATACCGGCTGAATGTTTTTGGACAGCTAAGCGACACCTGGCTGCAAAACATGAAAGACAATGCATTGACCATCGCCCCTTCTATTTCCTTTTTACCCCGGGAAGGAACACGTATCAATATAGACCTGAACCATACCAGGCTGACTACTATGGAAAACGTGGGCATTTTTCCTTTCAGGAACAAATCAATTGATGAAACACCTGTTGATTTCACCGTACTGCAACCCGGTGACAGGAATAATACCACTACTACTTCACTAAATCTTTCCCTGAGCCAGCGTATTACCAAAAATATTGCGTTTAATATGTCGTACCTGAAAGACAATTTATCCTGGGAAGAAAGAAAACATGATCCCAGGACTTTTTATGGCGACAGGGCATGGGTATCGGATAGTGCCGTTAGTGTGAGTTATGCGGAATGGGAAACCAGGATGAACTCGGATAATATAACCGGCTATTTTACTGCTGATTTTAATACCGGCAGCCTGAAACATAAAGCATTGCTGGGTTACGATTTTAATGTTTCACTTTTTAACTGGGGTACTTTTCGCTACAATGACAGTGTTGGCGTAGTAAATGTTTATAACCCTGCAAAAAGTTCTACCCTTGACCGCAGCCTGTACAGCTTGACCGTTACCAATTACGACAGGGCTAACCAGACAAGGGATTATGCCAATGGTATTTATTTCCAGGACCAGATCAGCATCCTGGCACAGCTTAAACTATTACTGGGTTTACGTTACGAGAAGTATACCTACAGGCTTGCCTATAAAACACCAACGGAGAATGAAGTATCACAATCCGTATGGTTACCGAAAGTTGGG
The DNA here is from genome assembly GCA_964445775.1 of uncultured Terrimonas sp. Lineage (GTDB taxonomy): Bacteria > Bacteroidota > Bacteroidia > Chitinophagales > Chitinophagaceae > Terrimonas. The sequence goes on from CAYUMH010000023.1 coordinate 12,421, forward strand.
TTAACCTATAACCTGCCTACCGATACGTATATCTATGCTTCTTATGTAACAGGTTTTGAGCCCGTATCATCCAGGATACTGGCCGGTGGTTTTGGAAAACTGGAAGGTGAAGGAAGTTTTAAAGCAGAGAACAGTTATCAATTTGAAATAGGTGTAAAACAGGAATTGTTTAATAAAAACCTGTTGGTAACTGCAGCCGTTTACCAGATAAAAAAGAAAAACCTCACCCAGTTGATCAACCCCACTGTTCCCAATGCCGCGGACAGGTTATACCGCCAGTTGGGTGAAGTAACATCGGAAGGTGTAGAGGTAGAAGCCAATGGCCAAATAGGCCAGTCCTTCTCACTGAGTGCTGCCTATAATTATAACCATGCCCGCATTACTAATGATATTAATAATGTCAAAATAGGTGAAAGACTGGGCCTGTCTCCTAAACACCAGGGTAATATCTGGGCCAAATATGAAATTGTAAACAATAGTATACTGAATGGTCTTGGTATTGCCGCCGGGGCCAGTTTTTCTTCTGAAACACCTTTGTTACAAGCTCCTGCCGTATCTACTCCGGGTTATGGTGTGGCAGATGCGGCCATTATGTACCGTATTAACAAAGTAACCTTCAACCTGAACATTAATAACATTTTTGATAAAAGATATTATACCGGGGCTGTACGCCAGACTGAAAGATTTTATACCGGAGCTCCCAGGAATATCATGTTCAGGGTTGGTTATACGCTGTAAACATTTACCATTTCCCTTATCATATTCCGCACTGTAAAAGGTGCGGAATATGTTATTTATATAAACACTGTATTGCTAAATAAATATGAAGCTTAAAAAAATAACAGGTAAAATTCATCTGTGGCTGGGCCTGGCATCGGGATTGATTGTACTGGTGCTTGGTGTTACAGGTTGCCTGCTGGTATTTGAAGAGGAGATATGTACCCTGTTGGATTATGGTGTTTTTAAACAGGTAAAAAAAGAGAAAGCCCCTTATGCCCCACCCTCTGCTGTTTTTACCCATGCCGATAAAGCACTGGCCGGTAAAAAAATTGCGAGGGCCTATTATATTGTTTCGGTAAACAAGCCCAGGGTAAGTGCATGCTGGGCCCTGGATTCATCCAGGCAATACCACGCTGTATTACAAAACCCTTATACCGGAAAGGTAATAGGCAACTATGCTTACAAAAATTCTTTCTTCGCTGTTGTTACCCATATTCATACTTCGCTGGGTATAGGCAAAACAGGTACCCTATTGATAAAATATGCCACGCTTATTTTCATTGTCTTACTGATAACGGGCATTATATTATGGAAGCCGGCCAGTAAAAAAGGATATAAACAGCGTTTTACCATTAAGTGGAACGCATCAGGAAAGCGGTTGAATTACGACCTGCATAATGTACTGGGGTTTTATATGAGCTGGGTAGCTATTTTCATTGCCTTAACAGGACTTGTATGGTCATTTGAATGGATGAATAACTCTGTTCAATGGATTGCCAACGGCGGAAAGACCATTCCTTATAAAAAAGAAAAAATACAATCGGACACTGCCCGGTTAGCCGGAAATGCATGGACCGGCCCCGATTATAAAATTATGGACAGCCTGTTTGCCATTCATACCCAAAACACCAGCAGTATGAACGGCATAAGGGTGTACAAGCCTTTTTCGGCAGAGGACCTGTTGCGTTTTGAAGTGGAAACAAAAAAAGGATCTAATTATTTAAGAACAGATGAATATGCTTACGACCAGTACACCGGTAAATTATTAAAAGAACAAAAATTTGCTAATCACAGTAATGGTGAACAGATCAGGCGGATGAATTATTATATTCATGTGGGTAGCATTGGCGGTATTACCGGGAAGATACTGGCTTTTTTTGCCAGCCTGATTGCCGCCTCCTTACCGGTAACAGGGTTCCTGATCTGGAAAGGCAGGCGTAAAAAAGGAAAAGCAAACAAAAAAACATCTCCGGGTATTAAAACAAAAAAGTAGTTTGAATGGCTTACATTTAGCATCTAACCTCTAAAGAAGCGATGATATGAAAAAGCTATTGTTTGCTATTGGTATACTACCGGTTTTGTGTACCAGCACCTTTGCCCAGCAGGATTCCGTACAAAGAACAGACTGGTTTACTGAAGCCCGCTTTGGCATGTTTATTCACTGGGGTCTTTACAGTGCCGCTGAAGGAATGTGGAAAGGCGAGAAATTACGTTACGTAAATAATTATGCCGAGTGGATACGTTACCGTAACCGCATTTCAAAAGAAGAATACGGTAAACTGGCTACCCGTTTTGACTGGAATAAGATTGACCCGGAAAAATGGGTATTACTGGCAAAAGAGGCCGGGATGAAATATATTATCATTACCGCAAAACATCATGACGGTGTGGCTATATGGAATACCCGGACAGGCAATTACAGTTTACCCAAACTAAGCGGTACAAACCGTGACGTTATTAAAGAGCTGGCCAATGCCTGCCGGAAACACGGCATGAAATTGGGGTTTTATTATTCGCACTGGATAGACTGGGAACACCCTTATGCCTGGGACCATAACCAGGAGCTGACAGGCCGGGTAACTGATGCCCAGTATAACCAATACTGGCAGGAAAAAGTGATCCCTCAATTGAAAGAGTTATTAACCAATTATGGAGATATTGCCATTATGTGGTTTGATATGTGGATCCCCTATCAAAAGAGTATTATAAAAAAAGAGCAGCTTGAACAGGCTGCCGCGCTTATTCGTACGTTACAACCAAACTGCCTTATCAATTCCAGGCTGGGCTTACCAGCCAATGATAAGAATATAGATTTTGAAACATTGGGTGACAACCAGTTTGGAACAGCTTATACAGCTCATCCCTGGGAAACACCGGGTACTATTGCTCATTCATGGGGATATAATGCTCAGGAACATGAATGGAAATCGACCACCCAGTTGTTTAATTCATTAATCAGCAATATCAGTATTAACGGAGATTTTACGCTCAATATAGGCCCCCGAGCTGACGGTACCGTTCCCCACGAAAGTATTACCCGCCTGCAGGAGATGGGCCGGTGGTTAAAGAAAAACGGTGAAGCCATATATGGTAATACAGGACTGGCTTTACAAACCAATCAGCATGACTGGGGTAAACTGACCACCAAAATGGTAAAGGGTAAACAAATGGTGTATGCCCATGTTTTTAACTGGCCGCTGGACCATACACTGCGCATCAGTGGCATCAGCTCATCGCCTTCGTCAATTGTATTGTGGAATGATAATGGTACAAAAACAAAACTCTCTTTTGAACAAACAGGGCCGCTTATCCATATTACATTACCGGCTACGCAAACTAACCCGTTTGTATCTGTAATCGCTTTGGAGTTTCCATCATCAGTTGTTTTACAAAAAGATATTACAGCCGAATCAAGCTTCGGTGGCTTTTCGTTAAACAGCAGTAATGTAATGCAAAAAGATATGTCCGTTAACCGTTACGACGGGTTAAGGCCGGCCCATATTATATTGCCGGCAGCCAAAGAGATTAGCTGGCAGGTGTATATACCCAAGGCCGGAAGGTATACGGTAGATGTATCAGCACATAACCCCGGTAAAACAGCTATCCCCTTTACTATTTCGGAAGGGGCGAAAAAACTGGAAGGCAATATTGTACCCGGAAGAAAACTGGTAGCCGAACCCAATGAAAACAATTACACCGATGAGTTTCCGGATATGAATGCCGGCAGTTTTCAATTTACCAAGCCGGGTATATACGAGATCAGGATGCAAATAACCGGCGATAAGCCGCTCTGGTTAAACCGGGTATGGATTGAACAACAATAAATTTTACCTGTACTTTTTTAACACAGAGCGTAACAAAACAGTTTTATACAAAAAGAGTGAACTTGTTTAGTTCACTCTTTTACATTATTTCACTTTGCTTAGGGCCATACACCCGATCATCCAGTTGGGCAATGGTTTTTCCACACCACGTTTTTTCAGATCAAGGTACCAACCCAGTTTTTTAAGGATGGGTACTTTATGTGTTTCTACCAGTTCTATTAAAGCCTGGTCAGGATCTTCCAGGTAAGCGAACCTTCCGGCTGCCTGGCCCATGGAGAAAGAATCGGCACTGTCAATGGTAAACGGAAAACCGGCGGCAGTAGCCTGTTTTTTTAAAGTATCCATATCAATAACATCAAAACACAGGTGAATAAAACCCAGGTCGCCCCAGTACCTGTTTTCGAATATTTTTTTAGGTGTTCTGTCCAGCACCTGCACCAGTTCAATTTCCACACCACCCAGTAATTTACTGAAAGCTCCCTGCGCCGTACCTGCTTTACGCAATAGTACCCTGCGGTAATTGTTTTGTGCGGATGGTGTGTCTGGTGTATCAGTGAACTTCCCGTTCACATCATATACCACTTCGTTTATACCCAGTACATCACGGTATAATTTTAATGCCCTGTCAATATCCGATACGCCTACCACAGCGCCGTAAATACCGCCCATATGATTACCGGCTTTAGGTGCCCGGAACCATTGATGGCCCTGTACTATATTGAACAGGTTACCATGCGCATCGGCCAACCAGTAATGTTTATCGCCTTTGGCGTTGGTTAACAGTTCGGATACATGCAGTTTTTCGGCCTTATGAAACGCGTAGGATGCCGCTACATCATCGCTTTTAACTTTGGCGCCAAAGATGCCCAGGTCGCCAAAAACCGGTGTAAAATCAGCGGGTACCGGCGTACGGCTCACATATTGCCAAACCTCCATACCACCACCACCGGCAATATTTAAAGTAAGCAGGGCATGACGCGAATGAATAGTACCACCTGTGTACTGTGTCATTAAAGGCGCATCTGCTTTATCGTCAAATACCTGTACCTCCATACCCAGGTATTTTTTATACCATAGTTTAGATACCTGTAAGTCTTTTACACCAACGCCAATTTGCTGAACACCTGTGATACATTGTTTATGAGGGGCCTGTGACATTTTATGCTATTTGATTTTTTTGCGAAAATATAGATTTAGCCGGAAAGCGGAAAGCTTAAAGCCAAATGCTGAAAGCGGAAAGCCAACCTTAAACCTTCTACCCTCTCTCTTATACCTTTTAATGGGGCTGCATTCCTTTTTTATGGGCAATTTTAAAAAACAGTCCGGGTGCTATTCGTTTAATGAACAACAAGAAGCCTTCGGCCCTGGCAATTTTAATTAACCGTTTACCATTTTGTGCGGCTGTTAAAATTTTGCGTACGCATACATCTACAGGTATACCATTTTTCTGCCCCTCATCCATTACCTGATGCGGTTTGCCATCACCCGTTAAGGCCGACATGGAAATTGGTGTATTAACCCTGCCCGGGCAGGCAATGGTAACGTATAATTTTTCGGCAGGCTTTTCCGTTTGCAGGGTTTCGAAAAAACCATGCAGGGCATGTTTGGCCGCCGCATAAGCCGAGCGCATAGGAAAGCCCATTAAGCCAGATATGCTGCTGATAACAATGATATGCCCATGACCACGCTGTACAAATTGCGGTAACAGGGCTTTGGTTAAGGTAATGGTGGCAAAGTAGTCCAGTTCCATAATGCGCCTGTCAACGGCTATATCGGTATCAATAGTTAAAGACCGCTGGCTGACACCGGCATTGTTTACCAATACATCAATATGACCGTGTTTAGCCAATGCTTCCGTTGCCAGCTGCCCGATCTGTTCGGTTTGCGAGAGGTCGAACACAATGGTATCGCAATGGCTGGTGTATTGCAGGCAAAGCTGTTGTACTTCCGCCAGTACATCGGCCCGGCGGGCAGTGAGTACCAGTTTAGCTTTTTGTTTGGCCAGCTGCAATGCCAGCTCCTTCCCTATGCCCGAACTGGCACCTGTAATGAATACCACTTTATTTTGATAATACATTGACGTTAGATTTTGCGATTACAATAATATTTATCCTGAAATATTGCCAGTTACAATTTTTATAGCCTGTAAACATGCAAAAATGGTTATTTTACGCAACATAATTTAAACTTTATGCGTAAGTCATCCTTTGCCTGGTTTTTATTGCTGGTATGCCTGCTGTGCGGCTCCGCTAATACGTTATTGGCGCAAACCAATGAGAACCTGCCCACCGATTACCTGAGTGCCGCATTCCATGCCGGTCGCCGTGCTGCAGCCCGTGAAAAAATGCCTGCTAATTCTGCGTTAGTAGTGTTTGCTTATCCTGAGCGCAATTTTTCCAATGATGTGGATTATAATTATCACCAGAACCCCGACCTGTATTATTTTTCGGGTTATAAGGAACCCAACTCTTTACTGATCATTTTTAAAGAGCCGCAAACGGACAGTGCCGGCAATACCTATAACGAGATATTGTATGTACAGCAAAGAAACGCACAGGCCGAACAATGGACCGGTAAACGACTGGGTGTAGAAGGTGCAAAGGAAAAGCTGGGCTTTACCCATGCTTTTAATGCCAAAGATTTTAAAACCCTGAGCATTGATTTCAGTAAACTGGATAAAATTTTATTTAACCGCTTTCCGGAAGATGTTGCTGCTAAGGGCCGCGCCGGTGATGACCTGTATGGTTTGATGCAGACATTTAAAAAGAAAGCCGATATACCCGCTGATTATACCAGCAAACCCCGCTTTGATGTAAGAGGCTTTAATAAGTTAACCGCCGACCTGCGTGAAATAAAGACTCCTGAAGAGATTGTATTATTACGCAAGGCTGTAGAAATATCGTGCCGGGCACAGAACGAAGTAATGAAAGCTGCTCACCCGGGTATGAGCGAACTGGAGATACAAGGCCTGCATGAGTATGTACACAAACGTTATGGCGCCGAAGGCATTGGCTATGGCTCTATCATTGGTGGTGGTGAAAATGGCTGTATCCTGCATTATACGGAGAATGCCAAAACAAAAATTGGTAACGAGATGGTATTAATGGACGTAGGCGCCGAGTACCACGGTTATACTGCCGACGTAACCCGTACCATACCCGCCAAAGGAAAGTTTTCCAACGAAGAGAAGTTGATTTATCAACTGGTGTATGATGCGCAGGAAGCCGCTTTTGCTACCTTAAAAGATGGCAGTACCTGGGCACAGGCCAGTAATGCGGCCCAGTCGGTAATTGTAAAAGGACTGGTTAAGTTAGGTGTAGCGCCTGATGAAAGAACCGCTGCCCGTTATTATCCGCATGGCCTGGGTCACCATATTGGCCTTGATGTGCATGATAAAGGATCGTATGGTACCATTAAAGAGAATATGGTGATTACTATTGAACCCGGTATTTATATACCCCAGGGCAGTAATTGCGATAAAAAATGGTGGAGCATTGCCGTTCGTATTGAAGATGATGCTCTGATCACTAAAGACGGGTATGAACTGTTATCCATCTTTGCCCCACGCAGTATTGCCGATATTGAAAAGCTGATGAGTGAAAAATCGCCTTTGGATAATTTTAAATTACCGGCGCTGAAGTCGGCGGAGAAAAAGGGGTTCTGATTTAAGATTTAAGATTGTTGATTTAAGATTTATGATCTTTATAGAGCGATGGGCGTTGCCTGTCGCTTTTTTATTTGAGCTTATAGTTGTTTTTTACCACAGTATTATATGCGGTTTCGAGGGGGTCTGATTTAAGATTTATGATTTAAGATTTATGATTTTTATAGAGCGATGGGCGTTGCCTGTCGCTTTTTTTATAAATATTTATTGATTAAACTATAGTGTTGTACAAAACTGTAATACGGTGTTACATTATGTTGCCTTTTCCGGTTTAACTCTGTGAAAGCCCTCTGTGTTACTCAGTGGTTATTATATCATACAACATTCCTGCTGAAGCCTGGCAAGTTGCTGAAAGGCTGCCGGATTGCAGCGGAAAGCCCGCAGCACCGACGAAGGAGGTGGAGGACTTGCAGCGGAAAGCCGGGACTGCTGCCGGGCCTTGTACTGCTGCTGACAGCCCCTCTATATGGTATGCAGATTTGAGATATTAGTATACAGATAGTGGTTAAGTGCCTGATTTTAGTCTGAAAATGAGTTACTTACGAATTATTACGTATTGTTTTTTACGATAAACGGTGTATTATTATACCTATATATATAATTTGGGAGGCAAACCCTATCTTTGCCCTCCTTTAAAAATTTGTTAAGACAACCAACTTATGGACAAATTGATTTACCTGGTGCCTGCAATGGGAATTATAGGATTGCTGTACACCTTAGCCAAATTTAACTGGGTTGCCAAGCAAGATGCCGGTAGCGACCGTATGAAAGAAATCAGTAATTACATTGCCGAAGGCGCCATGGCTTTTTTGAAAGCCGAATGGAAAGTGTTAGGTTATTTTGTGGTAATTGTTGCCATTTTACTGGCAGTAATGGCCGGCGCTAACCCCCACTCGCACTGGAGCATTGCCATTGCTTTTGTTATTGGCGCCGTATTAAGCGCATTGGCCGGTTATATAGGTATGCGTGCTGCTACCAAAGCAAATGTACGTACTGCACAGGCAGCCCGCAGCAGCCTGAGTAAAGCCCTGAATGTAAGCTTTACCGGTGGCGCTGTAATGGGTGTAGGTGTTGCAGGCCTGGCTGTTTTAGGCCTGGGAGGTTTATATATAGTATTACAACAAATATTTGCAAACGGCGCTGCGGTTAATTCCGATGAGATGCTGAAAACGATAGAGGTATTGACCGGTTTTTCATTAGGTGCTGAGTCTATTGCCCTGTTTGCCCGTGTGGGTGGCGGTATTTATACCAAGGCTGCTGACGTTGGCGCTGACCTGGTAGGTAAAGTAGAAGCCGGTATTCCGGAGGATGATCCCCGTAACCCTGCAACCATTGCCGATAACGTAGGTGATAACGTAGGTGACGTGGCCGGTATGGGTGCCGACCTTTTTGGGTCTTATGTAGCCACTGTTTTAGCAACCATCGTATTAGGCCAGCAAACCGTGATTCCATTTGGTGATGATATTTTAGGTGGTTTTTCACCTGTAGTATTACCGATGTTAATTGCCGGTGTTGGTATTTTATTTTCTATTATAGGTACCCTGTTTGTACGTATCAGCGATTCGGCCGGTATTAATACCGCCACCGTACAAAAAGCGCTGAATATGGGTAACTGGGGTTCGATGATATTAACGGCCATTGCTGCTGCCGGTTTGGTATACTGGTTATTACCCGACCTGATGGAACTGCGTGGTGTATTGTTTACCAAATGGGGCGTATTAGGCGCTATTGGTGTAGGTTTACTGGTGGGTGCTTTAATGAGCATTATTACGGAGTATTATACTGCTATGGGTAAACGCCCGGTATTAAGCATCATTAAACAATCTTCTACCGGTCATGCTACCAACGTAATTGGTGGTCTGGCCATTGGTATGGAATCAACCTTTTTACCTATCCTGGTATTAGCAGGTGGTATCTGGGGTTCGTATGAATGTGCCGGTTTATACGGTGTGGCTATTGCCGCTGCCGGTATGATGGCCACTACTGCAATGCAGTTAGCTATTGATGCTTTTGGACCTATTGCCGATAATGCCGGTGGTATTGCCGAGATGAGCGAATTACCGCCTGATGTACGTGAAAAAACTGACGTATTGGATGCGGTGGGTAATACGACTGCTGCCAGCGGAAAAGGTTTTGCCATTGCATCTGCAGCCTTAACAGCCCTGGCCTTATTTGCCGCCTTTGTGGGTGTTGCAGGTATCAGCGGTATTGATATTTACAAAGCCAATGTACTGGCCTGTTTATTTGTGGGTGCGATGGTGCCGTTCATCTTCTCAGCCCTGGCCATTCGTGCCGTAGGTGAAGCGGCTATGGCGATGGTAGAAGAAGTACGCCGCCAGTTTAAAAGTATCCCCGGTATTATGGAAGGTACAGGCAAACCTGAGTATGATAAATGTGTGGCCATTTCTACACAGGCATCTATTAAAAAAATGATGTTACCCGGTGCTATTGCCATTATATCTCCATTGATCATTGGTTTTATGCCGGGCCTGGGTGCAGAAGCATTAGGCGGCTTTTTAGCCGGCGCTACTGTAAGTGGTGTATTAATGGGTATGTTCCAGAACAACGCCGGTGGCGCCTGGGATAATGCTAAAAAATCGTTTGAGAAAGGTGTGGAGATCAATGGTGAGATGTATTACAAAAAATCGGAGCCGCATAAAGCATCGGTAACCGGTGATACAGTTGGTGATCCGTTTAAAGATACATCAGGACCTTCTATGAATATCCTGATCAAATTAATGTCGATTGTTTCACTGGTAATTGCGCCTACCCTGGCCCAGATTGCCGATAAAGATAAAAAAGAGGTTGTTCCCCCTCCGCCACCGGTGTCAGCACCTATGCCGGAGTCAAAAAACAGCTTGAAAATTGAGAAAGATGTTATAGCTTTGCACTCTCAAAAAACAAATACAGTTAACTATCAATAACTAAAGTTCTTAATCAGAACCATTAAATTAAGTCCCGCTGTTTCTACAGGGGGGCTTATTTTTTTAGGCATACCCTGTTGTTCATTTCTTACAGGCACCAGTACGGCTATGCTCCCGGTTAGCTTCTCCCCTCGTATTCAGGTAAATTAAGCTTTACATAGCGTTGATCAATATTTCATCCTTATGCAGCAGCAGCATTTGCCTGATTGTTTTTAACGCGTTGGACATGTATTCTTTCACCGTATCGGGGCTTAGTTGTAACAGCCTGGCTATTGCGGCATAAGTCATGCCTTCATTCCTGTTAAGGCGGTACACCTGTTGCTGGCGTAATGTGAGTGTATTAATAATCTTTTCTATCCGGTCGGCCTTTTGTTTATTTAATAAAACCTGTAAGGGAGATTGTTCTTTTAATTCGGCCCCTGCTTTTACATAATTAATATAAGCCCGGCTGTACGCTTCTTTCCGTAAGATGCTGAGCGCATGATTACGGGTAACCGTCCATAACCAGGACTCTACTTTTTCAATACGTGTGAGCGTGATACGTTTACTCCAGACAACAAGAAAAACATGCTGGGTAATATCTTCCGCTATACTTTTTTCCTTGCAATAAAACAGGGCCCTGGAAAATACCTGCTTATAATATTGTTTGTACAGGATAGTGAAGGACTGCTCGTGCCCGGCCGCTATTGATATAAATAGTGTTGATACAGTAGAACACTGTTCAGGCATTGTAACCACATCCGATTTCTTTAGGATCAATTATGTAAAGGTTTTAGGGTGATTAAACTGAATATCATTATGCTTGCTCCCAAACAGGGGTATTATTATTCTATAGCATTTTATATGCTTTCTGTTTTTACATTAACCAGTAATAAAAACCCGCCGGTTATAGAAATAACGGCGGGGTAATTAGAAAAATACTAATACTAACTGCTTATGTTCAAGATCAAAAGCTAAATCGTACAGCCGCCTCCATATTACCGGAAGTATAGGCTTTTAAAGCCGAAGGCTGGGTAGCATAGGATAATAAAATATGTGCAAAGGAGGACAGTTTAACACCGGCACCCACACTTATATTTTTTGAGGAATGATAGAGCCAGTAAACATTTACCCGCTCATTTAAGGCAGATATATTAATACCCGCATCCATTATATCATCCATATTACGTAACCCCCTGTAAGCCACCAATGGTTCAAACGCAAAGCCTTCCATGCCGGCCGGCTGGTATTTGTAAGAAGCGGACAGGAATAAAGTGGGTCGGTTAACAATGTCTGCAGCATCATTTTTAAAAGTTGCAACCATATTGGGCAGCGCCGCCTGTACCGTTAGCCCTTTATTGTAGTAAGTAGCCCCAAAATCAGCCTCAAACTTCATATCCTGGTTGTTGTACAGGTAAAGCGTCTGATCGTCAGGATCGCCTGTAATGGCCGTAAAATCAATCCTGCGTTGTACCCCGCCTGCCGATATGCCGAGGCTTAATCCATGATCCGCCTCCTCGTTATCGTTAAATTTTAAATGGTAGGCATAGGTAGCCATGGCTTTAAAGGTATTTAACAGGCCGGCTTTATCGTTCATAATATTTACACCCACGCCCATATTATTAAAGCCATAATCACCATTCAGGTACATGGTCACAGGCGCTTTATCTCCATCTCCCTGTTTATTATACCCTGCCCCGATATTGGCCAATTTAGGTTTTTGACCAGCATATGCCGGGTTAAATAAATAGCGGTTTTGAAAATAACCCGAGCCAAATACTTTTACCTGGGCAAAACTATTGACCGTAATGCCGGATGCCAGTATAAAAAAGATGGCGGTTAAACTGAATATATTTTTTTTCATCCTCATTTTATTTTAAGTCGCAGTGAGCAATCGTTTAGGATTAATGAATGATGGTTAATGTGCCCGATATTACTTTAGTACCGTCGCCGAAGTTTACATAGTATATATATGCTCCCTCGTCCAGCTTTTTGCCGTTATAGGTACCATCCCAGGTATTATCATAATTATTCTTAGTATATACCAGTCTGCCCGCCCTGTCGTACACTTTTACATTATTATTCTGGTTAGTAGTAATGCCCGATATGATCCAGCGGTCATTTTTACCATCGCCGTTAGGTGTTAATACATTGGCAATATTCCTGTTGTTCACCGGTGTAAGGGTAATACTGGCGGTAGCTTCACAACCAGACTGATGTGTTGCTTTTACCGTATAAGTAGTAGGCCGTGACGGCTGGACCATTAATACCATATTATTCGTACTGCCCACAATTCCATCGGCACTGGTCCAGTTATAGTTTCTTGTCTGGGAAGGCAGGTTCGTTGCAGCAGTAAGCTGTACCAACCTGTATAAAGGGACATTATTAATATCATCGGTATTAGCAGTGATGGTAACCACCAGCGGCTGGTAAACGACCTTTAGTTCTACCATACCACTATCAATGCCAAAGGCATTAACCCCTCCATCATCCCGCACCATTAGTTTTACAACAGCCGTATCGCCATATTTTGCCAGGCCGGTTCCCTTAAATCCGAACTGGGCCACACCATTTACCACATTGGCATTAAAGACCATGTTGGTAAAGAAGTGCGCACTATCCGCAGTAATACTGATCACTTTCAAAGTTTGTGTTTTTTCATTACCGGGGCCACCTGTAATATTGGAGATGGTAAAATTATACTCTCCTGAAGGGTTACAGACAGTACGTTCCACATTGGGAACCGATACGAACGGCGGACGGTTAAAGCCCGGTGTGATGGCTGAATCAATATTGGAAAATATAGATTGCTGGCCTGCATTGAAGCCCTGTACCCTGTAATAGTATTTTACAGCAGGCCATACGGTAGAATCGTTATAGGTTGTGGTGTTTGCAGCCAGGGTAGCAACGGCAGTAAAGTTTACCTTATCAACCGACCGTTGCAGTGTATAACCTGTTTCATTGTAAGACCTGTCGGTCCACCGAACGGAGATAATACTATCTACCGCATTGGTTACTGCAAAGTTGATGGGCGCAATAGGTTTACCATTCTCAAATTTTGTAAGCGCTTTGGCCACATTGGACCAGCCTGTAACAGCCGTTGGTGTAACGCCTTTGGCCTGTACCCGGTAATAGTACACCATACTATCTGCCAGGTTATTATCGGTATAAGTTAAAGGTGTTGCAGGCAGACTGGGCGCAATAGTTGTAAAGTTTATTCCGTCAACAGAGCGCTGCAGGGTATAACTGGCCGCAGGAACAGTACCGCCCCCCTGCCATTGTAAACTAGCCGAGGTAGTAGTTGTAGCGGTAACGGTTAAACCCGTAGGTAATGCAGGGGAGTTCATATCAAGCCCCATGATCTCCCATTCGCCTATCTGGAACCTCACCCCATCTGTAGCCCCATTATTGGCAGTAAAAAGTATACGGTAAAATTTATAGCCCACTGTACCGGGGTTAGGCAATACATAGGAATAAGTAGTAAACCTGTCGGCCGCATTTCCTAATTGATTGGTCCTGGTATCCAGCGTAACCCAATTGGTACTATCGTTAGAGCCAAAGAACTGCCAGTTTTTGGGATCACGGCCCGGTGCATCATTGGCAGTGGTCAACGTGTAACTGGTTACCACATAGGAGCCTGTTGGCCTGTACACGGCTGATAAATTTCCGGAAGCCTGTCCCGTAAACACCAGCCATTTTGTAACATAATTATTATCGATAAACTTGCTGGACCCTTCGCCTCCGTTCGCTCCACCGGAATTATCCGCACTCACGAATAAACGTCCGCCATCATTGGTGATATCTGCAGGACTCGCCGTAACATCGGTAGTAGTTACCTGTACTATATTGGAATAGGGAGATTTTGAAATTTCGTTAAAGCCTCTTACCCTATACCAGTATGTCGTTAAAGGAGTCAGCGATTCTTCATTGAAGCTGGTCTTGCTCTTGTCAAATGTGGCAAATAATGTGAAGTTAGTACCATCCAATGATTTTTCTAATTCAAAGCCTCCGGATGTGGGTATGTTTAAACTCCAGGCATGTGCGATCTGGGTGCCGGTTAAAGGAATGGAAGTAAGCGTAGGAGCAGTTCTTAAAACATCATCGCCTGTAGTTATTTCTTTAACTGAAGAATACGGTGTTGTTAATGTTCCCGTATATCCTTTAATACGGTACCAGTATTTGGTGTTTCTTGTTAAGCCGGTATCAGTATAGGTTACAATATTTTTTGCCACTGTATCAAGAATATCAAAAGTAGTACCGTTCAGTGAACGCTCTATTACAATGCCACTGTTAGCACCAGCCAGGTTTATAAGGTCCCATGTTAGTACGGCCTGGGAACTTAACGTTCCTGGTACTGCGTTAAATACAATCGGGGCAAACTGGTTACTAAATCCAATTACTTCCGTTGGAGAAAGATTTCTTGAGCTATTGTTAATCCCTTCGAATGAAAACCGGTAATGCTTGTAGGCAACAGTATTTGAAAAACTGGCAGACATGACAGTTGCAGCGCCTGTTTTTAAATTTAAGGTTGTCCAGGAAGTACCATTCTGGGAACCGCTGAGGGTTAACCCCCTGGAAGCATAAGTAGCGGAATAGAAATAAAAATCATAACTGACAACTACCTCAGGATTCACCAGTTCGAACTGGATAGTAATATTGTCTGTAGCTGCAGGTGCGTACAGGTCAATATAATCATTGGTACTAGTATTACCATTTGTCAGTTTACCAATACCTCCATTACTGATAGCCACAGAGGCTGTACCATTGGCAATATTAGCCGCCCTGAAGGGGTTTAATTGCCCGAAGACCTGCATTGTTGTAAAGACTAATACAAAAACAAAGCATGCCTTTTTTATCATATCGATCAGGTTAGTTTTGAAAAGCATAATATTCTTTTTCTTTAAAAACATTTAGTTCTTAAGGGTTTACATTTACATCATCATTTTCTGTTGCATTCAGGCAACCGGGTACTACTGTCAGCGTTTTATCTTTCATACCTTTAACATAGGGGGCAAAAAAATTCGTAAATCCTGCCACCCCTCTTACATCAAATATCATCACTCCCCTGTAGCCATTTGTTTTTAAGGATTTCATATCCTGTTCAGGATTACCAAAGCCGCCATAGGTATAAGAAGCACTGGCAATTAATTTATTGACAGGAAAACCTGCTGAGCCGGCACCTGGGATTTGCGGATAAAAGGCGGAACAGCCTACGTCGGCATAATCACCTATCCGTGTACCGTTCCAGCTGGAAGCAGAAGCACCACCAAATATGTAACACATCACAAACTTGTCCGGTAACAGCCTTTTTATCTCTGATACTACCATGGTAAAGGATTCGTTGTTTGCCCAGGAAGGACTGGCCGAATATTCATCATCAAAATCAATAGCATCAAGCCCTAATCTTCTTACTTCCATAGCTACATGTTGGGCAAACTCGGTGGCTTCTGCCAAATTGCGGAAGTTCCTGAAGCCTGCATTATCATGGTTACCTAAAATTGTCATTCCCACTTTTATGCCCTTGCTTTGTACATACCTTAAATAGCCATTACTGATTGTAGCAGTAACCTGCCTGTTATAGGTGATAATAGGTTTACCCGTAGCAGGGTTAATATTAATATTGGGTGCAAACATCAGTGCAAGGTCAATCACCGGTTTCCCGTTCTCATCTAAAAAGCAGGTCACATTTTTAAAGGCCCGGTTATTTACTTCCACATAACCTATTAACAGGTCTTTTTTAAAACGCAGGTCATCCGGATCAGGCCCGCCACCCGTTGCATTACGCAGGGAGTCAACCTTACGGATAGAATCCGCTTTCTCCTTGGCCACCTGTTCTATCCAGGCTATGGCCGATCTTACAGAGTCCCTGTATTCGGGTGTCGTTAATTCGGGCAGATCTTTTGCCACCCTTACTTTTGAACAGGCTACCATCAGTAAGGCCAGTAAGGGGAAAAGGAAAATATTTTTTTTCATTTTATGTTGGTTTGATCTTTTCATTATTTATGTTAAAACAGCAGGCTTGGTTTATTTGTCCCACCATACCCTGGTAGTATTTAAATCGCTGCCCCCCATACGTTGTAAGGCAGACTGGTAGTTATCCCTGTTATTGGCATTTTCGCCCAAAGGATAGGTCAGCCTCCGCGGAATGGTAGCATTGGTGATATTACCGGGAAAATTAACCGGCACCAGCGCAGGGTAACCACTTCTTCTATAGTTAGCCCATACTTCCGGCAGGTCAAATAAGGTAGAGGCCCAGTATTCGGTGTTGATCATGTTCAACGCCTTTTCATTGGTGCTGATATCGAGCGGGCGGGTATCCACATAGGCCGTAATATCCGGTATGCTGATCGCCAACATACCATCCTGTTGCTGCATAGATTGCAAGGAGGCGGTTAAACCATTTTTATAATGTTGTGCGGCCGTTTCCGTGCCCATATTCCAGCCCCTGATCTTTGCCTCTGCAATTAACAGTTCCGTTTGGGCATAGGTGATCAGGTATTTTGACAAACTGCGTTTGGTAACAAATACAGCCAAACGGGGCCTGGCATAATTACCCAGGGGTGACGCATTGGCGCCGGTACCTGTTGCACCCGGGTAACCCGGTGCGGTGGCAATATCTCTCACTCCGCCAATGGTGTAGCCGTTGGGCATACCTACCGGCACTTCATTTACCGAACCGGCCGGAGGATTCGCCTGTTTGGTATATTGTAACCCGCCCCTGCCTATCTGGTTATTAAAAGCCAGACCGGTATCTGATTTTTCTGTAAGTGTATATAACCTTGGGTCGTTATTGTCTTTTAAATAATTGATAAAAGTAGCCGCCCACCTAACCTGGGGTAAATCGTTCAATAGCGCATTCGATATCCTGTTTTGTGTAGCTTCGTTAGAGCCTCCATCCAGGGGCAGGATGGCATTATCATTAATATCCGTAAATGTTTTTCCGGCTGCTTTTTCGGCATAGGTTTTAGCCAGGGCTGCATCTGCTTTCACCAAACGCATGGCTATTCTTAACATTAATGAATAACCCAGTTTTTTCCACTGTGCTATGTTACCGTTGTAAATAATATCGCCTGTGGGACCCGGTTTGGTAGCATCTAATTTATTGATCGCATCTTCCAGCCTGGTCAGCATATCCTTATAAATATCTTCCTGTTTATCATACTTGGGATATTGTATGCCATATTTGGCCATGCCAGCCTCTGAATAAGGTATATCCCCGTAAATATCTGTTACCCGTTGCATGGTCATTACCCACATGATACGGGCCACCTGGATCAGGTTTACATTGTTCACCGCATCCTTTTTCTCGGCCAGCTTCTGCGCCTCTAATAAACGGGCTGCTCCCTGCAGACCATTGGTAAAGAAACGGTCATTGTAAGAAGTTAAGGAAATAGAGTATTTATCGCCGCCGCTGTAATAATCCAAAGTAGAGGCGATTATCTGTACCATGCCACCCATCTCGTATAACTGGAATTCAGTAGCATTGCCGTAATCCATCTGGGCCGTGGTGAGCAGGTAGTTAGGATCAAAGTTCTCTTCATTTGACCTGGTAGGGTCAATGTTCAGGCTATCTTTGATACAACCCGTAACCGAGACAATGATCAGTAAAAGAAGTATTGTTATTTTATTGTTGCGCTTCATACATGTTCGTTTTAAATCAACCTTAATAATGGGATGCTATCACTTACGGAATTTGAAGTTTACGTTAATACCATAGGTTCTTGTCTGTGGCAGCCCTCCGCCTTCCAGGCCGGCATTCCCCGGTAATGATGAAAAAGTATCTTCCGGATCAAAGTTGTCAGTGTATTTAAGTAGTGTTAACAGGTTACGGGCCACCAGGGAAACATTGATCGCCTGGAAAGGTGTTTTGCTCAGGAAATCAGGCGTAAACAAATAGCCCAGTCCAACCTGCCTTAACTTGATAAAGCTGCCATCAAAAACCGAAATGGTCGATACATTGGTCACCAGGCCTTTATAGTAATCCTGCGCATTCACCAGGGAAGTGTTAGGTGTGCCATCGGTATAAACACCTTTGGCTACCACACCGGTTTCCCTGCCTTCCAAAGTCTTTTTATTTAAGCCGTAGTAGTAGCTCATGAAATCAGTGCCGGACAATACTTTGTTACCAAATTTGTAATCAAACAACACGGAGAAATTAAATTTCTTGTACGTAAAGTCATTATTAAAACCTCCATAAAATTTAGGCAGGCCAGAACCCATTGCTTTTAACTCACCACGCAACGGAATACCATCTGCGCCTACCACTATCTGTCCTTTATCATCGTACCTGAAATCATAAGCCATGATCTGGGCAATAGGTAATCCCTGTACACTGGCAATAAAAGCACCATTGCTGTATGGGCCAACAGCAGCCCTGTACTGCCCTTCCCCATCCTTCCGTAGTGGACCAGGATCTTCGTTATTGTCGATCTTCACCAGTTTGTTTTTTACCCAGGTGATATTGAAAGAGCTTTTCCAGTTAAAGTCACGGCCTTTAACAATATCGCCGGTCAGGTTAAGCTCAATACCATTATTCTGGGTAATACCCAATGGTTCGTAACTGAACTGGTAACCGGATGCTACTGACAGTTGCTTGCGTATTAATTCATTCTCAGTTTTACGGGCAAAATAGGTGATATCCAGCCCTACTCTTCTTTTAAAAGCCTGCAGTTCTAACCCTATCTCGTACTCCTGCATGCGGTAAGGCTTTATGTTTTCTGAGATGGTCTCATTGGCCATGCTGCCAAAGGGCCTGTTGGCGTTGGTTCCGTTCTCAATTACATAATAGGTCCTGTTACTGAACGGTGTGGCTTCACCGCTGGTTTGCGCATAGGATACTCTTAGTTTACCATAGTTAATATTTTTGATGTCCACTATATCTGTAAAAATGAAACTGCCCGAAACCGAAGGCGTAAAGATGCCTTCATTCACGGTACTGAATTCGTCATACCGACCGGTAGTGTTGAGGGTTAAAAAATTCCTGAAACTGATATCGGCTGTATAGTAGGCAGAATTGGTTTGTCCTCTTAACGGCGATGGATAAATGGGATTAGGCGTGGTTAATAAATTGGAGGGTGTATACAGAAAAGGTTGTTTCCAGCCTGTTCCACCTTCAATACCCATTTTTTCATACGCATATTTCCGGATATTGCCACCTAAACCCAGATCCAGGTTAAAATCATTTCCCAGTTTGGTATTATACCCTGCCATCGCATCCACATTTAATTCTGTATTAGTGGCTTTTGATTTTTCGCCCAGTTTACCGCTTCGCAGGTAGCCCTGCCCGGTGGGTTCCACACTAAATACATCATCATTAATTAAATCATAACCGGTACGCAATTGTACATACAGGTTTTTCAGCAGGTCATATTTCAGGGCAGCAGAAGTAATGAATCTTTTTCTCCAGGTATTGGAGATAGTTCTTTCCACCACAAACCAGGGGTTAGCCATATAACCGTCGGAGTTCATGGCATTTTCATAACCGTTTGACAGGTTATAACCCGGTTTCAGGTATTCGGGATTGATATTGGCCGGTAGCAGGTTTACTGCAAAGTTGGCATTACGGCTCATATCGTTCAACAGTGGTCTTAACTTTACGGCTTCATCCGTATAAGTTGCCACCAACATTAGTTTTAATTTCTGGGTAATATTCTGGTTCAGGTTTAAATTACCCGAATAACGTCTCAGGCTGCTGTTCGGCAATACTGATTCGTTGTTCATATGCGAAAGCGAGAAACGAAGATTACCATTAGGTCCCCCGTTTACAAAAGAAATGGTATTGGTAGCAACCGGTGCTACACGATAAAATTTTTGTTTCTGGTTCTCAACTGCGGCATAAGGATATGAATTACCATCCATGGCAATACTGGGCTGCCTGTCCAGCTTTTCGCCCCAGCTGTTGATATTGGTCGCGGTTAATTCGGCCAGTGAAGTGGGTCGCTGTCCATTTAAACCATGGCCATATACCTGCTGAAAATCGCTGTTATCAATAATACTGTTAATGCTAAAGTTGGAATTAAACTCTACACCAAAACCATTGGCGCCTTTACCGCTTTTGGTAGTTATCTGTAACACGCCATTAGAAGCCCTGGTGCCGTATAAAGCAGAGGCCGTAGAACCTTTTAATACGACAATATTTTCTATATCATCAGGGTTGATACTGGAAATACCATCGCCCATATCCTGGCCGCCATATACACCGGGCGAACCTTTCTGTGTATTATCCATGGGTACGCCATCAATAACGATCAGCGGGCCGGTGGTGGAAGTGAAATTACTGATGCCCCTGATCAGTATCCTGGCAGAGCCGCCGGGACCACTGTTCACGCCACTAATATTTAAACCGGGTACACGGCCCTGTAAACTATTAGCCACGTTAGGTTCTTTTGCCTGGCTTAAAAGACTACCATCTACTTTTGTTGTAGCATAACCAATTTTGCGGTTGGCCCTTGAAATACCAAGCGCCGTTACTACTACTTCCTCATCCATTTTAACAATGGGATTGTCCAGCGATACCGAAAGCGTATTGGATGTGACAGACACAACCTTAGCTTCATAACTGATATGGCTGAACTCCAGTTGAACCGGGATAGCAGATACGGCAATGGTAAAATTTCCACTCTCATCAGAATAAACGCCCTGTGATGTACCTACTACCCTGATAGATACACCACTTAAAGCGTCGCCTTTATTATCCGTAACCTTACCCTTTATAACTTCATCGTATTGCAGGCCTGTTACCTGGGCACGCTCATTGTTCGCATCCGTAAACAGTACAATTTTATTCTCAATGATCCGGTAACGGATATGCAGGGGCAGGAATACTTTATCAAAAAAGTCCTTTAACTTAACATCAACCCCGCTAAAAGATATCTCCTGCCGGGTATTGATGGTACTGGGACTATATACAATATTTACTTTTGTCTGCGACTGCAGCATATCAATCACTTTCTGCAAGGGCTCTCCCGATACTTTCAGGGTTACCCTTTTATCCAGTAAGTTTTGAGCATTGGTATTGCCCGCAGAAACAGTAATGGTAATAAACAGGATACATACTACCGGTGCAAATACAGTTCGCAGGAACTTATTCCGTTTACAGGTTCTGTAAAAATTAAACATAAAAAAGTAATAGTTTTTAATAAAAACAGCTATACAGGCACCTGTATCGTCTACAGGTGTAATAAAATGCCAGCGCAATAAAGTTTAGAATATGGTCGAGCCTGAAGAAGTATTAGATCTTCATAAGCATGTCAATCGTTCAAATATATTTTTTACAAACAGCCTTTACCTGTAATTAAAATCGTTGTGCCCTTCAATTCATAATGCAATCCCAAAGCGGTTGCAATAATATCCAGCTTGGTATATAAGCTTAATCCATCAATATTTCCACTGAATAAACACTCCTGTACAGGGTGTTGTTCCAGTTCTATTTTTATACCGTAATCTTTTTGAATGATATCCAGTATAACTGATAATTTTTCTTTATCAAATGTATAGGACCTTATTTCCGCATTTGATGACTGGCTGATCGGTACCGGGATATCTACCAGTGAAGTACTGAACAACTGTGTTCTGTCGTCATACTTCACTTTTTGATTGGGTGTGATGATCACACCATTGTCCAGTTTCCCTTTTCCTTCCGTATTCTTTTTTGATGGCTTGTACACTTCCACCCTGCCTGTTCTCACTTCCACCTCTACCAGGTCATCGTTATCATTGTGTTTGATATAAAAGCTGGTACCCAATACCCTTGTTACCAGGTTATCATGATGCACGAGGAAAGGTTTATTCGGGTCTTTTGCGATCTCGAAAAAAGCATCTCCCACCAATTTTACAGACCTGTTCTGGGGACCAAATTTTTCCGGGTAATATAAGCTGGCATTGGGTTGCAGGATAACCACGCTCCCGTCTTCCAAAGCAACAGATAAAGCCTTATTGGTCTTATTATGGTTAACGGTCAATATTTCATGTTCATCAGGTATGGTAACCAGGCTATCGGTATTACGTTGAAAAAAACGATTAACTGAAAAAACCGATATTACCGCCACCATTATAATAACAGCCGCTATGGCTATCATTCTCCTTACCCGCTGTTTTCTGTGTATCCTTTTTAAAATAAACTGGCTGCCGTTGCTGCCGTTCATGATATTGTTGACCAATGTCTCTGACCGGTCCAAAGGCAGGTTAAGGCCCTCCGCCCCGGTTTCCAGGGAAGTAGCAATATGCTCCTTTAATAGTTCATCGTACTCCGGTGAACTGAGGTATCCGAATAGCTCATCCGTTTCAGTCTGGGTACACTGATTGATAACAAACTTATCCAGCAGAAAAAGTATCCTGTTTCTTACATCCATTTGGTTGGTAAAATATAACTGCTACTAATAAAGACTGCGCAAATAAAGAAATGGAGTACAGGGAATCAAAAAAAATTTTGAATCGCCAGTAAAATGAAGATATTGATCTCCCCGTTTTTGAGCAGGTGGTTTTTAAGCGTATTCATAGCCCTGGCTAAATGTGTCTTAACCGTTAATGGTGAAAGGTTTAGGTGTGTAGCTATCTGTTTATAGCTCATATGCTCCTCTTTGGCCAGTTTAAATATCAATAATTGCTGATCGGTAAGTTGCTGTTGCGCAATATGCAGTAATTCTTTGTATTCCTTTGACTGGAGTAACCTTTCCGAATCATTTACCGATTCGCCTTTTTGTGAATGATAACCCAGGTGTGCCTTCCAGTCGGCAATTTTCTTTTTATTATAATCAAATATACGGTTCTTGCCCACCGTATACAACCAGGCTTCAAAGGAGCGTAATTCCAATAAGGAGTGGCGATGTGTCCATACCTTGGTAAAAACATCCTGGATGATCTCTTCGGCCAGGTGTTTATCTTTTACATAGCTCATGGCTACTTTATAGATACGGTCTTTATACTTGTCGAAGATTTGCTGAAAAGCATAAGCACTATCATTACCCAGCATTAGTAACAGGCGTCTTTCCTCATATAGGTTCTCAGTACTCATTTAAGCAGAAAATTAGGGGCAATCATTTGGTATAACGAACCAAATATATTATTTAATGTTAACTTAAAAAATATATTCACCACACCGGTGACCTGATGCAACCGATAACAATTTTATTATTGGTAAAGAGGGTAATAAAAAAACCGGGCTGTTCAGCCCGGTCCGCTACATCAAAAAAAAGATTGTTATTTTAATTAGCAGTTTATGATAAAAAACTGAAAACTAATTCTCTATCTATAACTTCATATCTGCAATAATGGCTTTTATTTTTTCATCCAATTGCAGGTTTACCTTATCAAAATCCGCTGCACTGTCCAGCTGCTCCTTAACGCTGAAATAAAATTTAATTTTTGGTTCGGTACCGCTCGGACGGGCAGAAATAATACTGCCATCCGCTAAAATAAACTGCAGCACATTTGATTTGGGCAATTGAATATCCCACTGGCTGCCATCCTGGATATTAGTTCCTTTCTGCAATTCATAATCCAGTAATTGTGCTACGGCTACCCCATTAATAACAGCAGGAGGATTTTTACGATAAGCTTCCATCATAGCCGCGATCTGCTGTTGTCCGTCCATACCTTTTTTGGTAATGGAGATCAGATCTTCTTTATAAAAACCATATTGGATATACAGTTCAATTAATTTATCAAACAAGGTACGTCCCTGCGCTTTTTCATAAGCGGCCATTTCACATAATAAGGCTACGGCGCTTACGGCATCCTTATCACGGATCTGGTCACCGATCATTAAACCAAAACTTTCCTCACCACCAATGATATAATTTTCTTTGCCTTCTTTTTCACGGATCATTTCGGCGATCCATTTAAAGCCGGTCAGCACCCGGTAGCAGGCCACATTATTTCCTTTGGCTAAAGCATCGGCCATGCCTGTGGTAACAATGGTGGTAATGATCATATCATTCGGACGGGCAATGCCCTTGGTCCGCCTGGCTTCCAGTAAGTAGTTAAAAGCCAGCACAGCGGTCTGGTTGCCGTTCATCAGCACCCACTCTCCTTTGTTATCTTTTACACCAATACCCACACGGTCCGCATCGGGGTCAGTACCTAATAATATATCGGCATCCAGCTCTTTGGCTTTTGCCAGGCCAATGCTCATGGTCTCTTTCTCCTCAGGGTTTGGATAACTTACCGTTGGAAAATTACCATTCGGCTCTTCCTGCTCTTTTACAATGGTAACATTGGTAAAGCCAAATGCTTTTAATACATCAGGCACCAGTTTAATACCGGTACCATGAATGGGCGTGTACACAATTTTCAGGTCGTGTTGCTGTGCAATTACTTCGGGATACACGCTCAGGCTTTTCACCATTTCAATATAGGCCGCGTCAATCTCCTTTCCTATTAAGGTAATATTCGCTTCGCCGCCGCTCCATTTAACATCATCCACCGATGCGATCTTCTCAACTTCTTTAATTACATTTTTATCATGGGGTGGCACCAGTTGTCCCCCATCGTTCCAATAAGCTTTGTAACCATTGTATTCTTTAGGATTATGGGAGGCAGTGCACACTACCCCGCCCTGGCAGCCCAAATGCCGGATAGCAAATGATAATTCAGGCGTAGGTCTTAAGGCTTCAAATAAATATACTTTAATACCATTGGCGGCAAAAACATTGGCCGTGGTCTCTGCAAAAAAGCGGCTGTTATTCCGGCTGTCATGTGCAATGGCCACTTTTACATCGTTGCCAAAGCTCTGTTTTAAATAATTGGCATAGCCCTGTGTAGCCATACCTACCGTATACCTATTCATGCGGTTGGTACCAACGCCCATAATACCCCGTAAACCGCCTGTACCAAACTCTAAATTTTTATAAAATGCATCTGCAATATCGGCTTCATTACCTGCCTGTAGCTGTTTGATCTGATCTTTTGTATCCTGGTCAAAATTCCCGTTTAACCACACATTTACCTTGTCTTGAATGGCAGCGTCCATAGTTTGCTATTTTAATGATTATAAGGGTTGTAAGTTATATATTTTATGTTTTACCACCCAAAAGATAAAGTAAATGTATTTTTGCGAAAAATATTTTAATATTTATCAAACCCGCCCCTTCTTCACCCTATAATATGTGGAATAAAAGCGTTCGATTCCTGGTCCTTTTTTTTGTCACCTGTTGTGCCTGTTCCCCCACCCTGACAGCACAAAACGATACCCTGGCTTTACCAGCAGATACGGCCACCAGGGCCGGCTTTTGGGATGGCGGTACCGGCTTGCCTGCAATACAGAAAAAACGCCGCCAATGGTGGGTAGGCAGTGCCAATGTAGCGGCTTATGGCGGTTCACTGGTTTTACTAAATGAAGCCTGGTATAAAAACGAACCACGCAGTAAATTTCATACTTACGACGACAGTAAGGAATGGTTACAGATGGACAAAGCCGGTCATGCCTGGACAGCCTATACTACAGGCCGTTTATCATCGCAAATATGGCAATGGGCCGGTATGGAACATAAAAATGCCGTATGGCTGGGCGGCTTAAGCGGTACGGCCTATCTCACGGTTATCGAGTTCCTGGATGCCTATTCGGCCAAATGGGGATTCAGCTGGAGCGATATGGCGGCCAACTTAAGCGGCTCCCTGTTATACATTGGTCAGGAACTGGGCTGGAAAGAACAAAGGGTACAATTAAAATTTTCTTTTCATGCCAATAAATACTCGGACCCGATGCTGGATAACCGTGCCGATGAACTTTTTGGAAAAGGCCTGTATGAACGCACTTTAAAAGATTATAACGCCCAAACCTATTGGTTAAGCGCCAATGTACATTCGTTCTTTAAAGAAAGTAATTTTCCCAAATGGCTGAACATTGCCGTAGGTTATGGCGCCGATGGCATGTGGGGCGGTTATGACAATAAATGGGAAGATAAAGACGGGAACAGCATTACCCGGTACGATATTCCACGTAAAAGACAGTTTTTTTTAAGCCCGGATATTGACCTGACAAAAATTAAGACAAAAAGCAAGTTTTTACGCACCTGCTTTTTTATGCTGAATGCCATTAAAATACCTGCTCCGGCCTTGATGCTGGACAGTAAAGGAAAGATGAAGTTTTATCCGTTGTATTTTTGATAAACAACCGGATGCTGCATAACGTTGATACCGTACAAGTGTGCGACCCGCAACAATACTGCTGGGGCAGTGCGCAAGTAACAATGATAGTATTGGTGCAGCCTGTAATAAAAAAAAATAAAAACTATGCGCTATTTGCTGCTCTGTTTAATGATGAGTACCTTATTTTTTAAGAATGTATCAGCACAAACCCCTGCTTATACCGATATATACCTGTGGCCCAACGGTGCGCCAACTACCAATGGTACCGAAAACCAGCCGGAAGATGAGAAGAAAGGTATTTACAAACCACAGATAAGAGTATACCTGCCCGAAGCAGGCAAAAGTACCGGCCGTGCCGTAATAGCTTTACCCGGCGGCGGTTACAGCCATTTAGCCTATAACCACGAGGGTTATGATTTTGCACCTTTCTTTTTAGAACAGGGTATTGCCTATATTGTTTTAAAATACCGTATGCCCTTTGGCAATAAAGAAGTGCCTTTCAGTGATGTAGCCGAAGCCATAAGGCTAACCAAAAGCAATGCAGGCAAGTGGCATATCAATGAAAATAAGATTGGCATCATGGGTTCCTCTGCAGGCGGGCATTTGGCGGCTACGGTAGCTACTAAAAGTGATGCGGCTATTAAACCGGCTTTCCAGATCTTATTATACCCTGTTATTACCATGGATTCAACCTATACCCACAAAGGTTCAAGAAAAAATTTACTGGGAGCTAATCCTACTGAGGCTACCGGTATTGCCTATAGTAACGAGAAACAGGTAAATGCCGCTACACCAAGAGCCTTTATTGCTTTTTCAAATGATGATAAAGTGGTATTACCCACTAATGGTACCAATTATTATAATGCATTGCATAAGGCCGGTGTGCCGGCTTCCTTACATATTTATCCCAGTGGTGGTCATGGCTGGGGATTCAGGGATACATTTAAGTACAAAGCCGCTTTTTTGAAAAACCTGAGCGACTGGCTTGCGGGTTTTGAGTAAGCTCAGCTGTATAATACCACTGTATCTTATAACCCGTTTACCTGGATAAAATGAAGCAGTTTGGGCTCAACCATCGCAGGAGAAAACTGCCGGTATAAATCAAACACCTGCTCTTTCGCCTGTTTTTTATTTAAGCGTAACGGTGCTGCAATAAAATCATTCAGGTGAACGGATACATGTTTATGACCATCCGCAAAAAGATCCCAGCCCTCTTTTGCCACCATAGGAGAAAAAATGCTGAAAGTAGGCAGGTCCAGGGCTTTTGCCATATTTACCGCCCCACCCTCATTACCGATAATAGCCTTGCAATAATGAAGAATGGCCAGGAAACTTCTCAATCCTTTAGGTTGTAAGCCGGTAACAATTTTCGCCAGCGTTTCGGGTTTACATAAACGCAGTATAGCTGCAGCTTCTTCCTGTTGCGAAGGCATATAGTTTACCAGTAATGTTGCATGGGCATTAACAGCCACCGTATCCAGCACCCTGGCCATATAATCTGCAGGATATGATTTTCGCCTGTCACTGCCCAACAAACCGATCATGATCAGGGCCCGGCCTTCCAGCTGATGTTCCTGTAAAGTAGCTTCTGCCGTTTTTAATTCGTCCTCCGTCAGGTATATACGGGGCATCAGGTCCATGGTAACGGCAGGCTTTAAAAACGCGAGCAGGGCCAGCCGGTGTTCAATAGCCAGGCCGGCAATAGTCTCCGCTTTTTCTTTTCTTTTCCAGGTATAGGTATAACAAAAGGCTGTGTACCATTTTTTAAAACTGATAGTAGTGCCTGCTCCCGAAAATAAACACATGATACTGGTACCCAGTTTACAATAGGCATCAATAATAATATCGTACCTGGTTTTACGCAACTGCCCTATCCGCCTGAGCAGCTGTGGCAGTTTTTTATCTTTAGCCGTTACCAGCAGCAGGTTATCAATATTGGGATTATTATACACTACTGCCAGTGTATGTTCGTAGATCATATAATCAATAGTGGCATGCGGGTACATTTTACGCAGGTTATTGCATAAAACGGAGCTGACCAATACATCCCCGATCATTTTTTGCTGGATCACTAAAATTTTCATGCCCAATAAATTAAGCACAAAAGTAACAGGCTAATAATGCCGAACAAATATTTATTGCAAGCCTTTATTTTTAGAGCAGGCAAGGCTTATAACAAAGCATTAAAAAACGATGATGTACATTTGTCACTATTTTACCAGTAAACCAGTCACTCAAACCGCTAATTTGTAAGCATGAAGATATTGTTAGTTGAAGATGAACCAAGTGTGGCTACCCTCATTAATAAGGGTTTAACGGAAAACGGGTACAGTATTACGGTTGCACCTGACGGTTATATCGGGTACACCATTGCCAGGGAACATGAATTTGATATTATCATCCTTGATATTATGGTACCCGGCATGAATGGCATTGAAGTATGTAAACGCCTGCGCCAGGAAAAAATAATTACCCCCATTCTTTTTTTAACGGCTTTAGGCACCACCGAAAATATAGTAACCGGTTTAAACAGCGGCGGCGACGATTACCTGGTAAAACCTTTCAAATTTGCCGAACTGGAAGCCCGCCTGCGTTCGTTAAACAGGCGCCGGACACTGGCTTTACAGGACGAAGATGTTTTTTATATCGGTGATATTGCCGTTAACCTGAATGCCAAACTGGTGCAGCTGAACAATACCCCCATTAGCCTTACATCTACCGAATACAGGTTACTGGAGTATTTTATAAAAAATAAAAACAAGGTGCTCTCAAGGCTGGAGATACTGGAAAATGTATGGGGTATTGATTTTAATATGGGTACCAATGTGGTAGATGTATATGTAAATTATTTACGCAAAAAAATAGATAAAATTCCGGATCAGAAATTTATACAAACCATTGTAGGCATGGGTTACATGTTAAAAGTATAAGGGCATTGCTATATGAAAATACAAACAAAAACAACCTTGCTGTTTACAGCACTTACAGCAACCGTTTTTTTTATTCTCAACATCACGGTATATTTTTTCCTCAATGAATGGGCCCATAACGACTTTAACAAACGGGTGGAACTAAGGGCAAAAATTTCGGCCAAATATCGTTTTGAACATGATGCTGAATCAACGGAATCATTCCGCGAACTGCAGCGCCAGTACATGGAAAAATTACCGGAGGAAAAAGCATTCATCCTCGAAGTAGCCAAAGGTTCCAAGGTATCCAAAACACCCCTGGCACCGGAATTACCGGCTACCTATCTTGAAAAAATTATCAATGCCGACGGCGCTACCGTTTTTTATAAAAAAGGTTACCGTCACTATGCAGGCCTCTTGTATAAGGAGAAGTCCGGCGATGATCATATTGTGATCAAATCGGCCGTGAACGTTTATGGCCGCGAAATGATGCAGCACCTGCTCATTATTAAGATCATTACTTTTATTTGTGCCGTATTATTGATCTTTACCGTAGGTAAATACTTCTCACGCCGTACCTTTCAACCCTTCAGGGATATTACTGCCAAGGTAAACCAGATAAGCCAGGGTAACCTGCACCTGCGCCTGCAGGAACAAAAAGGGTCGGATGAAATTGCTACCCTTATCAGGACCTTTAATGAAATGCTGGACAGGCTGGAAACATCATTTGAAGCACAGAACAATTTTATCAGCAATGCCTCGCATGAATTAAGAACCCCGCTCACCGCCATTGTAGGCGAGGCCGATTATGCCTTACAACGGGAAAGAACACCGGAGCATTACCAGCAATCACTGGAAAATATTACCAGCCAGGCCGAAAAATTACAGCATTTGACCAAGGGCCTGCTGTCGCTGGCACAAACCGGCTTTGATGGTAAAAAACAAAGACATGAAGCGGTAAGACTTGACCAGCTGATATTTGATGTAAAGGACAGTGTGGATGCTATTTTCCCGGACAGCAGCATTAAAATAAATATGCATGCCCTGCCCCATGATAATGCCAGTATGAACGTAATGGGGAACTATGACCTGTTAAAAATTGCGATCGGCAATATTGTGATGAACGCCTGTAAGTATTCCAATAACCAAACGGTTGAAGTGGATATGATCATTGAGCAGGATACCGCAAGGATCATAATAAAAGATCATGGCATCGGTATTCCTGAAAAAGATATCAAACAGGTATATATCCCGTTTTTCAGGGCCTCCAATGTTAAGGACTATGAAGGTTATGGCATTGGTATGCCCTTGTCAAACAATATTATACGCCTGCATCGCGGCAGTATTGATATACAATCCAAAGTAAATATTGGCACGCAGGTAACAGTTAACCTGCCCATTTGTTCGGAAGAAAATGGCTGATCGCAAATTCTAATCTTATTTTAATAACATTTTAATCGAGGCCTAATCTTATGTTTAGGCCTTTTTAATGTCCGTACTGCAGTTTTGTGTTATAAAAAAATAATATTATGACCAACTTACTTATTCCAACCGACTGTAGTGTAAACTCCGTAAAAAATGTAGAGCAGGTGGTAAAAAGCCTCGGCGGACGTAAAGTAAACATAGTACTGTTTCACGCTTTCAACCTCCCTACTTCGTCTTTAGACCTGATTACCGGTGCACATAGGCACCCCTATAATGAAGTAATGAACGAGAACTTCCGCCAGGCCTGCAAGCAATTAAAAGATCGTTATCCGCAAAATATACAGCGTATCAACTTCAAATATATGTTAGGCGATACCCTGGGCGTTTTCAGAAATTTTGCCGATGCCAATGATATTGATATGATCTATGTTCCCGAAGCTTACAGTTATGTAAAAATTCATGAACGTAGCATTAATCCCCTGTCATTCTTTAACAAATGCGGTATACCCTTTTATAAATTACCGGTATTTGAAACCATCAAAAGAGAAGTGGTGGAAGAAGCCATGGAAACAGAACTTAGCTACGAGGTTCAGCCGGAATTAGCTACGCTTCCTATTGGTAAATAACTTATACAACACATACACTTTACTAATGTATGTACAGCTTTTGC
>CAYUMH010000024.1:0-43865 GCA_964445775.1 uncultured Terrimonas sp.
ACACCTATCACCATACCATGTTTGAAATGCTGGGCAACTGGAGCTTTGGCGATTATTTTAAGGCCGAAGCCATTGCCTGGAGCTGGGAACTGCTCACCGGTGTATATAAAATAGATAAAGACCGTATTTACGTTACCGTATTTGAAGGGGATGCTGCCGAAGGTCTGCCAATGGACCAGGAAGCTTTTGATGAGTGGAAAAAATACATTGAGGAGGACCGGATACTGCTGGGAAATAAAAAGGATAATTTCTGGGAAATGGGCGATACCGGCCCCTGTGGTCCCTGTTCCGAAATTCATGTGGACTGCCGTACTGAAACGGAGCGTACTGCCGTGGATGGTAAAACTTTGGTGAACAACGACCATCCCCAGGTAATTGAAATATGGAACAATGTATTCATGCAGTTTAACCGGATGTGGAACGACAAGGTGGCATTTGACAAATGGGATAAGGCCAATAATTCCTTAGAAAACTATAAAAAAGAAAGGCCATCGAAGATTGTTGAGTTTACAAAGCTTGTTGATCTGCCTGCCAAACACGTAGATACCGGGATGGGCTTTGAGCGCCTGGTAAGGGTATTACAGCAAAAACAAAGTAACTACGATACCGATGTATTTACCGGCACCATTGCCGCCGTGGAAAGTATTACCGGTAAAAAATATGATTACAGCGATAGTAAAGAGGCGGTTGCCTTCCGGGTACTGGCCGATCATATCCGGGCTATCAGCTTTACCATTGCCGATGGGCAGTTACCGGCCAGTACAGGCGCGGGTTATGTGATCCGCCGTATTTTACGCCGGGCCGTAAGGTATTACTATACTTACCTGAACTACCAGCAGCCTTTATTACACCAGCTGGTACCGGTATTGGCCAAACAATTTGAGCAGGTATTTCCCGAGTTGCAGCAGCAGTTGGATTTTGTGTCCCGTGTCATTCGCGAGGAGGAAGAATCCTTCCTGCGCACCCTGGAAAAAGGACTGAAACGTATTGATGATATCATCAAAAACCTGTCGTCCAATATGATCGATGGCAATGATGTATTTGAGCTGTACGATACTTATGGTTTCCCGGTTGACCTTACCCGTTTAATTGCCCAGGAACAAAGCCTGCTGGTTGATGAAAAAGGATTCAATGAGGCGCTGGAAGCACAGAAAACCCGTTCCCGCCAGGCAACGGCCATTGATACCGATGACTGGGTAGAACTATTGCCGGATACCAAACCGGTATTTGTGGGTTACCATGACCTGTTGGTAAACACACAGGTAACAAAATACCGTAAGGTAAAAGCCAAAGGCAAAGAACAGTACCAGGTAGTGTTGGCCACCACGCCTTTTTATGCCGAAAGCGGCGGCCAGTTAGGCGATATAGGTACCCTGACTTTTGGAGAGGAAGTAATTGCAGTAGTAGATACCAAAAAAGAGAATGATCTTATCATTCATTTCACCGATAAACTGCCTGCTGACATAGGGGTGGAAGTAGTGGCTGCGGTGGACTGGAACAACCGTTTAAACACCACTTATAACCATACTGCCACACACTTGCTGCATGCCGCTTTAAGAGAGGTATTGGGTACGCATGTTACACAAAAAGGCTCAATGGTGAGTGCAAAGGAACTGCGTTTCGATTTCTCCCATTTCTCTAAAATAAGCGAGGAGGAACTACGCACCATCAATATGCTGGTGAATGAAAAAATAAGGGCCAATATACCCGTAGTGATCAAGGAAATGCCCAAGGACGAGGCCCTGCAATTGGGAGCGATGGCCCTGTTTGGCGAAAAATATGGCGATACGGTGAGGGTGGTCATTATTGACCCGGCTTACTCTGTAGAGCTATGCGGTGGTACACACGTGTCCAACACCGGCATGATAGGTATGTTCAATATTGTGAACGAAACTGCCGTAGCTGCAGGGGTACGAAGAATAGAGGCTTTAACCGGCGCTGCGGCCATTCAGTATATCAGCGACAGGATCAGCCAGTTTAAATATATAGGCGAATTACTAAAAGCCAAGGACCCTTTGAAAAGTATTGAAAAACTGATCGAGGACAAACTGGCTTTGGAAAAGAAAATAGAACGGCTGGAAACCCGCCAGCTGGTGCAATTACGAAACGAGTTATTACAAAAAGATGAGATCGTGAACGGCATCACCTTCATTGGTGATATTGTTGAAGTAAGTAATGCCGATGCGTTAAAAAAGCTGAGCCACGATTTTAAAAATAACCTGAACGATTACGTGATCGTGTTATGTGCCAATATTGACGGGAAGGCTTCGGTAGCAGTATCCATTGCCGATACGGTTGCCGCCGCACGTGACCTGGATGCCGGAAAGATCATTAAACAACATATTGCGCCTTTAATAAAAGGTGGCGGTGGTGGACAAAAAACACTGGCTACAGCCGGTGGCCAGGATATCAGTAACCTGGATGCGGTGATAAAGGCCGTAAAAGCTATTTTGTAAACCCGCCTGTTGCAGTTAAAGCCCGTATTTCTTTCGTTCCTGTTCCAGGCGAATGCGGGCTTTTTTTGATTCCCGGATGGTGTTCAGGGTGATGAAGGTGGCACCTACAAGGGTGATAAACAGGATGATTAATGCAGTAATTGCCATAAGTGTTAGTTCTTAGGTTTATGCAAATTTGTGTAAAAAACTGATAGTTTCGGGCAATTTTGAAATGAAAATACCCTAAGGATTTATACTTACCACTTTGTGGTACCTGGCTGGAGATAGATATTTATTTTGTGGTATGTATAAACGAGTTAGTTTTAATATTTTGATAATTATATTAAAAAAACTACTTCCCTTTCCATCGTAAAACCACGAAAACAGTCAAAGGCACTTGTTTAATACATTTTTTTAATGTGTTAATTTTGCCTGTTAAAATTAGAATTAATAATAATATGCAGAAGGTTAAAAGGCCATACCGGTTTTGGAGAAGATTGTTAAGGGTGCTGGGTGTACTGGTGGCTTTGCTGCTACTGTTTTTTCTTTACCTGGTTTGGGTAAGTAATATTAAGCCGCCTAAGGTAGATGACAAGTCAGCCTTAAGCTTACAAAGAAATCAACCGGACACCGGTTTATATACAATTGGTAATAACTGGTTACGGAAAAGTAATTCCGGTTTGTATGAAATGTATGTAGCCGGTGATGCTTTTGAAAGAGGGGTCATCAATGGCAAACTATCGGCTGAGCTGGTACAAAGCCAGGAAGATTATTTTACCGAACAGATCGATAAAATGATACCCTCCAAAAACTACCAGTATTTTTTAAAATATGTGATCGGCTGGTTTAACCGCAACCTGGTTAACCATGTAACGCCTGAATACAAACAGGAGATCTATGGTGTATCGCAATCCGCTTCTGATAAATACGGGTATATTGGTACCAAATACCAGCGTATACTGAACTATCATTCGGCACACGATATAGGACATGCCCTGCAAAACCTGATGCTGGTGGGTTGTACCTCATTTGGTACCTGGGGCACGGCATCGCAGGACAGCAGCCTGATCATTGGCCGCAATTTTGATTTTTATGTGGGCGATAATT
Source organism: uncultured Terrimonas sp. (assembly GCA_964445775.1). Classification (GTDB taxonomy): domain Bacteria; phylum Bacteroidota; class Bacteroidia; order Chitinophagales; family Chitinophagaceae; genus Terrimonas. The sequence continues at coordinate 3,543 of CAYUMH010000024.1, forward strand.
TTGCAAAAAATAAAATTATCTTATTCACTAACCCGAAAGCCGGGTATAAGTTTATGAGTGTAACCTGGGGTGGTTTTATCGGGGTGGTATCCGGCATGAACGAAAAGGGATTGACCGTTACCATTAATGCGGCTAAAAGCAATATACCCACCGGCTCGGCTACACCGGTATCGCTGGTGGCAAGGGAAATATTACAATATGCCAAAAATATCAGCGAAGCTGTTGCGATAGCCAAAAGCAGGAAAATGTTTGTATCTGAATCCTTTTTGGTTGGAAGTGCGGAAGATAACAAAGCGGTGATTATTGAAAAAACACCCAAGGCCCTGGATATTTATGATCCCAACCGTAACAGCATTTTATGTACCAACCATTTTCAGAGTAACAACCTGGGTACAACAAAGATCAATAAAGAATCACTGGCGGAAAGCGCCTCACCTTACCGATACCAGCGTTTAACGCAGTTATTGCAAAACAATGGTCCCAACACGGTACAAAAAACCATCGATATTTTAAGAGACACCCGGGGGCTTGATGGTAATGATATAGGCCTGGGCAATGAAAAGGCGGTTAACCAGTTAATTGCTCACCATGCAGTAGTATTTCAGCCCAAACAGCTTAGGGTATGGGTTTCTACAGCGCCCTGGCAGCTGGGGCAGTTTGTTTGTTATGATCTGAATAAAATATTCAGCTTACAGGGTTTGCAGCACAATACCGAAATTATTGACAGTGCTTATACTATAGCGGCTGATACTTTATTGCAAACACCGGCTTTTACCAATTTCCGCTTGTTTTACAATATGAAGCACCGGTATATGGATGGTGGTACTATTTCTCCGGATAGCCTGGTGGCCGCTAACCCGCAATCCTATGTTGCCTATATGCTGGCAGGTGATTATTTATACAAACAAAAAAATTACCAAGAGGCCCTGCCTTATTACCGCCAGGCATTAACAAAGGAAATAGCCACTGTAGCAGAGAAAAAACATATTGAACAGCGTATAGCGGCAATAACCACTAAAAAATAACAAATGGCTATAAAAGGTATTGGTATTGACCTGGTGGAGATTGACCGTATAGCTACCAGCCTGCAAAAGGATAATGGTTTTCGTGAGCTGGTATTTGCGCCGGAGGAGATCAGTTATTGCGAAAGCAAAACCCAGAAATATGAACACTATGCTGCCCGTTTTGCAGCCAAGGAGGCATTCTTAAAAGCATTGGGCACGGGCTGGGTTACAGGAACGGCCTTTAATGAAATAATAGTAAAAAATACTGCCACCGGTAAGCCCGAACTGGCTTTCACCGGCACTACGGCCCAAACCATCGCAGCACTGGCCTGTAACCATATCAGTGTATCGCTTACCCATACCAGAACAACGGCCGGCGCAGTGGTTGTTATCGAATAATAATTACCCTCTTTTACTTAAAGCAAACAAGATATACCGCCGGGACGGTATAGGCCATATATAGCAATTGCTATTATTTTGTTATACCAGACAGTAACGGTTTTAGCCAACCATGGTTATGGCACCAAAGACGGGTAGCCCCTGCGTACAACAAAGGGGCTATTTTTATGCATCCCCGCAACCCCTTCGCATTTTTTTAATACCTTGTTGTTTTATTAGCAAACACGTTATTGTATGAGTGTAAATCTGCGCCCCGATAAATACCTGAAATATTTATACCTGCCAAATATCATCGGCACACAGCGTACAAAAGAAATTTTGTCCGTAAACCCAACGGTATTACCTGTGAGGGAGGAAGCAAAGGAAGTAGTGATTACGGCTTATGAATACGATGCCACTACCATTAACGAAAAAGTTTTTGATGATATAAAAGAAACTTTCCCTTATAAAAATACGGATAAGATCAGCTGGATAAATATTGATGGCCTGCGAAAAAGTGATGTGGAAGCTGTTTGCCAGCACTTTACTATACACCCCTTATTGATAGAAGATATTTTAAGTGTTGGGCAAAGGCCCAAGACCGATGAAGTGGAAGGCGTGATGTTTTGTTTATTAAACATGCTTTATTATAACCCGACCAAAGAAACAGTTGAGCAGGAACAAATAAGTATTGTATTGGGACAAAATTTTGTCATCAGTTTTCAGGAAGATGCCAGCCGGGATGCATTTAATCCATTACGGGATAAGCTAAAACTACCTACCAGCAAAGCCCGCGGCCGTACAGCCGACTATTTATGTTATGTGTTGCTGGATTTGATTGTTGACAATTACTTCCTGGTAATGGAAAAAATCGGCGACCGCATTGAGGATCTGGAAGAAGAAATAATACGCAACAGCAATAAACGATCGCTGGCAAAAGTAAACCAGTTGCGTAAAGAGCTCATTGTACTCAAACGTAATATTGTGCCGGTACGTGACCTGTTAAGCGGCATTATCCGCAGCGAAAATGAACTGCTGGAAGATAGAACCACCAAATACTTTAAGGACGTTTACGACCATATTATACAAGCTATTGACCTTACGGAAAACTACCGTGATATGATGATGAGTTTACAGGATCTATACATTAACAATGTAAACTTAAAAATGAACGAAGTCATGAAAGTAATGGCCATTGTAACCTGTTTACTGGCACCTGCTACCGTAATAGGCGGCATCTTTGGAATGAACTTTGAAAATGTACCACTGCTGGGTAATCACTGGGGATTCTGGTTTGCCATGGGAGGAATGTTACTGATACCCATCTGGATGATCGGCGCTTTTAAAAAACGCGGATGGTTCTAAAAGATCTGAGATCTGAAGATCTTAGATCTAAGATATGCAATGCGCCTGTTTTCATTAGCAAATTAGCATATCAGCTCATTAGCACATTTATACTTATACAATTTTACCCGAAAACAAAAAAAATAATGTTGTTGGTCAAATTATTAATTTGCGCCTTCAATTATGAGTAACAAACCTTCGCTTCATACTTCGCTTAGTCCCGCATTATTACACTTATACGACCTGAGCAATAGTGTAGTAGTTATTATAGATGTTTTCAGGGCTACTTCTACCATCGCCTCTGCCTTATTCAATGGTGCTAAAAGTGTTATTCCGGTTGATTCGGTACCCAAAGCTATTGAGATCAGCAAACAAATTGATGGTATTGCAGCAGGTGAACGTGATGGTAAACTGGCCGAAGGTTTATCTTATGGTAATTCACCCCTGGAGTATGACCGTGGTTTTATTGAGAATAAAATACTGGTGTTAACAACTACCAATGGCACCCGGTTATTACATATGGCCCTGGATAAAAATGCAGATACGGTGGTTACCGGTTCTTTCCCCAACTTATCGGCCGTATGTAATTTTTTAGTGGCCGAAAAAAAGAATGTGATACTGGGTTGCTCCGGCTGGAAAGACCGTTTTAATTTAGAAGACACTTTATTTGCAGGAGCTGTTATACACCAGGTAAAAAAACATTTTGAGATACACTGCGACAGTTCTTTAATGGCAGAAGCCATGTATGCAAAACATAAAAACAACCTGCTGGGATTTGCATCAAAAATGACACATTATCATCGGCTGGTAGAACGTTTTGGATTAATTGATGATATAGCTTTTTGCCTAACGCCGGATGCGGCAAATGTATTACCCTATTACAAAGACGGGAAATTGATCATTGGCGGGTAAAACCTATAAAGATACGGCTTTTATGCGGCATTATGCCGTGGAAAAAACTATTTATAAATTCTTCGCTTTTTACAAGGAATTACGCTTTACATTCTTTTATTTTTGCCGATTGCCCTTTGCCAGCTATGGCAGCGTGCAATGTTATGACGGACAGGACAGCTCCTCTGGTGCATGTCTTTCCCAGCCCATTAAACCGGACAGGAAAAGCGGAACAGAGAACGCTTGGGTTAAACTATTAACCGGGCGGTGTGTACAGGATGCATAACATTGTGTTTTACCGGCTGAACCGCGGGGCTGTTAATTTGTTTTTATTATTATGGCATTACCACACCTTGTAAAGTACATATACACGCATGGAAGCGATGAAGTGATTCGCAGAGGCAAGAAAATTCATGCAACGGGTTTTGTTGAACTGATTGAATATGACGACCTTTTCGGATCGGCCGTATTAAGGGTAAAAGACGATACCTATGCCACTTTCTATAAAGTTTACCTGCAGCGTATTAAAGATGCGGACTCCCTATCGGTACGTTGTACCTGCCCGTATAACCTGGGCGATATATGCCGCCATGAAAGCGCAGCCCTGTTTTATATACAGGACCTGATGGATAAGGGGCAGTTACGTACAGAAGATACACGTTATGACCAGCGCCATACCGTAGCAAAAATTAAAACACTCGATCATAAAACCCTGCGTTTATTATCCTCGCATGATATTGTAGCGGAAGCCGACGACTTTTTATCGAAAAATAAAAAAGGCGTTAAGATAAACTTTGCCGAGAATGAAACGGTAAAGGCAGATGTTACTATAGAGGATAAAGTATACGAAGTTATTTTACGGAAAAACGAAGAACGCAGTTTTGATACCAGTTGTGATTATGATGATCCTAATCATTTACTGTGTTTACCCAAAGTGATCGTTTTTTTACACCTGTTACAGGAGCATGGTCCCTTGTATTTTGATTCCATCCGCAACTGGGACAATGTAAAAAATAAACTACTCGAAGCATATGGTTATTCTTTAAGTGATGACCTTGCCGGTAAATTTGAATTTGTTTTTAAAGAGGGTAAACCTTTCCTGCGGGTATTGGATCCTTCAATTAAAAGAGTAGTGGCGCCGGCATTACAACCCCGGCCGGTCTTACTGCCCATCAAACAAAAAGAGGAAGAGACGGTAGAAGTGATCACCGAAGAGAAAAAGGAACAGAATAAGCGCTTCGGACTGGTGATCAACCTGAATAAAAATGCCTACCCGTACTTTACTATCGATATTGTAACCGGCGATATGAACGAGGCAAAAGATGGTTTTGTTGGCAATATTGAAAAACTGGACATCAGCCGTTTTGTAGATACGCAACAATACACCGAGGAAGATGCCCTGCTGTTGACGGCTGTAAGAAAACTACAGGATGCGGAGCTGAATAAATACGTAAACCGTAACTCACCCTTCTCCGGTATCTGGGAAAATATTATTCATGCCGAAGATGAGGAACTGCCGGATGAAACAAAATCGCTGATGGCAGAATACCTGTTGCCAAAGCTGAAAAAAATATGTACAGATAATGCGGGCAGTAATTTTTTATACCTCTTGCCCAAAGGCAAAACATTTAAAACTGCCTCCCTGGAAAGCCTGGAGATAGAAGGTCAGCCTGTTACCCCCGTGTTTTATGTAAAACAGGATGGGAGCAATTACCTGGTGGAAGGCAAGGCAGCTGTGGGGCATATGGAGTTTGAATTACAGGACAATGAAGCCCCGGGTCCTTTATTCTTTTTATACAACAACCGTTTATCGCTGTGGAATGATAAGGACACCCTGCACCTGGTAGAACAATTTTTACCCGGCGGTGTAAAAAAGTTTAATCAAGAAGAGTGGCCTGCCGCCCTCAGCAATTTTGTATTACCGCTTACCAGGGAATATAAAGTAAACTTTGACCAGGGCCTGATACAGGAAGTGAAAGACGGAGAGCCTGAAGTAAAACTGTTTTTAATTGAAAAAGGTGATTACCTTATTTTTCAGCCTTCTTTCTCATACAAGGGATATGCTACCAAGGCTAAAGACCGCGATGCGGTAATTGTTCCCCAGAACGATAAAGTGATTGTGGTTCACCGTAACCGCGACCTGGAACGGGTACATGTAGATAAACTGCAAAACCTGCATTCGAATTTTATCTATAACGAGGATAATGGTTCACTGGCCTTAAAAGGTACCGATGTTTTAAAGAACAACTGGTTCTTTTTATTTGTAGATGCCATGAAGGACCTGAAAACACCGGTATTTGGTTTTGAGGCCTTAAAAAACTTTAGGTTTAATACGGCCAAACCGCAAACCAAAATATTCATCAGCAGCAATACCGATTGGTTTGATGCTAAGGTGGATATTGTTTTTGGTGACCAGAAAGTATCGGTGGCAGATGTTAAAAAAGCATTGGCCAATAAGCAACAATTTGTACAGCTGAATGATGGTACCCTGGGTATATTGCCGGAGGAGTGGTTAAAAAAATACTCCCTGCTGTTCCGTGTAGGCGAGGGTAATAGCAATAACCTGAAACTATCGCGTTACCATTTAAGCGTGGTGGATGAGTTATACGAAAACCGTGATGAAGAGGAGCTGAGTATACAGCTGGAAGGTAAATATGAAAACCTGCGGGAGTTTAATAAAATTGAGGAAGTACCGCCATCAGACAGGTTAATGCCTATTTTAAGGCCTTACCAGGTATCGGGCTTTCAGTGGCTGAACTACTTAAAGGAAATAAAATGGGGCGGTATCCTGGCAGATGATATGGGTTTGGGTAAAACCTTACAGGCTTTATCATTTATGGAGTACTTCCACCGGATACAGGATGGTAAACTGCAGGCCCTGGTGGTTTGTCCTACCACGCTGATCTATAACTGGGAAAACGAGATCAAGAAATTCACACCGCATTTAACCTATTGTATTCACCACGGTGCTTTACGCACGCGTAACCGGGAGGAACTGCTGAGTAAAAATATTATCATTACCACTTACGGCACCTTACGCAGCGATATTAAACTACTGGTGAGTATTGACATGGATTATGTGGTGCTCGATGAAAGCCAGGCTATTAAAAACCCGGCCAGTAAAGTAACCAAGGCGGCCAGTTTATTAAATGCCAAACACCGCTTATGTATGAGTGGTACACCGCTGCAGAACAATACTTTTGATGTGTTTGCGCAGATGAACTTCCTGAATCCCGGTATGTTAGGAACCATGGAATTTTTCCGCCAGGAATTTGCGATTCCCATTGATAAATTTGGTGAAGCGGACCGGAAAGAACATTTAAGAAAAATATTATACCCCTTTATTTTACGCCGTACCAAGGAACAGGTAGCAAAAGACCTTCCGGAAAAACAGGAAATGATATTATGGTGTGAAATGGAGGATGAACAAAGAAATATTTACGATGCCTACCGTAACGATTTCAGGAATAAAATTTTGGGCACTATTGAAACCCAGGGGATCCAGAAATCACAGCTCACCATCTTACAGGGGTTAATGAAGCTGCGCCAGATATGTGACTCACCGGCCATCCTGAACGAAGAAGAGAAGTTTGAGAACCACTCCATTAAACTCGATGAACTGGCCCGTGAGATAACTGAAAATATCGGTGACCATAAGGCCCTGGTATTCTCACAATTCCTGGGCATGCTGGGCCTGATAAGGAAAAAGCTGGACGAGTTAGGTATTAAGTACGAATACTTCGACGGCAGTACTTCGGCTCCCGATCGGGAAAAAGCTATCCAGAGCTTCCAGAAGGATGATGAAGTACGGGTGTTTCTTATTTCTTTAAAAGCCGGTGGTGTGGGTTTAAACCTTACCGCAGCCGATTACGTGTACATTGTTGATCCCTGGTGGAACCCGGCGGTGGAACAGCAGGCTATTGACCGTACACACCGTATCGGGCAAACAAAGAATATTTTTGCCTACCGTATGATCTGTAAGGATACGATAGAAGATAAAATTGTACAGCTGCAGGAAAAGAAACGTGCGCTGGCCAAGGATATTATTTCCGATGATACAGGCTTTGTTAAATCGCTTACACGTGAGGATGTGGAGTACCTGTTTAGTTAATTATTAAATCCCCTTTACCTTTTTAAAAGATATAAGGGGATTTTTGTTATAAGATTGGTCTGTCCGCTTCTTTATGAACTTATTCATCTTCAGGCCATTCCCCCAAACCTTTCCTGATCACTTCATAATGATCTTTGGTACAGTCAATAACTGTTGACGGAATAATACCGCCGATACCGCCGTCAACAACAATGTCCACTTCATTCATAAAGTTTTCATACATCACTTCAGGGTCGGTATAATCTTCAATATTTTCGCCGGGTAAAGAGGCGCTGAGAATGGGGCGGCCCAGTTCCTGTACAATAGCCTGTGCAATATTATTATCCGGCACACGTAAACCGATCGTATCCTTTTTGCTCTGCAATATTTTAGGTACCATCTTGCTGGCCGGTAAAATAAAGGTATAAGGCCCGGGCAGGTATTCTTTTAATATACGGTAGGTAGATGTAGGCAGCTGTTTGCTGTAATCGCTTAAATGGCTTAAGCTGTTGCAGATAAAAGAAAGCTGTGCTTTTTTTGGGTCAACTTTTTTTAACCGGCAAATTTTCTCAATGGCTTTATGCTGCAAAATATCACAGCCCAGTCCATAAATAGTATCGGTGGGATAAATAATTACACCACCCCTGGACAGGCATTCTACCACGGTCTTAATATGGCGTGGTTGCGGATTATCAGGATGTATATGTAAAAGCATCTCCAAATTTACAACCTTATTTTTTAATGTTTGCACGGGTACAGGAAAGTACCGTACAGTGAAGCCGGGGGCATATATTTACATACAACGTTAAAAAGCTATCTTACATCTTGTAGGTATGCCGGTGGCCAACTCACCTGAAAATTTCAGCGGTATTGGTATCGGCACAACAGGCGGTGACCGGTGTTACGGCTGCCTTTAACATAATAAAAACAACTACCGATAATAAAAAACATAACGTTAAAAAGTAAATATTTGCCGTATGAAGCATAAACTAAACACCTGGACTGTACTATCGGGTATTATACTCTTGGTTGTAAGCGGTATAGCGGCAACTAAAATTGAGCAGGGTAAAAAACGTAACCTAAAGGTATTGCCAAAAGATATCAGCGATGCAAAGCTGGATAGCCTGATGCAAACCTATAGCAAAGCATTGGGGGTGAATTGTGCGTTTTGCCATTCACCGCATGCGGCTATTAAAGACAGCCTTGACTATGCCCTTGATGATAACCCAATGAAGGAGGAGGGAAGAAAAATGATCCGCTTAACCATTGACATTAATAAAAACTACTTTACTCACGATAAAACCATCCCTGCCGCGTATTTAACCAGCGTTACCTGTATTACCTGTCACAGAGGTGAGCCCTACCCGTAAATTCCCCATTATTCTTTAACAAAAGGCATATATAAGTAAAACAAAATGAAGTAATTGTACGAAGGAAGGAAAATACCCTTTATGCAAACGTTTGCGTATTTCGGAATCAATACGTAAAAACCACGCAAAAAAGCGTAAACGTAATATTACTAAGTGGAAAGTTAGTTTTACTGAATTTTTTATAAAACAGTAATAGATAGTACTATATACCAAAAATATGGCGTTATCTTGTCGTGCCTAACGTATTAAGAACACTCCATTATCCTGATATGAAAACCAGTTAACATGTCCTTATTAGATACCATAGGATTAATATCCAGTATTGCTATAGCATTGCCTATTATAGCAATTGTTGTATTACGTTTAACTACTTTTAAAACGTATGCCTTTCTGCTTGTTTACCTGATCATGATCTTCGGGTATAACTTTTTAGAGTTAAATTATATTTCGGCCAGTGATACATTTATTAATAATGCCGCCGCCGCCAACAATTTCCTGGATGCGCCCCTGATGTTGTTATTCATGTTATCCTTATACCCTTCAAAACTATACAAGGGTATCATTACCGTTGCGGTGGTATTACTTGTACTAACCTCCATACTCATCATCAGTATTCTTGGTTTCAGCACTACTACAGCAACCTACGTATTGGGCCCGGGTGTATTGATCGTGTTTATGTTAAGCGTGTACCTTACCTGGAACAACCTGCGCATCAGTGTGCGCCGTAAAGGAGCTACAGGCAGGGCTATTATTTCCTCCGGCTTACTGTTCATGTATGGTTCATACGTGATCCTTTATACAATAGTATATGTGCTCAAAGATCCTCATATTAATGATGCATTGTTACTATTTTATCTCTGTACCACCATTGCCTGTGTAGCCATAGTTGCGGGTGCTTATTTCGAAAGCAGAAGGTATTTTAAATTAAAAGAATTACAGGTAACCCGTAAGGAGCTGTCGCAGATCTATGGTGGTCAGAAAACAAATAAGGCTACTTTGTTAGAAGCAGCCTTATTCCCGGGTGAACATTTGTTCTGATACTTAAAAACAATATTTCCCTTCAGCTATTACTTTATCGGCAATACGCCTGCGGGCGTCTTTTACATTAAAGGGCTCGGCCTTGGTAAAGCGACGCAATCCCATTAATATCATGCGTTGCTCATCGCCTTCGGCAAAAGCATTCACCGCATCTTTACCCGATTTTAAAATCCTGTCTGCGGCATCGTACAAATAAGTACGCATCATATCCTGCTGCAGCTGGGTATTGGCTTCTCCTTTTGTTTGGGATAGTTTTATAACACGCAGCAATACACTCTCGGCATTAAATGTTTCAATGGCCATATCGCTTAAGTTCATCAATACCTCCTGTTCGTTCTCAATCTTCATCATCAGCTTTTGTACGGCGGCACCGGCAGCAATTAAAAGGGCTTTCTTAAAATTGGCAATCAATTTTAATTCCCTGCTGAAAGTTGTTTCTTCCTCGCTGCTGAAATCGGGAATACTCATCAGGTCTTTCTGTGCATTCATGGCCGGGCCCATCAGGTCCAGGCGGCCGCCCATCGCACGTTTCAGGGTCATGTCCAGGATCAGTAAACGGTTAATTTCGTTAGTGCCCTCATAAATACGGTTAATACGGCTGTCGCGGTATGCGCGGGAAATATTATACTCCGCACTAAAACCATTACCGCCATGTATCTGTACACCTTCATCCACTACAAAATCCAATACCTCGCTGCCATATACTTTTAACATGGCGCATTCAATAGCATACTCTTCGGCTGCACTCAGTAATGCTTCGTTAAAATGTTTACCGCTTTCCAGCTGCTCTTTTTCTTTCTCATCAATCCATGCGGCGGTACGGTACAATGCCGATTCGGCCACAAAGGTTTTGATGGTCATCTCGGCAATCTTATGTTTGATGGCACCAAAATTGGCAATGGGTTGTTTAAACTGTTCACGGGTTTTGGCATACTCCACCGATATGTTCATGGAACGGCGTGCACCACCTAATGCTGCTGCACATAATTTTAAACGGCCGATGTTTAAAATATTAAAAGCAATTTTATGGCCTTTACCAATTTCGCCCAGTACATTCTCTACCGGTATTTTGGCATCCTGGAAATACAACTGCACCGTTGATGAGCCTTTAATGCCCATCTTATGTTCTTCCGGGCCCTGTGTAAAACCTTCGGTTCCTCTTTCTACAATAAAGCCGGTAAACTTATCACCATCTACTTTGGCAAAAACGGTGTACACATGGGCAAAGCCGCCATTGGTGATCCAGCATTTCTGCCCGTTTAAAATATAATGTTTACCATCATCACTTAGTTTGGCAGTGGTCTTGGCGCTTAAAGCATCACTGCCGCTGTTAGGCTCGGTAAGACCGTAGGCGCCTGCCCATTCGCCGGTAATGAGTTTGGGAATGTATTTTTGTTTCTGTTCCTCGGTGCCGAAATACAAAATTGGTAATGTACCAATACCGGAATGCGCTGCAACGGCAACGGAAAACGAATAACCGCCACCCAGGTACTCGTTAATAATGGTTGAGGTAACAAAATCCTTACCCATACCGCCATAGGCTTCGGGGAAGGCGGTAGACAGTAAACCCTGCTCACCGGCCTTTGCCAGCAGCGAGGGCATTAAACCCGCTTCCAGGGCATCAATACGGTCTAGTTTCGGATATACTTCCATATCCAAAAACTGGTCGCACATATCTTTGATCATTAACTGCTCTTCCGAAAAATCATCGGCAGTAAAAGTGTTCTCCGGCGCCGAAGGTTTAATTAACCACTCGCCACCTTTTAATGTTTGTTGTACAGTCTCTGTTGGCATAGCTATATGTGTTAAGTTATAAGTTTTATTATTGGCTGAATGCTAAAAGCACAAAGCTCAAAGCACTAACCTTTACTCTTTTTTTTATGTTACCGGCTGTAGTACTGCTGGCATCGTTCCTTGCGTCGCACACTTGTACTGTAGTAATCCTGTTCATCCATTCAGTATTCGCTTTCCGCTTTCATCTCTCTTTCATTAGCACATCAGCACATTACCAAATCAGCACATTACTTCAGGTTATCATACACCACCTGCAGCACCTCTTTGCATATTTCAATTTTTTCAGGAGCTACACCTTCCAGCGCTTCATTCAGGGTTTCTTCGGCAATATCCATACTTTCCTGCTGCAGTTTCTGCGCCTGTTTGGTCAGGTAAATACGGTTAATGCGGCGATCATTTTCGGCGGCAATACGTTTTACCAAACCGGCTTTTTCCAGGTTATCAACCAGGCGGGTAATGCTGGGTTTATCCCTGAAAGTAGCTTTACACAGGTCCTGCTGACTGATGCCATCCTGTTTCCATAAATGATACAGCACACTCCACTGCTCAATGGTTAAATTAAGCGTGGCAGTATTGAATTTTTTTTGCAGCCGCCGGGCAATGGCAATAGATGCCTTACCCGTAATAAAGCTGTATAATTCTCCTCTTTTAAAATGGTTGTTTGGCATACAGTTGTTTGTGCAACTAATTTATATAAAATTAATTTATTTTTTCAGAAAGCAAAAAATAAAATACGGGTAAACCGAAAAATATTGTTAATGCGTGGAGAATGAAAGCCTTAGCATGTACCCATGACAGGAGCCATGCCGGTTAACAACCCCGGGCTCTGTTAAGATGGTATAATAAAATACTATAACTTTCGGCAGTATGCAACAATGGACACTTCCTTTTAAACAATCATCATTTGCGGTAAAAATCTGGGGCAATGGCCCGCAGCTGGTATTGTGCATACATGGGTACGGGGAAAGCGCTATGCATTTTAGTTTTTTACAACAGCTTGGCAGTAACTATACCATTGCGGCAATTGACCTGCCTTACCATGGCGATACCATCTGGCAGGAACGAAAAAAATTATTGCCTGCCCAGTTACTTCAGCTTACCGGGGAATTGCTGCAACAATTACGTAAACATAATGCATCACTACATGATAAAATTATCTTGCTGGGTTATAGCCTGGGGGGCAGGGTAGCGTTGAGTCTTTACCAGCATCAACCCTCCCTGTTCAGCAAACTGGTATTGTTAGCGCCCGATGGTTTAAAACTAAACCGCTGGTACTGGCTGGCCACCCAAACTTTTTTAGGCAACCGTTTATTTAAGTTTACCATGCAACATCCCGGATGGTTTTTTAACATGCTGCAACTGTTAAACAAAGTGGGCATGGTTAACACCAGCATTTTTAAGTTTGTCAATTTTTACATTGGCGATGCAACAGTGCGTACCTTATTATACCGGCGCTGGACAGTACTTGCACCTTTCCGGCCCAACCTGCCAAAGCTGCAGGAACTGATAAGCCAACAACATACACCGGTACGTTTGGTGTACGGGCAATACGATAAAATTATTGTACCGGTAGTGGGCGAACGCTTCATAAAAAAAATACCAGCCGAGGGTCAAATGATCATACTGCCTGCCGGCCACCAGTTATTACAGGAAAAATGGTTAAGCGATTTTGGTAAAGTAATTGCAGGCTGAACGAAAACTATTTTACGCAGATAAAATATGACGGGTTAGATAAAATATGTTTATTTTGCCGCCGCTGCCGGGTTTTGATAAGCCGGCAGGAGAAAATTAAATCACAACTATCAATACGTTTATGAAGTTACTTGAAAACAAAGTGGCCATTGTTACGGGTGCTGCCCGCGGAATTGGGGAAGCCATTGCTTTATTATTTGCCGAACAGGGAGCTCATGTGACCTTCACCTATGTTAGCGATAGCAGTGCTGAAAAAGCAGCTGCCCTGGAAACCAAATTACAGGCCTTTGGTGTTAAAGCAAAAGCCTACCAGAGCAACGCCGGCGATTTTGCACAATGTGAAAGCTTTGTAGCCGATGTATTAAAAGAATTCGGAACCGTAGATATCTGTATCAACAATGCCGGTATTTCAAAAGATAACCTCTTACTACGCATGACACCCGAGCAGTGGAACGATGTGATACAGGTAAACCTGAACGGCGCCTTTTATATGACCAAGCAGGTAATTAAACCCATGATGAAAGCAAAAAGTGGTGTGATTATCAATATGAGTTCTGTGATCGGTGAACTGGGTAATGCCGGCCAGTGCAGTTACGCCGCTTCCAAAGCCGGTGTAATTGGCTTTACCAAATCGGTAGCCCGCGAACTGGGTAGCCGCAACATCCGCTGCAATGCTATTGCCCCGGGTTTTGTAGAAACCGATATGACCAGTTATTTAAAAGACGGCGAAGGTGCAGAAAAGTATAAAGCAGATATTCCTTTAGGTCGTTTTGCCGAGCCTATTGAAATTGCGAATGCAGCCCTGTACTTATGCAGCGATATGGGCCGTTATGTTACCGGCCAGGTGTTGAGCGTGTGTGGTGGTATGAATATGTAAAAAAACATATAAGTTATAAGTAAAGCAAACAACAAATATTGTTGTTTGCTTTTTTTATGCAGCAGCATGATGCAACGTTTCACTAAGCAACGTTGTTAAGTAATTAAGCGCAAAAACTTAATACGCCATGAGAATACTTGTCAATAAATACCAGGGTGTAATTTTCTTGCTGTTAATATTATCGGCCTGTAGTGGTCCAAGATATTATACTTATACTCCTACGCCGGCTGTGATGCCTTTTTTTATAGAAAAAGGCGATGCTACAGCAGGAGCAGCCATAACAGTTGTATCAGAAGATGGAGAAAAACTGAATTCCGGTATACAGGCAAAAGGCGCCTATGCTATCACAGATCACCTGGCTATAACAGCTTCGTTTAACGGTAATAAACAGGTTGAAACTTACCGTAAAAACTGGAGCGATGGATTATATAACTATGACAGCAATTTTGTAAGATATAACAACCGCATTACAGAACTGGGGTTTGGTTATTTCACTACCCTGCAAAACAGTAAAACAACCCTCAATATATACGGAGGCATAGGCTTTGGTAAAAACAAGATCACCGATATAGCACGGTTAGCCGACGACACTTACTCACTTTCCTACCTTAATACAACCGTTAAAAAATATTGGTTGCAGCCATCGGTACACTATATTACCGGTAGGCGCTTTAATGTTGGGGTTGCTACACGGTTAACCTTACTGGATCAAAAAAAGTTACATACCAACTGGACCGAAGAACAGTTGACGGCAAGAGACCTGGACAAATTAGGCTCGAAAGTGTTTTTTTATATTGAACCATCCATTGTGATGCAGGTAGCTGTTTTTCCGCGTTGGTTGAATTTAGATATGGGCTTTGTTTTTTGCCCCGATGTACGTACCGATCAATACGGTGTAGTAGATGATGCAAGACGTATGCGAAGCCGGCCTTTTATATTTCATGCCGGGTTAAATGCAGATATTAAAAAACTCCTTAAATAAGTACATGATGCAACTTCATAATTATAGGTTGATGGTACTAGTCTGTCCAGTTATTTGTTTACTGGCAGCTTGTGGAAGTCCTAAGTACTTTGTTCATGCACCTGCACCGGTAAACAACCCGTTTTTAAAAGAAAAGAACGATATACAATTAACGGCAAATGTAATATTGGGCGATGGCATTGCGACGCCGGGCCTGGACTTTCAATCGGCTTATGCAATAGGAAATCATCTGGCCTTTACCGCCTCATTTTCCAAAAGACCGGAAAGAAATAAGTATAAAGAACATGATAATATTTTTTCGCAAAGCCCCGATAGTGCCGGCCTGCGTTATATACGTAATAATGCCGAGTTTGCCCTAGGGTATTTTGTACCCATTAATACAGCCAAAACAGTTTATTTTAATATGTATGGTGGCTGGGGCTTTGGAAAAAATATATTTACGCAAAACAAAAAACAGGAACAGGCTGCTCCAAAGGAAGATGTATACCGGATACCTTTACAAAAATGGTTTATACAGCCCTCGCTTAATTTTATGATGGGCGAACATTTTAGAATGGGGCTTGCTTTAAAAGCCAGTTGGTTACAATTTCAAACACCTGCTACCAGTTTAACAGAACAGGAGCTACTGGATATTGGTTTTGCCCGCTACAGTCAAAAGACAAAATTTTTAGCTGAGCCCGCCACCAGTATGCAGTTTGTACCTGAAAACAGCCCGGTAAGTTTCAATATAAATGTTAACCTACTGGCTTTACCGGCTGGCGATGATACTGATAACATAAACAGTAATGCTGTTTATTTCCGGCGTATTAACTTGGCATTGGGTGTTACGCTGCATGTTGGCCAGCTATTTAAAAAATAAAAACAGCGCCGTTTAGCATGAACAAAACGGCGCTGTTTAATATAATGAGATAAATAATTACCCGTTATTCTCGGGTCGCATTTGCGGGAAAAACAGTACATCCTGTATCGAAGGCTGGTTGGTCAGCATCATGCATAACCTGTCAATACCAAAGCCAATGCCCGATGTAGGCGGCATGCCATATTCGAGGGCCCTTAAAAAGTCATAATCAATGAACATGGCCTCATCATCACCACGCTCCATTAATTTTACCTGGTCTTCAAAACGTTCACGCTGGTCAATGGGGTCATTCAGCTCGCTGTAAGCATTGGCCACTTCCTTACCGTTTATCATTAGCTCAAAACGCTCTACCAGACCGGCTTTGCTGCGGTGCTTTTTGGTAAGCGGGCTCATTTCTACCGGGTAATCGATAATAAAAGTAGGTTCAATATAGTGGTGCTCACATTTTTCACCAAACAGGGCATCGATCAGTTTGCCCTTACCCATACTGTTTTCAACGGGAATATGCAAGGCCTTACAGGTTGCTCTTAATTCCTCTTCATTCATCACACTTACATCGTAACCGGTATGCTCTTTAATGGCATCGTAAATACTGATACGTTTGTAAGGTGCTTTAAAGGAGATGGTTTTATCGCCAATGGTTACATCGGTGGTACCGTTTACATCCATTGCTGCTTTTTCCAGCAATTGTTCGGTGGTATCCATCATCCACAAATAATCTTTATAGGCCACGTAAAACTCCAGCACGGTAAACTCCGGGTTATGGGTGCGGTCCATGCCTTCGTTACGGAAATTGCGGCTGAACTCGTATACCCAGTCAAAACCACCAACGATCAAACGTTTTAAATATAGCTCGTTGGCAATACGTAAGTAAAAAGGTATGTCCAGCGCATTGTGGTGGGTTTCAAACGGGCGGGCTGCTGCACCACCGGGAATGCTCTGTAATACCGGGGTATCTACTTCCAGGCCGCCTCTTTCGTTTAAAAAGTTGCGGATGGAGTTGATGAGTTTGGTTCTTTTCAAAAATGTTTCTTTTACCGAAGGGTTAATTACCAGGTCGGCATAACGCTGACGGTAACGGAACTCGGGGTCGGTTACTTCATCAAATGCATTTCCTTCCTCATCCCTTTTTACAATGGGTAAAGGTTTTAATGATTTTGCCAACAAGGTTACCTGTTGTGCATGTATGGATGTTTCACCCGTTTTGGTGGTAAATACAAACCCTTTTACGCCCAGGAAATCGCCCAGGTCAAGCGGTTTAATTACCAGGTCCCAGAAGCTTTTATCTTCATCGGGACATATCTCATCACGTTTTACATATAACTGTATAATGCCCTTACTGTCCTGAATCTTTATAAAAAATACCTTACCCTTATCGTTAATACTCATTACCCTTCCTGCCAGACATACGTCGGCAAAACTATCTTTTGTCTCTTCTGTGTAGGCAGCTTTAATATCTGCCGAATAATGCGAAACAGGGAAAAGAGGAGCCGGGTAGGCATCAATGCCTGCGGCCTGCATTTTTTGCAGTTTTTCTCTCCTGATCAGTTCCTGTTCCGACAATTGTTGTTCGCTCATTAAAATGTATTTTTTCGAGGCGCAAAGTTAGCCTTTGTCGGGCATACCAGCAAAGTTGCCTGGCAGATGCAGCCAGCCGCAGACCTACCGGATGCCTGTGTAACGGGGCAGATGCTGATAAGCGGACGGAACGATGCAGTGTGCGACGCAACCGGCCGCCCCTTTGGGGTTGGGGGCATAGCAGTATTACAGCCCGGCTATAAAAAACTATTTTACCTTACGGCCCTTCCATTCATACTTACCAAAAGCACCCATAAAACCGGCAATAACGGTGTACAACACATGCAGGGGTTGGAAGAAGAAGAAATATTTAACCGTGTGTTGTTTATTAAAAAAACGGGCTACGGCAGCATAAAAAGGTAGTTCCACCAGGGTTTTACTAACCCATAGTAATAACCAGCCCGCTAAATAAAACATACTGCCGGTAATAATAGCGAGTAAAGGCCATAATAAAAACAGGCAGTTGGTAATATACACCCACAGGAGTACGCCGAATATTTTTTTATCCTCGTAATATTTAGCCTTGCTGGCCCAGCGGATACGCTGGTTAATAAAGCTTTTCCAGTCGGGCATGGCAGCGGTGGATACAATTACCTCCTTGGATAAAATATAACGGATACGGTGCGGGTATTGCTGCGCTACTTTATGCATCAGCAGCATATCATCGCCCGAAGCAATATTGTCGATGCCTGCAAAGCCGTTTACTTCGTAAAACACGGCCCGTTCATAAGCCAGGTTGGCGCCGTTACACATAGCATGCACACCTTGTGTAACCGAGGCGCCGGTAATGCCCTGCAATACCATAAAATCCATTTGCTGGAATAGCTGTACCAGGCTTTTATTGGCGGTAAATACAACCGGGGCTACAATAAATGCAGCATTGGTTTGCCGGTAACAATGCTCAATGGTGCGCAGCCAGTTGGGAGGTACGGTACAATCGGCATCGGTGCAAACAATAAGCTGTCCCTTTGCCTGTGTAATGCCGGTTTCAATGGCTTTTTTCTTATAGGAGTTAATGGCATCCTGTTGTAAGGATAATAAACGAACCCCGGGGAAATTGTTTTGTACAATAGCTGCGGTATCATCATCGGAATGATCGTCTACCACGATGATCTCCAGCAAATGCCGCGGATAGTCCTGCGTATGTAAACCTTCCAGTAAAGCAGCAATGTTAACGGCCTCGTTACGGGCCGGGATGATAACTGAAATTGGAGTTTGTGCAATGCTGTCACCGGCGGTAACCGGTTTTATTTTTTTCCAGCTAAGCCAGTAATAGATGATCAGTGCACCATAGCCGGTTAAAAATAGTATGCTGGCGAGTATCAGTATCATACGCTGCAAAACTAATGAGTATTCTGCAACCGGGTTGTTTTAATCACATTGCCGGTTGATACATTCTTGTTACAAACGGGTATAAAAAGCAATTTGCGCTATATGATTGTTGGTATTGGGTACCCCCTTGCTGCGTTCAATAAACTGGTACATATAGCCCAGTTCCAGGTCGTACTTAGGACTGAAACGGTAGCCTACCGAGGCATAAGCACGGTTTTGATCAAACACTTTACCGTTTAGCTTTTCCTTGTTTTGAATGTTAAAGAACAGCTCGTTTTGTACCGATGCAAAAAGACCTTCGGCAAAAGGTTTGGATGTAGGCTGGGTAAGCGGAATAATGCCCCTGAAAAAGTAACGGGCACGCTGGGCAAAAAAGTCAGCATCGGCAGGGCGTTGCATAAAGCGTTGTTCCAGACGGGCACGGTGTTGTACGGCCGCACCAAATATTTTATGGGTAAAAATATATTGTTCCCAGATCCGGTGTTCGCCGATACGGGGCTGATCGGAGGGCAGGTCATTTAACGATAGTGTAAAGGCATAACCGGCCGTAATGGTTTGATTGGGCTTTAAGTAATAGTTTACACCCGGACGAACCAGTAATAGAGCACCCTGGTTCCATGATTCACCTACCCGTAATTGTATATCGTTGTTTAAGCCCCACTTTTTACTGAATTTAACATTGTTGAACCAGGCTGCCCAGCTATTATAGTTGTTGGTGGCAGCAGAGGTTTGTGCATCGGCTGTAACAGATGCAAACAGGAACAGGCAGATAAAAGCGACTAACAGGCTTTGTTTTAACATAATGGCGGACATTTTTTTAACTTATTACAGTGGTGGTATGGAAGCACTGATTTCCTGGCGAATGGTACAACAGTATTTACTATTAGACCAGTTATTGTAAAAACTTATCCACTTATTCAGCAGGATAACAAGGCAACCATTCATACGAAGATAGGGCATACAATGTTGTATGCCCTATGCAACAGGTTATTTTAACGAATAGTTTGACGCTATTCTTCGAAACGGGTAACTATTAAAGTGGAAGGAATATGGGCCAGCCAGGGACTGTCATCCTCCGTTAATTTAGTCCAGCTGTCCATACTCACAATCATCAGGTCGTGCAGGTGTAAAAACTGGCTGTCGATGTTAGTGAGTTGTAGCAGGTTGATATGGTTGGGGGCCATTTGTTCAATAGAGCGGATACGTTCTTTTATGTTGGCATCGTTCTTTATTTCGCCGTTAATATCCAGCACCGTTACCTGTGCGCCATTATTATGTATCAGCTTTTGTACATAGGTTACCAGGTAGCTGTCATTCGCATCCAGCAAAGGCACACAGATATTGTTTACCCGCTTAAGGTCCTTATTAATGAAAATACCGATAGGGGTATTGGACCGGGCCATGATAAGGCGGGTACGTTCATCAAAAGGCGAGGTTTCAAATAATTTTTCTTTACCGGTTACGGTATTTAATATTTTTTCAGGGTTAATGATACGGGTAGTAAAGCCTAATAGTTTACCCAGGAGGGTGCCTTCAAAAATAGATTCACTCATGTTCATTAACAGCAGGTCGTATTCGCCTTTATTGGCTACTTCAGCAATCTCCGCATCAATATCAGTTGCTGTTTTAAACAGGGTGGTTACGGGCTGGTTCAGCTTTTGGGCTTCTTCGACTACCGGTGTAAAACTCTCCTGTTCGTAATCTTCCTCGTTAAAATGATGCACCTGGTGCGGGGTTAAGTGCATGGCCGTAACCGAAGCATTTTTGCCTAATTTTTTTACCAGGCTGTTAGCCAGCAGCAACAGGGCTTTACCCGATTGTGGTGTATCGAATGATAACAGTACTTTGAACTTCCGGTTTTCTTTTACTTCATACGGTACCGGTTCGGGTTTTTTACGGAAAATAAAATTAATAAGGTCCAGTGCCGGACCCGTCATCATGGTGGTGGCCAGGGCCATGATCACCATCATGGCAAATATCTGCGGGGTTAATACGCCCAGGTCGTAACCAATATTCAGCACCACCAGCTCCATCAGGCCACGGGTATTCATTAAGGCGCCAATGATGAGGCTGTCCTTCCAGTTTTGTCCTACAAAGCGGGCGGCAATGGCGCTACCCAGGAATTTACCGGCTACGGCCACCAGGATGATTACACCGGTTACCTTCCATAAATAGGGGTCATTCAATAAGCCGATCTCAGTACGCAGTCCGGTGTACACAAAAAATATGGGGAGTAGTAAAACCAGGGCCACATCCTCTACCTTTTCAATAAAGATGCTGCGGAACTTGGTGTTCTCGGGCATAATGGCGCCCGCCATAAAAGCGCCGAATAAAGCATGTATACCTATTACCTCGGTGGCAAAGGAGGATAGCAAAAGCGTAAGGAAAAATATAGCGACCACCGATTTGCTCAGGTTTTCTCTCACGGCATGCAGATCACCCACACGCTTTAAGAAGGGCCGTACTACTTTTATCATCAGTAATACATAGGCTACAGCTGCCAGTATAGTGTACAGGGCGCTGACAAATGTACCTGCTTTCACAATGGCAATAACAATGGCCAGTATACACCAGGCGGTAATATCATCGGCAGCGGCGCAGGTTATAACAACAGAGCCTAAACGGGTTTTATTAATGCCTCTTTCCTGCAGTATGCGGGCCAGTACCGGGAAGGCCGTAATACTTAAAGCAATGCCCATAAATAAGCCGAAGGAGGTAAACCGCACATTGGCCGGTGCAAAGGTTTCATATATAAAATATGCTAATACAAGGCCCAGGGCAAAAGGAACAATGATGCTGGCATGACTAATGACCACCGCATCCTTGGCTTTTGTACGCAGTACTTTTAAATCAAGCTCCATACCCACCACGAACATGAACATGATAAGGCCAAACTGGCTTAAAATTTTAAGGTTGCCAAAAGATTCGGCGGGGAAGAGGGTGGCCGAAAAACCGGGAAAGTACATACCAAACAGGGAGGGGCCTAATACGATACCGGCAATAATTTCACCGATCACGGCCGGCTGCCCTATTTTTTTAAAAGCCCAGCCAAACATCCGGGCTACTAAAATAATGGTAACGATCTGGATCAGCAGAATGGCTAATGGGTGACCCAGGTTGGTCTGCATGGCATTGAGAAACTCCTGCCATTGCGAGGTGCCGGAATCGGGTATCTTAAACTCACGGCCGGTTTGTAAGCCTTTGCCATAATGGATTACGACAAAGATCAGCACGGAAAAAAAGCCGATGATGCCCAGGTAAAAAAAACTATTTCTAAACTTCTTCATGTATGGTTGGTTTAGCACTGAGGCTAATTATTTTTCCTGATCCGGTAGGGGCTTCAGACACATACAAATGTTAGCAAAAACAGTGTATTGCAGGAGGCCCGGCAAAAATGCGCTGCAAAAATGCAGTACCTTTTGCTGATAATTTTAAAAAAGTAAGCAATCGCTTTAAGAATGTAACAAGGCAATTAAATGCTGTAACGAAAACTAATTTTTTAATTGCTGAAGAAAGTTTTGCCTGTAAATATCGCTCAGGGTCAAACGTACAGGCTGACCGGATTCGTCCGCCAGGTTCAGGGTTATTTCATCAAATGAAAACACCTGTACCGTTTTAATAGCAATTAGTTCCCGCTTGTTTATCCGGCAAAAGTCGCCGGAGGGCAACATTTCCAGTAGTTTTTCAAAGGAGATATTCTTGAGTGTAAATGTAATATTATCCGATAAATAAGCAATCTTATCCCGGCTATCATTTTCTGAAGTTTTTACATATAGCAGCTGGTCAAAGAAAACGAGGGTTTTCCCTTTTTCGGTATTCCATTGAAAATACTGGCGCACCCGGGTATCGGTTTGTAAACGCTGGGCCGCTTTTTGTACTGCCTGGTGCAGCCTTTCCATTTTTACGGGTTTTCGTACATAATCAATGGCATTCAGGTCAAAAGCTTCGGCAGCATACTCTTTATAAGCGGTGGTAAAAATAACCGGTTTGCCGTTCAGTAAATTGGCTACCTGCAGGCCCGACATCTCCGGCATTTCAATGTCTAAAATGCAGAGGTCAAAATCCAGCCTGGGCGCTTCGGCTAAAAGTGTCTGGGGATTGTTGAATGCCTTTACCACTTCCAGTTCGGGGATCTGGTCGCATAACATTTTTAAGTAAGTTAAGCCGGGTAACTCATCATCCAGTAGTAAACACTTTAGCTTTTCTTTCAAGTAAATTTATTTTTAGATGTGCAATATAAACGTCTTCTTCAATAAACCGGTCCAGCTTGTAAGCATCGTTATACAAAATGTGCAGGCGCTGATCAAGCGTTTTGGTACCAATGCCGCTATTGGCTTTTACCATACTTTTTTTGGTCGATATTTTATTGGATACCGTTAAATAAAAACAACCGTCCTTAAACTCGAACACAATAGATATAAAAGCGTCCTGGCTTTGCAGGTCGGCATGTTTAAAGGCATTTTCAATCAGGTCAATAGAGATCAGCGGCGCCAGTATAGCTTCTTCGTATAAAGGATCATTGTCCCTGATCTTGGTCTTTACTTTTAACTCAAATAAGGGGCTTACTTTTATTTTATTGATCTCTATCAGGTTCAGGGCAAACTCAATTTCCTCCTTGGGCGTTACCAGTTTATTCCGGCTTTCGTATAAAATATAATCCAGTACGTTGGCCAGCTTGTCCAGCGCAAAATAGGTTTGGTAAGCGTGCGATTGTATGGAGTTCAATACATTTTTAAACAAATGGGGGTTCAGCCTGGCTTCCAGCGACTGCAGTTCCAGCGAATCTACTTTTTGTTGCAGGTTATTGTATTTGCCCACCGCATCGGTCACTATTTTTTGCTGCCGGTAGGTTTTTTTTACCAAAACAATAATGACCAGTAAGGCCACTAATAACAATCCGCCTACCGCATACAATCCCCAGTGAGCGTTATTTATTTGAAGTAAATTCATGATCGTTATTTGTGTAAAGTTATTACAAAATAAACTTTGTAAGGTTTAATGACTGATACGTACGCCGGATATCCGGTTCTTGTTATCCGTTCACGGATAAAAAAGTTATCTTTAATGTCCTCTAAATATTTCCTGTTTATGCCTGATTGCATGTTTACAAAACTGAGTTTTAAAAAATACAGCCTCTTGTTTTTATTAACCGGCATACTTTTATGCAGCCATCTTTTTGTGACGAATGTAACGGCGCAAGCCACACAGAAACCGCCTTTACATGGCAAGCACTGGATGGCCATTACCGGTAAACCATTGGCTGCAACGGCCGGTGCCATTGTTTTTCAGAAAGGGGGTAACGCCGTTGATGCCGCCTGTGCCATGCTGGCCGCTACCTGTACCATGTGGGATGTATTAAGCTGGGGTGGTGAAACACAGGCATTAATCTATAATCCAAAAACAAAGAAAGTAATTGCTATTAATGCATTAGGAGTGGCGCCTACCGGCGCTACTGCTGATTTTTTTAAAAAACAGGGCTATAGTTTTCCGCCCGAGTATGGGCCGTTAGCAGCCGTTACACCGGGCACTGCCGGCGGACTATGCCTGATGCTGGCCAATTATGGTAAGTTAAGCCTGAAGGAAGTGCTGGAGCCAGCCATGCAAATGGCAGCCGGTTATCCTATTGATGCCCAAACCGCCAATAGTATTGAAAGGGGTAAAGAGCGCATTAAACAATGGCCCTACAGTAAAAAGGTTTTCCTTACCCATGCAGGAGAAAAAAGAGAGGCCCCGGAGGCCGGTGAATTATTTGTACAAAAAGACCTGCTGGCCACTTTAACTAAAATGGTGAAAGCCGAACAGGAGGCTCTGCGGAAAAAGAAATCGAGAAAAGAAGCCATCATGGCGGCTTATGACCGTTTTTATAAAGGTGATATTGCCGAGGAGTTTGTAAGAGGCAGTAAGGAACAGGGCGGTTTAATTACCATGCAGGACCTGGCCAAATGGAAACCTGTTGAGGAAGAACCTTTATCGGTAAATTATAAAGGCATTGATGTATATAAACTGCAAAGCTGGACCCAGGGTCCATCCTTGTTGCAAAGCCTGAATATATTGGAGAATTTTGACCTGAAGAAGATGGGCTATAATTCGGCGGAGTATATCAACACCGTATACCAGACCATGAGCCTGGCTTTTGCCGACAGGGATTTTTATTACGGCGATCCGGCTTTTGTACAAACGCCTATAAAGGGTTTATTAAGTAAAGCTTATGGCAAAGAACGGGCAGCCCTCATTAATGCAAATCATAATGTGGCGAACGTATTGCCGGGTAATCCTTACTTATACGAAAACAAAACCAACCCGTATGAAAAATTACTAAAACAACGTGCTTTATTAACAGATACCACCAAAGGTAAAACCCCTGCTGATTTTGTACCCAAACATGATGCGGTTCCCGGCCTGGGTTTTTTACCCGGCTACAGTGATATGGCTATGAATACTGTACAGGAAGATAGTTTATACCAGGACCGTTTATGGCGTGGTACTACCAGTGTGGAAGCGGCGGATGAAGAAGGTTGGGTTGTTTCTATAACACCCAGTGGCGGCTGGCTGCCGGCCTGTATAGCCGGCAATACCGGCATTGGTATGAGCCAGCGCATGCAGAGTTTTGTACTGGACTCCATACTATCACCTTTTAACGTGGTAGAACCGGGCAAAAGGCCCCGCGTAACCTTAACCCCATCTTTAGCATTGAAAGAAGGTAAACCATTCCTGTCCTTTGCCGTGCAGGGTGGCGATACACAGGACCAGAACCTGTTACAGTTTTTCCTGAATATGGTGGAGTTTGATATGACCGTGCAACAGGCCAGCGAAGCTGCCAATATTAATTCCAACCAGTTGTGGCTATCATTAGGCGGAACAAAGTTTGATGACCGTAAACCCAAAGCCGGCAGTATATTGCTTGGCCGTACCACCAGTGAAAGTGTTCAGGCGGCTTTAAAGAAAATGGGTTATATCATTGCCCTGGGCAATCGTACCAGCGGTCCTATTAACGCTATTTACTTTGACCAGAAACATAAAACCTTATGGGGCGGCAGCAGTAATAACGGGGAGGATTATGGTATTGGGTGGTAAGTGAGGGAAGAATGAATATTTAATATTGGTGTATTGCAAAATGCGTCGCCATATTTCGTAATGTCATGGTTCGGTGGTAAGTGATTAAAGAAGGTGGATTTTATATTGGGGTATTGATTAACAACAATACCAAAGCCATGGTTCGTGTCTCACGAACCAAACTAAACATAAACAGCTGAACAATGCAGTTAAACCTTAACCAGGTAACTATTTCGGTGAAAAACGTGGAGCAGTCTATTGCTTTTTATGAAAAGCTTGGATTAAAACTTATTGTAAAAGCCCTGCCGCATTATGCCCGGTTTGAATGTGTAAGTGGTAATACCACTTTTTCCCTGCACCAAACGGATGATGATACTATCGGTAACGGCACCTGGATTTATTTTGAAACAGAAAATTTAGATGCGGACGTTGATGATTTGATACAACAGGGAATCGTATTTGAAAGCCTGCCCACTGACCAACCCTGGTTATGGCGGGAAGCCAGGAGCAAAGACCCCGATGGCAATATCCTGATCTTTTACTACGCGGGTGAAAACCGTAAGTCTCCGCCATGGCGCATTCAATAGATCTTAGATCTTTAGATCTGAGATCTCAGATCTGTTAATATCGCATGATCTTATTCACCGTTTCCTCCAGCCTGCCCTGGGCCATAAAATTCTTTTCCAGTTCAATATTAAACGGGATAGGCGTATCTAAACTGGCGCAACGCATTACTGGTGCATCCAGGTAAGTAAAACAATTTTCGGCTATCCAGGCCACTATT
This sequence comes from uncultured Terrimonas sp., assembly GCA_964445775.1. GTDB lineage: Bacteria > Bacteroidota > Bacteroidia > Chitinophagales > Chitinophagaceae > Terrimonas. Next base: position 30,609 of record CAYUMH010000024.1, read on the forward strand.
TCACCGCCTATGCCACCTGTCAGAGTATCCTCGTGTAATACAATCACCCGGCCGGTACGTTTTACGGCGGCGGCAATGGCATCGTAATCCAACGGTAATAAAGTACGGAGGTCTAAAATATCTATAGCAATCTCCGGGTGAGCCGCGGCATAATCCTCGGCCCATAGTACCCCACTGCCATAAGTGATAATAGACAATTCATCACCTTCCCGTACATGCCGGGCCTTGCCTATCTCAATTTCGTAATAGCCGGCTGGTACCGGTCCGCTTACACTGCGGTATAAAGCTTTATGTTCAAAAAACAATACGGGGTTAGGGTCGTTGATGGCAGCGATCAGTAAACCTTTTGCATCCATGGGAGTGGAAGGGTATACCACTTTTAATCCCGGTGTATGCACAAACCATGCTTCATTGCTTTGGCTGTGAAAAGGCCCGGCACCCACACCGCCACCTGTGGGCATACGTACCACCACATCGGCTTGCTGTCCCCAGCGGTAATATATTTTTGCCAGGTTATTGATGATCTGGTTAAAGCCCACAGTCACAAAATCGGCAAACTGCATTTCCATTACCGATTTATAACCTTTCAGGCTTAAGCCCAGTGCAGCGCCAACAATGGCACTTTCGCAGATGGGTGTATTGCGGATACGTTGTTTGCCAAACTCCTGCACAAAACCTTCGGTTATTTTAAAAGCACCACCGTATTCGGCAATGTCCTGGCCCATGATCACCAGTTTGTCGTGTTGTTGCAGACTTTGGTGTAAGCCCTGTTTAATGGCATCCAGCAAACGCAGTTCAGGACCTTCGGGCACATCATTGCTAAAAGAACGGGCATGATTGATCATCTGCACGTTATTATCCGTTAACCGTGGAGCATATACATCCTGCAGTTCATGTTGGGTAGAGATGGTTAAAGGCGCCGCATCAAAACCAAGGCTTAATTCTGCTTCCAGCTTTTCTTTCATCTCAGCCCTGATCTGCTCTACCTGTGCAGGTTGTAATACACCTTGCTGCAACAGGTATTTTTCGTAATTATCTATGGGGTCTTTCTGTTTCCACAGGTCAAACAAATGGGTGGGTACATACTTGGTACCACTGGCCTCCTCGTGACCACGCATGCGGAAAGTAATGGCTTCAATAAAATAAGGCTTCTGGTTTTTTAAACAATACTCCCTTACACCCTTCAGGGTATCATATACGGCTAAAATATTATTACCGTCTACCGTTACACCTTCCATGCCGTAGCCTTTGGCTTTATCAACCAGGCTTACACAACGGTATTGTTCGCTGGTAGGCGTACTTAAACCATAGCCGTTGTTTTCAATTAAAAATATAACGGGCAGGTCCCAAACAGCTGCCACATTCAATGCTTCATGAAAATCGCCTTCGCTGGTGCCGCCTTCGCCGCTGAAAGCCAGGGCTACTTTTTTTTCATTACTTAATTTATGAGCCAGGGCTACACCATCGGCCAGGGCCAGCTGTGGGCCCAGGTGCGAGATCATACCGCATACATGGTGTTCCCTGCTGCCGAAATGAAAACTGCGTTCGCGGCCTTTGCTGTAACCATCCTGGTTACCCTGCCATTGTTTAAACAATTTATGTAAAGGCATATCGCGGGTGGTAAATACACCCAGGTTACGGTGCAGGGGCATGATCCATTCATCATTATCCAGGGCCATGGTGGCGCCTACTGCAATGGCTTCCTGGCCAATACCACTAAACCATTTGGATATTTTTCCCTGTCTTAATAACACCAGCATTTTCTCTTCTATCATCCGTGGCCACAACAATCTTTCGTAAAAACCGGTCAATTGCTGGTCGGTGTAATCCTTTCTGTCAAAATTCATGAAGCATGCAAAATTTAGAACAGTAAAATTAACCAATATTAGGCGATAATTTTTTTTATTTGATTACCGGCTGTATGGCCCTGGCAACCCAATCCTAAAAGAAAGGGCTGGTGCGACGGCTTGCCCCACAGTTATTGTAGCGGGCTCCGTTCAGGGTTCTGTTCGCTGTTGAGGAGCTTATTCGTACCCATAAATCACTACACGGTCTGTAGGTAATTTGCCGGAACGGGTAAATAGCAGCTTTTGTTCCGGCCAATGGGCGGTTATTTGTAAAGTGTCGTTATTGTCAATAACAGTCGTCCTGGTTTTGCTTAGGGTAAAGCTAGCCGATAACGAAATATCCATATTTTGTGATAATAACCGGTCGCTGGCCATATCTTCATATGTATAGCTTACAGGACCCATCGGTGCATAGTAGTTTACAGAAACAAGCTTTTGAGACAGGTCATAAAAAGCGGTTTGCTGTTTAATAAACTTCGTGTTTCCCTTTAGTAGTATACAACTTTCGGGCGTATTTATTTCACGTTCTACGACTTCGCAATGTTTAAGATTTCTGCTTTTGATACTATCTATCGCAATAGTTTTGGAGGTAATGATGACCGGCCTGTTGATAAGTGGCGTTAGCTCAAAATAGGCTTGTTCAATTTGAAGTGCAGATACTCCCAGGCCACAAACATATGTCCTGGGAGAACGACAGCTTATACCCAATAAGCCGGCAATGCTAATTAAAACAATAGCATAATAACCTTTTATAACAATTGAATAGATGAAACGATTCATATTGGCTGTTTCAGGAATAAAAGTATACTTTCTGTACTACTTAATTACCGATACCCAATAACAACCTTGCATAAAAACTGCTCACACGGTCTATGGGTGCATTAGTTGAATTCCCTTTTTCTATTTTCCAGGCTTTGTCTTTTAAACCATACATATAACCAACCCGTATTACCGGTGAATTAGTATTGTTTTTCCGGTTAGCAATTTTTAATCCCAGGGAATAATCTAAAACAGGCGAACGATGACTGATACTTACTTTATTACCGCCAGTGGTAAAATAGGAATCAAAATCGGTGGCCGGACTGGCGGTGCGCATGGTCATATCATAGCTTTGCGAGCCAAAACCGATTTGGGGGCTGATAATAAATCTTTTTATTTGAAGAACATTGGTAGCAAGAAAAACCTGGGCGGAAGTGCCGGAAATTTCGTCGGCCTCAATGCCATACAAAGAACCACCGATGAGTAACTGTTTAAAGCGTAAGGCAAGGCTCAATCCGAAAGTGAAGCTATTGGATGATTGCTTATCCATATTTAATGCACGAAACCTTGTGTTCAACCCGTCCAGGCTGTTTGTCTGGCCGCCCATGCCAAAATTCATTTCAATGCCGAATCGTTGCTTTTTATGCTCGCCTTCGGGGTATAACCTGTTATAAATTGTTTGATACTTAGCTGAATTGGTTAAGGAATCGTAACTGGCCTTACGCATAGCGGCTAATTCCTTCTGGTAATAAATAATGGAATCCCGCGATAATTTGGTGTTTACCTGTTGAGCATGGATAGTGACAGATAACCCTGACAAAAACAGGAGGGCAATATATTTCATCATAGACAGCTGGTTTTACAAAACAGTTAATAGTAGCGGCATCTTGTTATCTGCAAGATGCCGCTATAGTTAACCGTAAAGCTAACCAATCGGGCAATCTGTACTATACGATTGACGGGGAAAGAATGCTAAATTTTGGTTAATACCGGACTTTATTTATTAAGGCTTTGTCCAGAACAGGTTGGGATTATTGGTTTTATACTGGATAAATTTTACACCTGATTGAGTAAGGGTACTTTCCTTTTTTTGCGGTGTTTGTTCAAGGCCATCCAATGGTAATAATTCAACATAGGTGATGGAACCGCCCTTGACCCAGGTTTCGGCATTATACTCGCTTGCCACAGGTGTTTCCAGGCGGTACAGGTTTTTGGCCATATAATTTTCCAGGTATCCTTTCCGGGTTTGCAGGGTTTCCCGGTTCCAGTTGGCATCGGCATTTAATACCAGGGGTTGGCCCTTAATTAACCGTTCCCTTACTTCCTGTACGCCAAGCAGGTTGCCCTTTTCGTCCATTACGTAGGCATCAAAAGTAGGGTCGATCCATATCCATTTATCCAGGTCTTTTATATACACCATATTGATCACGTGACAATCATCAAATTTAGTTTCGCGGGGCATGCAGGTAATATAACGCGATTTAATGCCCAGTGATAAATAACATTCATTTAAAATAATGGCCAGCATGCGGCAGTTTACACCACGGTTATTGGCTTTGCAGGTATTAATGAGGTCAATGGCATTTTTTAAAGAAGGATTATCGCTGCTGCCATCGTGTTTAATAAGGTTATGTACCCAATGTAGCAGGTTAAATACCTGCGATAGTTCAGACCCCTTACCGGCAATGGAATCCAGTTTTAAATCGGTCCTGATTTTAACCAGTGCAGGATGATCGGCAGACTGGTAAGTGAATGGGGGGATAAACCGGTTATCGGCATCATTATATTTGCCGGCCTTTTTTAACATATCCAGGCGGGAAGGCTGGTATTTTACCTGGGTTTTTGCAGAGTCTTTCCCGTTCAGCAAAATCACAAAATCGTAGGTCCCTACTTTGGGGTCAACTTTAAAAGAAATAGAATCAATATCGGTATAAAAAGTAACTCTTTGCCCCGAAGTAGTATACACATCCAGTTTTTCCTCCGGTACAATACGCCAGGCGTTTTTGTGCAGTTCACCATCATCCCTTATGTCGACCTGGAGGGAGGAAGCTTTAATAACCGGTAATTTTTTTTGCGCAATAACATTTTGTGCATACAAAACAGTACATAACAGTAGCAGAATAGCAGATCTCATTTTTTATTTTTATACCGTGAAAAGATACCGTACGACGAATGCCCGGCAGATTTTGTTACAGGCCGATAAAAATAAAGCGGCAGGCTTCCGGATTAAAAGAATAACCCTATTTTTGTTGTATGTACATCCTGTCACATATACCTGATTCTTACTCCTGTTGCTGTTGTTTGGCGGTTTAAACGCTATTTTTGCAGCCTGATTTTCCATTTTTAATTGTTGATACCAGTACAAAAGCCGAAGAGTGCGACGCAAGGAACGATGCCACCAGCACTACAGCCGGTAACATAAAAAAATACCATGAGCGAGTTAAAAGTTTATAATTCATTAAGCAGAACCAAGGAAGTATTTACCCCGCTGGTACCGGGACATGTGGGCATGTATGTGTGCGGACCTACCGTAAGCGGGGAAAGCCATTTAGGCCATTCCCGCCCCTATATTACGTTTGATGTGGTGTACCGTTATTTACAACAGCTGGGTTATAAAGTGCGCTATGTACGCAATATTACCGATGCCGGCCATTTTGAAGAGGAAGGGCGTGAAGCCGAAGATAAAATTTCGAAAAAAGCGGTGCTGGAAAAACTGGAACCCATGGAGCTGGTGCAGAAGTACACCAACCTGTTTCACTGGGGTATGCAGCAGTTCAATACCATTCCTCCCTCTATTGAGCCTACGGCAACAGGACATATTGTGGAACAGATTGGCATGATTGAAAAAATTATTGCCGATGGTTATGCCTATGTGGTGAACGGATCGGTTTATTTTGATGTAAATAAATATGCGGCGAACCATGATTATGGTAAGCTGAGCGGCCGTAAAATTGACGATCTGTTAGAAACCACCCGTGAGCTGGATGGGCAGGAAGAGAAACGTGACCGGGCAGATTTTGCCTTATGGAAAAGTGCAGCGCCGGAACATATCATGCGCTGGCAAAGTCCGTGGGGCGTGGGTTTCCCGGGTTGGCATATTGAGTGCTCGGCCATGGCCACCAAGTACCTGGGCAGCCAGTTTGATATTCATGGCGGCGGCATGGACCTGCAGTTCCCGCACCACGAAAGTGAGATAGCGCAAAGCACCATTTGCAATCATGAAAAGCCGGTGCGTTACTGGATGCATAATAATATGATAACCATTAACGGCCGTAAGATGGGTAAAAGCTATGGCAACGTGATTACTTTTACCGAGTTGTTCAGCGGCAGTCATCCCATACTGGAGAAAGCTTTTCACCCGATGGTGATCCGCTTTTTTATTTTGCAAACCCATTACCGCAGCACGCTTGATTTTAGTAACGAAGCCCTGATGGCATCGGAAAAAGGATTGAAGCGTTTATGGGAAGCTTACGAGAACCTGAATAAACTGAGTTACCCCGATACGGCCGGCACCATTGATGCGGAACTGGATGCGAAAGTGGTAAAACTGGTGAACGAGTTTGAAGAGTTTATGAACGATGATTTCAGCACGGCTAAAGTACTGGCCAATATGTTTGACCTTAGTTCGGTTATTAATTCGTTTAAAGATAAATCCATTGCGCTGACAAAAATTTCGGCCGAAACATTTGCTTTGTTACAACAGCAGATGAAACTGTACCTGGAAGATATTTTGGGGTTACAGGCTGTTACGGAAGAAACCAGTGATAAGCTGAAAGGAGTAATGGAATTGCTGATCACCATCAGGAAGGAAGCAAAGACCAAAAAGGATTTTGTGACCTCCGACGCCATCCGTAATCAATTAAGCCAGTTAGGCATATCGTTAAAGGACGAGAAAGACGGTAATACCACCTGGTCGGCCGATTAAAAATATAGCGTTTAAGGTAGAAGGTGTAGGGTGTAAGGTGTAAGGTATAGGGTTTAAGGTAGCAGGAGCGCCCTCTACCTTTCAGCTTATACCTTCCGCCTTTTTTCTTGCCCGGAGTATTTCCCTTTTGCCGGGAGGTCCGGGTATTTTTTCTACGGTAAAGCCTGCGGCCTGCATGGCCCTGCGTACATCACCCTTACTGCAATAAGTAAGCAGTAAACCTTCGGGGTGTAACAGGTTAAATAACTTTTCAAATACTTCCCGGGTCCAAAGTTCCGGTTGTGCGGCAGGAGCAAAGGCATCAAAATAAATAACGGCGTAAAGATTTTCTGATGTAAAATTTAATACACTGTCCTTTATTTTAGTTAGTCTGAAAAATTCAGTTATTTCAAACATTACGTTCCAGGGGCCTTCATGCATTTTCATAAATAAACGCTGGTAGTCGGGGACCTGCAGTAAGGTACAATAGTTTAATAAGGCCGCTTGCTGCTCAGGTAAGGGGTACAGATCAATACCGGTATAATAAATACGGTTCTCCTGTTTATCGGCTTCTATTAAAGTAAGTAAGGCATTAAGGCCGGTACCAAAACCAACTTCCAGCACATGGTGTACACCTATATATGAAAACAGGTCCGAGGCTTTCAGACCGGCTTCAATAAATATATGTTGTGACTCCTGGATGGCTCCATGAACAGAATGATAAGTAACATTCAATTCCGGTATGGAAATAGTATGGGAGCCATCTTTTGTTAAAACCACCTGCCGTTCCATATAAATAATTTTAAACTATAAATTTATCCGCTGCTAATATAAGACACCTTACTATGGCTTTAAGTTTTTAATTTTTCGTTTTTACTTACTGTTGTTTCCTAACTTTATCGGCCTATTAAATGGTACCATTGTTATGAACACATCTACCTCTATTGCATTTGAAAAAGAAACCGCTATCAAACAATTCCAGGAACAACGTTTGCAGGAGCTGTTGCAGTACCTGCATACCCATTCCAGGTTTTACCAGAAATGGTTTTATGCACAGGGAGTAAGGGTGGAGGAGATCAAAACACTGGACGACCTGCAAAAAATCCCTCCTATTGAAAAGGAGCACCTGCAATCGGAGAACGAACATTTCTTTTGTGTGCCGGCTAACCAAATTGTGGAATACGTGGCTACTTCGGGTACTTTAGGCAAGCCGGTAACCATTGCTTTAACCGATAACGACCTGCAAAGACTGGCCACCAACGAGTATAATTCCTTTGTTTGTGCCAATGGTACCGTATCGGATATTTACCAGTTAATGCTTACGCTGGACCGGCAGTTTATGGCGGGCATGGCATATTACACAGGCCTGCGTAAACTGGGTGCGGGTATTGTAAGGGTAGGCCCGGGTGTACCATCCTTACAATGGGAAACCATTGAAAGAATAAAACCTACCGCTATTGTGGCGGTGCCTTCCTTTATTGTTAAACTCATACAATATGCGCAGGAACATGGCATAGATATTAACCGCTCCTCTGTAAAAAAAGCCATCTGTATCGGCGAAAATATCCGGGATGAGGATCTCTCCCTGAATGTATTGGGTAAGCGTATTACCGAAGCCTGGAATATTGAACTCTATTCCACTTATGCTTCTACCGAAATGCAAACGGCTTTTACCGAATGCCATGCAGGCAAAGGCGGCCACCTGCAACCGGACCTGCTGATTGTTGAGCTGCTGGACGATAATAACCAGCCGGTAACACCGGGCACACCGGGTGAGGTAACAATTACAACTTTAGGCGTAGAAGGTACGCCTTTGCTGCGCTATAAAACAGGGGATATTTGTATTGCCTATACCGATACCTGCGGTTGTGGCCGGCATAGTTTGCGTTTATCGCCGGTACTGGGGCGTAAAAAACAAATGATAAAATACAAAGGCACTACCTTGTTTGCGCCAGCCCTGTTTGAAATACTGAATGGTATGGAAACCATTAAAGACTATGTGGCGGAAGTGAGCGCTAATGAAATTGGAACAGATGAAGTATTGCTGCATGTAGTACCGTTGAACACCACTACCGAAACAGCCAATAAAATACGGGCCTACATTCAGGCACGCCTGAGAGTAAGCCCGCAAATTAAATACTTGACACCCGAGGAAATGCAAAAACTGCAGTTTCCTGACGGTGGCCGTAAACCTATTAAGTTTATTGACAAGCGTTAAGCTTATTTAATAAAACTGTATTTAAAATTGTAATAACCGCCGGGGTTAAAATCTTTCTGGTCTTTATAATAACTGGTAATGGCCAGTTTTACATACTTGCCCTCGGTTGTTTTTATTACCAAAACCTTATCGGCAATGGGTTGAATGGTATGGTCATCCATATTATAAGTGTACCAGCCATTGCCACTGCCCGACTGAATAGCACTGCTGCCGGCTGTATCTTTTTTATACCCGCTTGTGGGGGCTTTTAATACTTTATCAAAGTTGTTACCACTTACTATTTGTGCTTCTACTTTACCATCGGTACTGTTTAACTGGATAGCTGTTTTATTAAAGGAAATATCCCAGCTTTTATTGGTTTTGGCTACGGGTTGGTTGGTCTCCAGGTCATAATATACTATGCCATCGGCAGCATTCAGGTTAAACTGTTTTTTTTCTTCCTGGGCCTGTGCAGCGGTTGTAAGCAATAGGGCTGCTAAAACGAAAAGCGTAAATCGCATGATAATGATATATTTTAAGTAAAAATATTCACTGCCCGGGATCTGTGGTTACTATTTCGGGAAAAACTGCAGGCTACGGGAAAACGAACTGATAATGAAGCAGCTGAGTAATGTTTTAAGGCCGGAGTAACAATTTGTCGAATTTTTAATGTGTATTAAGTACATATTTTATATCTTCACATCACTAACGGTTATTTATCTGCAAAATATTGTCAATGAAAAAGCTTTACCTGCTACAGTTTTTCCTGTTATTTTTTTGTGCGTCCCGGGCGCAATTACTGGGTACTGCCCCACAGTTTGCCAGGGAAACTGATAATGTGACTATCACTATGGATGCCAACTTTGGCAATAAGGCTTTACTGAACTATGCCAATACAGGCGATGTATATGTGCATGTGGGAGTTGTTACCAACCTGAGCACCGGCCCGACAGACTGGAAACATGTGCCTTTTGAATGGAGTTCCAACACAACACAGAACCGGGCAAGTTACCTGGGAAATAATAAGTATAGTTTTACCATTACCAATATCCGCAGTTTTTTTAATGTAACGGGTACAGAGTATATACAAAACATTGCGCTTTTATTCAGAACTGGTAACGGCAATATGGTACAACGCAACAGTAACGGCGGTGATATGTACATTAAAATTTATGGCGGCGATTCGCTGGTAGCAGGGTTTACCCAACCTTATATGCAGCCTTATTTTGCGCCAATGCCTGAAACCATCAGTAAAACGGTAGGCGAAACCATCGCCATTACCGGCGGCGCTAACAAACCATCTACCCTTAACCTTTATATTAACGACAACCTGGTACAAACGGCAGCCGCAGCTACGGTTATTACGGCAAACCCTGTGTTGAATGTTGCGGGCAATACCCGCCTGAAACTGGAAGCCATTAACGGCGCGGATGTGCGTACAGAGCAAATAAGTTTTATGGTTAACAATGCCGCTACTATTGCACCCTTACCGGCCGGTGTTAAAGATGGCATTAACTACAACCCCAACAATACCGAAGTTACCCTGGTGTTATATGCCCCCAATAAAGGCCGGGTATGTGTTATTGGCGAATTTGCGGGCAGTAACTGGCAAGAGAATGCAAATTTCCAGATGAACAAAACACCAGATGGTAATTATTGGTGGAAGACCATCAGCGGCTTAACGCCGGGTACTGAATATGCTTTCCAGTACCTGGTAGATGGGAACTTAAAAGTAGGCGAACCTTATGCGGAAAAAATACTGGATCCCTGGAACGATCAGTACATCAATGCAGCCACTTATCCCAATTTAAAAGCTTATCCTGCGGGGCAGACAGGTATTGTGAGTATACTGCAAACAGCAGCGCCTGCTTATAGCTGGACCATACCCAACTTCAGCCGGCCCGATAAACGCAGCCTGATGGTGTACGAACTGCTGGTACGTGATTTTATTGCCACCCACAACTGGCAAACTTTAAAAGATACTTTGGATTACCTGAAACGTATCGGCATCAATGCAATTGAAATAATGCCTTTCAATGAATTTGATGGTAATGAGAGCTGGGGTTATAATCCTGCTTACTTTTTTGCACCCGATAAATATTATGGTACCAAAAACAGTTTAAAACAATTTATTGATGTATGCCATAGCAAGGGCATGGCCGTGGTAATGGACATAGCCTTAAACCATTCTACCGGCAGTAATCCCCTGGCAGCATTATACTGGAACAGCGCTACCAATGAAACAGCGGCAGATAATCCCTGGTTTAATGTAACGGCCAGGCATCCTTTTAATGTATTTCACGACTTTAACCACGAAGCCGCGCCTACCAAATACTTTACCAAGCGGGTAATTGAACACTGGTTAAAAGAATATAAAATTGATGGCTATCGTTACGATCTCTCAAAAGGATTTACACAAACCTATTCTATAGGCAACGAAGCCTTAATGGCACAATACGACGCCAGCCGTGTGGCTATCTGGAAAGATTATTACAATGCCCAACAAACGGCGGCAACAGGTAGCTATGCCATACTGGAACATTTTGCTGATAACCAGGAGGAAAAAGAATTATCAGATTATGGCATGATGTTCTGGGGTAATTCCAACCACGCATTTACCGAAGCATCCATGGGCTGGCTGGACCAGTCAAACTTCTCATGGGGCTTACATACTACCCGTGGCTGGGCCAATCCCAACCTGGTAACTTATATGGAAAGTCATGATGAAGAAAGGGTGGTATATAAGAATATCAACTTTGGTAATGTTTCCGGTAATTACAATATACGGGATACGGCTACGGCCCTGAAAAGGTCACAACTGGCGGCAGCTTTCTTCCTGTCTATGCCCGGTCCTAAATTGATATGGCAGTTTGGCGAGCTGGGTTATGATTACTCCATTAACTATTGCGAAAATGGTACGGTTAATAATGATTGCCGGACCAATAAAAAACCAATCCGCTGGGATTACCTGCAACAGGCCCGCCGTTACAATATTTACAAGCTGTATCAAAAAATGGGAACCTTACGTTTCAGTACGGCCTACCAGCATGTATTTGCAGCACAGAACACCCAGATAGAACATGGACTGGACGGGGCTTTTAAATGGATGCGCCTACGTTCGGCCAGTGATACTTCCTGTTTGCTGGTGGTGGGTAATTTTGGTCTTACTGCGGTAACACAACAGGTAAACTTCCCGGTTACAGGCAACTGGTTCAACTACCTGGACAGTACCTTTATCAACATCACGGCTACGGCACAAAACGTTACCCTTGCTCCCGGTGAGTATATTGTTTACCTGAACAGGAACCTGTTAAATATTAATACCAACCCGGTTGATCCGGAAGAGCCGGAAGAACCCGGAGAGCCTGTTGCGAATGAAGTACTGGCCAGCGTTTTTCCCAACCCTTCGGCCGGTAAACAAGCCTATATAAAAATAAACCTGCCTGCATCGGGTAGGGTACAGGCCAGTATATTTGATGCTTCGGGCAAGCCATTGGGGACTATTTATGATGGCACCCTGGCCCGCGGCGTACATAACCTGCCGGTGAATGCACGGTATACCAATGCCATGAAAGGTTTATACTGGATTAAGGTAATAACCGGTTCTGCCACCAAAACAATAAAGCTGGTATTATAAGCGGCAACCGCTTGCCCTGAAAAACAACCAATCCTTTTGCAAACATCGTGTGGACACAAAGTTTCCCGTAATTTCACGTTGTACTGCATCAGTCATTTAATTTTGCGATCTCAATATTGATAGATCTATGGGCAATAAGTCACTCTTAAAAACTGCCGAGGCGGAAAAGATCAGTCACCTCGATTATTTTAAAATAGCGATCTCGGTAGACTGTGTTATTCTTGGGTATGAGCAGCAGGAACTAAAAGTGCTGTTAATTAAATCCGACTTAAAAGAATTCTCTAACCTGTATTCCCTGTTGGGCGACCTGGTAAATCCTGATGAGGACCTGGACGCGGCCTCCTACCGTATATTACGGGAGCGTACCGGCCTGGATGATATTTTCCTGCAGCAGGTACATACTTTTGGTACCATTAACCGCCACCCTTCCGGGCGTGTAATTACCACGGCTTACTTTGCCCTGCTGGATATTAATAATGTCAAGCTAAAGATCAACAACAATCACCTGCACTGGCACCCGGTTAACGATATTAAAAAAATGGCCTTTGACCATAAAACCATCCTGGATACCTGTTTGCATCGCTTGCGGGAACAGGTAATGGAACACCCGGTGGTGTTTAACCTGCTGCCCGAAAAATTCTCCTTACGCGAACTGCAGGAGCTTTACGAGGCTATTTTAAATACGGAGCTGGACAGGCGTAATTTCCGGAAAAAAATGGCCATTAAAGACTGGTTACACGACCTTGACGAAATGGAAGTAGATGTGCCGCATCGTCCGGGTAAACTCTACAAACTAAAGACGGTACTGCGCAAAAAAAGCGGTCAGAAAAAAGTAGAAAAGGTATAAACCAGCCGCTTAATATATTGGGGCTGTCAGCTTTAACGCTCCGGTCAGCTGCAGTCCCGGCTTTCC